>JBBDIM010000046.1:0-6833 GCA_040880405.1 Pirellulaceae bacterium | reverse complement strand
TCGTCGAAGGGGTGGTCCGGAAGTTTGGCGGGGATACCGACTTTTGGTATTGCGCCAGTGGGCTGAATCATTGTCGTACTTTGAATCTCACCGACGAACAGCAACTCCACTTGCTCCTGAGTTCGATTGAAACGATCCGTAAGCAGGAACCACGCACGCCGGTCTTGGTCAGCTTCGATTTGCCGTGGGGTGAATATCTGGCGAGCAGCGACCGAGAACTAGCGCCGATTCATTTCGCGGAGGAACTCGTGCGTGGTGGCATCGGAGTCAGCGGAATCGGCTTGGAAATGAATCTGGGTCGAGAACGAGGAACTTCGTTTTTCCGAGATTTCTTCGAGGTTTCCGATCTCTTGGATCAATGGGGAATGTTAGGGATACCGCTGTTTGTCAGCATTTCGGTCCCCAGCTCTTGGCGGGCGGACCCCCACGCGGTTTATCCTTTGACCGAACCGCCACCGGAGAATCAACGAATCAGCCGCCGCTGGCAGCGCGAACTGGTGCGTAAGATTTTGCCCGCGATCGCCACCCATCCCAGCGTTCAGGGGATCTTTTGGAATCAAGCCAGCGATGAGGGCCCTCACCTTTATCCCCATTCCGGTTTGATCGATACCAAAGGACGCTCAAAGTCGGTGGTGGAGGCAATTGAGGAGTTGGCTCGGAAGTACCTGAAGTAAGATTCCCGATATTCCAAAGGAATCGGTTACCCCGGCAGACGGAAACCTCCCCCAGGAAAAACTTTAACCCGACATGGTTTGCGCCGAAGTTTCCCCCCTCTAGAATAATAAACAGTGCCGTCTCACGAATAACATTTCGCGGAACTAACTTTTTCCAAGGAGCTATCACGATGTCGATTCTGAAATGGCTGGCTACCGCCAGCATGCTGCTGGCTTGTGTGTCCCTGACCATCGGTTGCGAACCGGCCGACGCGCCCGCACCGACTCCTCCTCCTGAAGTAGAAGTACCGGGCGAGACCGACGAAGCCCCCGCGACGGAAACCGAGATGGAGACTGAGACGGAAGAGGAAGTCGTCGAATAGTGCTCTGAAGGCCGGTCGTTTCAAGATTGGCTCCTGAGCTGCCCACACGCAATGTGCATCGAAGACGCGTCTGACCGATGGTTGACGCGTTTTTTTTGCGCGATTCCTAAGAAAACAATTCGCGATACTATTGAATTCGATTTCGGGTCGAGACAAACTGTTTAATCGTTACAACTGTTTCAAATTCGCATCATCCGTTATCGTTCCGCGTTGCGTTTGCCATGGGATTATTGTCGACTTCATTGATCATGGCTCAGATCGCTCTCCCCGCTCGTCCCATCCGCTTGAACTGCCGTGATTGGAGTTTTGCTATGCCCCGCCTCAGCTCACTTGCCTGGTCACTTGCTTTCGGTTTCATTCTTTGCTGCGCGACCTCCACTTTCGCGGCTCCGGATAATCCCCGCAAATTCGCGATCACCAACCCGGCCGAAGCGGATGACGATTTCGCGTTTCAGGGTGAGTACCTCGGGACACTCCGCCTGCCACACGGTCAGCTCGAACGAACCGGACTGCAGGTGGTGGCCCAAGGGGATGGCAAGTTGATTGCCACGCAAATGCGGGGAGGACTTCCCGGCAGCGGTTGGAACGAGCGGGAACTCCTAGAACTTGAGGGCCGCCGGGAAGGAAATCGGGCGATCCTCAGTGCTGGCCAATACCAAATCACCCTCCACGCCGACAACGCGGCAGTGGTGAATTCGGAGGGAATCTCCCTGGGGTCTCTCTCAAAAGTCGAGCGGCGCAGCGCTACCGAAGGTTTGCCGCCAGGCCCGCTGGCCACGGTGCTGTTCGATGGCGGTACACCGGAAAACCTAAAGAACGCGAAGATCAATGAGGAGGGCTACCTGATGGTTGGCCCAACCACCGCGGAGCCGGTTGAGGATTTTCGCATGCACATGGAGTTTAGGCTTCCTTACATGCCGTATGCACGTAGCCAAGCCCGTGCCAATAGCGGTGTCTACATCCAACGAAGATACGAAGTCCAGATTTTGGACTCGTTCGGTCTTCGTCCCCAGTTTAATGACGGGGCCTCGATGTACCGGACGCAGCCTCCGAACGTGAATATGGGTTTTCCGCCGCTTCGCTGGCAAACCTACGATATTTACTTCACCGCGGCCCGGTTCGACGACCAGGGGAATCGAATCGCCCAGGCGCGGATCACGGTCCTTCATAACGGGATCAAGGTACACGATAACTTCGCGTTACCCAACAAAACCGGTGCCGGCAAACCTGAAGGGGCCGAGCCGCTGCCCACCCTGTTTCAGGACCATGGCAATCCGGTCGTATTCCGCAACATCTGGATTGAGCCGCTGGGAGCTCGCTATGCCGCTACCCCAGCGCCCGCGTCTTGTATCGCGTTTTAAGGGGTGGCCCGTCCAATCAGAGATTACGGATTACGGGTTCCACTCGCCGAACAGGCCATCGGGTGCCATGCCCACGCCCGGAAAGCGTGGGCATGTTTTGGCGGGTTGGTTTTCCACCGGTAACTCGATGAACGACCAGTGGAACGGCCGCCCCCTAACCCTCGGTTAACTGACTCACTTGGTAGTTCTCGCGCACTAGGCGAGCCGCTAATGGCCCCCGAACCTGCGTCCGGACTCTCCGAAAGAGGCAGGATCATCTCGCACTTCTCATGCCCACGTTGGAGGGCGTGGGCATGGCACCCAGCAACCACCGCTACGCGTAAACTCTAACTGGACGCTTCACTATGCCTCCGCCTGCCGACGATAGGCGACCATACACATGTCGTCGTACGGCGGACTGGTTCCCATAAACTGGTGGCAATCATTGATGATCCCTTCCCCTAGGGACTCAATTGAGGTGAAGGGGCGTGCCATGCGCTGATAGAGCCGCTCCATTCCGAATTGATCTCCGGCCGCGTTCATCGCTTCGTTGATGCCATCGGTGTACATCAGGATGGTTTGTCCCGGTTGAAGCTCAATGGTGGCGATGTCGTAGTCCGCATCTTCCATGATACCGATCGGCAGGCCGATTTCTTCTTCCGCAAGCGACTCGATTCGGCCGTCGACATGCCGCAAGAGGGGCGGATTATGCCCCGCGTTGAGCATGACGATTTGGTGGGTTTGTGGATCGAGAATATGAATGCCCAAGGTGACAAACTTGTCGCCGGGGATCGCTCGGCAAAAGTTATTGTTGAGCGTCTCGATCGCCGCTTTGGGATCGTGGATTGAAGCGAGCCCATACCGAGCCTCGGCCGATAGCTTGGCCATCATCAACGAGGCGGCGATCCCATGCCCCACGACATCCCCAACGAGCACCGCCACTCGACCATCGGAGAGCGGAATGTAGTCGTAATAGTCTCCACCGATCGTGTGGGCTGCCTTGTAGTAATGAAAAAACTCGTACCCGGGAAATTGAGGTGTGGTGGAAGGCAAAAACCCGATCTGGACTTGATGGGCTGCGGTGAGTTCCCGCTCCACGAGGGCTTGCTTGATGGCGGCTTCATGCAGTTGGGCGCGTTCAATTGAATTGGCGGCCTGCAAGGCGACACTCGCTAAGACCTCAAGGTCTTCCTGCTGAAAACGTTTCCGTTGATCGACGGTATCGATTTGCAGCACGCCAATCGCGTTTTCCTGGGCATCGACCAACGGCGCGCACATGATCGAGCGAATTTTGAAATCGGTGATGCTTTGGCTCATCTCAAACCGCGAATCGGCCGCCGCGTCGGCCGAGAGAATCACCTCTCGGGTCCGCAGCACGTGGCTCACAATAGTCCGGCTGATCCGAACTTCATCGTCCCCCTCGCGTCGGGCTTTCGACCAGCGGGGAATCGGATTTCCCTTTTCATCCAACAGGATGATGAATCCGCGATCCGCCTGGAGAAATATTTTAAACAACCCATCCAGCACCTTCGGCAACACCTCATCCAGAGAGAGGGTCCCGGCTAAGTGCCGAGTGATCTGGAGAAGCGCGTTCAGCTTGACTTCCGGGCTGGAGGAAAGATGCGTGCCCCCCGCCTGAGACGAGACCTCCAACTTGGACATGATCTTGGAGGAGTCGCCGTAGTCGTCCACTAAGATCGTTCCGAACGCGGAAGGCTCCTTTAGCTGCCGGGGAACGGTATCGCTGACCGAGGAAGCGCCTCGATTGGGTGGGGCATCAATGGAGTTGTGGACTACCGAGTCGTGGTGGAATTCGAAGGTGATATCGCACACCCGGATGGAGTCGCCGCTGGAGAGAACTTTGGCGGCATGGATCTGAATGTCGTTAATGAATGTGCCGTTGCGACTCCCCAAGTCCTCGGCCACATATTCTCCCGCCTGCTTCACAATCTGGGCATGGTACCGACTAACCGCCCCGACCTCCACGACGATATCGCAATCCGGGTGCCGGCCCAGGACGTACTTGTCCCCGGTTAAGGGAATCCGACTCCCGACATCAGGGCCGTTTAAGACAACCAAATAGCTGCTCATGAAGGTCGCTCCAGCGGTTTGACGAATGTCACCACGATCAAATCCTCCCAGGCAATCCCTCCAAGACTGCCCCTTGGCCCCCGAGATTTTGGCTGTTGGTAGGAACGTGGCGGGGGCTCACTGGTGCCAGTGAGGTAGTGCTCAGTTTAGCAGTGCCTGGATGGGCTGGCCAGCTTTCTCTCAGGAGAATACCTTGACGAACGGGAACTTAGGGCCTAATCTATGAACCTTCCCTTGGGGAATAGTGTAACGGTAGCACCACAGACTCTGACTCTGTTAGTCTAGGTTCAAATCCTAGTTCCCCAGCTTCCCTGGCCCGTTTTCTCGGGCCTTTTCCTTGCGCGGCGAATAGAGATTCCCGCTCGGGGATCGATCGCGACCGATGGAGGAATCGTAGTGGATCAATACCCACACTCGGCGTCGCCAGATCAACCCACCGCGCGAGACCGCCAAACGATGGCGTTCTTGCGGTTGTTTCTGTTCTGCCTATTGGCAGCGGTTTTGGTTGCCTGGTTTATCAGCTATCTGACCACCGCGCCCAAAGGCGCACTCACCAATCCGGATGCCCAACCGAGATCGGTGACTCCCCGCGGCGACCTAGCCGAGGATGAAAAGGGGACGATCGAACTATTCGAAAATGTCGCCGATTCCGTGGTCTACATCACCACCTCCCAGCGACAACAGGTTTTTGGTAGCCCCGTGGTGGATGAAATCCGCAGTGGCGAGGGGAGCGGGTTCGTCTGGGATACCGACGGCCATATTGTCACCAATTACCACGTGATCAAGAGTGTGGACCATCAGCAAGGTCGAACCCTGATCACCTTTGCCGACGCCTCCTCTCACGAGGCGGTCATTCTCGGGAGTTCGCCGGAAAACGACCTCGCGGTGCTGAAGATTACCGATCGCGCAGCGGATCGCCTGCGGCCGATTATGGTGGGAACTTCCGACGACCTGCAAGTCGGACAAAAGGTGTTCGCCATCGGGAATCCATTCGGATTTGATCAAACATTGACTACCGGCGTGATTAGCGGTTTAGGTCGTTCGTTGCCGGTTGGCGGAGGATTTCGAATCGACGACGTGATTCAAACCGATGCCGCGATTAACCCCGGCAATTCGGGCGGCCCCCTGCTGGACAGTAGTGGGCGGATTATTGGCGTCAATACGGCAATCATTAGTCCTTCAGGCGTGTACGCCGGTATTGGGTTCGCGATTCCGATTGATACCGTGAACACCGTGGTTACCGAGATCTTGCGGCATGGCAAGGTATTACGACCCTATCTGGGGGTTGCCGTGGCACCACCCACCCTCAGCCAGCGGCTCGGAATTCGCGGGGTGCTGATCAGTCAGGTCATGGAAGGAAGCGCCGCCGAGAAGGCGGGGCTTCGCTCGACCTTCTACAACGAAAATAACGACATCGTGTTCGGCGATGTGATCCTTGAACTCGCCGGAACTGCGATCAACAACCATAGCGATCTGCTCACCGCCCTCGCAAAGCATGAGGTGGGCGCGACGATTTCGCTCAAGATTACCCGAGGACTGGGGACCGAGAGCCAAGAAGAACTTGAGATTCCCCTAACGCTAACCGAGGCTCGATGAAAGTTCTGCTATTTGACATCGACGGTACCTTGGTCAATACCCACATGTCGGGCAAAGACGCCATGATCGCGGCGTTTCTGCAGGTGGCTGAACTGGAGGAATTGGCCGTCCACCTGCACGTGAGTGGAAAGACCGACCGTGGAATCACCCATGAACTGTTTGAGCTCCACGACCGAGAATTCACCGAAGCGCACTGGAACCAGTTCTGCGAACTTTACCTGCAAGGTTTGACCCAAAATCTCCCGATCCGCCAAGGGCGCGTATTGGCCGGCATTGAGTCGATTTTGGCTGATTTGGAGCCACGGGACGATGTCACGCTGGGATTATTGACGGGGAACGTCGAACGAGGGGCCCACATCAAATTGCGCCACTATGGGATCGATCATTACTTTCCCTTCGGTGGATTTGGAGACATCCATCGCGAGCGCGACGACGTGGCTAGGGTGGCCCGCCAAGCGGCTCTCGATCACCTTGGCCGAGATGTCCCGCCCCAGGACATGATCGTCATCGGCGATACGCCCAACGACATCCTGTGTGCGCGGGCGATTGGTGCCCAAGTGGTCGCGGTTGCCACCGGGGTGTTTGATCTGGACCAGCTTGCCAGCCACGAGCCGGATGTCTTGGTCGAGGACCTTTCCGATCCGGCCCCGCTTTACGCGTTGCTGTAGCAGGGAAAGCTTAATAAAGAGCCGCGGCCAACTTCCGCCGAAAATCATCCACCACCTCGGAATCTTCCGGCATTTGCCGAAAGACGTCGACCATCAATTGCC
>JBBDIM010000045.1:0-6838 GCA_040880405.1 Pirellulaceae bacterium | reverse complement strand
CTGTTTCTTTTGACTCTCTTAGACTCTGTATTACCAACTGGGCTGTCGTGAAACGTCCCTTTGGGACTAAGGGTTCTATTTCCCCTTTTTCGTGTAATTCGTGTCTTTCGTGGTCATCCTTAATTTTATTGAAGGCCGCTCTCCCGCTCGGCGATTCACCAAAACCCAACCCCTCTCCTCTGTGATCTCTGTGCCCTCTGTGGCAAAAAACTTATCCTCGCACCATCTTCCATCGCACCGGCCATTGCCCCACACGATAATCGGCTCATCCGTAAGACGCAATCTCGCTGCGGGGAACTGGCGATTGCCTCCGTTGCGGGTGGGCGAATGTTGCGGCATGATGGGGGAGTCGAGGATTACTGGTTATTCAAGCGAAAGTTGATTCGTGAATTTGAACCGGATGGCGTTGGCGCTCGCGAGCGAATTATTGCGCGAGCCACAGTTTTGGAATGCGGAAAGGCACCAACTGGAGTGCGGGACGACTGTCTGCGATCTGGGGATTGAAGCAACCGGCGGCCTGAATGCGGGGCGGTTGTTGGCGGAGATTTGCCTTTCCGGGCTGGGAACTGTTTCCCTGGAGAGTTGGGCCGGGGTGGGGACTTCCACGGCGGTTGCGGTTGCGACGGATCATCCCCTCTTCGCCTGCCTCGGTTCCCAGTATGCCGGATGGCAGATCAAGCAGGGAAAGTTTTTCGGGATGGGGAGCGGCCCTATGCGTATTTTAGCGGCCAAGGAACCGCTGATTGGGGAGCTGGGGATCACCGATCAAAACGAGGTCGCGGTCGGAATCTTGGAGACCGCGACCATGCCGACCGATGAGGTTTGCTGCGCGATTGCCCACGACTGCGACATCTCTCCGAAGCAGCTCTACCTGTTTGTCGCCAAGACCGCCAGCCTGACGGGGAACTTGCAGATTGTGGCCCGGAGTGTTGAGACGGCGATGCATAAGCTGCATGCCTTAGAATTTGATCTTTCGCTGGTCCGTTCAGGCCGCGGGGTTGCCCCATTGCCGCCGGTGGCCAAAAACGATGTGCAAGGGATCGGCCGGACCAACGATGCGATTTTGTATGGCTCGTCGGTCACCCTCTGGATCGATGCCCCCGGCGAGTTGCTAGCCGAGGTCGCCCAGAAGCTGCCTAGTCGTAGCTCGAAAGAGTATGGCCGCCCGTTTGAAGAGATCTTGCAGGCGGTGAAGTTCGACTTCTACCAGATCGATCCGCTGTTGTTCAGTCCGGCCGAGGTCCATTTGGTGAGCTTGCGGGACGGAACGACCTCCACCGCGGGCCGGATCGATCAAGAGATGCTGGTCCAGTCGTTCGGCTAACCTGACCAAGGATCCGCGCCCCGCGGAGTGTGTGGATCGTATGCGGCGAATCGGTGTGCTTGGCAATCCGGAGAGCTGGTATCTGGCGGACCTGATCCGGGCCGCGGGACCGCGGAGCGTGGAGATCGTCCCGCTCGATTTTGAGAGACTAGGTGGATCGCTGCGGAGAGAAGGCTCTACGCGAGCGGTGTTTGCCGGTGACGTTTCACTCCAGGAACTGGACGCCCTAATCGTGCGGAGTATGCCGCCGGGGAGTTTAGAGCAAATCATCTTGCGGATGGATTTGCTCCAAGCGGTCGAGCGATCGGGGATTCCGCTGATCAACCCACCTCGGGCGATGGAACTGGCGATCGATAAGTATCTTTGCCTGGCCCGGTTGGCGGCCGCGGGGGTTTTGGTTCCGGAGACGATTGTCTGCCAGACCTGGCAAGATGGGGTGGCCGCCTACCAGCAATTGGGGCCGCTCACCGTCGTCAAGCCGCTGTTTGGCAGCGAAGGCCGCGGGATCATGCGGGTCGACGACCCTGAACTGGCCCATCGCGTGTTCAAGACATTGCAGCGATCCGGCAGCGTGATCTACGTGCAGAAGTTCATCGACCACCCCGGCCATGACCTGCGGGTGCTGCTGCTGGGTGAAAAGCTGTGGGGGATGCGGCGGAGTTCCGACTCCGACTGGCGAACCAATTTAAGCCGGGGGGGCAGTGCGAGCGTCGCCGAAGTCCCGGCGGAGCTCGTGGAGATCGTCCGGCGGATTGGCACTGCCTGGGAGTTACCGTTTGCGGGGTTCGACTTTCTGCCGGATTCTGAAGGGAACTGGTATCTGCTGGAGGTCAACGGCGTGCCTGGGTGGCGGGGCTTGGCGGCGGCGCATGGCGTCGACATCGCGGGGGAACTGCTTGACTATATGCTCTCGGTTGTCGAGCGGAGGATTGAGGGGTAGATTACGGCGACTTTTGATTGACTCAACGTCCGGAGTCCCTTTGGGGCTAAGCTCGAATACCCGATACACGCGACAACTTCTCGCACTTCCCACTGGCGGACAAGCCGCCCGTGCCGCCCGTAAACTCTGACTAGACGACCCACTAGCATGTCGCTCGAACCACCAACCTCCCACGCCGCCACCGCGATTTTCAATGTCGGGTTGTTGCTCGCGAAAGTAGCGGCCGAGCGGCCCGACCAGGTGGCCGTGGCGATGCCGACTGGGCGGGACAAGCAGGGTAAGCGGCAGTACCGCAGCGTCACCTTCTCCCAACTCGAAGAGGATAGCAATCGCCTCGCCGCTGGGATGGCGAAGATGGGGGTGACGCCGGGCACACGGCTGGCGTTGATGGTTAAGCCGAGCATTGAGTTTGTCTCGCTGGTGTTCGCGCTGTTTAAGGTGGGGGCGGTTAGTATTCTCATCGATCCCGGGATGGGGCGGAAGAATTTGCTGGGGTGTTTGGATCAGGCGCAGCCGCAAGGATTCGTGGCGATCTCCTTGGCCCAGGCGGTCCGCGTGTTTTGTGGCAGAAGGTATCGCGCGGCGCGGCACAACATTACCGTCGGGAAGCGGTGGTTCTGGGGTGGGCCGACTTTGGAAGACCTACGGCAAACCGATCCGACCGGCTTTATTCCCTACCAGGCGGCGGCCGATGACCAGGCCGCGATCATCTTCACCTCCGGCAGCACGGGGCCGCCCAAGGGGGTGGAGTTCCGGCACGAGGGGTTCATGCAGCAGGTTCGGCAAATTCAGGAGTTTTACGGGATCGAGCCGGGCGAGATCGACTTGCCCGCGTTCCCGCTGTTTGGGCTGTTCAACAGCGCGATGGGAGTGATGTCGATCATCCCGGACATGGATGCGAGCCGCCCGGCGAGTGTCGACCCGCGTAATATTATCGAGGCGATGTACGACTGGGAGGTGACGCAGTCGTTCGCCTCCCCCGCGGTCTGGAATGTCGTGGGGCGGTTTTGCGAGGCGGAGAAAATCCAGCTCCCAACCCTCCGCCGGGCCCTCTCGGCCGGGGCTCCGGTTCCGCCGCATGTGCTAAGGCGGCTGAAACAGGCGATGCACCCCGACGGGGACATCCACACACCTTACGGCGCGACCGAGGCCCTGCCGGTCGCGTCGATCGCCGCGAGTGAAGTGCTCGACGGGACCGAGCTACAATCGGCCACCGGGGCCGGGACTTGTGTCGGTCGGCGGTTTTCCGGGATTCGGTGGAAGGTGATTGCGATTGAGGATGGCCCCATCGCCCATTTGGCGGACGCGACTGAGTTACCACGGGGTGAAATCGGCGAACTGATCGTCAGCGGACCGGTCGTCACGCGGCGGTACGCCACCAGTGACGAGGCGACCCGGCTGGCGAAGATCGCGGGGGACACAGGCGAGCTTTGGCACCGAATGGGTGATGTCGGGTACCTCGATACGGAAGACCGCTTCTGGTTTTGTGGCCGGAAAACGCATCGGGTGCAAACCGCGGCTGGCGTGATGTTCACGATTCCGGTCGAGGCGGTCTTCAATCAGCATCCTGGGGTGTTTCGCTGTGCCTTGGTGGGCATCGGGCCGGTGGGTAGTCAGGTTCCGGTGGTGGTGGTCGAACCGTATTCGGAAAATTACCCCAACACCCAGGAAGAGATGCGCTCACTGGAGCGGGAACTGGGGGACTTAGCCGCCGCCAATGAGAAATCGGCCCCGGTGCATCACTTTTTGGTGCATCCCTCGCTGCCGGTAGATATTCGACATAATTCGAAAATCTTTCGCGAAAAATTGGCCGTCTGGGCGGAAGCCCGATTGGGCAGTCACTGAAAAACAACCTCCCGATTTCGTGGCCTCCCGTCGGATGATCGATGGCGTGATCTTGTGGAGACTACATGAGGACTTCAAAGTGGAACGGGCTGGAAACGCAAAGTCGCAAAGGCGCAGAGACCGAGCCTCGGTGCCTCGGCGTTTCAAAATGTTAAGGTCCTACTTGGCTGGACGACTTGTCTGGACAGTGCCAAGTTCAAATTCCAACCACGAATGACACTAATGACACGAATAGAAGAGGGGATTCAGGTGGTGTCGATTTCTCGCACATTTTTTATCTCTCGTCCTCTGAACTGGTAACGTTGGAAGGCTCAAGAGCGGCATTTCCTCCGTTTGCGATTCGTGTCATTCGTGTGTTTCGTGGTTAAAAAAATTCCTGGCAGTTGCCGCTGCCGCGTTGGGGAGTGATGACGTCGGGAAGTTGTTTTTCGACGGCTCCTAGGTGCCTCGCTGTGGGGCTCGTAGTACAATAGAAAATGGTTCTCCTTCGGTCAGATTCTCGGTAACGGACCTCTCGTCATGCAATTGAGTTGCCCCCACTGTTCCACGGTTCTGGAAGTCGCCTCTCCAGCGGGAACCCAAGTGCAGTGTCCCACCTGCCAAGGCATCTTCGTCGTGCCGGGACCGGCAGCCCCGACCCCTGCGCCGATGATGGCCCCGGTCATCAATACCGGTGGGAGCTCGACGCGCGGCCCTCAGATCAAGAAAAAACCGGCCAAGACCGCCCCGCCGGAAAGCCCGGCGGCCGCAGGGGAAGAAGCGGCTGAAGAAGCGGCTGAGGGAGAGGGGGAAGGTGAGGGGGAAGGGCGAGAAATCCCATGGAAGCTGATCGAGAAGTTGGCCTATGTGGTCACGATTAGCATTATTTCGGCGGGGGTGATCGGCGCGGTGATCGTGGCAATCTCGTCCTCGTGGGGACCGGAAGAAGAGGTCGTTTACGAAGGCCCTTACGTAGCCGATGGGCAAGCCAACACCGGCAACCAAATCCAGGAAGTGATGGAAGCGGCCGAACGGGGGGAGATCCACGTCAAATGGATCGACGCCAAGAAAAGTTCCGCCACCATGCAGGGCTTCAAGGTGAAGGTGAACCACGCCGATTGGGGCGAGGTCCGTGGCCGCGACGAGAACAACAACCTGATCACCTCGGAAGGACGCCCCTACATCGTCGTTTACCTGGAACTGGCGAATCGATCCAACAAGACCTTTCCTTTCAAAAGCTGGTACGGGAACGAGTTCACGACGGAGAATGGTGCCCTGCGAACCGCACAGCTTTCGGACGATCACAAAAATGTCTATTACCCGTTGCGGTTTGACGACTTGAAGCAGCTCAAATGGCATACGCCCAGCAAGTCGTTTTCACCGGCCGAAGAGGGGACCGACTCCATCGTGTTTGACGTGCCAGAGAATTTCGACCCCGCCCAGTTGGATGGGCTGTATCTCGACCTCCCCGGCGAAGCGGTGGGGCATAGTGGCTCGTACCGGTTCCGGATTCCCAAGAGCATGATCCAGGGGATTTAAGCGGAATGTACCAGTCCACCGAAAAAGGAATCGCCTGTTGATCGCTTTAGTCACCGGAGGTGGGGGATTCCTGGGCCGGTATATCGTCGAAATGCTGCTGGCCCGGGGGGCTGTGGTCCGGGTGATTGCCCGGGGCTCTTATCCGGAGCTCGAGGCTCGGGGTGTGCAGATGTTTCGGGGGGACTTAAGTGAGACCGATCAACTGCCAGCGGCGTGTGCCGGGGCGGAGGTGGTGTTTCATGTGGCGGCCCTCGCGGGGATTTGGGGCAAGTGGGAGTGGTACCAGCGGAGCAACGTACTGGGGACCGAGCGGGTGATCGAAGCGTGCCAAGCGGCGGGCGTGCCGCGGTTAGTCTTCTGTAGCAGCCCGAGCGTCACCTTTGACGGCACCGATCAAAAAGGGGTGGACGAAAGCGTCCCCTACCCCGAAACGTGGCTGAGCCACTATCCCCGCTCCAAGGCCTTGGCGGAACAGGCCGTGCTGGCCGCCAATGGGGTGGAGGGGCTCAAGACCTGCGCCTTGCGGCCGCATTTGATTTGGGGACCGCGCGATACCCACCTGATCCCCCGGTTAATCGACCGGGCCAAAAGTGGAAAGCTGCGGATTGTGGGGGATGGGAAAAATTTGGTGGACATGGTCTATGTGGAGAACGCCGCCCAAGCCCATCTGCTGGCCGCCGATGCCCTGTTGGGCGAGGCCCCGGCGGCTGGCAAGGCGTATTTCATCAGTCAGGGGGGCCCAGTCCGCTGTTGGGACTGGATCAACGAAATTCTGAAGCTGGCAGAGGTCCCCCCGGTCCGGCGGAAGATCTCGGCCAGCTTGGCGACCACAGCGGGGGGTGTCCTGGAATGGGTCTACCGTAAGCGGGGGAAATTCGAGGAAGAACCCCGGATGACCCGGTTTCTGGCCCGGCAACTTTCGACAGATCATTACTTCGATATCTCCGCAGCTAGGCAGGATTTAGGGTATCGGCCGGAGGTCTCCTCCGAAGAGGGAATGCGACGACTGGGGGAGTGGTTGGCGAGCCGGTAAACGCGTCACGAAACGGCGGCGGGTGACTTGCCAACCAGGGGGCGAATCGGTAGTCTGAACGGTTTCCGTCAAGTTGCCGAGGATGGGCAAATGATTGCCGCGCAAAACCAACTTCCAGACTCTCAGCGGATTGTCATCACCGGGATCGGCCTGACCGCGCCCAATGGCAACTCGTATC
>JBBDIM010000044.1:0-42647 GCA_040880405.1 Pirellulaceae bacterium | reverse complement strand
AAAACTGCATTGCGACCCCTTCAGAAAAATCGGCCCGCGAAATGTCTTCAAATAGCGACCTGAATCTCGATACGATCGGCAAAAAGGTGGAAAACGGCGAGCGTCTCTCGCTGGATGAAGGGGTTTTTC
The DNA here is from genome assembly GCA_040880405.1 of Pirellulaceae bacterium. Lineage (GTDB taxonomy): Bacteria > Planctomycetota > Planctomycetia > Pirellulales > Pirellulaceae > JBBDIM01. Next base: position 42,518 of record JBBDIM010000044.1, on the reverse strand, counting down.
TCTACCAGGACGACGTGCCGCTCAATGAAGTGGCGGAACTGGCCAATCTGGTCCGCGAGCGGAAGAATGGCAACTTCGGCTACTACAACATCAACACGCACTTAAACGCGACCAACATCTGCGTTTACCGCTGCAATTTCTGCGCGTTCCGGGCCGATCTGCGGGACCCGCGCGGCTACGTCATGTCGGACGATCAGATCCTGGCCCGAGGGCAGGAGGCGGTCGACAACGGCTGTACCGAGCTGCATATCGTGGGTGGTCTGCATCACCAGAAAAAGTACGACTGGTACGTCCACCTGGTCCGTCTGCTGCACGAGAGCTTCCCCTCGCTGCACCTCAAGGCGTGGACCGCGGTGGAGATCAACTGGTTTGAATTTCTCTCCGGTAAGTCGGTCCGCGAGGTATTGGAAGACCTGCAAGAGGCCGGACTGGGAAGCTTGCCGGGTGGTGGGGCGGAGATTTTTCACCCCGAGGTTCGCGATCAGATCTGCGAGCACAAAGCAAACCCCGGCAAATGGCACGAGATCCATCGGACCGCCCATGAAATGGGGATCAAAACGAACGCGACCATGCTGTATGGGCACATCGAAAACGCCTACCACCGGATCGACCACCTAATCCGCTTGCGGGAAACGCAGGACAAATCGGGCGGGTTCCAGACATTCATCCCGTTGGCCTTTCATCCGGACAACACGGAACTTGCGGCCCTGCGGAACCTGAAAAAGCCGTCGGTGCTGATGGACCTGCGGACGATGGCGATCTCGCGGTTGATGCTGGACAACTTCCCGCACATCAAGGCGTACTGGATCATGCTGGGGATCGGCACCGCCCAAACCGCCCTCTCCTACGGTGCGGACGACATCGACGGAACCGTCCGGCACGAGCTGATCTATCATGATGCCGGGGCGACTACCCCGGAAATTCTCAGTGTCGAGCAGATCCAAGACCTAATCCGCGAAGCGGGCCGAGAACCGGTCGAGCGAGACACCGTGTACAACCGGGTCATCCGCGAAGGGGGGAGCCTCTCGCAATGGACCACCGGCGAGGCGATTGAAGTGGGGTAGGTGCGGCCGAAGTGCGAAAAAGGGGTCAGGACTCTTTTTCATTAGACATGTTCAATTTGAGAACGTTTCGCGAAAAAGAGTCCTGACCCCTTTTTCGCACCCCACCACCGTTACAACGGATAATTCTCCGGCAGTGGATATCCCGCCGGAATGTGCGGAACCGGCTCGATTTGATTCATCCGGGCTCGGATGTCCTGCAAGATGCGTTGTTCCAGTTGGACATCGCGGCAGAGCGGAATCCAGCCCTCGGTCAGCGGATCGAGATCGTCTGGGCCATCGACCCGGGTCAACGTTCCATCGGAGCGAAGGCGGTCGAGTGCTCGGCCCGAGGAGGAGGATTTGGGCAGATCTTCCATCTGTTTGTGGACCTCGACCTCGACCATGAACCCGCCATCTTGAGGCGAGACGCGGACGATCGCGTAGCGGCGAATCGTTTGCAGCGTGCTTTCCAGCTTCTCGTACCCTTTGGTGGAATCGGTGTGCCACGGTTCGAGGAGAGTTGATCCGATCCGGGGAAAGGTTTCCAGGCGGCCCTCGGTCAGTTGGTCGGCGACGACACGCACGCGTTGTTCCCGGCGGATTTTGAAGTGGTCGTCGACCGCAATCACGGTTTGATCCCAGAGCAGGTTATAGTCGGAAACCGGGATGAAGGTCGGATTGTCGATGATCCGGGCCGGGGCGTGTCCGGAAGAGAAGGGGCGCGGAATTCCCCAGCTTTGGCATCCGAGGATGCCAAGCATAAGAATCAACGTCGTCCATCGCCGCCCAGCCGTCTTCAACGCGAACCTCGGGTTGAGTTGCCAACATCAAACTTGGCTTACTGAAATTGGGCCGGTAGTGTCCGGAAATCGCCGGTTGGAGGCAAGGGCAGTTCATCGGTTGGGTGCTAGCGGCGTGCATTTAGGGATGGCGGAATCGAGCGCGATGCCTTGGGTAATTTCGGTCCCAATCTCCAAAGCGGCCGATGGCTATCAGAAAACGAACACCACCGAAATGCCGAACGCTGAAGGCGTGTCCCCATACCAGCCCAGGGCAACGCCCTGGGAATTAGGATCCAATGGAAACGTGAGGGCTGTAGGCCCGGTCCCATTGCTTGGGCAAACGCGAATCAATCGACCAAATTATGTCGGGCCTTCAGCCCTCACGATTGGTTTGTGACGAGAGACCTGGGACTTCATCCCAGGCTGGTATGAAACCGGGCCGTTGGCCCTTTGTTGATTGAAGTAACGCGGTTTTTCAGGGGAAACTCATAGTTGACAACGGCACAAGCTAACCAAAATGCCGACGGGGATGTCGGCGGTCCCAGGCTGCTAGCAAAAACAAAGCGACCTGGCGGATAAACCGGCCAGGTCGCTTGGGTCGTCGGGAGACAGTACGGTTTGATCAGTGGTAAGAAAGGGAATGATCCATTCCCAGCCGCATCCGCAGTTCTTCGAACTGCTGCTGGAATCGCTCGTTGGACGAGTGGACATGTTCCGCTTCGGTGATGAATTTCAGGTCCGCCTCGGGATAAACGTCCCGCTGGTGGAAGATATTCTCGAACGGCGCCAGGTCGTTGCCATAGACGATCAGCAGTTTGTGCTCGTCGAACTGCACTTCCTGCGGCGTGTTGGGGTTCAGCACGGCGATGCCAGTGCAACCGCAGTGCAGCAGCAGGTCCTCATAGTCCCAGAGGATACTCTTGAGGACCGGCATGTCGATATGTTCGCGGTACAGGTCGGCGTGATCGTCGGCCGGTTCCCGGTAGTGACTCGACTCCAGGACGACGTCGACCTCCGGCCCCAACGGATCGAGCAGTTCCATGAACGTTTCGAACAGGTTGTCCTTGGTGGCGCTACCCATCAGCACAGGCACGCTACTCCGCGTCTCTTCGTCCCGGTAAATGTCGCGGCGATAACCTTGCTTGGGAATCACCTTCAGGTCGAACGCGGGTCGCACGGCTTCGGTCAGTTCGAAACCGTCGTAGCTGCACACACCCAGATGGGCTTCGAGCTGTTGCTCGGAAATGTGCTCGAAACTATTCCCACCCCGGGCATACGCCCCTTCGTGGAAAACGCTCTTGAAAAATTGCTTTAAGAAGCCCATTGGTGTGACCTCTGTCCCCTGATTGTCTTTGGCACGACGTTTGAGCGGTCCACTGCCGGTGGTCGCTGTCGTCATACTCTAGTTGCTTGAATCGTAGGTTACGGAATCGCCCCGGATGGCCGCTGGTTCTTCCGAAATCGTCGATTTCGCGAACCATGTATGTTGCCCCCGGCCAATTCGAGGTTTGGAGCACAGTGCAAACACCGTCTCGCTACAGGGAACATAGCATCGTAAAAGACGTGACCACCGCTCTTTGGGAAACAAAAACAGGAAATGAAAAGTGGTCGGAAATTAGGACGAGCCGGCCCCAGCTTGGCGCGATCAAGCTGCTACGATGCTCCGAAAATCGGCACAGACGCTACGGCCAACCTGGCCACGTGGAGGAAAGTGAACATGCCACCCACCTGGTATCGCGTTTTCAAAACAGGGGTCGATTTTGCTATACTAACGAGGGACGAAACCACGCCCTCGCGACATGGACGGAAGCCCAATGCCCACCAAAGCGACCCGTGCCAGCGGAATCCTCAGAGGATTGATTGGTCTGTTATTGCTGACTGTAACGGCCTGTAAGCCAGCAGCGGTGGCCCAGGAAGATGGTGGGCCCGAGGTTTCGAAGCCCGGCCAGGCGGAGAAATCAGCTCCGCGGGTTGCCGCGAATTCCGATCCGGCCGCCGATCCGGACGTTCTCGCAGATCGCTGGTCCGCGATTGTCCAGCAGGGGCAGAAGATTGGATTCGGCCGGGAAACGGTCCGCAGGGATCAGGGGCAGGGTGGGGGACCGACGACCATCCGCACCACCAGCATCCAGCAGTTCCAGATCAAGCGGCTCGAACAAACGATCACCATGCGCGTCGAGAACATCTTCCTGGAGACCGAAGAGGGGCACCTCTTGCAGTACGCCAGCAAGATGTCGCAAGGGAGGGTGGCGACGCTGTTTCGTGGCAAGCGGATTTCGACCGAAGGGGAGACGGCCCAGTTCGAGATCACCACCACCCAGGCAGGCCGGGAATCAGGTCCGCCGGAGAAATTCACCTGGGACGCGAAACTGGGGGGCATGCATGCCCAGCGGCTTGCGCTGGAAGATCCGCCGATTACTGCCGGGCAACAGCGGGAACGCTTGGTGTTAATACCGTTGGTGAATCGTCCTGCGATGATGAACTTCAACGCCACCAAGCCCGAATCTGTCGAGATGATCGGCGGGACGAAAGTTTCGCTGCTGCGGGTTGAGCATGAGGTCGCCGTTGACGATCAGGTCCCGGCCCCCACAACCATGTGGGTGGATGACCATGGCGTGGTTGTCAAAATGGCTCTGCCGGAACAGGATTTCGAGATCCTGAGCTGCGACAAGCAGCTGGCCATGAGCCCCAATCAGGCGGTGACCTTCGACTTGGCTACGGAAACCGTGGTACCGGTGCCTGGGGATATTGGGCCGCTGCAAACCGCGCGAAAGGCCACGTATCACCTGCGTCATGCTCGGGGGAACCTGGCTGAGATGCTGAGTAGTAGGACCAACCAAACCTTGGCACCGGCCGGAGAGCGGGAGGCCAAACTGACGGTTTACCGGATTGATCCAAAAGCGGCGGTTCCCACCGGGATTGATGTTGATGACGCACCAAGCCCCGCAGATCGCCAGCCGAGTTCATTGGTGCAAAGCGATGACGAAGTGGTGCTCAAGTTGGCCGCGGGCATTCCGGATAAGGAGACACCGCTCCAAACCGCACTAGCCGCCGAGAAGCTGGTGCATGAGACGGTGACCGAAAAGAATTTCTCGCAGGGTTTCGCAACAGCCGCTGATGTCGCCCGGGCGCGGGAGGGGGACTGCACCGAACACTCCGTGCTGCTCATGGCGCTGCTACGGGCCAAGGGAATTCCGGCTCGGGCCGCCTTGGGGTTGGTTTATTTCGAGGGAGAGCAGGCCCGGGGATTCGCCTACCACATGTGGACCGAGGCCTGGATCGACGACCGCTGGATTCCCCTGGATGCGACGCGCCCGCCGGGGCCGATTGGGGTCGACTATATTAAAGTGACCGAGTCCAGCTTGGAAGGCTCCGCGGCGTTTTCCGCGTTTTTCCCGGTCTCGCGCGTAATCGGGCAGATTGAGATTTTGGGTGTGGAATTTCCGTAGTTGTGAACCGACCGGCTGTTACGCTTCGAAATGCGTCTCGACCGCGGCGAGCAGCGGATCGATCGTTTGGGTTTGGATCGTGTGCGGAGGGTTCCAGGGGAACCACTCGTGCCCGCCATGCTCGGTGCATTGGATTTCCACCTCCTGGTGGAGCCGGGCCAGGAAGTAGACCGCCGTTTTGAGCGTATCCCCGCCGCCGTTGCGATTTTTGTAGTTCACCTTGTATTGCAGGGCGAACCGAAACGCGGGGTCAACCTCGATATCGCTGGCCTTGATCCCGGTCTCTTCCTCCAGTTCCCGGAGGGCGCACTCCAGTTCCTCTTCGCCCGGATCGACGTGACCTTTGGGGAGGTCCCAGCGGTCGGGGTGCCGCATCAGGAGGAACGAGCGGATCGGCTCGCCCCGATAGATCAGGAATCCGCAGGCTTTACTCTCAGGTAGGGATTCACTGCTCACTCTTGGTCCTTCTCTTCGTCTTCCGGTAGTTGGAAATCGGCGATGAACAGCTGGCTGCTGCCATCCTCGCTGCGGGTGCTGGTCCACATCAGCTTGGTCCCATCGGGCGAGAAGACCGGTAGCACGTCAGCCGAGGAGCTGTCGGTAATTTGCCACGTTTTCAGCTTCTTGATCCCCTTGTCGCTCTCCTCGTACTTCATCAGCCACAGGTTGTAGTTGGGCCGACCGGGCCGCGAGTGGTCCGCCCCGGACCAGATGATGTACGGCTTGGTGGGGTGCCAATACGGGGCCCAGTTCACGCCGTTGATGTCGGTCAGTGCGGTGTCGTCGGTGCCATCGGTCCGGATCACGTGGATCTGCAGATAACCCTCTTCGCGGCCACGATCGGTCCGGTACACAACCCATTTGCCGTTGGGGCTGATGAATGGCCCGCCATCGTAACCAGGCCCGCCGATCAGCTTTTTCTGGTTTCCGCCGTCGGCGTCCATGATAAACAGGTCCGCATGGCCATCACGGTCGCTACAAAAGGCGATCTGCTTGCCATCGTAGGAGTAGGCCCCTTCGGCATCATAGCCGTGGGCTTCGGTCAACTGGGTCAGCTTCCCGGACTTCAGGTCTTTCTCGAAGATATCGGTATGCGGATCAAAATCCCAGGAGTACCGCCGCCGAGTCCCGGACCGTTTCTCTTCCTCTTGCTTGGCGATCTCTTCTGCTTCCGTCTTTTCCATCATCGGGTCGAGATGGCTGCTGGCGAATAAGATTTTCTTGCCGCTGGGGCTAAAGTAAGCGCAGGTGGTTCGGCCGCGACCGGTACTAATCAGTTCCGGCCGACCACCGGAGAGCGGCTGGGTGTAGATCTGATAGAACGGATATTCCTGCGGCACCGCCTGATAAACGATTTGCTTCCCATCGGGGGAAAAATACCCTTCGCCCGCCTTCACCATCCCGGAGGTGACTTGGCGAATGTCGCTCAGATACTTGGATTCCAGCGAATCCTCGGCTTGTACATTCAGGCAAAACAGCGGCAGGGCGAGGATCGTGAGGGTCAGGTAACGGAGGGGCAGGGGTGTGTGCATTGTGAAAACTCCTGCGAGAGGCGTGCGGAATCGGACAGCTTGGTACTCGATTATAGACCAAACCAGGGCAAAAAGGTCGGGGTAGTAGGGGATGAGTTCAATTACAAAGAGTCGGCGGAATAGAACCCTCATCCGCGGCACCCGTAATTGAACTTATCCCCGTCCAAACGCTCCATCCTCAATCCCATAATTCCTCGCCAATCGACCCGGCAACCCCGCGTGCGACGACTGGTAAACACGCCAAACTCGTACGGGGATAAGTACAATTACGGGGACCGCGGCTTGATTCGTAACGTCAAATCCCGCCCGTGGTTGCGAACGCAACTATTGATGGGATTTGAATTTTTTCACGAGCCCATGCCAGTTCTTGCACGACCACTGGAGCGACGGGGGCATGCCGCTGACTGGGCCTCCTGCTTGGCAGATCTCTGCCAGCTTTTTAGCCGCGTCGGCCGCAGCGCGGTTGTTCTTCACGCGCGGGCCCTCGTTGGATTCGTCGGTTGTCCCGGTCTGCAGAAACTGGATCCAGTTTTCCAGCCGATCCTTGGCGAAGACGAATACTACGCGGTCGAACTCTTCATTCGTAATCCCCTGTCGCTGCGCTTCTTCCCAGAATTTAGCTTTCAACTCCTCACAGCCAGCACAGTCGTCATCACAATCCGCCCACACCATTAGGGTCGTGTCACCACCCGCGTTAAGACAAAGCCTGAGCTGATTGGGCATCTCGGCGATGACGTATTTCCTTCCACCGCGGGGCTCCATCCGCACGTAGTTCGAGCCATCACGCCGCAGCCAGCGCGGCTTGATCGTCTTGATCAGCTTGTTGATGAATACCTCATCAATGCTCGCCCCTTTTTCCCCCTCACAAAGGCAGACGATCTGCGTTCTACTAGCCACAGGCCCATCCCCTCGCGATTGCCTCGCCGGCAGTCATCCCCTCGGGCACCTTGAGTGGCCCGATCCGAGTGGGGGACGTGTGGTTGTCACGCCATAGGTAGCGTCCGTTCGCTGTGCCAGAGTTCGAAAGGATCTCTGGGTGGTGTGAGATCAGGATGAGCTGATGTTCATCGTCCAGTAGTTCCCGCATTGACAGTACCCACGGTTGAAGCTCGGGCAAACCGACGTAATTATCCGGTTCGTCAAGAAATACTGTCCGTGCCACGCCGGTCTCCAGGGCGGCCCACACCATGTACAGGCCAATCAATCCCCGCTCTCCGTCGGACAATTGCTCCATAAACAACAACGTAGACTGGCCACCATTCTCAGGCTCGAAACGCAGCTGTAGCGCCTTGGCGTTGAGCCCGACGTCAACCAACTTAAAGGATCGAAAATCTGGCCAAACGCCCTGCAACCCGTCCCTCAGGACGTCGGTCCATTCTTGTTCCTGAGACAACGCGCGATACCACGAATTCAAGTTACTCAGCGACGCATTCGGTCGTCTCGACTCGGCCCGACTTTCCCTCTCGATGTCCCGTGGATTGGGGCGCAGAATCAACAACTTACCAACTTCCTTCTGAAGCAATTCCAGCTTGCCGATGCTACCGTAAGGCTGAATTGCCGCCAGTGCCGCCTGCCGCCAATCCAGCGGGAATCCGGTCTCATTCCCGTCATGCCGCCGAAAACGCACCCCATCTAGATCGCGCTCAAACAGAACCTGCTCGTCGCAGAGGGCTCTCTCATGGATGATTCGCGGCTTCTCAAAGTCGGCTTGCTGTTCGATATGTATAACGTAATGGAATGAGTGCCCGGCCACGCTCAGGCTTAACTCGAACTCCTGCACCTTGCTATCGAGCCAGGAGGTCAGTTCAAGATTTCGGATATCGTGCTGGCCGGTACCGCCGAGTACGCCCTCGCCGGTGCCGAGAGTTCGGACCAAGCTGATGGCATCAAATACCGAGCTTTTACCCGCCCCGTTCGGGCCACACAGCACGCCGAATGTATCGACCGCCGCATCGAAGGCGACCAGACAACGGAAATTGTTCGCGTAGAGGCGTGTGATCATATTAATATTCTAAGTTGTTGCGGAGCTTGCGCCAATTCTTCCTATGACGCAAATCAGAGCGGAACGGATTGTCTTCGGTAGTCCCTGGAACGCTCCATCCTCAATCCCATAATTCCTCGCCAATCGACCCGGCAACCCCGCGTGCGACGACTGGTTCACACGCCAAACTCGTACGGGGATAAGTTCAATTACGGGGACCGCGGCCGGAACTGCTTGACCGCCGACTCTTTGTAATTGAACTCATCCCCTAATCTTTTACTTAGCCAGCTTCCGCAGCACCTCAATCCCCCGTTCGATCGTAGAATCCGCTGCGGCGTACGAGATTCGGAAGTGGGTGTCTCGTTTGCTGAAGATGTTCCCCGGGATGATTAGGAGGTTGTTCTCGATCGCCTTGGTCACGAACTGACTGCCGCTGCCGCCGGGTGCTTTGGGGAACACGTAGAAGGCCCCGCCTGGTTTGGCGATCTCGTAGAGGTCGGAGAGGCCGTCGATCAGCATGTCCCGCTTTTTGGCGTACTTGTCGACGTACTCTTGGACATCGACATCCAACGCCTCGGCCCCCGCCCACTGGAATGGTTGCGGGGCGCAGACGAACGTGTACTGCTGCAATTTGACCATTGTGTCGATCACGTCACTCGGGCCATGGACAAACCCCAGTCGCCAGCCGGTCATCGCGTGGCTTTTGGAAAAGCCGTCGATCACGATCGTCTGCTCGTTGAACGAGGTGGAGGAGCGGAACGAGTCATCGTAGGTGAAGCGGCGGTAGATCTCGTCGGAAACGAGAGCGACCTGCTTTTCGGCGGCCAGTTTGGCCAGCCCTTCCACCTCGGCCGGGCTCGGGACAATGCCGGTCGGATTGCCTGGGCTATTGAGCAGAATCAGCTTCGTCCGTGGGGTGATGGCATCGGCCACTTTGTCCAGGTCGATTCGGAAATCGGGATAGGTGTCCAGGATGACCGGCACTCCGCCCACCAATTTCACCAGCGATTCGTACATCACGAAGAAGGGATCGAAGATAATGACCTCGTCCCCCGGATTCACCATCGAGAGCATCGTGAGGACCAGCCCGCCACTGGTCCCGGAGCTGACAAACACCTTGCGATCGGCGTGGCCATACTCGGCGTCGACCTGGGCTTGCAGCTTGTCGCGGAGGACCGGCATCCCCTGGGTCAGCGCGTACCCGTTTTTGCCCCCTTCGATCGCGTCGATCGCGGCCTGCTTGATCGGCTGCGGAACATCGAAATCGGGCTGACCGATCGACAGATTGATCGGATCGGTCATGTTGGCGGCCAGGTCGAAAACTTTACGAATGCCGCTACTATCAAAGGCGGCGGTCCGGTCGGCGATCCAGGGATGCATGGATATTTGCTACAGCGGGTGGTGCGATGAAAATTGATTGTTTCCTCCCACTTGTCAGATGACGGCGAGTAGGGAAAAACCGCGAATTCCAAAGTATGACGCGAGCGGGCGTGGCTCACAATGGGCGTCAGAACCGGGATTTCAGGTCTGCGGCGGCTGGCTGAGGCCAGAAAATCCGGGTGGTTCCGATTCGCGAAAAGCGCTAGAATTGAAACTGCGTTGTTCTCTATCTTTCCCCGTTTACGGAAAGTCAATGTCGTACCGTTCCATTAAGCGTGTTCTCGGCGAGACCAGTCTCGAGCGGAAGTGCCGTTTTTTGTACGGCACCTGTCTCCTGCTGTTGATCACCGGCAGCTTTTGGTGGTACGGCCAATCGACCGAGCAATTGGTCCATAACAATAACCGCAGCACCGGGCGGCATCTGGTCGATGCGGTCCTGATGAAAATCCACTGGCGGAGCGAGGAGTCCAGCTTTTTCAATTACGACCGCCATGTCGAACAGACCGGGCTCGAGATGGAGTATGTCAAGTACGACTGGCAGGTGATGGTCCTCGATCCGGCGGATCGGGACTTGGCGAACACCGAGCATCGGGAAGAACGGGTCCATCTCCCAGCCAATGAGGCGGAGGCGGCCATCCTGGCCCGGCTCAAGGAAGTGCAGCGGACCCGCGATCAAGAGATGGTCCAGAAGTTCCTCCTCGATCCGACCCTGGAAACCCGTGAGTCGGACGGCGATCGAGTAAACGTCAAGAACGACCCGTCGGAAGATGATGTGGTTGAGTACTCTCCCGCTTCCGAGGCTTTTTATGACGCCGAGAACAAACGGTACTACTACTACCAGCCGATCTACTGGAAACACAACTGCACCATCAGTTGTCACAATTCAGGCCTAGCGGGGGCCTTTCCCGCGGGTTCGCCTTCGATTGAAAACGAGTTGCCGTTTACGGTGATCAAAATCGACAAGCGAGATGATATTACGCAGGTCGCCCTGAACAAGAACCGCGCCTACCTTCTGGCGACCGCGATCATCACCGTTGTGCTCTCGATGATCGCCCTCTATTTGATTGTGCGATACATCATCGTGAAACCGCTGACCCACCTGCGGGACGTCAGCGATGAGGTCAGCCAGGGGAACCTGGAAACCCGGGCCGAGATCCAGACCGGCGACGAATTCGAGGACTTGGCGACCTCGTTCAACCGAATGTTGGGTCACCTGGTCGACGCCCAGAATCAGCTTCAGTCGATGAACGTTGATCTGGACGGGAAGGTGGATCAATTGGCTCAGGCCAATATGCAGCTTTACGAGATGAACTGCCTCAAAAGCGATTTTCTCGCCAGCATGAGCCATGAACTGCGGACCCCGCTCAACAGCATCCTGGGCTTCTCGGATGTGTTGCGGGGGATCGACAGCCTGAACGACAAGCAGAAGCGGTACGTGAGCAATATTCAAAAGTCGGGTCGGCTGCTGCTCGATATGATTAACGATATTCTTGACTTGGCGAAAATCGAAAACGGGCGGATGGAGATCCGTCCCTCCGAGTTTTGCGTGGCCGGGGTGATCTCCGGAGCGTGCGACATGGTCCGCTCGCTGACCGAGGAAAAGAATATCGACCTGCTGTGCGAGGTCCAGCCGGACGACGTGCCGATCCTCCAGGATCAGTCGAAGTTCCAGCAGATCCTCACCAACTTGCTTTCCAACGCCATCAAGTTCACCCCGGAAGGTGGTCGGATTTCAGTCAAGGCTCGCCGGATCGGCGATCGTTTGGAAATGAGCGTCAGTGATACCGGTGTAGGGATCGCGGAAGAGGATCGCGAGATCATCTTCGAGAAGTTCCGCCAAGGGACCGTGGCCCAAGGTGGCGACACGCTAACGCGGGAATATTCCGGTACCGGCTTAGGGCTTTCGATTGTCCGCGAGATCTGCCAACTGCTGGGCGGGACGGTTCACGTCACCAGCGAACTGGGCAAGGGGAGCACCTTCTATGTTTCGCTCCCGTGGGAAATCGAAGATCGACCGGATGTCTCGGAATCGTCGTTCCATAGCCGAATCGAAGAAATTACTAAGTCCAAACATGGCGATTTCCCCAAACTGCTGGCGGCCCACGCCGCCGGTAATGGCGCGGAGAAGAGCGGGCCGGCGGAGTAAAGCTAATCGCTACGGCTGGGAATCGTGCTTGGGTTTCTCAGGAGTGCATTTCCGCGTTTGTGAACCGCATGCGACTTGGGGACAAAATCGCTCCGAATTTCCAGGGATGCCTGGTCGCACCAAAAAACGAAACACCACCGAAAAACCGAACGCTGAAGGCGTGGCCCCATACCAGCCTGGGACGCAGTCCCAGGTATCGAGACAATAATAAACGTGAGGGCTGTAGGCCCGGCTTGATTTGTGGGTTAAACGGGAACCCATCCAGAGGAATATGCCGGGCCTTCAGCCCTCACGTTTGGTGTGATTCCGAAAACCCAGAGCGATGCTCTGGGCTGGTATAAAACCGGGCCTTTGGCCCTCTGTTGGTGAGGGATCGCTTTATCTGGACGCGTTGCGTTTGGTTTCGCAAACAGCGTCATGCATTCGGCATTTTGGAAATTTTCTCACCGCGGTGGAATGTCTTCCAACGGCTGCCCCAAGGCGCTCACCGACAAATGGCTGGGGCTCGCTGGTTTGCCCCATTTGATTGGTTCCCAGAAGACGAAGTAAACCGCGACCAAAATAAAACCGGTCGCAACCACATAGTTAATGCTGGGTCTCTCTTTCAGCACCCAGATGGCGATCGGGATGAACACCATCAAGGTAATCGCCTCTTGCATAATTTTCAGTTGAGGGATCGTAAATACCTGATGACCGATCCGGTTGGAAGGGACCTGCAGGCCGTACTCGAACAGGGCGATTCCCCAGCTCACCAGGGCCGCCAGATACCAGGCTTTGTTCTCCATCCCTTTGAGATGCCAATACCAGGCCATCGTCATGAAGATGTTACTGAGGACCAAACCGACGACACACAAAATGCCTTGCGTCATTGCCGAGACCGGGACCAGCCCGGGGTAAAGACCACGCTATCGCCGAAAGTCAGCGTGTATATGCTGTTGTGACCTGGGACGACTCAGGGTCGTGCAGTGCCAGATCCACAAGCAGATCGAGCGCCGCCTCAACCGAGGCGACCGAGGCGGTCTCTTCCGGGGTATGGTAGCCGGTGGTGGGGACCTGAAGCGTGGCTCCTTGGATTTCTCCGGCGGTGGCCATCGTCAGACGTCCCAGTTCCGTACTGCCAAGGGAGAGCGGTGTTTTGCCTTCGGTCTCGCGGACGAGGTTTTGCTGCTTGATCCGCTCGTCCTTGAAGGTGTAGCTGAGCCCTCGTTGCCGGCAAAGATCCTCCAGTCGCTGGACCATAGTTCCGTTGAACTCGGCGTTGGCGTCTCGCTTGCGGAGCACGATTTGCTGATCGTCGGCGGTCGTGACATCGGCAAACGGACTGGTATCCAGCACCAGCAGATCGCGCGTCGTACGGTCGTAACGGTGATACCATTCCAGGAGGTACCGCCAGCTCCGTCCTACTTCCTCCTGGGCGGTGAACAGGGCCGTTCCCTGGAACCCGCGGCGGAAGATGTACACCAGCATCGCCACCGTCAGGATGTTATCGAGTTGGCCAATCAACCGGCCATCGCGGATCGCCAACCGGTCGAGATAGGCGACCGGCGTCCCCGGCAACACATGCTCCATGCCCTCCAGTTCGAACACTAAGTTGCCCCGCCGCTCGCACAGGTACGACCGAGTGATCGATCCACGACCCAGGTAGGTACCGGACCAAGGGACATAGGCCTGGACCGGTCGATCGTGGAACCGGCCGGAGATCGTTTGGTAGGTCTGTTCCGAGACCGAGTCTCCCAGCAGGTCCCCTCGGTTCCGGGCCACGAACGCCGCGTATTGAAACTCGTTGGGTCCGGTGCAAATCAGGCCATGCCGGTCGACATGGGCTGAAATGTGCATCGAGTCGGGCTGAGAACCTTGGGCGACCAATAGACCCTCATACAAGGTGACTTTGGCCCCGGTTTCGTCCAGCTCGCGCTGGAGGGTGCGGAAAAAAGAGTGCTCGGATCCGACGACCGAAGGGTGGCGGATCAGTTGTTTCAGCAGGTCGAGGAAGTCCTCGAAATCGTTTCGAGTCACGTGTGGGTCACAATCGAGATCGCTGGGGGACTGGGGCATTTGGGGAATCGGGTGATAGGGGAAGTGTATCCGGGGGAAGGTGGTTTCACCAAGGGGAAAATATGGCCGGAGGAGGTGGTTCGCGGGTTTCCATTGGTAAGCAATTGGGTGCGACCAGCGAAAACTTGTTGAACCATTTGTTGAATGGCCAGATAATGACGGGAGACAAAATTCACCACGGATCGCGTGAGGGAGGGACGGCGTGGCTATGAAGCGAAGGATTTCATCTGACGGAAAGCTGCCGACGGGGACGTCGGCGGTCCCAGGGGGCAGCGTAGCTTGCCAACGACCGATTTCGACCGACGCCCCGTCATGGGGCGTCTGGGGCGCTCGGACGATCACCACTTGCATTACCGGCATGGCGTTGCTTCTGGCCCTGTGCGGCACAAGTCAGGCGCAAGGGTTGGTGGTCCAAGAGAGCTTTCACTCCGGCGGGTTGGGCATGGGTTGGCGGACGACCAGCTTCGGAGCCACGTTCGGGCCCGGTTGGTATGGGCATTCCTGGCATGGCAACTCTTGGCATGGGGGCTGGCACGGCTCCCCTTGGGCTGGGCCGACGTGGGGTGTCTCTCCCTTTATCTCGCATGGCGGGCCCTTTTGGCGGGCTGGTTATCCTGTGATGAATGGGGGATTCGGGCACACGACGGTGATTCACAACTTCACCCCGGCCGTTTACAGCGTGCAAAATTATCGCTTGGGGTTGCCGATGGTCGAACCCCACTGCTGGGATGAAACGGAGCTGTTACCGCGGGCCAAGCCCCAACTTCAAGAGCAGGGGGTAGGTGCCTTGGGTGGCGGACAATTGGTGAATCTGAAGGAGATCAATCGTCCCGCCCCAGTCGGAAATGCCGCGGGTAATGCCGCCGCAGGGGCAAATGCGGTGCCTCATCAGGCGGCCCGGCCTCAGCCGGCCCCCTTGGCCGAATTGAATCCCAATAAACCAACCGAGCCGACCCGGCCGACCCTTGGTTCCAATGCCCAGGCGAAGCAGCGCTGCGACTATTTCCTCCGCTCGGGAGATCGCCTGTTCGGGCAGCAACGTTATCAGGAGTCGCTCGCGCGATACAAGGACGCCGCCAATGCGGCGTCCGATCTGGCGGAACCGCATGTTCGAAAGGGGCTCGCGTATTTGGCCACCAATCGCCCGGACTATGCCGTGGAATCATTCCGTGCCGCCTTGGAGCTCGACTCTGCTGTATTGGAGCAGGTCCCTACCCTTGACGTCATGCTGGGCGGCAATGGCTTGGCGAAGTCGAGCTTCGTGGAGGGGGTGGCCCGACGAGCGGTCGACAACCCCCAAGACCCCGATCTGCTGTTCGCGGTGGCCTGCGTCCTGATCATGGATGGCCAGCCGGAAGCCGCAGAGCGTTATCTGGCCCATGTCCAACGGCTCACGGGGCAGCCTCAGGAGGTTCGCACCGGCGGTCAATCCGCAGTCTTTGGCGAGGGTGCGATCGATTTATAGCGGTCGATCACGGCTTTTCGCGAAGGTAACTGCAACCTATTTGCAAATAATTCGGGTTTAGTCGATGATGCGAGTCGGTCGTTGGTTGGCGCAAGGCGGCCGAACGAGAATAATTTGGGGTAGGCGAGCTCGTCTTGTGGGTTCGCGAGCTGTGTTGTCTGGCGAACGAATCATTCGATTCCCTGGCCAGTAGCTCTCGGAGCGCCAGTCGCGGTACTGGACGCATTTCAACGCCCCTTATAGTAAATCAAAAACGGTGAGCAGGGATTATCCAATGAACATTAGCAAACAATTGATGTTATTAGCTGCGATCGTGATGCCGGTGGGTCTGACCGTGGGCTGCACTAGTGGCGACAAGGCTGCTGAAAATGGTGCCGCAAATGGGGAACATGGGCACGACCATGACCATGATCACGGCGACCATTCGCATGAACATGGACCCAATGGTGGCCACCTGCTTAGTCTGGGCGATGATCATCAATACCACGTCGAGTGGGACCACGATGACGACACCAAGACCGTGATCATGTACGTCCTGGACAAGGATCACGAGAACAACGTGCCGATCGCCGCGGAGTTCATCACCGTCACCTTCACCGCCGAAGGGGAGAGCCGTGATTACCAGGTCGCGGCCGTGAGAGAGGATGGGGCCGAGACGACCGCCAAGTTCGAGTCGACCGACGCCGACCTGTTCGCCCTGATTTCCTCCGACGACGCCGAAGGGATGGTCAAGGTCGAGATCGAAGGCCAAACCTACGAAGGTGAATTGGAGCACGGTCACCACCATTAAACCAATCATCGACGGATGACGTACAAGACACGGGGCCGGACCGCAATGTCCGCCCCGTGTTTTTATGCGCCGCGTGAGCGGGATAAGCCAAGCGGCCAAACACGGCCCCATGCTTGTTCCCCCCAGGCGGAATAACCTACCATGCAGACACCGCCGGTCGTTTCATATGGGATGAAGCTCCGATCGGTTGTCGAGCGAAATCAAAAAGCGTAACAAGGAGCGAGATATGCGAGGACGAACCGGAATCGGTGCCTGGTTGATCTTGGGAATATGCTTAGGAGTGGCAATGGCGCAGCAGCAACAACCGTCGACCCCGATGGCCGCGGACGACCCGCACCTCTGGCTGGAGGATGTCGGGGGCGAGAAGGCCTTGGATTGGGTTAAACAGCAAAACGAACAGTCGGTCTCGGAGTTGACCGAGTCGGACGAGTTTAAAGAGCGAGAAAAGCGCCTGCTGGAGATTTTGGATTCGGACGAGCGGATTCCGTTCGTGGTGAAGCGGGGTGAGTATTACTACAATTTCTGGCGTGACGCCAAGCATCCTCGCGGTCTCTGGCGACGGACGACGCTGGACGAATATCGCAAGGACAAACCTAACTGGGACGTCATCATCGATGTCGACGCCCTGGGCGAGAAAGAAGGGGAGAACTGGGTCTGGCACGGGGTCAGCATGCTAAGGCCCGATTACCGGCACGCGATCGTTTCCCTTTCTCGCGGTGGCGCCGATGCCGACGTGAAGCGGGAGTTCGACGTCGAGAAACGGGAATTTGTCGAGGGTGGCTTCGAGCTGCCAGAGGCGAAAAGCCGTGTCTCGTGGCGAGATAAGGATACCTTAATCGTCGGTACCAATTTCGGCGAGGGAAGCCTCACCGAGAGTGGCTACCCGCGGATCGTGAAGGTCTGGAAACGGGGCACCCCGCTAGAAGAAGCGGAGACGATCTTCGAGGGAGAGCCGACCGATGTCAGCATCACCGGCCTCCGCGACAGCACCCCCGGCTACGAGCGAGAGTTCGTCAGCCGGGCGATCACCTTCTGGACCAGCAAGCTGTACTGGCTTAAGGATGGCGAGCTGATCGAGATCGAAAAGCCGGACGACGCCAGCGTCAACGTCCACCGCGATCAGATTTTTATCGAGCTCCGCAGTAGCTGGGAAGTGAACGGCAAGACCTACGAGTCCGGTACTTTGCTCGCCGGGAACTTCGAGGACTTCATCGCTGGGAAGCGGGATTTTACCGTCCTGTTCGAGCCGACCGACCGCAAGTCGCTGGCGGGCTACAGTCCCACCAAAAACCATTTGATCCTCAATGAACTGGACAACGTCCGCAACAAGGTTTACCAACTGACCCCGACTGATGACGGTTGGAAACGGGAACTGCTGCCGGGCGTGCCGGAGTTCGGCACCATCTCAGCCAGCGCCGTGGATGACGAGGAGTCGGACGATTTCTTCCTAACGGTGACCGATTACCTGACACCGACCACGCTTTCCATGGGGACGATCGGGGAAGACAAAATCACCGAACTGAAGCAACTTCCCTCGTACTTCGACGCCGAAGGATTGGAAGTTACGCAGCATGAGGCGACTTCCAAAGATGGGACCAAGATCCCGTACTTCCAGATCGCTCGGAAAGATGCGCCAAAAGATGGTAGCAACCCCACCATCCTGTACGGCTACGGCGGGTTCGAGATTCCGCTGGTGCCGCAGTACCAGGCAACCACCGGAGCTGCCTGGCTAGAGAAGGGGGGCGTCTATGTGGTCGCCAACATTCGGGGTGGCGGAGAGTTCGGCCCCCGTTGGCATCAGGCCGCCCTCAAGGAGAAGCGGCACAAGGCGTACGAGGATTTTATCGCCGTGGGTGAAGACCTCGTCAAGCGCAAGGTCACCTCACCGGAGCACTTGGCCGTGATGGGTGGCAGCAACGGCGGACTGTTGGTCGGCAACATGTTGGTCCTAAGGCCCGATCTGTTCGGGGCGATTGTCTGCCAGGTTCCGCTGCTGGATATGCAGCGCTACCACATGCTGCTGGCCGGCGCGAGTTGGGTAGGCGAGTATGGCAACCCGGCCGACCCGGAGCAGTGGGAGTTCATCAAAACGTTCTCTCCCTACCACTTGGTGAAGAAAGATGTCGAGTACCCTCGCACTCTGTTCACTACCAGTACGCGTGACGACCGGGTCCACCCCGGCCATGCCCGGAAGATGGTGGCCCGGATGAAGGAAATGGGACACGATGTCCTCTACTACGAGAACATCGAAGGGGGCCACTCCGGCGCCGCCGACAACAAACAACGCGCCTTCATGACCGCGCTCACCTACGCGTTTTTGTGGAACGAACTGCCGTAGGTGGCAGGCGAATTCCGCAATCGCTTGACGTTGCCTAACCGTTGCCCGGCCTCCATTGGAACGCCGGGCAAGGGTTTTTTGTGGGGTGACTTCTCAGGGGATGAGTCCCCTCGCTCTGCATTATCAGCAAATGAAAACTCGCGCGCGAAGTACCCAACACGGGACTTATCCCCCTCCCGCGCGACAGGCCAAGGGCGTATCTATTTTCCTGCCGCGCACTCACTTCGGCGCGGCGAGGGGGATAAGTCCGATTATCGCCGGGCCCACGGGGCCGCGTGCCTTGACGCTTCGAGATAATCGGACTCATCCCCTGAGAAGCAACGTTTTTTTGGGGCGAGATTTGGCGCTGAGCGTATGGCTCATTTGTGCCCGACACGATCTTCCCCTGCATCAAAATCGCTTGCCGGAATGGCCCTCCGCGCTACAATTTTGCAACCTCAACTTTGGGCATCGCTCCGTTGTGGGCGGTGTCTTACCGTGAGTTGCACGCTTTGAGACCGAAATACGTTGGAGTTTCGGTCCCGCGGTGGTGGCTCATATCCAGGGGGGTATTTACCTGGAACAACGCACGCTGAGATTCCCTGCATGGGGGCATCAAAGCGTTGAATCAAAGTTGGAGTACACCAAAATGAAAACGTTCCCCAATAGTCGTCGCGGGATCATCAAGTATGGCATCGCCTATTTACTGGGAGTTCCGGTGTCGCTTTTGATCATCATTTTCATTATTTCACGGGGTTGCTGATCCGATTTGCGCGACCCTCTTGTGAAGCAAAGCCCGCGGGCCGATCATTCGGTCTGGCGGGCTTTTTGATGGCGCGACTTGCGGGTCATTCTCCCGTTTTCACCTCAATCCGATCTTCCGGCCAACCCATCAGATTCGCGAGTTGCCGTGGGGCGGCCAGGCGTTTTTCCACGTCGTCATGGGTGCTGTGGATGGTGAGCGGGGCCCGCTCGGCGGCCATCACCACGGCGTCGGTCAGCTCCAGATAACGGCTGACGTTTAAGAAGATCGGGCCACTTCGGTGGGTCAGGTCGTGGTCGCCGAAGTCGAGATCGAGGTGCGAGAGGCCATCCAGGTACAGCGAGGCGTACAAGGCCAGCGGTGCCATGTTCCCCTTGGCCGAAACCGAAAGCGGCAAGGCCTCGGTGTCGGGCAAGGTTCTCCAGGCCATCACGCCTTGGCGGATGTCCCACACCTGCATGGCATCCCAGGTTTGCCCCAGCAGCATGAAGCGACGGCGGATTTGAATCCGCTTTCGCTCATCGCTGGACCACCGTGTCGGGCCGTGGCCTCGGGGGGCGATGTAGAGTTTGTGAACAGAATTCTTGCTCCAGGTCGACTGGTCTGGGTTCTCACTTAGCTTGGCGAGGTCCACTTCTAACGCCTGCCACCCCTCGTGATCGAGGACCATCAGTTGCTGTTTGATCGGGGCCCCATCCACGCTGCTGCGGATCGAGACCAGGGGTAATTCAATCCCTTCCTGCGGCCGGTAAACGTACTTGGCCACCTTGACCGAACCGTGGGTCTCCGCTTCCCCTTCGGGCGTCACCCGGGGCAGGCTGCGATCTTTGGGCCAGCCCCCAAACACGTGGGAGTCGAGCTTGCTGATCCAAACCTGCTTGACTGTCTCCCAGTTTTGGGCGGCGTACTCCGCGTCGAGAGGTTCCGCCTTGGGCACGAAGTGCTCGTCGATCTCGGTGTTGATTTCGTCCCCGGGGATTTTGTCGAAGACTTTGAGTTGTTCCGGCTCGAAAAACTTCTCCGCCACGACATCGATCGGGCCGCTTTCCCCTTGCAGTTGATTCCGCAGCCAATGGAAGGCGGCGATTTGTAGTTCCTGGATATCTAGGTGACCGCCGGGGCCGATGTTCAGGGCCAACTTTTTCTGAGCGTCATGCAGGCGGTACATATCTCGCGCTGCGAAAAACACGCGGTTTACGCCATCCAGCGGAAAGATGGGATCTGTGTCGGTGTTGCTGATCATCAAGGCCCGTGGCGCGACCAAGGCGGGTAGCATGGTGTAATCCCAGCGGTAGGTGTTGACCCAGAACATGCAATCGCAATGCCCTTCGACCACGCCATCGACCACATGGTTGTGCAAGTCGGTAACACCGGCGACCGGCACCGCCGCTTTAACGCGCTCGTCCAAGGCTGCGAGCCACCAACTGTACGCTCCGCCGCCGCTGCGGCCGGTGACACCTAGGTTTTCGGCATCGACCTCCGGTAGGCTAGTCAGTAGGTCGAGGGCTCGGATACTATTCCAAGCCTCGACTCCGGCCGGGGAATAACCTCGGTTGTTCCACCACCAGCGATCGTAACGATAGGTGCCATGGTGAATCCCTTCGATCTCGCCCAGTTGCAGGGTGTCGATCGTCAGGCAGATGAACCCATGCCGCGCGAACCACGCCCCATGGTGTTGGTAATTGGTTTTGCCACCGTACGACACGCCATCCTTGACCACGCGAGCGTGGCCGCAGACATACAGAATCGCCGGCAGCTTGCCCTCGATTTTTTCCGGCTTATAAAGATTGCCAGTAACGTATAAGCCGGGCCGGGACTGAAAGTGCAACTTCTCGACCGTAAACCCGGGCCCTTCCACCTTGCCGGTGATGGTCATCTTTAGGTCAGTCTTTTCGGGCAGCGGATCGAGCCCCAGCATCTCGTGCAGTTGCCGCACGAGCTCCGGCCGATCATGTTCCCAGGTCGCTTGCTCCGTGTATCGCGCCAGCGGCTGATTCGTGAGCTTAGCGGTTTCGATCCGGAAATAGTCGGCGATCATCTGGTCGCCGTTCGGTTTCTCCGGTTGGTCGGCCGCTGCGACGCTGACGAAACCAACGACGATGAAAGGGAGAACGGCATAAGCGATAACACGTGGTATCGTCGCCAATTTATGGGAAATCGCGAACATGGAAGGCGTTACCTTTCGCTAAATCGGAGAAACCGGGGCGGGGCAGGGGAGTGGGTTCTATCGTTCTCTATGAAACGCCCCGCGTCAAGAAGTTTCCGGGTGAAAACCGCTCGGGTGGCCGTGAAAAAGGGGTCAGGACTCTTTTTCGCAATACGTTATCCATTGGAACACGTCTGATGAAATAGAGTCCTGACCCCTTTTTCACTCGCGGAAGGTTAAGGGTTCGGCGTGTTAACCACGCCGCCGGCCGCCATCCTTTTTCCCTTTGGTATCGCGCGATTTGGCGGCGGAAGGCCGTCGTCCACGATTGCCTTGGTTGGAATCGCGGGGAGGACGAGGTGGCCGAGACTTGGTTCTGCCGACCACGCGGTAGTCGAGCTCGCGGCGATCCAGATCGACCCTTGCGATCGCTACGCGGAGGACATCCCCTAAACGAAAGGCGTTGTCTTCCCGGCCGCCCACCAAGGCACGCGCGGTACCATCGAAGCGGTAGTAGTCGTCCTGCAGGCTGTCGATGTGGATTAGCCCCTCGGCCGGGATTTCCAAACCTTGGACGAACAACCCAAAGGCCTCGACCCCGGTGATCACCGCGTCCGACTCCTCACCGATTCGTGTGCTCATGTAGTTGAGCAACTTCAGCTTGGTGAGGTCCCGTTCCGCCTTCGCGGCCCGTTGCTCACGCTCGCTGCAGTGATCCCCTTCGAGCTGCATGTCACCCAGATCTTGGGCCGGCCGAACCTTGTTTTCCAACTGGTCGAACATCCGGTGGATGGTCAGGTCTGGATAGCGGCGGATCGGTGAGGTGAAGTGACAGTAGCATTCACTCGCCAAGGCGTAGTGGCCGATTTCCTCCGGGCTATAAACCGCCTTTTGCATGCTGCGGAGGGTCGCGAAATTGACGGCGGCCTGTTCTGGTTGACCCTTCACTTCTGACAGCACGCGGATGATCTCGAAGCGACTTTTCATGTCCTCGCACTCGATGCCGACCTCCTGCACGAACGAGGTTAAAGCCTCCAGCTTGCGGGGATCGGGCGAACCATGCACGCGGCGAAGGAAGATTAGTTCCTGGTCCGCCAAGGCCTCGGCCACCGCTTCGTTGGCGGCCAGCATGTACTCTTCGACAATTTGATGGCTCTCGGTGTTGACCACCTTATGAGCCCCAATTACTTCTCCATCAGCGTTTAGGTCGAGCTTGATTTCCGGCATGGTTAGTTCAATGGAACCACGCTTGATACGCCGCTTGCGAAGAATCATCGCGAAGGTGTGCATCTCCCCCAGCAGACGATGGACATCCGGTTCAAGCTTTGATTTCCACGGGGTTGGATCCTCAAGGAAGTCGTCGACCTCTTCGTAGGTGAAACGTCGCTTGCTGCGGATGGCCGCTTTGCAGACCTCGGTGGCAACCCGAGAACCATCCTCGGTGAACTCGATGAACGCGGTGCGGCTATAGCGAACCTTGTTCGGCTGGAGACTGGCCAGATTGTTCGAGATGGTCTCCGGCAGCATCGGGATTACTTTGTCTGGCAGGTAGATGCTGGTTGCGCGGCTGCGGGCCTCAACATCCAGGGCGCTACCCTCGGGGACAAAGTAGGAGACGTCCGCGATGTGGACACCCAACAGCCAGTGGCCATTATCGAGGCGTTCGAGACTGATCGCGTCGTCGAAGTCTCGGGCGTCTTCCGGATCGATGGTGAGGATGGTGGTGTGGGTCAGGTCGCGGCGATCCGGGCCGACTTCCTCGGTAAATTTATCGGCCTGGTCTCGGGCAACTTGCAGGGCCTTGTCGGGGAACTCCTGCGGTAGGTCATACTCTCGCATGACCGAGAGTAGATCGACTCCCGGTTCGCCCCGTTGGCCCAGGACCTCGACAATGACCGCTTCCCCTTCATGGAGGTGGGAGGGAAACCGGACCATCTCGATGACGACCTTGTCGTTTGGTCGGGCCCCTTTGACCCCGGGATCACCCACCGAGACCGGTTGGGCGAAGACGTTGCCATCGACCTGGACGACCGCCGCGCCATGGTTCTCGGCGTAGGTGCCGACAAACTGGTGGGTTTCCCGTTCGAGGATCTCGATCACGTCGCCGCAGAGCCGCATATCGCGACCGGGGCCACGGCCACTGTAGACCTTGACTTTGACCAAGTCGCCGGTGGTGGCGTCTTTACCGCGGCGGGGTGGGACGAAGATGTCCTGCGTACGCTCGGCCGAGGCGGGGGTCCCTTGCGGGCGGACAAAGCCGAAGCCGCGGGCGTTCCGCTGGTACCGGCCGACCATTG
The DNA here is from genome assembly GCA_040880405.1 of Pirellulaceae bacterium. Lineage (GTDB taxonomy): Bacteria > Planctomycetota > Planctomycetia > Pirellulales > Pirellulaceae > JBBDIM01. The sequence continues at coordinate 18,372 of JBBDIM010000044.1, read as the reverse complement.
TGTTGTCTTGCTTGTCCCCTTTGCCCGATTTGTGCGAGGACTTGCCGGACGATTTTCCCGCGGACTTCGCGGGTTTTGCCGCATTTGAATCGGCCTTGGTCACCAGGTGGCTATCGCCGTACTGGATTTGACCGCCGCGAATGAGCCGTTTGAGGGCCCGTTTGAAGGTCTTGCGATCATCCTCTAACACGCCAAGCTTCTTGGCGATTACCTTCGGTTTGACCGGTTGGTAATTAGGATGGTTGACGTGGTCTAAGACGCTTTTTTCGAATTCTTCTATTTCCATCCCACTACTTTACGGTGCGGGGGATGCCACGTCTAGAATGCTCACCCCCCGTAGAACTAGGGTTCCTGGGAAAAAACGGGTCTCGAAGGCACCTGGGGTCACTCCGCCGGCGGGCCCTTGTACAGCTTGCGGCCGATTTGGGTGTTGAAGATCGTCCAGTGGCTGTCGGGATTCATGTCGTCGGCCAGCAGTTTGCCAAAGCCGTGGACGTGGGCGTCGAGGCTGTCCAGATAGTGGAGGGCCAGAGCCTCCAGGGTCATCGGGACCTTGGGGCTGCCGAACTCCAATTTGCCATGGTGGCTGACCACCATGTGCTTGATTCGAACCGCCAAGTCGTGCGGGAACGACTCGCCGCTTAGCTTTTCCGCTTCGGCGATCTTTCGCTCAATGATGGAGACACCCATCACCAGATGCCCGACGAGTTGCCCCTCGTCGGAGTAACTGAAGCCCCGGTCGTAGTTCAATTCGTCGAGCTTGCCCAGGTCGTGTACGAAGGCACCAAAGACCAACAGCTCGGAGTCGATCTCCGGATAGAACGGGGCGACTGCCGCGCACAGCTTCATCAAGTTCACGACATGCTCGAGCAGCCCGCCGGTATAGGCGTGATGCTGCTTGACTCCTGCGGGGGCGCGGCCAAACCTTTCCATGAACGGCTCATCGATCAAAAAGCACTCGCCCAGGTTCCGCAGGTGGATGTTCTTGAAGCTCCGCACCGTTTGGGCGAGTTCCGCCTGGAGTTGGTCGAGTTGGGTGGAGCCGAGCTGCACGAAGTCGTTGTCGTCGACCTCTGCGGCATCCACTTTCTCGACGTGGGTAACGATGACTTGGATCGCGCCGTTATATAACTGCGAGTTGCCCTGAATGCGGACGTAGTCGCCATCGTCGAACTTGCGATAGACGGCGTCGCTGGCGTTCCACATCATCGCGTTGACGTTGCCGGTTTTGTCCGAGAGCTGCAACTGCAAGTACAAGTTGCCTTGCCGGTTGGGGCGAAGCTGTTTGTTGGACGCGATGTAGATTTCCTGGATCGATTCGTTCTCGCCTAACTGGCCTATGCTGCGTCGGGTCATGGGTCCCCTTTATTCGATATTTGCTTGCCCTGCGGCCTGTCACAGCGATGGGGAGCTGTCCCCCCGTATGGTGCTGTGGTTTGCCGCAAATCGAGAGTCGGGATTCTAGGGTCAGCCCTGCGGGGGCACAAGGGGCCGAAGCCCGCCTAACTACGAACCACCAAAGCGCTTCGGTTGTCAGGTCCCCTATGTATTCTCTAGAATGCGCCGCATCCGGCACGTTCCGTTTGGCAATCCTCCGCTTCATCTTTTATTGTCGCCCTCGAGGCACGAATCGAACAATGGCAAAACCGCCGCAAAACGCGATCTCCCCTTCCCGAGACAAAGACTACCCCGAGTGGTACCAGCAAGTGATCAAGGCGGCCGACCTGGCCGAGATCTCGCCGGTCCGCGGCTGCATGGTCATCAAGCCATGGGGCTGGGGCATCTGGGAAAATATGCAGCGGGTCCTCGACGGGATGTTCAAGGAGACCGGCCACGAAAACGCCTACTTCCCGCTATTCATCCCGATGAGCTTCCTGGAGAAGGAAGCGGAGCATGTCGAGGGGTTTGCCAAGGAGTGCGCCGTGGTGACGCACCATCGGCTGGAACCAGGCCCCGACGGCGGTTTGGTGCCCGCGGGCAAGCTGGATGAGCCGCTGATTGTGCGGCCCACCAGCGAGACGATTATCGGCTCGATGTACGCCAAATGGGTGCAGTCGTACCGCGATTTGCCGATCTTGATCAACCAGTGGGCCAATGTCGTCCGCTGGGAACTGCGGACGCGAATGTTTTTGCGGACCACGGAATTCCTGTGGCAGGAAGGGCACACCGCCCATGCCACCAAGCAAGAGGCCCTGGACGAGACGCGGCTGATGCTGGACGTTTACGCCAAGTTCGCCGAAGAGTACATGGCCATGCCGGTGATCAAGGGTGAAAAAATCTCCTGGGAGCGATTCCCCGGCGCGAACATGACGCTGAGCATCGAGGCGATGATGCAGGACCGCAAGGCCCTGCAGGCGGGCACTTCCCACTTCCTGGGGCAGAATTTCGCCAAGGCCCAGGAGATTAAGTTCCAATCGGCCGAGGGGACCGAAGAATACGCTTGGACAACCTCGTGGGGCGTTTCGACCCGATTGGTCGGCGGGCTGATCATGACCCACAGCGACGACGATGGTCTCGTTTTACCGCCGAAGCTCGCCCCCAAGCAAATCGTCATCCTGCCGATCTACCGCAGCGATGAAGAGCGGGCGACGGTGCTTGAGTACTGCAAGCAGTTGGAAACCGAACTCAAGGCCAAAACCTACGATGGCCAGCCGATCCGGGTGCTGATCGACGATCGCGACCTCCGCGGTGGTGAAAAGACCTGGCACCATATCAAGCGAGGCGTGCCGCTGCGGGCCGAGATCGGGCCGCGGGATGTCGCCGCCGGCAGTGTGTTCCTCGCGCGACGAGATCAAGGGCCGAAGGAGAAGGCGGGCGTGCCGCGAGAGGAGCTGGTAGCCAAGATCGATCAGATCCTAGAAGAGATTCAAACCGGCCTCTACCAAAAGGCCCTCGCGATGCAACAGGAAAATACCCGGGAGTTCGACAACCTGGAAGAGCTAACCAAGTACTTCACCCCGAAAGACGAGAACCAGCCGGAGATCCACGGTGGGTTTGCGATCGCCTACTGTGCCGACTCGCCCGAGGTGGAGCAAAAGCTGAAGCAGCTAAAAATCACCCACCGCTGCGTGCCGGTTGACGTGGAAGAAGAACCAGGCGTGTGCCTCTTCACCGGACAACCGGCCAAACGCCGGGCGGTGTTGGCAAAGGCGTATTGAGCGATCGAACGGTAACCACGGACGAAACAAAAAAGGGGGCCTGAAATATTTCAGGCCCCCTTATGTATTGGTCGTCAATCGACGGGAAAACTAGAAGCTTTCGCTGATGACGGTACCGTCATTGGCGGCGTTGAGCTGGATCCAGACATTGTTGTCGAGGGTGAGTGCGAAACTCTTAACCGAACCATCTCCCATCACGGCCTGCATTACGTTATGGGGTGTGCTGGCACCATGAAGTTCAGTGTTGATTGCCTGCACTGTGACATAAGTTGGAGCGTACAACGTCGTAGTGCAAGAACCCGACGGACAAAATCCTCCTCCGGGGGTATGCTCGTCGCCGACCCCAGGGTCGCCGATGACATAGGCACCGGCTAGTGCGGAACGAGGAGCACCGCTCTCAACGAAACTCATCTCACCGCTGTTGGTCCGATTCCAGTCCCCCCCACTATAACCCGTCGAGGTGGTTTCGGCGACCATGATGGTGTTCGACATTCCATCGCGGACACTGGCGATCTTGGTGGAAGTGTTCGGCTTAAAAATCCCTCCGAGATCAAGCCGTTTCGTCGAACCCAAAAATGCGCCTGGACGCGCGTGATTGGGGGCACCATTGGCATTCTCTTCGGTCCTGGCCCATTGTTGGCCTTCAACCGTCGATCGCCAACCTTCGGCTGCGGAATAGTTGGTAGTGCTCACGTTCTCCGTCGCGGTTGCATCGGTCGATTCCGGGTCGCTAGGGCACTTCAACACGGAAAGCTCGTTCACCAGTAAACTACGATTGCTACTGTTCTCAGTATCGTTCGCGGCGAAGTCGGGGTTGGACAATTCATATAGGGCGTTTTGTTCCAACTCCGGCAAGATCGAATGAATCCAGGTGAAATGAGTTGGGCCGATTGCTCGGGGAAATGCCTTATGGCTCGTTTCGAAATTAATCAGCCCCAGGCCAAGTTGCCGCAGATTATTCTGGCACTCCGCCCTCCGGGCCGCTTCTCGGGCTTGTTGCACGGCAGGTAACGTCAGGCCGACCAGGATCCCAATAATCGCGATCACCACCAACAGTTCCACTAAGGTGAAGCCATCGCGAGAGGAGAATTTCAGGCTACGTTGCATGGGATGAGTCTTTCGTTGGAATTCCAAGCCAATAGGTGGCATCTTGCGAATCGTAATGTCTGTCTGGAAAAGAGGAGCTGGCCCCGACCCTTTATTTTTAGCAGAAATGCCAGCATTCTCAAGTTTAATGTTTCCGGGAAGTGAGCTTTTCGTAGGCGCATTCATTTGACAACCCCGACCTAAGCCTCCCAGAGTCCCTGGGTTGCGAAGGAGATCGACGCATTGATGGCGATTTGTGGCCCCTGAATGGGGTGGTTTTTGGGGAGATGTGTCGATCGGGTCGACCTGTACCAAATGCGCAAAGTTGGCCGCTCCGTTGGTCGTAAGTGGATTCTGGAACCCAGCTTAACGATAACCCTCTCTACCTGCACTAGCTGCGAAATACTGCGTCGGACGAACGAGGTCGCTGGCGGCGACGCCACCAGGACAATCCGCCACTTACTAAACCTGGTGGTTGAATCGACCTCCAACTCCGGTTGGCAAAACCGCTCGCCGAATTGGTGGAGACGGATCCATGAGAAGGCACGCGGCGGGCTGGTAATTTCGCGTTTTTAGGCGCACACGTATTCCAGGGATATGGAGGGAGTTCAGATGAAAATGGATTGGAAGGCGGCCTTGGTGGCTGTCGGATTGATGGTCGGAACATCGGCCGTCGCGAACGCTCAGGACGCTGGTTATTACGAAACCAGCCAAGTGAGCTACGCGAACACGTTGGCCGACGATTGTGGCTGCACGACTGCTGCGGATGCCTGTGGCACCTGCAACACCTGTAACACCGGTTGCTGCTCTTCCGGCATCAATTGGTTCGGCTGCTGCGGACATGGCGACGAGTTCAAGCTGTTCGGCGAGAACTCCTGCGGCATCGAAATCGGTGGTTGGGTTTCGGCGGGCTACTACGGCAACGCCCGTGGTGTTCGTACCAACAGCGGAAACGGCCCTGTCGGGTTCCGGGAAATCAGCAATGCTGCGACCCTGAACCAAGCTTGGATCTACGCCGAAAAGGCCGCCGACGCCGAAACCTATTGTTTCGACCTTGGTTTCCGGATCGACGCGATGTTTGGTGCCGATGGCCCCGATACCCAAGCGTTTGGTCATGGCGACCGTCACACTTGGGACAACGGTTGGGACTCCTCCACCGATGGTGACCAGGATCTGTACGGCTCGGCCATTCCGCAGTTGTACTTGGAAGCCGCTTGGGGTGATTGGAACGTCAAGGCGGGTCACTTCTACACCCTGATTGGGTACGAAGTGGTGCAGGCTCCCGACAACTTCTTCTACTCGCACGCCTACACCATGTACTACGGCGAACCGTTCACCCACTGGGGTGCGTTGGCCGAGTACGGCGGTTTCGACGGCGTGAGTCTTTACGGCGGTTGGGTTTCAGGGTGGGACACCGCGTTCGACCAGTACGAAGCTCAATCGATGTTCCTCGGTGGTTACAGCATGGATCTGTCAGATAACCTCTCCTTGTCGCACATGGCTACCGCTGGCAGCTTCGGCAAGCAAGGTGGCGATCTGTACATGCAGAGCGTTGTTCTGGATGCAAACCTCGGTGCTGGTTGGAACTATGTCTTCCAAACCGACCTGGGTTACAACAAGAACACCGAATTTCTCACGACAGCCGATGCCGATAAGACCACCGCTTACTGGTACGGCGTTAATCAATACCTTTTCAAGGAAATCAACGAATGCTGGAGCATCGGTGCTCGGGCTGAGTGGTTCTGCGACGAGGATGGAGTTCGTGTTCTAAGTGAAACCGGAGCTGGTAATGTCGGCGTTCCCGGTAACTTCTACTCCTTAACCTTGGGTGCCAACTGGCGACCATCCGCGAACCTCACCGTTCGTCCGGAAGTTCGTTGGGACAAGTTTGACGATCGTGAAGCTTCCGGTGCGACCCCGTTCGCTGACGGAACTCGCGACAACGCCTTCTTCAGTGGCGTCGACGTGATCTACACGTTCTAAGTGAACTGAGATTGCTTGTGAATAAAGGCCGGGATGGGGAAACCCATCTCGGCTTTTTTTATTTCTTGGGCTCCCCGTTTTCACCGTCTTGGTTTACGGTACGATCGGAAAAGGTGGACGACTTTTTTCGAGTGAGAAGCGAGGGCAAGGCGACAATGGGTGAAATCTCAGAACCACAACCGGTGCTGCGGATTGTGGCGGCGTTTAGTCGACATCCCGAGGCCCTTGAACTCGGACGTCGAGTCTTGGAGGCTCATTGGGGCGATGTCGAACTCATCAGCGATCCGTTTCCACAGCACGAAACCAACTACTACGACACCGAGATGGGGACCCAGCTTCATAAGCAGTTCTGGGCCTTTGCGGACTTGGTCGACGGGGCCGAATTGCCAGATTGGAAAATCCTTTCCAACATTTTCGAAACAGAGATCGCGGCTCAGCAGGTTTGGCCGGAAGCGCGACCGCTAAATCTCGACCCCGGATACCTCACCGAAGCCAAACTGCTGTTGGCGACCACCAAGGATCGAGACCACCGCATCTACCTCCGTGACGGGATCTTCGCGGAGGTGACCCTTCGCTACCAACGGAAACAATGGGTCCCCTGGCCTTGGACTTATCCGGACTACCAACGACCAGAATACCACTATTTTTTCGATCAATGCCGCACGTACCTTCGCGCGGCCCTGCGGCGGTAAGAGATCTGGCCACTTTTCCCGAGGGCTGCTCGAGGTCCAGTTACCTGGTATGGGGCTCAGTGATTTCGAAGTAAACTAAAAGGTTTCTCCTTCCGCTCCTAAAATCATTCCAAATATTGATTAGGCCGCCATCCGTGGACTGGACACCTGGGCTCGCGTTGCAATTCGCCTTGATCACGATGCTGCCTGGGTTTGCGATCTCGGCGCTCGCAACTTGGTGGATTCGATCGCGGGCTGATCGGTGGGGTTTGGTGGATCAGCCAGGTGTGCGAAAGGTCCATACCAACCCAACGCCTTTGGGTGGTGGCCTTGGAATCTGGCTCGGTCTGGTGGTTCCATTGGCTCTGGGGCATGGCGCGGTTTGGCTGATTGCCCGATCGGTTACCGGGCCGGAACAATTGCCGGAGTTTCTTCGATTTGCTTGGCCCCATCTGGCCGGTTTCCAAACCAAGGCGGGGGACTTGTGGGCCATTTTGGGATTAGGGACCTTGCTGGTGTTGGTCGGCCTGTGGGACGACCGGAAGGGTTTGGCCTGGCAGGTGCGGCTCGGTGTTCAATTTGGGGTGGCGGCCGTGGTGGTTTGGGGGCTGGGGTGGAAACTGAGTCTGTTCATGCCCATCCCACTGTTGCCGGAGCTATTGACGCTCCTCTGGATCGTCGGGCTGATTAACTCGTTCAACATGCTCGACAACATGGACGGTCTCTCGGCCGGGGTCGCCACAATCGCGAGCCTGATGCTGGCCACCGTGCTGCTGCTCGCGCCCGATCCGATCACCCAGGGGCCGCAACTGTTCATTGCCGGGTTTTTGTTTGTTCTGGTCGGCTCGACCCTCGGCTTTTTGTGGCATAACCGGCCGCCCGCTAAAATCTTCATGGGAGACTCCGGGAGTTACCTGATTGGGTTTTGCATGGCGGTGATGACGGTGGTGGCCACGTTTGCCGGGACCGAAGTTCAGCGGCAACACGCCATCTTGGCCCCGCTCTTCATCTTGGCGGTGCCACTGTACGATATGACGACCGTCCTCTGGATTCGGCTCCGCGAGGGGCGAAGCCCGTTTCAGCCCGATAAATGCCATTTTTCGCACCGGTTGGTGGAACTTGGGTTTACCAAGCCGCAGGCGGTGTTGGTGATCTACCTGCTGACCGGGACGTGTGGTTTGGGGGCGTTGATCCTGCATCGGGTCGATCGACTCGGCGCGGTGTTCATCACGCTGTTAGTGCTGAGTGTCCTGGCCCTGATCGCCATGCTCGAATCGGCCGCTCGGCGGCGCGTCAAACAGACGGAGACCTAAAATGGGTGCTCGGAGTCGTCGCAAACAGGAGCAAGTGGAAGCCAGTCAGGCCCCAAGCTGGTTGGGGCCTCTGTTGACCGGGGGGATCGCCCTGGGAGTGGTGGCGACCCCGCTCGTTGGCAGTGAAGGTTTCCCTCACCGCGGGGCCGAACTTCCCTTGGCGCTCGGCTGGCTATTGCTGTTGATGCTGTGGGGCATTCAAGCAATTGGGCAGAAGAAGCTCGAAATCCGCTGGAGCCTGGTCGAGACCTTGCTGTTGGCCTTCCTCGCTTGGCTGGTCCTTTCCACTTGGTTCGTGTTTGGCAAAGGGGCCCCACGGCCCGCCTTCAATTCTCTCTGGGATTACATCCACCTGGTGATCTCATTTTTCCTGATCCGGCAGGTCATTACCCACCCTCGCCAAGTTCGGGCGATGGTTGTGGTGATGGTCGCGGTTGCCGCCGCCATTAGCGCCTATTCCCTTTATCAAAACTTGGTCGAATTTCCTCAGATGCGGCGCGACTATTACGCCAATCCAGAGGAAAAGCTGCGGGAAAGCGGGATCGATCCGACCCCCGGGAACCCGACTCGGGTGTTGTTCGAAAGCCGGTTGGATAGCACGGAAGTAACCGGGACGTTTACCTTAGCCAATTCGTTTTCCGCGTTTTTGGTTCCTTGGTTCTTATTAGCGATCGGTTGGGTTTACTTGGAAGTAAAAAACCGCCGGGCCAGCAGTGTGGCCCTGGCCGGGTGCTTGGCGGTCGTGCTGATGGCCGTTTGCCTTTGGCTCGCGGAAAGCCGGGCCAGTTGGATCTCGGTGACCTTTGGGCTCGGATTAATGTTGGTGTACGGCACGGCGGTTGGAAGAAACATCTCCTGGAAACTGGCGACCGCAGTCTTTGGAATGCCACTGGTCTTAGCGATCTTGGGCTTCGCCCTCGGGGTGCTGGATGTGGCCATGCTAGGCAGCGCCCCCACCTCGCTGCTGTATCGGCTGCAATACTGGGAGGGATCGGCCCAAATCATCTCCAAGTATCCACTGGTCGGCTGTGGCCTGGCGAATTTTCAACGGGTGTACCCTGAATTCATGCTGCCGATGGCCAGCGAAACGGTGGCCGACCCCCACAATTTTGTGTTCGAAATTTGGGCCAATACCGGAACTCCAGCGATCTTGCTGCTGCTGGCGACGATGGTGGTTTGGGCCTTGAAGGTCGGACGGACGCCAGCGGCGGAGACTCCCGCCAGTGTGGAGACGCCCGCTACCGACGACCCAGCCCCTTCCGCCGCAAATTCTCCCACTGGCGATTGGAGCGACGTGTTGCCGATCCTGATCGGCGGTGGTTTGGCTTTAGCTTTGACTGGTTTCCTGCGGATGTTCACCCAGCAGGAATCGGTCAATCTGGCGATTGTTCTGTTGGGGGTGGTGCCGCTGGGGCTGGTGATTTGGCTGGTGCGAGGTTGGATTGAGCGGGGTAGCTTGCCGACCGCTTGGCTGGTGATTGCGGTGGTCTCCTTGACGGTTAACCTGACCGCGGCCGGGGGAATTAGTTTTCCCGGGGTCGCGGGTAGTTGGTACCTGCTGGCGGCGCTCGCCTTGCCGGTCGCCCAACAACACGTTTTTCAACAGAGCTGGGCTCGGCTGTTGCCGGCTGGGTTGGCCTTGGGGCTGATTATCGTGTGGAATTCATGGGCGTATTCGCCTACCATCGGGTCGCGGAGCGAAGTGGCGGTGGCCCACGAGATGGTGATGCGGGGCAACTTTCCGGCCGCGGTGGATTTCGCCCAAACCGCGGCGCAGCTCGACCCCTGGGATGACCAGCCGGACAGGCTGTTGGCGGAGATCTACTATCAAACCTGGATGGCCCGACCGGAAGAGTCGACGCGGCAAAAATTTGATGCGGCAATCGCGCGGGCGGCCAAGCGGGTTCCATTGAATTACCAGTCCCACTTCCGCCTGGGGCAATGGCGGCTGGGATTTTATCGGCGGGGGGATGACCTCAAAGATCTGGAATTGGCGATCGAAAACTTCCAGCAGGCGGTCGAGCTTTTTCCGAGCCGAGCGATCCACCATGCCCAGCTCGCGTGGGCCCTGCATTTGGCGGGACAAGACAGGGAAGCTTCTCAGGCGGCCGATCAGGCGGCCCGCTTGGATGAGGTGAATCCTCACAGCGAGCGGAAGCTCGAGCGGCTCAAAATCGAGGATGTTCGCTGGCCCAATCGTCCGAAACATCAGGTGGAACCCCCCGCGGCGGAGGTTTCCGCCAAGCAAATTGTCGATTTGTTGCGTACAATGGAAGACTAAGGGAAAACGAGCCGTTTTCCCGCGATTGAATTTATCCGCTATTTATCTTTTTCCGAGCCTTTGGAGCGTGGGAAATGAAACCGATTGCGATTTTTCTGATTTGTACCATTCTCGGTTCGGCCGTTGGCGCGGGAGCCGCTTACCGCAGGGTCTCGCTGGAAAATGAATTTGGTGCCATTTCCAACTCCGAACTGGCTCGGCCAGCGAGTGATTTGCAAGATACCCCCACGGTTGAGGTTGAGGGTGGGGAACTACACGAATTTGGCAAGATCGAATTGGGCGCCAAGGGGCGTCATACCTTTGTCCTGCGGAATGTCGGCACCGCTCCGTTGACCCTCACCAAAGAGGGGACCACCTGCAAATGCACTGTGAGCGAACTGGCTGGCGGAAATGTCGCCCCAGGCGAGTCGGCCGAGGTAACGCTGGAGTGGAAGGCGGAGCAGTATTCGGCTCATTATTCGCAGACGGCCACCATCGGAACCAACGATCCAAAACGTCCCAAGGTGGAGCTCCGAATCAGCGGTTCAGTGGTCAAATCGGTCGCGCTCGAACCCAATGAGGTCCGCTTCAGCCGGATTTCCGCCGGGGAAAGTAGCAAGGCGGGCGTGAAAATATTGGCCTTCAAGGATGAACAGATCGAGATCGAGGAGCTTACCTTCGAGGGAGAACATCGGGAGAACTACGCCGTCAGTCAGCGGCCGCTGACCACCGAAGAGCTTCAAGAAGAAGGGGACGCCAAGTCGGGCTATCTACTGGAGATCGAGGTCAAGCCGGGCCTGCCGTTGGGGGCGAACCAGCAGAAACTGAAGATCAAGACCAGCAGTGAGTTCGCCCCGGAATTGGAGTTGCCCATTTCCGGCAACGTGGTGGGGGATATCACGGTCGTCTCGACCCATAAGTTCAATCGCGAGCGAAATATTTTGATGCTTGACCGGGTCAAAAGCGATGAAGGAGCCAACGCCACCATCCACCTGATTGTGAAGGGGCCTCACCGGGATGAGGTCACGGTGCAGCTCAAAAAAGTCTCCCCCGACTATCTCCAAGTGGAAGTTGATGAGATTCAGTCGCTGAACGAGGGGCTCATTCGCCGGGTCCCGGTTCATGTGACGATCCCCACCGGGGTTCCCGCGGCAAACTTTCATGGCCCGGATCGTGACAAAATGGGCAGGGTCAGTCTGGAAGTCCAGGGCCACCCGGAGATCAAGGAAGTCGATGTTGGAGTTTACTACGCCGTCGAGTAAGTTGTTGTCTTGACGAGCGTTGGGTCGAATGCCGGCGAGGCGCGGTATTTCGCTGGGCGGTCACCTGTAGTCGCGATTTCGCCCGGCGATTGCTTAGGTCCCTCACCTCACCAGCGCGGCCGCGCGGGCGATTCGTAAAATAGTATGGTCAACATCATGAGCTGCTCGTTGGTTGGTAAATCGGCTTGGATCGTGGTCCTTTTGGCTGGTTGGATGGCACTTGGATGCTCTCCGCGGGACACCCCGTCGAAGCCCCAACGTGAGGTCACCCAAGAGACCGATCCGGTCGAGGAAGCGGAGGACCAGCGGCCTGCCACGTCCGCGGAAGACCAACCGATGGCCGAAGTACCGCCGATGGTGGAGACACCGGCAGAAGACCCCGCCGCCCCGGTGGCGGGCAAAGTGGTTTTGGATCGCCCGGCGGGCCGGGGGCTCGATCGATTCGCCGACTGGCCCAAGCCGGAGGTGGTGCTCTTTGTTTCCGGCCAGCAGCAAGGCTATATCGAGCCGTGTGGCTGTAGCGGACTGGAGAATCAAAAGGGTGGCCTGATGCGGCGGTACACCCTGCTAGAGCAACTGCGGGAGGACCATGGCTGGAACGTCGTGCCGATCGATGTTGGCAATCAAGTGCGGCGATTTGGTCGCCAACCGGAGATCAAGTTCCAAACCACGGCCGAGGGGCTGCGGCAAATGGATTACCAGGCGGTTACGTTCGGGCCGCAGGATTTGCGGCTTTCAGTCGATGAAACCTTCGCCGCCGTCGCCGCCGAGGACCCGGAGGATATCCGCTTCCTGTCCGCCAACGCGAGTCTGTTGGGGCTAACACCCACCTACCGAATCATCGAAGCGGGTGGCAAGCGGATTGGCGTGACGGGGGTGTTCGGTAAAAGTCACCACTCGTCCGTCTCCAACGATTTGGTCGAGATCGCCGACCCACTACCTGCCCTCAAGCAGGCTTGGTCCGATTTGGAGGGACAGAATTGTGACTTCCATATCTTACTCGCACACGCCTCGCTGGACGAAAGCCGAGAACTGGCCGCCCAGGTCCCGGGGTTCGATCTCGTCGTGACCGCCGGCGGAGCGGGGGAACCCACCTTGGAACTGGAGAACATTGAAGGAACCGGCACCCAAATGGTTCAGGTCGGAACCAAGGGGATGTATGTCGGCGTGATCGGACTGTTCAACGACGAGGCCCGCCCTTTACGATACGAGCGGGTCGCGCTCGATTCTTCGTTTGACGATTCCCGCGCAATGTTAGACCTGCTCGCGAGTTATCAAAGCCAATTAGAGACAATCGGCCTGGAAGGCTTAGGCTTGCGGCCTCGGCCCCATCCCTCCGGCAAGCACTTCGTCGGGAGCCAGGCCTGTGCCGACTGCCACACCACGGCCCATGAAATCTGGGAAGGTACTCCCCACGCCCACGCCCTGGATACCTTGGTCAAACCACCGGAGCGTTATGAGGTGCCCCGGCACCACGATCCGGAGTGTCTCTCCTGCCATGTCACCGGCTGGGACCCGCAGGGATATTACCCCTTCGAGAGCGGCTACCTTGATCTCAAGAAAACCCCGCTGATGCACGGCGTCGGCTGCGAAAACTGCCACGGCCCCGGCTCGGACCATGTCGCCTCGCAAAACGGGGAAGGAAACTTCACCGATGAGGAGGTCGAGCAAATCAAACAGGCCATGCGGTTGCCGTTGGATCAGGCCCGCAACCACTGCATCCAGTGCCACGACCTCGACAACAGCCCTGACTTCCACGAGGATGGCGCCTTCGAAAAATACTGGAAGCGGATTGAGCACGTAGGGCTGGATTAAGCCCTGACGTAGCCACGCTCGCCAAGAGCGTGGGGGCCCCGCGAATTGCTTTTTTGCTCGTGAGGAAGTCGGGTGCCATGCCCACGCCCTCCAACGTGGGCATGAGAAGTGCAAGAGGATCTTGTCTCTTCTGGGAAGTCCGGACGCCTTCTCCAGTTCCTTCAGTCGGTGTTGCCTGCGTTTAGTGGGGCCACTAGCGGCTAGCCCAGTGAGTGAGAACTACCAAGATGATTCGTTAACCGGGGGTTAGCGATCGGTCGCTGCACTGGTTGTTAATCGAGTTGCCGGTGGAAAGCACGCCCGCCAAAACATGCCCACGTTGGAGGGCGTGGGCATGGCACCCAGCACGCTTATCCAGGGCCACCCTCAGATTCTTCTTATACGGACCACGCGATGCCGTTGCAACGACCTGCCTTGGAATCCGGCAGGGGGTCGCGCGGTGCGTGGTCAATTCTTTGCCCAGGGTGGCTTAAATTCAGGCGGTCGCCGGATCGGTTGTTCTAACCTCCGATTCTGACAATGCTTATGGCTTGCCCCTGAGGGGGCCCTCCACGTCCAAAATCCTACGGCACGGTGGTTGCGTTGGTTGAGACCGCAAACCCGGGAAATGGTTTCCGGGCCCTTGGTTGGTACGCAACCCGGAAAGCGGTGGATGATGGCTCAAGCGTCGCGGCAAGCAGGTACGCAGCAAACAGTCGTGGTAATCGGCAACGGCATGGTCGGGCACCGTTTTCTGGAGAAGATGGTCACCGAGGACGCCCAGCAGCAGTACCGCTTGGTCACCTTCTGCGAAGAACCGAGAGCCGCCTACGACCGAGTGGGCCTCACCTCGTTCTTCGCCCATCGCGACGCCGAAAAGCTGATGCTTTCGCGCAAGGAATGGTACCAAGAGAATGGGGTCGACCTCCACCTCGGAGATCGAGCCAGCCGGATCGACCGCAAACGACGGATCGTCCATTCGGACCAAGGGGCGAAGATCGCCTACGACCATGTCGTTTTGGCGACCGGATCGTACCCGTTTGTTCCACCGATCGAGGGCATTCAGAAACGGGGCGTGTTTGTTTACCGGACGATTGAGGACCTTGAAAAGATCATCGCCTTCGGCAAAACGGCCAAGCGGTGCGCGGTGATCGGCGGGGGCCTGTTGGGCTTGGAGGCGGCCAAAGCGGCCCACGACTTGGGACTGGAGGCGCATGTCATCGAGTACTCACCCCGGCTGATGGCGCGGCAGATCGACGACCGAGCCTCGGCCGTGTTGGTCGAGCAGTTGGAGGCGATGGGCGTGCATATCCACCTCAGCAAAGGGACCAAGGTGGTGGAAGGGGAGGGGACGGTCGAGCGGATCGTCTTCACCGATGACACCACGCTTGATGTCGATATGATCATCGTCTCGACCGGGATCCGTCCCCGGGACGAACTGGCCAAACAGGCGGGGCTGAAGCTGGGAGAGCGTGGCGGTGTCCTAGTAGACGACGCACTAAAAACCTCCGACGAGCGAGTCTTCGCCATTGGCGAGGTCGCCCTGCATGACGGGATGATTTATGGCCTGGTCGCCCCTGGGTATGAGATGGCGGAGATCGTCGCCAAGAACCTGTGCGGCGAGCGGCAAACCTTCCGCGGGACCGACCTCTCGACCAAGCTGAAACTGATGGGGGTGGATGTCGCCAGTTTCGGCGACTACCAGCCGGCGGAAGAGGTTTCCACCGCGCTGACGCGGGAAGATCCGTTTGCCGGGGTCTATCGCAAGCTGTTTTTCAGCAAGGATGGCAAGCGGCTGTTGGGTGGCATTCTGGTGGGAGACGCCGCCGACTACGGCCTGCTTTCCGCCTTGGCCAAGAGCGATCAGCCGCTGACCGCCGATCCGAGTAGCCTGCTGGTGGGTGCCAGCGGTGGCGGAGGGGCGTCGATCGGTGGGGTGGAAAGCTTACCGCCTGAGGCCCAGGTCTGCTCTTGCAACAACGTGACCAAGGGGCAAATCTGCGAGGCGATTCGCGCGGAAAACCTCACCACTCCGGCCGATGTGAAGCGTTGTACGAGCGCCGGCGGTGGGTGTGGCGGGTGCATGCCGATGGTCACCGATTTGCTCTCCGCGGAACTCGCCGCCTCAGGACAGTCGCTCAGCACCGACCTGTGCGAGCACTTCGCGTTCAGCCGCCAGGAACTGTTTGAAATCGTCAAAATCAAACAGATCAAATCGTTCGACGAGTTGATCCGCTCGCACGGCGCCGGGACCGGCTGCGAGATCTGCAAACCGGCAGTCGGTTCGATCTTGGCCTCCCTCTGGAACGATCCGATCCTCCAAGCGGAACATGAAACGCTGCAAGATTCCAACGACCGGTTCCTGGCCAACACCCAGCGGGACGGGACTTATTCGGTGGTGCCACGTGTGCCCGGCGGTGAGATCACCCCGGAGAAGTTGATTGTGCTGGGTCAGGTGGCCCAAAAATACAACCTCTACACCAAGATCACCGGCGGGCAACGGGTCGACCTGTTCGGGGCGAAACTCCACGAGCTGCCGGAGATTTGGGAGGAACTGATTGCGGCCGGCTTCGAGAGTGGCCACGCTTATGGCAAAGCGGTTCGGACGGTAAAAAGCTGTGTGGGGTCGAGTTGGTGCCGCTATGGGATTGGGGACTCGGTCGGGTTCGCGATCCAGATCGAAAACCGGTACCGCGGCATCCGCGCTCCTCATAAGCTCAAGTTCGCGGTCTCCGGCTGCGTGCGGGAATGCGCCGAGGCCCAAAGCAAGGATGTGGGACTGATCGCCACGGAAAACGGTTACAACCTGTACATCTGCGGCAACGGCGGGGCCAAGCCGCGGCATGCCGATCTGTTGGTCGCCGATATCGACGAACAGACCGCCATCACCTACATCGACCGGCTGCTGATGTACTACATCGAAACGGCCGACAAACTGACCCGGACTTCGGTCTGGCTCGAAAAAATGGAGGGGGGACTCGATCACCTGCGCGACGTCGTCATCCACGACAAGCTAGGCATCAACGCCGAGTTGGAACAACGGATGCGGCACTTAGTCGATAGCTACCAATGCGAGTGGCAAGACGTCGTGAACGACCCGGAGAAACGCAAACGTTTCCGCCAGTTCGTGAACACCGACGACACCCAGCTTGGGATCGAGATTGTCACCGAACGGGGACAATCTCGCCCGGCCGATTGGCCCGCGGGTGAGGTCGATTTGGTGCAACTCAAGGGGTTGGGTGGTGAGACGATTGCGGCGGAAGCTCCGGTCGCAGCGGAGGCCAAGCGAGGTCTTACGCCGGACGACACCTGGCAGTGGGTCGCGGCCGGGGTGGTTGCCGACTTTCCGGCAGGTGGCGGCGCGGCGATCAAGCATGGCGATAGCCAAATCGCCGTCTTCAGGGCACCGGCCGGGTGGTACGCCTGCCAGAATATGTGCCCTCACAAGAATGCGTTTGTCCTTTCGCGGGGCATCATCGGTGACGCCGGTGGCGAACCGAAAGTCGCGTGCCCCTTGCACAAGAAGAGCTTTAGCCTGGAATCGGGCGAGTGTCTGACCGGAGAAGAGTATTCCGTGCAAACCTTCCAGGTGAAGGTGGAAGGAGAAGGCGTGTTCGTCCACCTCCCGCCGGCCGAACTGCTGGATACGCACCTAGGAACCGAAAAACACTGCATCACCGCCTGCGACGCGGAGAAGTCACTGGCCCAGGTGTGAGCGCGCGGGTCGTCCCGCTAGAGTTTACGCCGGATAGTTCGTCGAGTGGCGTCTGGGTGCCATGCCCACGCCCTCCAACGTGGGCATGAGAAGTGCGAGAGGATGCTGTTTCTTGCGGGAAGTCTGGACGCCATCTCCGGGTCCATCAGGCGATTTAGGTTTCCCGACGTTTCACAAATCGTGGTTCACGAGCAGGGATGACCGGCGACTGGTACGCCGCACCGAGAGCAGTTCCAGCCCTCGTCTACGGAGGCCCGGTTTGGCTTGCCGCAGCTTGGTTAGCTGCTCTGTGAGTTCCTGTTCCCGCGTTACCAGGCTGTCCGCGTACAGCACCAACCCGACAATCACGCCAGCCTGTCCCAGTAGTAAGGCAGGCAGCCCTAAGTTCCAGGCCAGCGGCAGGTCGCGAATCAACGACGTGATGGAAAGTAACGCCCCACCGCAAAGCGTAACGCTACCAACTCCCAGCACACCGCCGACCCACCAGTTGGGCGCGGGAAGCTGGGGAAGATCATCGTAACTCAGGGCAGGGGAGGGGGGCTGATCCGCGTGGGCACCATCTTCGTTGGCAGCGGCCTGCGAACGTTTGATTTGGCGGACCTTGAGCCGCTCTTCCGCACCACGTGGTTGTTCCGGCGGTAGATCCTCCAGCGTCAGCGACTCCAGCAGACGATCGGCCGCCCTGAGGTTTTCGCGCAGATGCGACATATCGAGCCGTAGCCCGAGTGGGCCGCCCGGGAGGTTTTCCGACGAATCGGAGAACGTCTTCGCGGAGAGATCTTCCACTTGGTGCTGGCAACGCGCGCAGATCAATTGGCGATCGTCTCCGGATGAGACAATTCCCGCCACTTCCGCCTCACAGTGCCTGCACCACATTTGGCTATTCCATTGGCTCGTCGATATTGCTTGTCATCGCTAACTATCGGCGTGAGCGGCGGTGGCGATTGATCTGATCCTCGGTGAAAGTAGCCATTCCCGGTGCCAGGGAACTGGCATTGCTAGCAAAAAAAGGCCGCCTTGGTGAGGCGGCCCCTGGTTGGATTAAGAAGATGAATCCTCGCCAGAGGATTCATCTTCTGGCTCTGGCTCTGGCTCTGGCTCTGGCTCTGGCTCTGGCTCTGGCTCTGGCT
>JBBDIM010000043.1:0-6979 GCA_040880405.1 Pirellulaceae bacterium | reverse complement strand
CCCATGCTGATGAGCCTGCTCGAACCGCTCCTCTGCCCCATGCTGCTGTACGTGGTGCTCGCGCCGTGCGGGGCCTACTACTCGGTGGATGCCTATTTGAAATCGCGGGGAAAACGCGCAGGCGAGCCAGTCCAGCCTTCGGCGATAGCCCACTTGGCCTTGCGTTTGGCGCAGGTTCATTTGTCGATGTTCTACTTGATGTTGGGGCTCACGAAGCTGTCGAGCTTTACCTGGTGGAATGGCGAGGCCATTTGGTTCCTGATCGCCCAAACGGAGAATCGTTTGGTCGATTGGACTTTCCTCCGCAACACGCCACTGGTGGTCTTCGGCTGGACCCACTTCGTGGTCTTGTTTGAGCTGCTGTTTGGGATTTTCTGCTGGGTGAAATTGGCCCGGCCGCTGTTGGTGCTCGTTTCGATCCCGCACTGGGTACTACTCGGGCTGTTGACGGGGCAGTGGCAATTCGCGCTACTGATGATTGTCGTGAACGTCGTCCTAAAGCCGTGGGAGCCGCTGGAAAAGGAGCGCCCCGCCGAATCGCGCGAACTCCAGCAGCCAGTGGAGTTCCCGGAGTCAGCCCGCGGCGTCCCGGTTTAACCCGCCAGCCAAGTCCCCTGTGAGTGGAGATTCAGTATGAAACCCGATTCGCTTAATCGCCGTCAGATGCTCCGGATGACCGCCGCGACTGCAATGGCGGCGGCACTCGCGTCACCCACCATGTCGGCCGAGCCGATCTCCGGTAGGACTCGGCCAAAGTTCAAATACAGCTTGGCGGCGTATAGCTATCGGGGCTTGCTCACGGCCAAGGATTCCGAGTTCACGCTCTCCGAATTCATCAAGGACTGCGCAGAATTTCAGTTGGAGGGCACCGAACTCACCTCGTACTACTTTCCCGAGAACCCGAGCGACGAGTATCTGATCGGTCTGAAAGGGGAGGCCTTTCGCCTCGGTCTGACCATCTCCGGTACCGCCATCCGCAACGACTTCTGCTTTCCCGCAGGGGAGAAACGCGACGAGGAAATCGCTCACGTGAAGGACTGGATCGATAAGGCGGTGGTCCTCTCCGCGCCGGTCATTCGGATCTTCGCCGGTCACCAAAAACAAGGGGTCTCGGCCGAGGAGTCCCACCAGTTGATGGTCGAGGGCTTACAGGAAGTGTGCGAGTACGCTGCCCAGCGGGGTGTGTTTCTCGCCCTGGAAAACCATGGCGGCCCGACCAGCACCGCCGAGGGTTTATTGAAAATCGTGCGGGATGTCCAAAGCGATTGGTTGGGCATCAATCTCGACACCGGCAACTTCCACAGCGATCGGATTTACGAAGAAATCGCCGAGTGCGCCCCATACGCCTTGAACATCCAGGTGAAAGTGGTGGTCTCCGGCCCGGACAAAGTCAAACACCCGGCCGATTACGCCCGACTCGCGGAGATTTTTCGCGCGGCGAACTATCGCGGGTTCGTGGTCCTGGAGTTCGAAGAGAAGGGTGATCCGCGGGTCGAGTGTCCTAAGCATCTCGAAGAGATGCGCAAGATCATGGGGACGTAAATCGAAGCTTAGCCGCGTCCCAGCAGCTTCTGAATCTGTTTCCAGGTCTTGGTGTTGGCGACGTCCTGCTTCTGCAGGTAGCCTCGCC
The DNA here is from genome assembly GCA_040880405.1 of Pirellulaceae bacterium. Classification (GTDB taxonomy): domain Bacteria; phylum Planctomycetota; class Planctomycetia; order Pirellulales; family Pirellulaceae; genus JBBDIM01. The sequence goes on along the minus strand of JBBDIM010000043.1, from coordinate 5,349 downwards.
GGGCCTGTTTGATGCCGTAGCGGAGGACTCCCAGGCCGTCGATGCTGTGGGCGTCGCTGTTGATGACCAGGGGGATGCCTTGCGATTGGGCCGCGTGGCAATGGACGTCGTTCAAGTCCAACCGGGCTGGGTTCGCGTTGAGTTCGAGCAGCTTGTGGTTTTCCTTCGCGGCTTGGAAAACCGCCTCCAGGTCAACCTCATAGGGGGGCCGTCGGTTGAGCAATCGTCCGGTCGGGTGAGCCAGCATCGTGACGTGCGGGTTGTTGAGGGCCCCGAGAATCCGGTCGGTGATTTGCGCACGCGGTTGTTTCTGCCCGTAATGGATGCTGGCGATCACCCAGTCCGCCTTGGCCAACACGTCGTCCGGCAGGTCCATGCCACCCTGTTCCAAGATGTCGCACTCGATCCCCTTGAGCACCAGGATTTTTCCGTCCAGCTTCTCGTTGAGTTGGTCGATTTGCTTCCATTGATCGAGCAAACGCTCGGCGGTTAGGCCGTTGGCCATCGAGACCCGTTGCGAGTGGTCGGTGATGGCGATGTACTGATGGCCGAACTCGATAGCGGCCTGGGCCATTTGTTCCAGGCTATGCTTGCCGTCGGTCGCCGTGGTGTGCATGTGGAGATCACCGCGGATGTCCTCCAGTTCAATCAGCCGGGGGCCATCGGCGGTGACCCACTGGAACTCGTCCCGGTTTTCGCGCAGTTCCGGTGGGAACCAGGGCAGGTCAAGCGTAGCGTAAACCTCCTCCTCCGTTTTGCCGGCCACATATTCCGGCTCGGCGTCTTCGTGCAGACGATAAACACCATACTCGTTGATCTTCAGCCCCTTCTGCTTGGCGATACCCCGGACCTTGACGTTGTGTTGCTTGGAGCCGGTAAAGTATTGCAGGGCCGCGCCGAAGCTCTCTGCTGGGACGACGCGCAGGTCGACCTGCATCCCGTCGGTCAGCCGGATCGACATCTTGGTGTCTCCCCGCGCCAAGATCGTATCGAGCTCGGGGAACTCCGCCAGGCGGTCCATTACCGGTTCTACCTCGGTGGAGACGGTGAGGATATCGATATCGCCGACCGTCTCCTGGCCGCGGCGGTAACTACCGGCCGCCTCAATCTTCTCGATGGCTGAACACGATTTCAGGTGTTCCAGCAGAGAGTACACAATCTGATCGGCCGTGGCCCAGTAAACCCGGTCATCCGCTGTCGCGGCCAAGTCGATCCCCTCCAGGATGGTTTGTTCCGTCTTAGCCGCGAAACCTTTTAGCTCGCGAACTCGGTGCTGCTCGCAGGCCAGACGCAGGTCCTCCAGATTGGCGACCTTCAGTTCGTGGTACAGCACGGCCGCCTTTTTGGGGCCGAGCCCGGGGATTCGCAGCATCGCGAGGACACTGTGGGGGATTTTCTCCAGCAACTCGTCCAACTGTTTGAGCTGACCCGTCTCGACCAACGCCACGCACTTCTCGGCCAAGTCCTTGCCGATCCCCTCTAGCTTCGTCAGGTCCTCCCCGTCTTCAACCAAATCGGCGATCTGGCGGGGCAGGTTCTCGATGGTCCGGGCCGCGTTGCGGTAGGCCCGGATGCGGAAGGCGTTGGCTCCGTCGAACTCCAATAGGTCGGCGAGTTGCTCGAAACGGGCGGCGATTTGGGCGTTGTTCATCGCTACTTCTTCCCTTCGGCGCGGCGCTGGCGGAAGAAATCGGTGAGGACTTGCCCGCACCGTTTGGCCAGCACCCCGGCGATCACCTCGCAGCGGTGGTTCAACCGGGCATCGTCCAACAGGTGGAACAGGGAATCGACCGCGCCCGCCTTGGGGTCGGTCGCTCCGTAGACGACCGTTGGAATCCGCGCCTGGACGATCGCCCCGGCACACATCGGGCAGGGTTCCAGCGTGACATACAGCACGCAGTCCTCCAGTCGCCAACTCCCGAGGGCCTCAGCGGCCTGCGTGATTGCGATCATCTCCGCGTGGGCGGTCGGATCGCGGAGCATCTCGCGCTGATTCGAGGCGGCGGCGATCACCCGGGCCTGATGCACAATCACCGCCCCGACCGGGACCTCACCCGCCCGCTCCGCCTCTTCGGCCTGGGCCAGGGCCATCTGCATGTAGATCTCATGGATATCAGGCAGCTCCAACGGCTCCGGCTCGTCGTTAGGGTCGGAATGATCGATCAAGCGGCAGTTCCTTGGGGAAAGAAAAAGCGGCCTATCCGTGGGGACGGCCGCTGGGGGTTGGTTTTGGTGTGGGTTGTGATTTGGTCGCTGACTATTCGAAAGAGGCTTCGTTCAGGGGGATAGCTTGAAAGCCGCTTCCAGTTTTTCGACCGTTTGACGTCAGCAAGCGACCATACACCAAGGGATCGATGTCATTGTTTAGGGGGCGAGCGCTGCCATCGGCCATTAACGCAATCACTGCGTCGTTGTGATAACTGGACGGTACTTCAATCGAATCTTCCCGGCCAAACTCGCCATGGAGGGCACTCATGGGATCGGCCCAATGAATCCCTGTTTGGATTTCCACCGGAATATCGGAAACCTGCTGAATATTCCATCGCGGCGGATTGCTCTGAAGTGTCCCGACGAGCGGAGTAGGCGTGACCGCCGCATCGTAGAAAATATCGTACAGGCGAACCCGTTCTGACAACATGATAGTGTTCGACATCCCATCCTTGAAGCTCGAACTGGTCATGGTGACATCTTTCACCCCCTGTAGCGAACTTTTATCACTCCAGGCACCACGGGCCGGCCTGTCAATTTCAGACGCCGCCGCTGAAAAATTATTGTAGAATCCACCGTTCGCGACGTAGCTATTAGGGTTGGGTTCACCATCGGATACCGGATCGCTGGGGCAGATCAGAATCTTCAACATCTGGCCGTTCAATTCCCGGGTATCATGATTCACATCTCGGAGAACGTCGGCGAGATCGGCCCTTTCGATTTCAGTGAGTAAAGGTGTTACCCAACCGATGATTGGTGGTGGATCCGCCGCAGCGGTCCAATTATCGTACGCCGTTCGATCCGCGGGAGCGATTTCCGGACGCCACGACATGTAAGCCGGCATTTCACCTTTTGGATGATTTGTTGTCTTGTTGGCAATCGCCAGTCCCAATTGCTTCATATTGTTGATGCACTGGGTCCGCCTAGCCGCTTCGCGGGCCATATTAACGGCCGGCAGGGTCAACCCCACCAAGATTCCAATGATGGCGATCACCACCAACAGTTCCACGAGCGTAAAGCCCGAGCGACGCGTTACCATGACAAGACTTTCCTTTAGAGTCGGAATAGACGAGATTAGCTGGGCCAAGTGAAATTATCACCCAGTTTGCCGGAAAAGTCGAGCCCTTTGTCGCGAATCGAGTCAACTTGGAGAAATGGGTGTTTGGGGGATCGTTCCGGGAGTACCCCCTGGGCGGAACATACCACAACTACCGGATGGATCGACCCCGTTAACATTTCTGTTCAGCAAGACTACGGCGCGCCGAACTGGGTTCTATGGCGTCCTATGCCACTTGGCTTATGTTGCCGCTGGTTCCCGAGTCCCCATCTCCTCACCACCCACTAGATCGCTGGCATGCCTAAAGATCCTCACGCCTGGTTGGAAATGCTTCGTCGTTGGCCTAAAGACTTGCCCAAGCGGGGTGTGCTCGTCACGACACTCAATGAACAAATCCCCTTCGTGGGGTATGCGCTGGATGGGTTCGCGGCGGTGGTTCAAAGGCAGACGCCCGATTCACTCGGTGCCCGCCAGGTGATTATTCCCTACACGGCGATCAGCTACTTGAAGATTACGGCAGTCGTGCCGCCCAAAATGTTTGTTGAATTTGGGTTTGAGGGAGAGCTGCCCAAGGCGTGAGCCGCACACCGGTGGAGGAAATGCCGACGGGGACGTCGGCGGTCCCAGGGTGAGAACCTGCCGACGGCGCAAGCCGCGAATCGATTGCAACTTTTCGTTCCGCGAGTTATCGCGCACCAAAAAACGTGTATGAAGCCGATTTACCTCGATTACAACGCGACCACGCCGATCGCACCAAGTGTGCAGGAGGCGATGCTCCCCTTCATGGCGGAGTACTTCGCCTCTCCGCAGGCAACGTACGCCGGCGCGAGAGCGGTGGAGGAATCGCTGGAGGATGCGCGAGGGCAGGTGGCGTTTTTGCTGGGGGGCGTCTCGGACGAGGTGATCTTCACCGCCAGCGGGACCGAGAGTTGTAATCTGGCGATCAAAGGGGTGATGCTCTCCGCGCTTCCCAACGTGGAAAAGGCCCACCTGATCATCTCGAAGGTCGAGCACGCGGCGGTGCGGCAGTCGGCGCGGTTTGTGAAGCAGTTGGGGTTCGAGGTGACGCAATTGGAGGTCGATCGGCAAGGGCTAGTCGATCCGGCAACACTTGCGGCAGCGATTCGCCCCAGCACCAAGTTGGTAAGCATCGCCCTCGCGAACGACCAAACCGGAGTGATCCAACCGATTCGCCAGTTGGCCGAAGTCTGCCATCGCCAGGGTGTCTTGCTGCATACCGATGCTTGCCAGGCGGCGGGAAAAATTCCGGTCAACGCGAAACAGTTGGGGGCCGATTTGCTGAGCATCTCCGCCCACAAATTTTATGGCCCTAAGGGAGCCGCCGCCTTGTTGGTGCGGGAAGGGGTCTCACTGGTCCCGCTGGTCCATGGCGGCGGAAACGAACGGAGCCTCCGAGCCGGGACGGAAAACGCCATGGCGTGGGTCGGAATGGGGGCCGCCGCCAATCTGGTGGGGAAATGCCTCGACGAGTCACGGGCTCGGCTCGAAACACTCCGCGATCGGCTGCAAAACCAACTCTTTGCGGCAATTCACGCGGGGTTGATTCTTCATGGCTGCCGCGCACCGCGGTTGCCCAACACCCTCTCAGTTAATTTTCCCGACGTCTCGGCGGTCGACCTGTTACGCCGAGTGCCGGAGATCCAGGCTCACACCCAGGCGTCTTACGACACCTTCCGGGGTGGCACTTCGAAGGTTTTGGCGGCGATGGGACTGACCACCCCCGAGACCGAGGGAACCATCCGTTTGAGCCTCGGCTGGTACACCTCCGAGGAAGAGATCGACCGAGCGGTCGATCTGCTGGTGCATGCCTGGGAATCTTGCCGCCAACGGTAAGTTTGTTTGGGTGCAATCCGCGTCATGCGCTTGGACTAGCCGATGCGGGGATCACCCAATTCATCCAAGGCCCAAAGGGCTGACGCAATTTAATCGAGCAGCATCGATCTACTCAAAGTCTGTTTTTGAAACGCAGAGCGACTGTGTCGCTTGTCAAGTTGATTGTTTCCTCATACGGGCGGGGTTTCGTCGTGTCATGCCCAATCCAACATCGATTGATCCAGCAGCGC
>JBBDIM010000042.1:0-168761 GCA_040880405.1 Pirellulaceae bacterium | reverse complement strand
GTTAACACGAAACGACTCCCCCGGGCAAAAACTGAGTGCTAGCTTCAAAGCGGTGGGAAACACCACCCTGGACCTGCCCTCGATCGCAATGCTCCAGGTAGAGGTCCCAGCCCTGAGCGATCGAGACGCGATCGCTCGGGTCCCGGGCCTGATCCTCGGTGATCAGCCCGAGTTCCAGGGCCGTGAAGCGATCGAGGGCCTTGAGGTTTTCGAGGGCCTCTTCCCAGTCGCGGGTGTTGAGCGAGATCCGTTTTCGATCGTAGCCGGAGTTTCGTCGATTGGCGTAATACACTCCATCTCGAATATTGACCGACCAGGAGAAGTATTCCCCCTGGAAAGGTTCGTATTTTGGTTGCCGCGGCATGGTTAGTTACCTTTTTGTAGTCGTTGCCAGGCCGGTTTCACGCCGGCCAGCATCTTGGGTCCGGTGGTGAAATCTTCCTTGCTAGTGGGCTCGGGCCGGTGCATCAGCTGGTCCATGGCATCGGGAGGGAATAAGGCCTTGCCCCCAGGGCCCGTGGGCTGCATGTAGGGGATCCTACGCTCCCGCTTGAGGCGATTGATCGTGGACAGAGAAAGACCGGACTTCGCTGCCAGCTCTGTGGGGCTGAGGTACTGTCGTTCGTTGGTCATTGAGTTCTTCCTGTTCTAGGGGTTCAAAGTGGCGACTTAGTTAAGCCGTGGTTGAGATGATTGTCACACCGCGATGGCGAAGTGAGCAGATAAAATCCGCTTGGAAGCGGTTTGTACCCCACCGATGGTTTTGTGATATGTTGAAATTCGAGAACCTCGAATACCGGTGATCGGCTTAGCAATGAATCCCCTAGTGCAAGGCAACGACCATGGATCAATTACCCTCACCAAATGAACCTTTGCCAGAGGGTCGCGACACCAAAGAGGACCTCCTCAAGATCACAGTGGAGGTTACTCCGGCCCAATCGACCGATGCGCATACAAACTGGACGGTGCCAACAATAGAACCCGAGACTCCCTACGATCAGCTGCTGCCCCTGCCTCTTGAGCACCAGCCTCCGCCGGCCATCTTGGAACACCAAGGACATCGATGGATCGTCGACCAATATTTCTACAGCCTGCCAAAAGACCTCTGGAAACAGATCGACGAGGCGTTGCCGGAAGGTCCAATCGCGCCTTATGATCGCGAGGTAGAGCGACATATCTCGGAAATATGCGGCGACCACAGCACCTGGGCGGGCGTTTGGAACAACGCTCGTGTCCAATACACGGGACTCCGGCGTTCGTCCAAATTTAGCTTGGATCCCAACCTCTCTGAGGGACAGGATGTCCAGGGACTTATTGTCGAAATGGGTTGGGACCAACCCCCGCATAATCTCAATCCGGCGAAGGTGGCTAATTCCATTCGCGTTGCCAACAACCGTTTTACGAGTCCCTTTCTGCAAGCCCTGTCGGCCTATCCGGGCTGGTTACTTACCAATCGAACGTTCATTGAGGAACAAGAGCAATTGGTTCAAGACCTCCGGCAGGAGATCCGGCAATGGGGAACCGCGCCGTTTCATCTGAGCCAACCTGCCATGCCGAAATACCTGGAAATTAATAACGAAGGTCATTTTGATCTTTCGCGTACCATGGCCATGTTCCAGGAGTTTCTCGCCCGCTGGCGACTTTCCTGTTTGACGGGTCCCGACCTTCCGGTGCCACAGGGGCCTATGATGGATGGCGATATCCTCCCGGCAATGATGCGGCAACTATCCGCAGCGGGCGGACTCTTCTTTGTGCCTGACACGGTTCCACTACCCAGCCGAGATGACCTGCGGGATATGCTCGGTGAGAGTCTTCATAAGAGGGCCGACCAATCGCACCTGACCGAGTGGCAGGATCTTATTGCAAATGACCGGCCCGACCGTGGCCCCCTGCGGAAATTTCAACGCCTTTTTAAACTTCAGCACTATTGGCGTCTCCTGCACCAACGCCATCCGCAGATATTCAAAGGCAATCTGAGGCGATTACGAGAGATTTTTGGGACGTTTTTGGAGGTCTCAGCGGCCACCATTATGAAAGATCTCCAGGAGGTCGAAGATCGACTCGGCAAAGGCTGGGAAACTCGAAAATCGCCGCTGGAGTGACGCGGTCGGTCGTCTGGAAGACCGATCGCCGGCACCTGTAAGTTCTAAGCCTGGACCCTTCAAGTTTTATGACACGTTCTGGGCCATAACTTGGGCAGGTGGCACGGTCCCGGCTTCATCGCCCCGTTGCAGGCGACATTCCGCCTCTCACACGCCCGCTGCCGCAAGCCTCTCCACCTCCGAAGGCAACTGGTGAAATCGCTCCCAGGCCACTTTCAGTTCCTTTCGCAATTGGCTGATACGGCCTGGGGAAATGCCGAACCGCTCAGAGACCAGGCCGGTACTCTCACCGGTTGCCAATCTTTCGGTGATGTGTCGATCGCGGGGACTGAGGGTTGCCAGGAACGCCGGGAAGTCGATCCGGGTGGCCGCGATCTCGGCTGGGGTGCTCTTTTTGTCCTCCACGAGTATCTCAGTCCACTCCTGACCCTGGTCGTCCCACTGCCGGAGCGGCTGGACCTGAACGCCCTTCCGGCGGCGGCAATGAACCGAGCAGATATCGTTGACGTTGAGCGACCCACCCACGCGCCGGCCGTCGCGATATCGCTTCAGGGCAAACTTTGCCAAGCTCGACCACGTTGCCACATGGGCCCGGCCCTGGGCTACCAACTGGGAATAGGCCTGACAGGAATGGCAGACGACCTCCTGCACGGCCTCGTCTAGGGTGTCACCCCGCAGCCCGCGAAAGTGAAACCGAGCGTACTTCTCAATCCGAGGCAACATCCCCAAAAACTCAGCCTGCCAGCATGGGGAAGGCGATGGTGTTAGGGACGGACCATCCAGCAAATCAGATTGCGCGATCATAAGACTCTCCTGAGAGGGACCGCCCCTGTGCGGGGCGGTCGTGTGATGAAACACGAACCGCCCCCGCACTCGCGAGAGCCAATTCAGCCACAGAAAAAGGCTCCGGACCGACTACCGAAGTAGCCAATCCAGGGCCTGGGGAACGCTTGAAGAGCCTCGCCAATGGCTAGATCACTCCTCAAGTATTATGACACGAAAACCGGGTGGATTTAGATGACTATCTCTGCGGCAGTGGTGAAGTCAGGAGCCGCTGATTCAGCAGATTACCGCCATCAGGGGAATCGCTCCGAGACGGCAAACGCTCACCTGAGAATCTGGTCCGAGAACTGGCCACCGTCCCCTTCGCCCGCTCCCATCCGCAGGCAACTGCTGACCCTTCTCCTCAAAGTCAACGTGGCCCGACAGGGGATGGGCCATCAGACATTGCTGCACTTGAATTCCGACTTCGGCGGACGCCGGTGAAGGTTTACCGGCAAACGCCCGAAACGGGCGAGGAGGCGGCTTGATCGGGCTGGCTGATGTTTTTCCGTATTGAAGATTCGATGCAGAACCTACCCCTCCAGTACAGGCTACTTCAGTCAGTTGCCAATCGGGGTGCTTTGCATTAACTTGGGGATATTTCGTTCGTGACCAAGGATGGTTCGTCCTTACGCAGTTCGTGAGACGCTCCGGGCTGTTGTAGCCGAAGCAGTATCGGTAATTTGGTAGGTGAGTGTCATTAGTTCAAATCGTGTCACCCCGACTCATATTTCCTAACGACTTTCTCTCTTTATTGGGAGAAATACTTCCGTTTAGGGGTAGGTCGTTGTTTTTGATTGCTGGTTGGACGTTGTTTCGAGCGATTGCCCCTCGTATATCTTCAACGGGGGCAAGACGCTGCCGATAGATTGCACGCCGTTATGGCGCGTTTTTTTGGCTAAATTACTCGGTTTGCGGCCCCGGGCCAGGACCCAATTGATATCCGGGCTATCTTCCGACCGAGGCAGGGATCTGTCTTTCGAAGGTTCGAATCTTCGCCGACTGGGGCAATTTTGTGCGATGGCCTAACGCGAATTTCTCGCACGCCGGCGGCACGGATTACGAAGCCAACTTCTGCAACATTTCGCCGGCCGTCGCGGCCAATGAGCGTCCGGCGTTTGGCGTGTAGTAGGGCAAGTCGAGAATCTTCGGCACCACAATCGCCGCGTATTCCTCGGCTTGATAGGCGTTGGGGTCGGTGACGTAGCCGACGCTGTGGTCGGTGAAACCGACGACCAACGTCTGCTCAAACGGCGACGCGTGGCGAATTTGCAAACCGTAGAAGCTGTAGAGTTCCGCTGGATGAAAGACGAGTCCAATCGGCCCAAGGGCCAAGGTCGACATCGGGATAGGCAACGCAGACTTGGTCAGCGACCAGTCCTTCGCCGCGCTGTACCAATCTGCGGCGAACGGCGGATCGACCCAGACGCCTGAACCGCATGCGGCGGGGTTTTGGCGATATGTTTCTAGATCGCGTTTCAATCGTTCGTTGTCCAAGGGGAGTTCGCAGGTACCGGCGGCTCCCTTCAATTCTTTCACTGGTACCGAAACGGATGACGCGAGGGCCGCTTTCACGGCGGCATAGGTGGCGTCGGCCGAAGGTTCAGGTGCCCCGATCCACTTCGTTCCATCGCCGGGGTTTACATCGCCGGCATGCCCTTGTAGAAATCCTGGCTCGACCCCTTCCGAGTCTTTCACGTGTTGCCGCACCATTCCGACCCAATCCGGCCCTGACAGCGAATCCGTGTAGCAAACCGGATGCGAAGAGAAGTGATACCAGATGACATCCGGCTTTCCACCGGCTCGCTGAAACCGGAGCGTCTGCAGCAAGGTATCGAGCCACCGCTGGTCGTCCGTCGAGGTTTGATCAAACTGGGCGTCGGTTTTGTAATCCTTCGTTGTGCGGTTGAAGTTGGCTCCCTGGGCTTGAGCCTGACCATAAAACAACTCAGCGGGCGTGAGATCCGCATTCGCCATGACGATTGACTTGACGACGGCATCTTCAGTTTGCGTCATGTAGTCCGTTGGGATCTTTCCCCACTGGCGCAGATAAACGAAGGTCGGAGCAGAGTGCGTATGGGTGGCCGTGATATGGACGTTCTGCGGCGGTATGCCAGCCTCTTTTCCGACCCGGGCCGCGACCCGTTGGGTAAATTCCGGCGACACGCAGATGACGTCCAAAGAGACCAAGGCGAATTTCGTCTCTCCGCTGCGAATCACGATCGCGCGAGAAGCCGTCCCTTGACGCACTCCCGTGGCGACGCGCTCGTTACCGGGGACGCGATGAAATCCAGCCAACTCGACGCCGTCGGGCACCGTCGTATCGACGACCCCTTCACCCACGGAGAAGTCTGGGGATGTCGGCGAAGCAAAGAGCGGAATCGCACTGCCCGACAATCCAAGCGCCGCCGCGCTGCGTAAGGAATGTTTCAGGAAGGATCGTCGAGCCAAAGAGTTTCGATCTGAACGTGACATGACAAGGACTACTTTCAGGAGGAGCTTGGCGGGAAATCAGAGGCCACCTGTGTTGGGAAGGCCGACGGCATTAGGCGAACTTAGGGAACGACGATCAGCAGCGGTTTCCTTAACGGTCGAAAAATGGAAGCGGGAACACCAGTTCCGCTAGAAACGATGGTAGATGAGATTTAGAAAATCGGGAATCAGACGATTGAAGAACTCATTGCCAACCAAGACAATGAGTTATCCTTTTATATCAAGCCGTAACGAATTTGGCGAGATTTCCATCCTGGTTCTAATTTCCAAGACGCTTACCTTTCGACTTCCCCTCCGCTACCCGCCAAGCCAGCGAGCTCCTTTTTGGCTTTAATATTTATGGAGATGTTCCGTTGAAACCATCGTTGACCCGAAAAGCCATCTTCCTTTTGTGTATTTCGCTCTCGGCCACTTCGCTGGTCGCCGACGGGAATCGCCTGACGTATCTCGATGGCGACTCGCCTTACTATCCGCATCAGGCCTTCGCCAAATTAACCACGCCCCAGTGGATCGGCGATCCCGAAGCGGAGGCCGTGGTGGTGTTGGCGGTCGACGACCTCCGCGACATCGGCCACTTCGATCAGTACCTGCGTCCGATCTTCGAACGTGTGAAAAAGATCAACGGCAAGGCGTCCGTCAGCATCATGACGAACCAAGTCGATCCGACGGACGAGCGACTGCAATCGTGGATCGCGGAAGGAGTGAACCTCGACGCCCACACGGCGGATCACCCTTGTCCCTGTTTGCAGGGGGGCAACTTCGATGCGGCGAAAAGCACCTACGATCGTTGCGTCGACATGCTCTTCGCGATTCCAAACAGTCGGCCCGTCGCGTTTCGCTTTCCTTGCATGGACTCACAGAATACGCCGAGCCCCCGGGGCTTTGCTGAGATCCTCAATAAAACGACCGAGCAAGGTAACTTCCTGCAAATCGATACCTCGGTGGTGGCGCTGTTCACCGCGGACGCCCCCGACTTGCCACGGGAACTGGTGGTCGATCCGGATGGGGGCGGTCGACTTTCGAAGTATCTTCCCTTTCCTTCGTTCGTGAACAAGGTCGAAAACTACCCTTATCCGTACGTCGTGGGGGGCAAGATCTGGGAGTTTCCCTGCACGGTTCCCGACGATTGGCAAGGCTTTAACCTGCATGGGGGGAAGAATCCCCAGACGATCGCCGACTGGAAAGCGGCGTTGGATGCGACCGTACTGAAGCAGGGGACCGCCAGCTTTGTCTTTCATACCGGCGACTGGATCCGAGCGGAACAAATGGTTGAAATTGTTGACCACGCCGTCGAACAACATGGCCGCCGAGTCCTGTTTCTTAACTTTCGTGAATGCTTGGATCGGATGAACGAGCATTTGCTCGCGGGGCAATCGCTGCGGGCGGCGGATGGTGGGGATAACGGCGTGCGCCTGCTCGACCTGAATAACGATGGCTTCATGGATGTCGTCATCGGCAACGATGAGCTACAAGTCACCCGAATCTGGCAACCGGAGAGCCGAACCTGGAAAGAAACGACATTTCCCGCGAAACTCGTCGTCACCAACGAGCAAGCACAACGCCTGACCTGCGGCGTTCGTTTCGGCATCCTCGATGATCAAGTCATCGCGATCGCACGCGACGAGCATCAATCGGGTGCCTGGAGGTTTGATGGCACCGCCTGGCAAGCCGACGACCAACTACTGGAAGGCCTCATGCTGGGTGAAAAGCCCCTGGTCCTCGCTCAGGCGGGAATCGACGCAGGCATTCGTCTCCGCGATCTCAACCGAGATGGGAATTGCGAGCTGATCGCCGGAGCGGTCGGCAATCAGGCGATTTTTCGCTGGAGCGCGGAGGAGAAAACTTGGAAGCTGCTCCCCTTCACGCTGCCTCAGAAAACGGAGATTGTCTTCGGTGCAGGACTCGATGCGGGTCTGCGCTTTGTCGACGTCGATGAGGATGGTTTCGACGATGTGGTGTTCTCCGATGAGATTCGCTACTCGCTCCATTTGTTCCATTCACTGGAGCAAGGCTGGTCGCGGGAGGTTTCCACAGGCCTCCGCCACGAAGCGGGCGCGATACCGATGATCTCGCGCAACGGCACGAACAACGGTGCCTGGTTCGCCAACAACTTCATTTGGGTGCAGAACGAAGATACGGCTCGCCTGCCGGATGGCGTCGATCGATTGTCGTTTGTCGAGATGCTGCGGCCCGCCGAAACCGAGCCGAAATCGGCCGAAGCCGCCCTCTCGACGATGCGTGTGCATCCCGGTTATGAGGCAACTCTGGCCGCCGCCGAGCCATTGGTCATGGATCCGGTCTCCTTCGATTGGGGACCGGATGGCAAATTTTGGGTGGTGGAGATGGCCGACTATCCCCTGGGTATTGATGGCCAACCAGGCGGCCGAGTTCGCTACCTGCAAGACACCAACGGCGATGGAAGTTATGACAAGTCCGTGCTGTTTCTCTCGGAACTGAATTTTCCGACAGGCGTGCTCGCCTGGGGCAAAGGGGTGATTGTCTCGGCCGCGCCCGATATCTTTTACGCGGAAGACACCACTGGCGATGGCGTAGCGGACCATCGCGAGGTGCTCTATACCGGCTTCGGCGAAGGGAACCAACAGCATCGTGTCAATGGCTTTTGGCGCGGGGTGGACAATTGGATCTACGTCGCCAACGGCGATAGTGGTGGCACGATTCGATCAAGCAAGACCGGCGAAGTCGTCGCGATCAGCGGTCGCGATTTGCGAATTCGTCCCGACACCGGCGAAGTCGAGGCCATCGCCGGGCAAACTCAGTTTGGTCGAGCCACGGACGACTGGGGCAATTGGTTTGGCTGCAACAACTCGGCGGCCGCCTACCACTACCTGGTCGAAGATCGCTATCACCTCCGCAATCCCAATGTAGCGGCCCCAGCTCCCTATCGGATGATCGCCAGTGTCGAAAACACGCCGATCTATCCGCAGAGCCGTATCCTCAGCCATTGGTCGGGCTATCGACCTCCCCCGGCCGGCGAACCAAGCCGCTTGACATCGGCCAACGGCCTCACGATCTACCGCGATGACCTGCTTGGCCCCCACTTCGAAAACAACGCCTTCACCAGCGAGCCGGTCCATAATTTGGTCCATCGCACCGTGCTTGAACCGAGCGGTCTCAGTTATTCCGGCGGCCGGGCCGTGGGGGAGGAAACGTCTCAGTTTTTGGCCTCCTCCGATTCCTGGTTTCGACCCGCCGCCATCCGCACCGGCCCCGATGGGGCGATTTGGATCGCCGATATGTATCGACTGGTGATCGAGCACCCCGAATGGATCGACGACGAAGAAGAAAAACGAATCGAATTACGCGCGGGGCATGAGCGCGGCAGAATCTATCGCGTCGCGCCGGTCGGGCTACCTGCCCGCGAGATCCCCCGACTTGACTCCATGACCAACGCAGAGCTGGTCGAGTGTTTGGAAAGCCCGAGCGGTTGGCAGCGCGATATGGCGCAATATCTTTTGATCGAGCGCCAAGCGGAAGATGTCGCGCCGCTTCTGGACCAGTTGGCTCTGCACGGCGAACGCCCGCAATCTCGATTGCACGCGTTAGGGACGCTTGAAGGACTGGGACAATTACGACCGGAAATCGTCGCCGCCGCGATCGAAGATGCCCACGCGGAAGTACGTCGGCATGCGATCCGTTTGGCCGAACCGATGCTCAACACGGTACCCGCACTTCAGGAGAAGTTGGCGGGACGAATCGCCGACGAAAACCCCAGGGTGCGATTGCAATTGGCCTACTCGATCGGCGAGTGGCAAGACGCGGCGTCCGGCGTCTTGCTAGGTCAACTTGCGATGCGGAATCAAGACAATCCCTATGTGAGCTCCGCGGCGTTGACCTCCTTGCATTCCGCGAATATTGCCGCGGCCCTGAAAACCGTTCTGGCTGCGGAAAAAAAAGACAAGGAACCCTCCGGGATTTTTCGCCAGATCTTACGAATCGCGACCGCGACGGAGATGGCGACCGTGCTCACTCCGATGTTTCAGAACTTGCTTCCCGAGAAAGACGAAACGGCATCCGCTTGGCATATCGCGGCGCTAACGGAAATGCTGGGAGCACTCAAGAAACGGGCCTTGGCACCAGCCAGCCTCTTGGACGAGGCTGCCCAAGCTCGGTTTGACGCCGTCCTAAACCAAGCGCGTGGCCTGATCCAGCAGGAGGATGCCGAAGAAGAAATGCGTCTGCGGGCCTTGCGACTCATCGCCCGCGTCGCGACTCCGGACAGTGCGGACCTGCGGTTGACGATGGCGCTGCTCGATCCTCAGTATCCGCTCGCGCTGCAAAAAGAGGCGGCCGAACAATTAGCGACGATCAATTCACCCGCGGTCGCTCCGACCCTCGTCGCGGGGTGGACGGGCTACACCCCCAGTGTCCGCGTCTATGTGATTGACGCACTGCTGACGCGGGCCGATTGGTGCGCGGTGCTCTTGTCGGAAATCGAAGGGGAGAGGCTCCCCGCAGCCCAGATCAACGAATCGACGCGGCAAAAATTGATTGAGTACGTCGATCCGAAAATTGCCCAGCGAGCAGCGGCTCTCTTTGCGGCAACATCGAGCTCATCGCGGGGCGAAGTGTTGCAGCAGTACCAAAAAGCTTTGACGCTGGCCGGAGATCCCCAGCGGGGCAAAGTGCTCTTCCTCAAAGAGTGCAGCAACTGCCATCGGCTCGAAGGAGAAGGGCATCGCGTGGGACCGGACCTGACAGCGCTCACCAACAAATCGCCGGAGGCATTGTCCATCGCCATCTTGGATCCTAATCGCGCCATGGAAGACAAGTATGTCGAATACGCCGCAATTACGTCCAGCGGTCGCACGTATACCGGCATGCTGGCCGCCGAGACCGGCGCGAACATCACCCTAGTAGGGCCGGAAGGGAAAGAGCAGTCGATTCTTCGCGAGGAGATCGACGAACTGCGCAGTACGGGTCGATCGCTGATGCCGGAAGGATTCGAACGCGTGCTCAATCCGGAAGCATTGGCCGATTTGATGGCCTACATGGCCCAGGCGGCCGCCACCAATGACAACTAACGGCATTGAAGGCGAGACCATGCAGCGGACCTTTCGCGTGGCGATTTTGATTGAGACGTCCCGCGAGTACGGTCGGGGGATTCTCCGCGGAATAAGTCGTTTTCAAAAGGACAACGATCCGTGGTCGATCTATTTTCAACCGCGGGGAACCACCGATCCGATCCCCAGTTGGCTGCCGTCCTGGCAAGGTGACGGCATCTTGGCACGCGTGGAAGATCGCCAAATGGCCGACGCGCTCTTGGCGACCGGCATTCCGACAATCGATCTCCGCTTCGCGGTGCCCAACCTGGAAATGCCGGCGGTCGGCATCGACGAAACATCGCTTGTACGCCTCGCCGTCGATCATTTTCTAGAACGCGGGTTTCGGCGATTCGCGTTTTGCGGCTCGCCCCCTGGCCAATTCATCTGGATGGATCGTCGCAAACAACTCTTTTGCGAAATGGTTGCCGAGGCTGGCTTCGCTTGCGAAACCTATGAGCTCTCCAGCGACTTACAAACCATTCGATGGGAAGAGGACCAGCAAGATTTAATCCGTTGGATTCAGCGGCTGCGCAAACCGGTCGCGATCATGGCTTGCAACGACGACCGCGGCCTGCAGTTGCTGGACGCGTGCCGCCAGGCCGGATTCGAAGTTCCCAACGAAGTTTCGGTGCTGGGCGTCGACAACGATGAATTTTCGTGCGGGCTCTCCACTCCACCGCTTAGCAGCATCGACATGAATCTGGAGAAGGTCGGGTATACGGCCGCACAATTGTTGCAGTCGATGATGGAAGGAACGCCTCCGCCGACGGAGAATATCTTGTTCCCGGCCAAAACGATTGTCGCACGGCGCTCGACCGACTATTTCGCGTTTGAGGACAAGGAACTGGTGGCCGCGTTGCGGTATCTGAACGAAAACGCCTGCAAAGGTGTCACCATGAAAGACGTAATCGAAGCGACCGGAATCGAACGCCGTACGCTCGAACGCCGCATGCGAACCATATTGGGGCGTTCTCCCAAAGATGAAATAACCCGGATTCAAATCGACCATTCCAAGGGGTTATTGGAACGAACCGATTTGCCCCTGGACGAAGTCGCCAAGCAAACCGGCTTCTCCAACAGCCGCTACTTTAGTCGCGTCTTCGGCCAACGCGTCGGCATGACCCCGGTCGCCTTCCGGAAAAACGCCCTCAGCAATGATTTAGCAATCCCGAAAGCCCAGGCATCCTAACCCGGATTATTCAAAGGGTAGCTCACTGGCATCGAACTCGTGACCGGAGCACTTGTAGCGTTTATGCTCAGTTTTCGATCCGTTTCCCCCCTCAAGGCGGATGAAAAAGGAAAGCAGGGGCCGATGGAATTGGCCCTATCCGGTGGCTTCGTGGCGGGCGGATTTTGGTATACTTCGAGACTTGTCTCGCGTTGGGCCGGTAGCCCCGTGAGGCAGGAGGGGGCTGCGCAAGAATATGGAAATTGCCCTCTCCCGACGTGAAAATGCTTGTCCTGCGTTCCAGCCCCACAGATTTGCCCCGATGAAAAAGATCACGAAACTACTGGTAGCCAATCGTAGCGAAATCGCGATTCGTATCTTTCGCAGTGCCCATGAGTTGGGGATTCGAACTGTGGGAATGTACTCCTACGAGGATCGATTCGCTCTGCATCGGTTCAAGGCGGACGAGGCCTACCAAATTGGGAAGGCGGGCGAACCGGTGAGGGCCTACCTCGACATCGACAACGTGATCGACTTGTGTAAAAAGTACAAGATCGACGCGATCCACCCGGGTTACGGTTTCATGTCCGAGAATCCGGACTTGGCCCAGGCCTGCGCCGATAATGACATCATTTTCGTGGGACCGTCGGTTTCCTGCCTGCAAATGCTAGGTGATAAAACGGCGGCCCGGAACGTCGCCATCGAAGTGGGTGTCCCGGTGCTCGGCGGCAGCAAGGCCAGCATCACGAATGTGGAAGAGGCCCAGCAGTTAGCCCAAGAATTGGAGTTTCCGATCATCCTCAAAGCGGCCAAAGGAGGCGGCGGACGAGGAATGCGGGTCGTGAAAGCGGCCGACCAATTCGTGGCCGCCTACGAGGAAGCGAAACGGGAATCGATCAACGCCTTTGGTAGCCCCGATATCTTCGTCGAAAAGTTTATCGAGAAGGCACGCCATATCGAAGTCCAGCTCCTGGGCGACCAGAGCGGTCATCTGGTCCATCTTTACGAGCGGGATTGCTCCGTCCAGCGGCGGCATCAAAAAGTGGTGGAAATCGCACCCGCTCCGGCGCTCGATTCGGAGATTCGAAATGCCCTGTGTGAGGCCGCAGTGAAGATCGGTAAGCAGGTGGGGTACTACAACGCGGGGACGGTAGAATTTCTGGTCGATGCGAAGACCGGCGAGTTCTACTTTATCGAGGTGAACCCGCGGATTCAGGTGGAGCATACGGTGACCGAAGAGGTGACCGGTCTCGACATCATCAAATCGCAGATCCTGGTAGCACAAGGGGAAGACCTCAGCAACCCGGAGATCGGCATCAGCCGTCAGGAAGACGTGGCAACGGTTGGCTTCGCGGTGCAGTGCCGGGTCACTACCGAAGACCCAACCAACGGCTTTCTGCCCGATTACGGCCGAGTAACCCACTACCGCTCTGGGAGCGGGATGGGTGTGCGTCTGGATGCCGGGAGCGCGTTTAGCGGCGCGGTGGTTCATCCGTATTACGACTCGCTCCTAGTCAAAGTGACGGCTCGCGGACGGCGGTTTATCGATGCGACTCGGCGGATGGAACGGGTGCTGCAAGAGTTCCGAGTGCGGGGCGTGAAAACGAATATCCCCTTCCTGAATCGCTTGCTGGCGCACCCCACGTTCCGCGAGGGGCTGTGTACCACGCGTTTCATTGACGAGACGCCGGAGCTTGTGAAGATTGTGCCTCGGAAGGATCGGGCGACCAAGCTGCTTAAATTCCTCGGAGACATTGCGGTCAATGGGAATACTCTGGTGAACGAGCGCCCGGTTGCCGCTCGGAGAATTGCTGCGCCGGTTCCGCCAATCAACAAGAAGCTGGCGATTCCGCCGGGAACGCGTCAAAAGCTCCAGGAATTAGGGCCGGAGAAGTTCGGCCTGTGGGTACGTGACCAGAAATCGCTGCTCTTCACCGACACCACCTTTCGGGACGCCCACCAATCTCTGTTGGCGACTCGGCTCCGGACCAAGGACCTCCTGAACATCGCCGAGACGTATGCCCGCAATTGCCCCCAACTTTTTTCGCTGGAGATGTGGGGTGGGGCAACTTTCGATACCACGATGCGATTTTTGAAAGAGTCTCCCTGGCAGCGTTTGGTCCAGATGAGGGAAAGGGTCCCGAATATTCTGTTCCAAATGCTCCTCCGAGCCTCCAATGCGGTTGGGTACACCAATTACCCCGATAACGTGGTCGAGGCTTTTGTCGAAGAGGCGGCCGATGCCGGGATCGATGTGTTTCGGGTCTTTGATGCTCTGAACTGGGTTCCCAACATGCGCGTCGCGATGGACGCCGTACTGAAGACCAATGCCATCTGCGAGGCGTCTATCTGCTACACCGGCGACATCACCAACCCCAAACGGGATAAGTATTCACTCAAATACTATGTCGACTTGGCGCGGGAATTGGAGTCGATGGGTGCCCATATTCTGGCGATCAAAGATATGGCCGGGCTGTGCAAGCCCTACGCCGCGAAGAAGCTAATCAAGGCGTTGCGGGAAGAGATCGGCATCCCGATTCACTTCCACACCCATGATACGGCCGGAATCCAGGCCGCCTCGATCTTGGAAGGTGCTGAGGAGGGGCTCGATATCGCCGATGTGGCGATGGCGCCGCTTTCCGGCGGTACTTCGCAGCCCAATTTCAACACGGTGGTTGAGATGCTGCGTGGTTCCGAGCGTGACGGCGAATTGGCGACCGAGGCTCTTGACGAAATCGCCGAGTATTGGCGCGCCGTGCGCGAATTTTACGTCCCGTTTGAAAGCCCTCTGCTACCGGCCACCGCCGATCTCTACCATCACGAGATGCCGGGCGGTCAATACACCAATCTGTTTCAGCAGGCTCAGGCCCTGGGACTCGCGGAGCAATGGCCCCAGATTTGCCGAGTTTATGCCGAGGTCAATCAAATGATGGGGGACATCGTGAAGGTGACTCCCACATCCAAGGCGGTGGGGGATATGGCCTTGTTCATGGTGGCCAATGACTTAACCCCGGAAGATGTCCTCGACCCCGAGCGCGAGTTGGCCTTCCCCGCTTCGGTGAAGGATCTATTGGGCGGACGGATGGGACAGCCGCCAGGTGGGTTTCCGGTCGATCTCCAGCAGCGCGTGATGCGGGACGAGCCGATCTTGGATGGCCGCCCCGGGGAATCGTTCGAACCGGCGGACTTTAAGGCCGCCGAAGAGGCGATTGTCAAGTTCATCGGCAATCGCAAACCGACTCGCCGTGATATGGTTTCCTACCTGCTTTATCCCAAAGTGTACGAGGAATTCGCAAAGCATGAAGTGACCTACGGAGATGTCAGTGGATTGCCCACCCCCGTCTTTTTCTACGGCAGCCTGCCGGGCGAGGAGCTTTCAGTCGACATCGAAACCGGCAAGACACTGATTGTCAAATTTCTGACCGTGAGCGATCCGCACCCTGATGGACGGCGAGTTGTTTTCTTCGAATTAAACGGGCAACCACGGGAAGTCACGATCACCGATCGAGCGCTCGACTCCAACGTTCCCAAACGGACCCAGGCCGATCCGGGGGACTCCAAACAAGTGGGGGCCAGCATGCCAGGCATGGTGGTGACGTTGGCGGTGAAAGAGGGTGATAAAGTCAAAAAGGGACAAAAGCTGCTCTCACTGGAAGCGATGAAAATGGAGACGACCATTTACGCGGAAGTCGCCGGAACGGTGGAACAGGTCCTCGTCAAACCTGGCAGCCAAGTGGAAGCGGGAGATTTGATGATTCGGCTCGGTTGATTAAGTTTGCTCCGAGTAAGTACCGGCAACAGACCCGCGTGACGGATCGATGGCGATGCACGACCCCTTCCCCTCTGGTGCGCTCCGGCAGATTGTGGATCAGACCCGTATCCGAGAGATTAAGCTGTTTGATCAGTTGGAGTCCACCAGCAGTTTCGCCAGCCAGCAAGCCGGCGAATTGGAAGATGAGCTCCCCTTGGTCGTTCTCGCGCGTCACCAAACCGAGGGCCGTGGCCGGGGTGACCATCGGTGGCACGCGACCGACGGGGCCCTGACGTTCACCGCGATGTATGGCGAGGCGGACTTGAACTGGCCACGACAGCGCTGGCCGCAGCTCTCGCTCGTGGCGGCGGTGGCCGTTGCCGAGACGTTGCAAACCTATCTGAGCCAGGAACACCTGGCGCTGAAGTGGCCCAACGATGTCTTTTGCCAGGGCCGGAAAATCTCCGGCATTTTGGTCGAGGCGAGGCAATCGCAGCGTTGGATGATGAATTTAGGGATCGGCGTAAATATCAATAATCCACTCGACGACGCCCCGGAGGGGGTTCAGTCCCGCGGGATCTCGATGATCGACTTGCTGGGCACGCCCCTGTTTCTGCCGGAAGTCCTGCTGGGAATCTTGACGCGGCTGGAACAATGGATGGACGTTTGTCGCGAGACGATGGGTCCGATCCTGGCGTATTGGCATTCGCTCTGCTTGCTGAATCAGCGGACGATTGAGGTCCGGCAGGGTGAGCGACTCTTGCGGGGCGTTTGCCTTGGGATTGATCCCGAGGGACGATTGATGATTGACACCGGTGGATCCGTTCAAGCGATCACCACTGGAGAAGTGGTTCGATACTGAAGGACTGTTTCCGTCGCATTGCGGACTAGGTGAACGGGTCTCGCCCGCAAAAATGGTACAGGCAAATGCCGGTCGCCATCGCCACGTTCAACGAATCGCTACCCCGCCGCATCGGAATGGTGACTCGGTGTTGGCACGCATCGATCAGATACCGATCCAACCCGAACCCCTCGTTGCCCACCAGAATAACCGAGCGAGGACTCGGGACGACGCGCGAAAGGGGTTGGGCATGCTCATCTAAAACAGTGGCGTAAAGTGTCGCCTGATGACGCTGTCTGAGGATCTCAAGGTCGGCCACGAAGTCAGCGCTCTCGACGATCGGAATCTTGAAGGCATGACCGGTGGAGACCCGCAGGGCGCGGCGGGAGTAGGGGTCGACACACCTTGAGTCCAGCAAGATTGCCGCGGCCCCGAAACCACATGCGGTGCGAATGATAGACCCCAGGTTCTCCGCATCGCCGATATTCGCAGCCGCCACAACCGTCCAGGAAGTTTCCCCCAGCGATCGTTCGTCGGTTACCTCGGTTCGCTCCGGCCGACATCCGGCGGCCATCACTCCGCGATGAAAATTAAACCCGACCAACTCCTGAATCGCCGCCCGAGGGGCGCCATAGATGGGGAGTTGCTCAATGCGGTGAGGAGGAATCGGCGGCACCTTGGCCGCGTCGTCCACCAAAATCGAGTGCATTTCCCAGTCGGTTGCCAACAGCCGCTCTACCAGGAAGCGACCTTCCGCAACGAACCATCGATCGGCCGCATGGCGTTTGCGGTCGAACTGGTGCCGATAAGGGGCCAAGCGAGGATCATCAATCTCCGCAACAAACGTCATGTCCATACATCAAGCAAGCTGGGAGGATTTCACGAAACGAATCATAAGGAAATCGCGTGGCATTCAGATGAGAACGCCACGCGATGGAGTCATGGATAATCGTGCCGCGGCGAAAGTTGCCGCTACTTCGAGGACCAGTAGTCCACCACAAAGGCATCTTCCAGGTGCGGCCGCAGCAATGCGACGAACTTTTCATGTTCCGGGTGAGGGAGGTAGGCGTCGCGGTCTTTCTCGCTGGCGAAGGTCACCAGAAAGCAGTGCGTGAACCCTTTGTTTAGCATCTCCGGGCTGTTGTTGACGCCCCATTCGAAATCATGGATTTCCTTGATTTGTTTGGGGAGTGCCCGAAAGGCCTCCTCCACCTTTTTGATGTCCTCCTCCGACGCATCTTCTTTAAATTTGAACACAACGACATGGCGAAGCAGCTTTTTCGGCGGATCCGAATCGGGCTCCTCGGCATGGGAAAACCCAACCACCGAAATTAGACAAATGGCGACCGTAAGCGAGAGCTTCAGGAGGGGCAAAAGCAGATGCGTCATGATAATGACCTCGGGGGAGGGAGGAACGTGGGTAGGTTGATATCTTTCCTGAGAGATCACCACGCAAGAACCTAACGGAGAATTCTGGTGAACCATGGGGGAATAGGTAGTTTCCGCTAATTTGGCATGAAAAGGTGGCCGATGCAACTAGTGACGGCGACAAGCGTAGGGTCTTTCGATCGCGTTCCACTCGCACGACAGTTTCATGGGGCCCTTATCGTGGTGAGGTTAAGTATTCCAGCAGATCGACCATCTGCTGGACATTGATCTCCTTTTCAACGCCTTCCGGCATCAGCGACTTGGGGGAGGCCTTCATTGCCTCGATTTGATCGCGGGGCACTGTTTCCTGCTTCCCTTCCGGTTGTTTAAGTACCAGGCCGAGATCATCATCACTGACCAAAAGTCCGGAGATGGTCCGGCCATCGTCGGTTGCTACTAAGTACTCGGTATACTGTGGATCGACCTTGCGACTGGGATCGAGAATGTCGAACAGCAGCGCATCCTTCGAACGATTTCTGGCATCGGAAAGATCCGGTCCGACCTCAAATCCCCCGCCATCCAGTCGATGGCATTTTGCACAGGATTGGGCGAAGATATTCTTGCCGCGCTCAATCGATCCACTATCGGTGAGGGCCGCTTGATAACTGCGGACGACTTTTTCTCGATCCGCCGAGACCGCTCCGCCGAAGAGTTTACCAGCCAACTCCCGCACTTCCGCGGTTGGATGTCTCAGTAATCGCAGACGATCCTCCAGGCCGACCTGAGCGGGACTTACCTCCCCTTTTTCCATCGCGGAAAGAATACCTGCGGTTGTTTGTTCGTGGCGTAGCATCCGAGTCAGGGCCCCTCCCTGAACTTTGGGACGGAGGTCTTGCCATCCATCCAGGGCAATTTGCGAACCAGCGATCAAATCATGCTGCAGCATGGTATCGATGATTTCCCGCTGGACCGCCTCCGGCTGTTGAATATCCAAGAGCGTCGCGTAAACCTCTTCCACTTCGGCGAACGCGCGATGACGCAGAAGCGGAATCGCCGCCTCTCGCTGACTAAGCGGCAGTTCAGGATTGAGGGCTCGATCGCTGGCCTGATCTAATACGGTTTGCACCGGCGGTGTAAATTTAGCCAAAGAAGCAGGTGGATCGCTCAGGAGTTTAGCCAAACTCGTTCGACCTAGATCACCGCGGTGACGTTCCAGTCCCGTCGCCAGGCCTTCAATCAATACGCCATGCCATCGCCAATCGATCGCCGGAACTTGCTCGAACAGCGAAAGCAGTTGCGCCAATTCCGAGACTTCCCCAGCGGTTCCCACGATTGTCGCCAATTCGCGAACAAAATCGGTCGCCCGGCGGTCGGAAGTCCGATCGGCGAATTGAGGTCGCCTGAGCAGGGCCTCGGCAAGTTCTCCATGACCCACGGTGGAAGTCAGGAGGGCTTTGGAGATAATTTCGTCGTTGTAGTCCTGAAGGGCGATCCGCAAGCGGGTTTCTCGAGATTCAGGCGTCGACAGGGTTCCCAGGACAATGGCGACTTGCAGCCGCACGGATGCATCAGAGTCTCCGCCGAGGAGTGATACTTCCTGGGCCAAGCCGGGGCGATCATCCATAAACTGCGCCGTCAACCGAACCGCGTCGGCCCGAACCTGAGGGGCTTCGTCCGCCAGAGCCGTTTGAACATCCTTGATGGTCAGTTGGTCGAGACCATCCAGGGTCCAGAGGGCATGGAGCCGGGGACCCGGTTGGTCGTGGGAAGTGAGGATCTCGCGTAGCGGCACGGCAAGTGATGTTAATTGATCTTCCACGATCAATTGCTGGGCGGTGAATCGTTGCCATGGGCTGGTCGATTGAAGTTGGCGGACCAGATCACTTGGCTCTGACGGCGGAGTGTAGGGTTCGAGCGTATCCCCCTCTGGGACAATTCGCCAGATGCGCCCCAAATCGTCCCCTGCCCTCCAATCAAGCTTTGCCGCAACCTCCTCTGGCAAAAACTTCGGGTGTTCAACCCACAGGCGATACATGTCGGCTAGGTAAAGTCCTCCGTCGGGGCCGGTTGCCAGACTCGAGGGGCGAAACCAGGGATCGGTTGAGACGAAAAAATCCGCCTTTGCGCGGGCCCGCTCGCTAGTCAACTTCGCTCCCTGATTTTTCACGATCGTCCGGGTAACCAAATGACCGATCGGTTCGCAGACAAAAACACTGTTCTGGTAGTCGGTATCTCCCAGTGGTCCAAGATAGGCCGTGACCCCGCAGGCCGCGGTGTGGGTCCCGCTGTGGGACAGATAGTTGCTCTTCATTTCGATTAAGGGGAACACCAGACTGCTGCCCCCCGAGGGGGCGACGTCATAGTGAGTCGTCGGGAGAATATAATGAGGGTTTCTCTTGGCAATTTCCCAGGGCAATCGCTCCGTCATGACAGGATTACGGTTCGAGGCAAAAAATCGGTGGCCCCAACGATCGATCGTATTGCCGTACTGCCCCACGCCGCTGGCTGGCCCGAATTCGCCGGTGCGCGGATTGAACCGGAACTCACCTCGCGGTACGGTGCGTTTCTCACCCGTTTGGCTCCCAGTAATTTCCCCCACGGCGTAATTGCAGTAGATCCAATTATCCAGGCCCCACCGGGGATTGCCGATTTGCATTTGAGGATGGGCCGGTACGAAACCGGAGTAGAGGGTTTCGCGGACGTCCGCCTTGTTGTCGCCGGTAGTATCCTTCAGGAACAGCAGTTCCGTTTGCGCCCCAACCAGGATGCCGTCTCGGTATGGCATCAGACTGTGGGCGAAGTTCAGGTGTTCGGCGAAGACGTTCCGCCGGTCCATCCCACCATCACCATCGGTGTCCTCTAATAGCACGATTCGTGACAGGGGAGGTGCATCGGGATCGTCTGGGCCGATTGGATAGTCCCCATACTCCACCACAAACATCCGCCCCGCGGCATCGAACGCGATGGCGACCGGATCCATAACCACCGGTTCGGCGGCTACCAGTTCGACCCGGTAACCCGGTTCGACTACGATCGCCTTCAGCGACTCCTGAGGTGATCGAGAGGGGGGCGTTTTTTGCTCTACCCAGTGTCGCCCGCCGCGGGTGCTTTCGATGGTAGCTACCGTATCAAGGGAATCGGCCCCGACCTGGCCAAACAGACAGATGATGATCGCAGGGAGGTAATGCAAGACAACGCATCCTTTGTAGTGAAGATTAGCCGGGCCAGGTGGCAACAAGTGGCAGCGAGGGCAATCGCGGAACTACTCCGCAACTTGCGTTAGCAGCTTCAGCAGAATCGAGCGAACCTGTTCCTCGGCGTCGGATGCCAAATAGCTTGACTTAGCCCGCCAAGTTTCGTATCCACCCAGTTGATGTTGCCGAGCGGTTGGCAGGTAACCGTTGTAACCGTTGGCAAGCTCGATCGTAAACGTCGGCTTGAGGGGGCTGTCTCGTTTAATGGCCAAGCCGGTCTCGACGAAGGTTTCGCAGGGGCTACTGACAATCCCCAGTTCGCCGATCCGCAGTGCCTGTAGTTTAGCCTGCACGGTCTCCGGATAGGCGTCCATGTCGATCGTTTCGTGGGCATAAATTCCGACAATGTCGCGATAAGGGCCTTCCCCCAACTTCTCCAAAACTTGGCGGGCCTTGGCAACCTCATCGGCGGTCGGCTTACGTACACCCAGTTCGACCTCCGCTTCGGCCATCGCCAAGGGGACCCACGTGTGGAACTCGATTCGATCGTAAGCGTTTTTCGCGGAGGAAGCGACATCTTCCGCCACTAGGCGAATCTGCTCGAACGGTTGCCGACCGGGTGCCCCCTCAAAGAAATCAACATTGTTGATATCGCCGCTGGTCCCGTTGGACATAATTCCCACAAAGCCATCCTCTTGCGGATTGACTTCCAGTTTGGCCCCGATTTGACGGGCAAACTCGCCGAAGTAGTCCGCTGAAAGAGCCCCGCCAGGGGTGCCACCCACATAGTGCAATGAATAGTTGGCCAGGAGGCACATTGGCTTGCCTGCGAGGGTTTGCACCGCTAGCACGCTCACCTCTGGATCAATCGGCCCGACCGGTTGCGCCAACTTGTCGCTGGCACGCGGTGGATTCATTTTGATGTAATCCGTTCCGCCGAACGGATTGGGGAGAGCGTAATCTCGTCGCATGTGCCAGCGCCGGTTGAAGACTTGTCGCGGATTGTTCCCCACGGCCCACCCAATCCGGGCAGGCTGACGACGGGCATGGGCCTCGATAATCCCCTGAGCCAATCGCTGCGTGAGAAACTCGCAGTAATCTTCGTCAATCTCGCTCTGGAACACTGGGCTTACCGTCACCGCAGAGTGGGTGTGGGTCGCGGCGCAGAGCATGTGTGAGACAGGAATTCCAGTCTCCTGAGAGGCGATTTCCTTAGCCGCGTCAAAAATATCACGTGGTATCATACAACTGTCAACAACCGCGATCGCGAGCTTCGTGTTACCATTGTCGAGCACCAAACAGCGAGCGTTCAGTCGATCGTGAACTTTATCGAGATGACGTGGTCCCATACTGCCGGCCGAGCTAATCGGCAGTTTTTCCGGTGTCACATCCATTACATAGGCCCCAGCCCTAAAGACAGGCGAATCTTCGGCGTTCGCGCCACTAGCCAGTATCAGCCCGCAGGCGGCCGTAGCGGCCGCGAAGATCTTCCACGAAAACATTGTGAGCACTCCAATTCGAATAATCATTAGGCGGCTGGATTCCGCGAGGAATTAGGGATTTCGGCAACCACTTGCAAGGGAGAACGCCGAGACGCGATGCGGCCACACCTATTTGGGTCCGCTAGAACACGACTCGTTTCTCGGTTTAAGTAGTCCAAGGGGGCTGGCATGGGGGAGATGGGGATCGACGCACGCGATTCCCTGATCGGGTCGCAACACATCGACATCTATGAGCATACCGTTCCCAAACCCGCTTGACCAGTAATTATGGGCGAAAGATTTCGTCGGCGGATTAGGGCCCTGCCTCGCATTTTGAATTCCAAGGATTTCGCCGATTACTTGCTAAGATGTTGACAACGCCGGGTAAGGCAGAATCCACTTTTCGCAGAGGCGAATCAAGGTATCTCGGTCAATCGGTTTGCTGGCGTAGTCATTGCATCCCGCGTCCAAGCACTTTTCCTTGTCATCTTCCATGGCATGGGCTGTGAGAGCAATGATCGGCAAGGGTGACTTCCGCCGGCGTAGGGTTTTTGCTAACTCGTATCCGTCGACATGGGGCATTTGCATGTCGCTTACCAGCAGTTGAAAGGGAGCACCCTGCTCTTCCGCCTCGTCTAGTCGCTGTAATGCGACCGCTCCATTGTCGGCCACGATGACTTCGGCACCCGCCTTTCGTAGCAAAAACGCGATCAGGCGTTGGTTTTCGATGCCATCTTCTGCCAATAGGACCTTGCCAGATAGACGAACCGGCTGCTTTCGTATAGTGCTAGTCTCCACGGGCAATTCAGGTTCCAACCGCGTCACCATGGTCGAATGGGGAAGCACTTCGATAGCAATGGTAGCGACGAACCTCGCACCCTGCCCAGGCTCGGTACGGATCAATCTTGTGTCACCACCCATGAGATTCGTGAGGCGGCGACAAATTGTCAGACCCAGGCCTGTTCCGCCGAATCGTCGATTTACATTCGATTCCGCCTGATGAAATGGCTGAAACAACCATTCCGCTTGCTCCGCCGAGATACCGATCCCGGTATCGTCGAACACCATCTCCAGCAGCGTTACTCCCTGCTTTTCCGATATTCGCAGTCGTAAGGTGACCGATCCCTGTTCGGTGAACTTGATTGCGTTACCCAGCAAATTGAGCACAATCTGACGCAGTCGGGTCGGGTCGGTTGTCACCAGTCGCGGGATCGCCGAATCCAGAACGATGTCGAACCGCAGGCCTTTGGCGACCGCCCGGGGCTGCATCAGGCAGTGGGCGGATCGCATCAGTTCCGCCAAATCAGTCTCGACCAGTCGGAGCGGCATCTTGCCGACCTCAATTTTTGAGAGGTCCAGGATATCGTTAACCAACGTCAGCAAGTGATGGCCGGCCTGTTTGATCGTACCAATTGTCTGTGTACGAGCCTGAGCGTCGAACTGATTTTCGTCCAGCAGTTCCGCGTAGCCGAGGATCGCCGTGAGTGGCGTGCGGATCTCGTGGCTCATGTTAGAGAGAAAATCGCTTTTGGCCTGCGTCGCCGATTCCGCCTGACGTTTTGCCAGCGCCAATTCCTTATTTTTCTGCATCATCGATTGGTGATCGCTTTCCTGCATATCAATCAGCGATTCCAGCTTGCGCAGCGCATCATTGAGCTCCGAGTTTTTAAGCTTGAGCTCGAGAGTTCGGCGAACAACGACTTGTTCCACTTGTTTCTTGGTAAGTTCTAATTCCGCTTGACGTAGAGCCAGGGCGCGGATTTCCCGGTCACCCCGAATGGTTTCGGCCACCAGGAAAATGTCGATAAATATTATCCAAGCGGAATGTTCCAGCCACCGCCAAGACTCCGCGTTGGTTGTCCCGAACACGTACTGAGGCCACCATATCCCACGCAAAAAGTGATCCAGGACCACCACCACGGTCGCGGTGATCAAGACCCGCCAATCTCTATAAAACGCCAGCAGCGCGAGTGAGCCAAAGATATGGAAATGCGTTTCAATTCGCCCCCCGGTCAAGTCGATCAAGAGCGAACCAAACAGCATCTGCCCCACGGCGATCACATGCCGCGTGAGCGTATGGCCTGGGTTTCTGAGGGCCAAAAACACCGGAAGCAGGGCGATCATTCCACCGAGGAACACCGCCGACCAGACATGCAAGTGAATATCGGAACGCTGTCCGACCCAGGTATAGGGAGATACCCAGACCGAAACCACCATGGCCACCAACCACTGCAACAACAGCAGCCCGGCGAACAGTCGATCGGTCCAGCGATGGACATGTTCTCGTTGCTGCCGGTATAGCTGGTTGGCGCGAGTATCGATTCGCACTGCCCCGTCCCAGGTTTGGGTCGACTCAATCATCGCGAGGTTCTCCCCGCGGTGGTCCGGTCTCCCGTCCGCACTCGTCTTGGTCAAACATCGCGCAGCCAAACACCGGAAGCGGTCTTCCCGTCGAGACGCGGTCGGTAAGCAGGGACAGGATCATCCTCGATCCACGATTCGCGCCCCGATGTCCCCGCGCGGGAGTGATCCCGCCGCTGTATCGCAAGTGGCCCGAGGTGTCGTAGAGCAGCACGTGACCCGAGGTCGCGGTGGCGAATCGTTCCACTTCCTGGTTTTTTGGATCGAAGTGAACCTGAACCCCGCTTGATGCCCGCGCGATCTCAACGGTTCGTCCGGAAAACCAAGTGGGGTCGTCTTCCGTCCCGGAGAGAAACACGACATGGGTAGTCAGCGGTGTATCCGTCCACGCGATCAATTCGCGCAGTTCATGAACGCTGGCCGCAGTGCAAGGACATTTCGGATGGGCGACCATCACCAATGTCCAGCGTGTCGGATCGGTTTCTAGAGAGGAGCCCACAGGCCACTGTGTCGGAGCCTGCATCATTAAGCCAGGAGTCTGACTGTACGTCAAAAACAGGAACAGCCCGGCGGCTATTGAGACTCCCCATCCAACCAAGGCCAGTAAAGTCCAGGAAAAACGGGCGCGGAACCACCTGGAAATAGCAGCGAATACGTTGCAACTGGGTTGTTCAAACGCGTAATAGCGCGGAGATCCCTCAGTAAGGGATTCATTCGATAGGCTCATCGAACCACGATTCCTCAACAACTGCCCCACCCCAAGCCGAAACTCCGGGTGTTGATAATCGATCTGTCGGTACACTTAATCCTACGTCGATTTCGGTCGCTGTTGAGAATTCCCCATTGCGGGTAACCACGTGAAAATCCAACGCCGCCAACCCGGCAAATCTTTCTCACGGCGTTTTCAGACGATCCTGCCACGATTCTATCCTGACGAATCGATCCACGCGTTACAACCTTCGCAATGGGGACGATCGGCATCTGAACCGGTTAGCCGGAGGCTACGATCAAACCGTGATGGGGTGGTGGGGAACGTTCTAGATCGCATGCCCGGGCCCCTACTCTCCTGGAACAAAATTTTGCAACGCCGCTACAATGTGCGGTCGTCCGTTCGTTTCATCTCGATGTCGTTTCCGCTACGCGTTTTCTGGCCATGCCCACCCCCACCGAAGAACCTCGTGCTAGCGGAAATTGGCTCGATACCCTTTACGACCGTCTGGCAGGCGGCAATGACGGGCGGATATGCACGGAGATTTCCGAAGAAGCGTGCCGCGAAACGCCCGGCAATTTCCTGCGGGAATTGATCGCCCACACCTTCACCACCATCGGCGACAAGATCGCCAGCGCCAAAACCACGTTACCCTGGCTCCTGGCGTGCTTAGGGGCACCCGCGTGGTGTCTCAGCCTGCTCGTCCCCATTCGCGAATCTGGTTCGATGCTGCCGCAGATGGCGATCGGTTCGGTGGTGAGGCGGATGCCGATCCGCAAGTCGGTTTGGGTGGCCGGTAGTGTGGGACAGGGAATCTCGTTGGCCCTAATGGCTTGGGCCGCATTCACTTTGGACGGCCTTTCCGCTGGGTTAGTGATTCTCGGGCTTTTGGTTATCTTCAGCCTGTGCCGCGGGGCCTCTTCGGTAGCGCACAAAGATGTGATCGGCAAAACCATTCCCAAGACCCGTCGGGGGCGACTTTCCGGGTGGGGCGGCTCGATATCCGGCCTCTTCGGAATGCTGGTCGGCGGCGGAATGGCGATCCTCGGAGACAGTGAGAACCCGCTCATCTATATCGGTCTGTTATTGGGAGGCACTCTGCTGTGGATCGTGGCGGCGGTGATCTTCTCGACCATCGTGGAATTCCCGGGGGAAACCGAAGGGGGCCGCAATGGATTGAAGGAAGGGCTCGCCAAATTGACGCTTTTGCGTGACGACCTACCTTTTCGCCGATTTGTGATTGCGAGGGCCTTAGCAATGGGTTCTGGCTTGGCGGCACCCTTCTATGTAACACTGGCCCGAGAGGATTTGGGATCGGCCTCACGATACCTCGGGATTTTCATCGCGGTCGAAGGGCTCGCGGGTCTACTGAGCGCCCCGGTCTGGGGTTACTGGGCCGATCATTCCAGTCGCAAGGTCTTCGCGACGGCGTGCGGTTTGGCGGGGATTCTGTCTCTGCTGGTTGCCGCCGGATCGTGGCTCGGCTGGACCGAGCCAATTGCCTGGTGGTTTTATCCGCTTGCCTTTTTCGGACTGGGAATCTCACACGCCGGAGTCCGTTTAGGCCGCAAGACCTACCTGGTCGACATGGCCGAGGGGAACCGGCGGACCGACTACGTCGCCGTCAGCAACACGGTAATCGGCGGCCTGCTGCTCGTCTCCGGCCTGATCGGTGCCCTGGCCGCGATGCTGTCGATCGAGGCGGCCATCGCCATTCTGGCAATCGCCGGGTTAGCCGGCTCGGTGATGGGTTGGAGTTGGAAAGAGGTTTCCGGGGGAAGCTAACAGAACCGCGCCAACCCTTACCGGTGCATCACAAAGCCGCCATCAACGTTGATCGTTTGCCCGGTCACATGCTCGGCTCTCGCGGAACTCAAGAAGACGATCATATCGGCAATTGCTTCCGGGGTCTGCCATTTCCCTAGGGGGACGATCGCCTTGATCTTCTGACCGGCCCAGGTCTCGTAGTCGAGCCGCTGGTCCGGCGTGGTCTGGTCGTGCCACGCCTGCCAGACCGACCGATTCAGCGGCGTTTGCACCATCCCGGGGCAGACAGTGTTGACCCGAATCCCATGCGGAGCCAAGTCCTTGGCGATCACCTGCGCAAAGTTGATGTTGGCCGCCTTCGCCGCGCTATAGGGCGGATCAGTCTGCGAGCCGATCTGCCCCGCGACGGAGGCCAAAAAGACCATGCTCCCCGCCTGTTGCTCGCGCATCACCGGCGCAACCGCATGCGCCACATGCACCATCCCCATCACATTCACTTGCAGGATTTTGTGCCAATCGGCAGGCTGAAGGTTCGTGAACGGGAAACCAAACTTCCCAGAACCAATCGCCGCGGCGTGAACCAAACAATCGATCCGCTCGACTTTTGAGACCGTCTCACGGGTCGCCTCCAGCACCTCATCTTCCGAAGTGATATCGACCTTCATCCCCATCGCCGAAACCGAAAATTCCTCGGTGATCGCAGCGGCAGCCTCCGTCACCGCGGGGTTCAAATCCCACAATACAATCTTGGCCCCTTCCCTAGCAAAGCCCCGTGCGGTCGCCAGACCAATGCCACTGGCACCGCCGGTGATGACGACGGTTTTATGATTGAGTTGGAGGTCCATGCAATCCTGCTATCGGGATCTGGGATCGCCGACGTCCCCGTCGGCACTTTTTATGGGAGGGTGGACTGCGACTTCGGAACCCACCGTTGCCAATCGATGTTCCAAAAGGAGACAGGATGTGCGTCTGTCTTCGTATTTCATCCTACCGCCTTCATCCCTCATCCTTCAATCGGGCCATCGTACCACGAGACATCCACACCCGCACCATCACGACAATCCCGCCCACAAACCCAACCAAGTAGCTCGCGGAATGGGCCCACATATCGGCCAGAAACGGAACGTGTTTCTCCGGTGGAACGGTCTCCGCGATATGACCGACCAAGAACACCCAGCCTAAACTCCCCGCGGTATACCCCGCGATTCCGGCTGTAATAGCAAACACGGCCATGATCGCCATCAATATGCCGATCGGCCGAATCAATGACTTGGGCGATCGTTTAGGCCTTCGACCAATCCTGGCTACCATCGCCAACCCAACCCCCAGAATCACCCCGACCCACCAAGTGGCGATAATTCCCCAGCCCAACCCCAGCAGCGTCGGGTCTTCGGTATTGAAGACCGGCGGATGACCAATCGTAAAGTACTCGACACAAACCCGGGCGGTGATTTGGTCGTGGAGGATACCGTAGATGACGGCCGACGCGATGGAGAGGGCGATGATGAGGAGGAATTGCATGCTCGGTTTCGAAAAAGATGAAGGCTGAAGGCGGAAGGATGAAAATTATTCATCCTTGAATCGGCGTGAGTTAGGGCCTAATGGCTTTCATCCCCCTACCGCCTCCAGGCGATATATCCGCTTGGCATTCGCATACAGCAGCTTATCCCGGGTCTCCTCCGGAAAATCCTCCAAAATCGTCCGCAAGGCGGTGACCCACTCTTTGAGCGAGGCCCCTAGTTTGCAAACCGGCCAGTCGCTGCCAAACACGATTCGGTCCGGGCCAAACCGTTCGATGCACTCGTGGATTACTGGGCGGAGTTCGTCCGGGGTCCAGTTCTCCGGAACCCGGGCGGCGATGCCGGAGATCTTGCAGATGGTATTGGGCTGGTCGGCCAAGGCTCGGATTCCCTCTTGCCAAACCTTGGGCTCATGCTCCGCCTGGGCATGGCGGGGATCGCTTGCCGGGAGAAAGGCCTTGGGGTCTCCGTTGCCGAGGTGGTCGACAATGAACCGGGTCTTGGGGCATTTTTTGGCGAGCTCCGCTCCATCCTTCAGTTCACCGGCCCGCATGCAGAGGTCGAAACTGAGGCCGACCTCGCCCAAGTATTTCATCGAGCGGACAAACTCTGGCCGGAGGCAATGTCCGGCGGGAGTCCCGCCATGCAGGACTCGGCGGATGCCGCGGATTTCAGGCCATTTGCTCCAAGGGCCGACCAGCTTTTGAAAATCGGGCGAGATCGGATCGGCCGAAACGACCGCCGCGGTGGTGGGGCCCGCGTTGTCGCGAATAAGCTCCCTCACCAGTTCCGCCTCCTTCTGCATCTGCTCCGGGGCGACATCCACTTCCATGTACACCGCCTGGACGATATTCAGTCCCTCGATCGCCTGCTTGTAGTCCTGGATGGTGTGCGAAGCGGAGATCTTTTCGCTCGCATCCTTGAGCCAAGGGGGCTGGATGTTGGTCAGGTCCCACAGGTGCTGATGGGTATCAATGATCGGGGTGAGCATGGTTGAACTGCAGGGCTGGACCGCTTGGGAGTCGCGGCAGAGAGATACGCTACCGGCAACGGCCAAGGGAATGAATTCGCGACGGGTCAACTTGGACATGGGGTTATCTCCTGGGTTCTGCTTCACTATACGCGAAACGGCGGGCCGACTCCAATCACGGCCAAGTCGGCGCGGGAATTGTCGGTTATGCGGTTCGCGCCGCGCATGACAGGCGATGTCCCAACGATTATGATGGGGGCAGGTCGGAAGACCTCGTCCGGCAAGTTCGCCATGCTAGGGTGGTGAGAAGATCGCTCATCGCCTCCTACCTTTGCCCCCTGTGAATGCCCATGATCGCAAGAATCTCCCTCTCGCTACTTTGCCTCGCCTCCTTCTCCGGCACGCTAGTGGCCGCCGAGGCGGAACGTCCTAACATCTTGTGGATCACCAGCGAAGACAACGGGCCGGAACTCGGTTGCTACGGTGACGAGTTCGCCACCAGCCCCAATATCGACGGACTGGCCAAGCGGGGTTTGCGATATACCCGAGCTTGGTCGACCGCCCCGGTCTGTGCCCCTGCCCGGACGACGATCATCTCCGGAATTTATCCACCAAGCACTGGTTCGCAGCACATGCGGAGCAATTCGGTTTTGCCGGACGATTTTAAGATGTTCCCGGTTTATCTACGCGAAGCGGGATATTACTGCACCAACAACAGCAAGGAAGATTACAACCTGGTGAAAACCGGCCAAGTATGGGATCAATCCGATCGAAAAGCCCACTGGCGAAACCGAGAAAAGGGGCAGCCGTTTTTCGCGGTTTTCAACTTCACAACCAGCCACGAGAGCCAAATCCGCACGCGACCGCACGAGCTGGAACATGATCCAGCAGGTGTCCGGGTTCCCGCCTATCACCCCGATGCCCCCGAGGTCCGGGAAGACTGGGCCCAGTACTACGACAAAGTGACCGCCATGGATAAACAGGTGGGCCAAGTGTTGAAGGAATTGGAGAAGGATGGGTTAGCGGACAACACCATCGTCATGTACTACGGCGACCACGGCAGCGGGATGCCGCGTCACAAGCGATGGACCTACAACACTGGGCTGCATGTTCCGCTGGTCGTCCATGTACCGGAAAAGTGGAAGTCCATGGCACCGGCCGGATACGAAGAAGGGAGCACCACTGATCGCTTGGTCGGGTTTATCGACTTGGCCCCGACGGTTTTGGGCTTGGCAGGCGTCGAGCCGCCGGAGTGGATGCAGGGATCGGCGTTCATGGGCCCGCACGAAACGGCCCCGCCGGAGTTTATGTTCGGGTTCCGCGACCGAATGGACGAGCGGTACGACATGGTCCGCAGCGTGACCGATGGCCGGTTCATCTACATCCGCAACTTCATGCCCCATAAAGTCTATGGGCAGTATCTGGACTACATGTTCCAGACCCCCACGACCCAGGTTTGGCGGAAGATGTACGACCAGGGCAAGCTCAATGAGGCGCAAAGCCGATTCTGGGAGACCAAGCCGCCCGAGGAATTTTACGACCTGACAAAGGATCAGGACGAGGTGAACAACCTAATCGACGACCCGGACCACGCGAGCGACATCGCTCGGCTTCGCGAGGCCTTGCGTGACTGGCAGGAAGAGATCCGCGATCTGGGATTCCTGCCGGAAGAGGAAATGCATACCCGTGGCGAGGATGTGAGCCCTTACGAAATGGGCCGCGATGCGGAGGCTTACCCGTTCGAGAAAACCCGGACCATGGCCGAGTTGGCCTCAGGGGGAGATCCGGCGGCAACCCCAATCTTGATCGAAGCCTTAAAAGACGAGGACAGTGCTGTCCGCTACTGGGGAATTTTAGGAATCATCATACGGGGCGAAGAGGCGGTGGCCGAGGCCCGGCAACCGCTGAAGATGGCATTGCGTGATCCTTCGAGCAACGTCCGCGCGGTGGCGGCCGAGGCCCTGGGACGCTATGGCAATGACGAAGAGGCAAGAATGGCGGTCGCCGCGTTAGTTAATCAAGCCGACCTGAACAAACGAAGTGTGTTCGTGGTCATGCTGTCCCTTAACGCGCTGGACGCCATTGGCCCTCGGGCAGAGTCGGCGATATCTAAGTTACGGGAACTACCCACCCAAAGGGAAGGAACCCCGGCGCGGATGGGAGGCTATGTACCGCGATTGATGGAGCGAATCACATCCCGCTTGGATCCAGAAAACAGACCGCAATAACCGGCACAGACGGTGCAATCGATCGAGGACGAGTCAAGCGGGAATCTGTTTCCCGCTTTTTTTATTCGCGGGGCTCGCCGTATGGCAGAGTAGTAGGTCGAAAAGCACGCAATTGGGATGGACGCTGTGGTCATCCACGGGTCGGTGCTATTGCAAATTCGCGGAAATTGCGAAGATACTGATAGGTAGGAACAGGTGGATTTCCGGAGCCGACGGCATGCCCTTGAAGGCTAGGCGGTCTGATCTCCACATCGGCAGTGGCGCGACTTGAGGGAGCAGCGAAGCAGTATGAACCAGGACGGATTATCCGTAAAGCGACTTACCGAGGAACAGTCTTGGCTCCAGACCGGTGCCCTGTTGGTGCTGGCGATCGTGGCGTTTTCGTTCGCGCTTTCGTACGCGGGGTCGGTATTGATCCCGTTTACCTTGGCGTTGTTTCTGAACTACTTGGTCGCCCCGATCGTCGATTTTCAGATGATCCGGCTGAAATTTTCGAAGTTCATCGCCGTCACCATGGCCCTGCTGATTGTGGTGCTGGTGTTGTTTCTGCTGAGCTCGCTACTGCTGATGGTGTTACAGAACATCAGCCAGGGTAGCGCCAATGTCGCCTTCTACGGCAAATTCAAAGAAAAGGTTGAGGTACCACTCAGCTACGTTTTTGAGTTGGTGGAATCAATCGCCGGGAATAATGGCGAGGAGTCGGATTCCAACGTCGTGCCGGTGCCCCAGTTGCCTGAGCACGATGCCCCTCCCCTGATTAAACAAGATGATCTACCTGAGCCGATGGCCTCGGTAGAGTCCCCCGAGCAAGACGAATCGACGACTACCGCCGCGCTCGAATTGCCCGACCGCGAACCGAGCGACGGAAATGAAGATCCCCGCGAGACGGATCCCGCTCCGGAGAATGACTCTCCGGATGACGACCCACCCGGCGAGCCAACCGCAACTAGCGCGACCGACGATGATCTCGGCGAAACAGACCTGACGGTTGAGGAAGAGAAACCCGCGTTGGGTTTTTTCTTGACGCCAGAGAAACCCTCCGAGAAACAGATCGACCGGACCCGTCAGTTCATGGACTGGTTCCTCTATGAAACGCAACGGGAAGCCCCGGAGTTACTCCGGTATTTTGGTGGTACCTTACTCAATTTGCTTTCGAGCGTGGTCCTCACCTCTATCTTCGTTGGCTTCATGTTGGCCGGGCGGAATCCCTATAAGGTTTCCAAGGGAATTTACGCCGAAATCGACCGCAAGGTCCGCCGCTATATCACCACCAAGTTTTTTATCTCGGCCGTGACTGGCGTGCTCGTTTGGTTGACGTTGGAGATCATCGGACTACGATTCGCCTCGATGTTTGGGCTAATGGCCTTTTGCCTGAACTTCATCCCGTCGGTCGGATCGATCGTCTCGACCCTGTTGCCGATCCCCATCGCCTTCGTCGAATTCGACTCCTGGTTTTGGATTGCAATCGTGATTTTAGTCCCGGGCACCATTCAGATGGTGATCGGCAATGTGATCGAACCGAAGGTGATGGGAGACGGATTGCAATTGCACCCGGTAACGATCCTCTTGGGGCTGACCTTCTTCGCTCTGCTGTGGGGCCCGGTCGGGATGTTGCTTGCCGCCCCAATTACCGCCACCATTCGGATCGTAATGATGCGGTTTCACACGACCGAGCCGATCGGAAACCTGATGGCGGGGATCTTACCGGAAGAGGCGGATGAACACGACGCGGACGGCCCTGTACCCGCGTCGTAGCCGATGCTCGCCCTTAGTTGCCGAACACCCCGACCCAGTAGGTCTCACCACTTCGCGAAACGGCGTAGCCATAGCCGACTTCCCGGGCACCACTCAGCAAAATAGCGCGGTGGCCTGGGCTGTTGAGCCAACTCTGAAAGGTTCCGCTGATGCTGGTTTGGCCCATCGCGATGATTTCGCCATAGGCGGAGCCCCGGTAATTGTGTTTCATCGTCCGCGAGACAAAACCGCCGTTGGAGTGATGGCTAAACTGCCCCGTCTTGGCCATGAACCAAGCATGGTCCTGGGCCGCCTTGGTCAACTCGGCGTTGAGTTTTTGCGGGGGCAAATTGTACTGCCCTCGAATCTCGTTGGCATGTTCGCCCATCCTGACCAAAGTTGGGTGGCCAGCGGGAAAAGATTCTTTCCGCTCGTCCTCTTCCGCCGGTAGGTTAACGCCAAACATTCCGGCCATCAGCGCGGCCAACAGCATCGAAGTCGCTTTTTGGGTCTGGGTCATCGTGAGGAAAATACTCGCAAGAGGTGTGGGATTGGGAGGGACAGCCAAACTTTAAGAATCCCCGGTTTTAGGTCGATTGTGTGGACCTTTCAAGTATTGCTAGCGAACTATTTAGGAAGACATTTTCTCGAACGGGTCAATTCCAATCCTCGCCCCTGCAAACCCCGCAACGATTCGAGAGGCTAGAGAACCCGGGAAAGTTGAGCAGCCATCGGGTTGCGAAATTTTTTCTATAATCCGCCCTTCAAAACTCCGCCGCCGCGAAAACCACCGGATATTCAAGCCCTCGTTCTCATGCGGAGTCCCGTCTGCCAAGCGTTTCGTGGGGCCAGCGGAAAATTTTCTGGGATGGCACGCTTCGGTAAGGCATGGCATGTCAGCAGCAACTATAATAAATCCGAAGGGGCGTGACTGCGGGAAATGATCTTCTCGGACGATGGCGAATCGCACGTGGATTGCGGCACTCATAAATGGCCCACCAAAAATTTCGCCCTCAGCCCAGGCCCTATTTCTGAAGATCCCCCTCACGATTTAAACCACTACCTCACTCGGGAGAAACAATCTTGCGCTATTCAATCTCATTCGCTCTGATGATGCTTTCCTGTTTCGTCGTAACTGTTCCAGCTCAATCCGCCGAGGGGGAAGTCAAAAATCCTTCGCTCCGCTGGGAGAAGGATATTGCCAAGTTCCGCGCGGCGGATGCGAAAGAGAAGCCGGCGGAGGGTCAGGTGGTGTTCGTCGGCAGTTCCAGTATTAAGCTGTGGGACCTGCCCAAGTATTTCCCGGAACGCGAGGAGGAACTGATCAATCGTGGTTTCGGCGGCTCGAAGATTGAGGACTCCGTCTACTACGCCGACCAGATCGTCACCCCGCTCAAGCCGCGGACCGTCGTCTTTTACGCTGGCGACAACGACATCGCCTCTAAGTACACCCCTGAGCGGGTCGCGGCCGACTTCCAGCGATTCACCACCAAAATTCACGACAAACTGCCCAAGACCAAGGTGGTGTTCATCGCGATCAAACCGAGCATCTCGCGCTGGAAAATCGTCGACAACGTGCGCGCGGCGAATCGCCTGATCGCCGAGATTTGCGCCGCTGACGAGCGGATGGAGTTCGTCGATATCGACGGCCCGATGCTCGGCGAAGATGGCACCCCGGACCCGAAGCTATTCGTGAAAGATGGCCTGCACCTAAGCGATGCGGGCTACAAACTGTGGGTTTCGCTGGTGAGTCCTCACTTGGATTAGGACTTCAAATGATTCCGATATGAATCGATCAGACTCTCTTATCGATCGCCTCTCACCTCCCGAGGCCAAGATCGCCTTGTTCCGCTCGCTCTTTCGCGGGCGCGACGACGTGTATGCCCGCCGGTTCGAGAATCTCCGCACGGGCAAGTCGGGATATTCACCCGTCTGCGGCAACGAGTGGGTTCGGGGCGTGTGCGACAAGCCCCGGATCAAATGCGCGGCCTGTCCGCATCAACGATTTCTGCCCGTGACCGACGAGAGCGTTCGCCGGCACTTGTCCGGTCGGGACGACGCGGGGCGCGACTTCGTGATGGGCGTTTACCCGCTGCTGCGCGATGAGACCTGCTTCTTCCTAGCGATCGATTTCGACAAACAGAACTGGCGCGAGGATGCGTGGGCGGTGATGGAAACATGCCGCCGACTCGGCCTGCCGCCGGCGTTGGAGCGGTCTCGCAGCGGAAACGGTGGTCATCTGTGGCTGTTTTTCGATGAGGCGATTCCCGCCACGTTGGCCCGCAAACTTGGCGCGCACCTGTTGACCGAAACGATGGAGCGGAGGCCTGGTATTGGGCTCGATTCCTACGACCGATTCTTTCCCAACCAGGATACCCTGCCTCAAGGTGGTTTCGGTAACCTGATCGCACTCCCTTTGCAGCGATCGCCGCGTCGGCGGGGCAACAGCGTGTTCCTTGATGACGACTTCGAGCCGCGAGCCGACCAATGGGCGTCGTTGTCCGCGATTCAGAGAATCGATCGGTCGACCGCCGAGTCCATCGTTTCCCGCGCGGAAAGAACGGGGCGGATTATCGGCGTGCGGTTGGCTCCGATGGATGATGAGGACGATCCCCCTTGGACCACACCTCCATCCGGTCGCCGCAATGAAATTTTCCGCGATGGACCGCTGCCCAACGAAATCGAGTTGATCCTGGGGAATCAGATCTACATTGCCAAGGACCAACTAACGCCCGGTCTGCAAAACCGTCTCGTTCGAATGGCCGCGTTTCAGAATCCCGAGTTCTACAAAGCCCAGGCGATGCGTATGCCGACTTTTGGCAAGCCACGCGTCATCGCGTGCGCCGAGGATCATCCGCGGCACATCGGCCTGCCGCGCGGTTGCCTGGACGAGGCAAGGTCGTTGCTTTCCGATCTGAAGATCGGCGTCGTCGTTCGAGACGAACGTTATCCGGGCAGACCGTTGGAATTCCGGTTCCAAGGGCAATTGCACTCCAATCAAAAGATTGCCGCGAAGGCCATGCTGGCCCACGACACGGGCGTGCTCTCCGCCACGACCGCATTCGGAAAGACCGTGGTGGCGGCGTGGCTCATCGCCGAACGCGGCGCGAACACTCTGGTTGTCGTCCATCGCCGCCAATTGATGCAGCAGTGGATCGAGCGTTTGGCAACGTTTCTGAACCTGCCGCC
Source organism: Pirellulaceae bacterium (assembly GCA_040880405.1). GTDB lineage: Bacteria > Planctomycetota > Planctomycetia > Pirellulales > Pirellulaceae > JBBDIM01. Next base: position 132,000 of record JBBDIM010000042.1, on the reverse strand, counting down.
CAAGACGATTGGCCAAATTGGTGGCGGTCGCGGAAAGCCGACGGGCCTGCTGGACGTGGCGCTGATTCAAAGCCTGTCGCGGAAGGGGGTCGTGCGTGATCTCGTTTGGGATTACGGACATCTCGTCGTCGACGAATGCCACCACTTGTCGGCAGCCAGTTTCGAGCGGGTCGTCCGTCAAGCGAAGGCGAAGTTCGTCACCGGCCTGTCTGCCACCGTCACTCGGAAAGATGGACATCATCCGATCGTTTTCATGCAGTGCGGGCCGATGCGCCATCGGGTCGACGCGAAAGAACAGGCGGCCGCGCGGCCCTTTACGCATACGGTGCATGTCCGCCCCACGAGCTTTTATTCGCCTCGAACCGCCGCCGAAGACAAGCGAATCCAATTTCAAGCGTTGTATTCGGAACTGATCGCGGATCAGGCACGCAACGAATCAATCCGCGATGACGTACTTCAGGCCGTTGAAGAGGGCCGCTCACCCCTGGTCTTGACCGAGCGAAACAAACATCTCGACACGCTGTCGGAGCGGTTGTCAAAAAGCGTTAAGCACTTGATCGTGTTGCGAGGAGGCATGAACAAAAAGGCGATTGGCGAAACGTCGGCCAGGCTGGCCGCGATTCCCGAACACGAGCCGCGCGTCCTGCTCGCGACGGGACGATACATCGGAGAGGGCTTCGATGACGCGCGACTGGATACCCTGTTTCTCACCCTGCCAGTCTCTTGGCGCGGCACGATCGCCCAGTACGTGGGGCGGTTGCACCGGCTATATCATCGCAAACACGAGGTCCGCGTCTACGACTACGCCGATCTGAACGTCCCCATGCTGGCCCGCATGTTCGACCGGCGCTGCCGCGGCTATGAGGGCGTGGGGTATCAAATCCTGCTCCCGGCCAGCGCCGTGCCGGGCTGGCCTGTGGATGTCCCTTTGCCCGTGGATCCCCAATGGAAACAGGACTACGCGGCCAGTGTCGGGCGGTTGATCCGAGACGGCGTCGATGTCCCTCTGGCGAACCTGTTTACCCACGTGACCCGCACGGTTTCCCCGGGAGATGAAGAAGTCAACCGCGCCCGGAGCGCGACCGAGGCTTTTCTCTACCGCCGCTTGCGGACACTGCCGGCAACGGCTGGGCGATTCCGCCTGAATACCGAGCTTCCCATTCCTTTCGACGGCCGCGGACGGATGGAGGTGGATCTGCTGTGTGCCGAATCGCGTTTGGCAATTGAACTGGACGGTGCGCAACATCTCGACAACGCGGAAGCCTATCGCCGTGACCGGCGGAAAGACATGCTGCTACAGGAACATGGCTATTTCGTGCTGCGTTTTCTGGCTGTGGACGTTGGCAAGCATCTTGACACCGTACTCGACACGATTCTCCGCGCGATGTCGCACCACCCGCGCGGTTGATCGCGCGGCACCACATTGGACAGCAAAGATTGAAAATCGGAAATAAAGGTTCTCGCAGCCAAGTAATACCGGGGCCTCTAGAAACTATTCCTGGACCAACTGGCGTTCCTTGGAGGCGCGTCGTTCGGCACGCAGCCGGGCGCGACGCTTCATGTCGCTGGGCTTTTCGTAGTACTTACGCCGACGCATTTCCTTCTTCAGTCCGCTACGCATGACGAGTTTGCCAAAACGACGGACCGCCTCTTGAATTGATTCCTTGTCGCGTACCAGTACTTTAACCATTGTTATCCTTGTCTGATGCCTCAAAAACGGTGAGTTCGAAATGCGGCATGTGCCACGGGTATGTTTCGGCCGAGTTAGCGGGAAAGCGATTTCCCCCGAGCGGCTAATGGATTGATTCACAAACCAGTAATATAGCGGCCTGCTGTCACTTTCTTCCAGCCCATTGCCTCAATTTCGGCCAAAGATTATCGTTTCCAACGAAATTTTTTGCGGGCCGACCGAAATCGAACCCAGCATTTGACTTATCTTCGCCAGCCGCAGACTCCCTGACGATCTACCATCGACATTTCACCGACACCTTTTCCCCAATCGACGCTGATCAGGGGGCTGGAGTTTCTCGTGGCGCAAACAAACAAAATCACCACTAACAAGCCACCCTGGCCGGGCATATAACAAATCGGAGAGACAGTATTTGAAAGCATCTGTTACGTTAAATGAACCACAGGATGGCGTCATGTACCCAAATACGGTGGTGTGGGTAGGCGTTGTTGATTCGCCTTCTGAAAATCGCCGTCAAGTCCCACTTCGCCCGATCAGCTAAAACAGCGAAGTCCACAAGCAAGATCCGAACGCGTCAATCCAATAAAAAAGTCGCAACCCCCACAGGGATTGCGACTGAGCAATAGTAGGCCGGGCAGGACTCGAACCCGCGACCAAGGGATTATGAGTCCCCTGCTCTAACCGACTGAGCTACCGGCCCAAAGGTGCCGCGGAGGACTGCTTCGGGAGTTTGCATTGAAGACAGCGAGCGCGACAATGAGTTCGCGACATTCTAGAGGGAGGGGCTCAGTGGAAAAAGTGGGTAGCGCAGAGACGGGCGTGCGAAAATGCTGAGGCAAGGCCTCTTGCTGCCGCATGGAGATTTTCATGAAAAATGCGTTTCCTGCCGGTGGTCGTGTCGGAAGCGAGCCGTTCTGAGCTACGTGACGGTCAATTTAGATGGCAGTATATTGATCAGTCGGATCACGAAGTTAATGGCATCGGTCGAGGAAGGGTATTGTGAAAAATTTTGCGGATCGAATGGTTGAGGCGGTACGGCGAACGAAGGCTCCGGTTGTGGTTGGGCTGGATCCTCGGATTGAGTCGCTCCCGGAATGGATTCGCCCGGCGGATGGAGCGAGTGCCTCTTGGGAGACTCAAGCCAACGCTTATCTCCAATTTTGCCGAGGCGTGATTGATGTGGTCGCTCCGTTGGTCCCGGCGGTCAAGCCGCAGGCGGCGTTTTTCGAGCAGTTGGGACCTGCCGGGATGATCGCGTTGCACGAGGTGGCGCGATACGCCCGGGAGAAACAACTGTTGGTGATCATGGATGCCAAACGCAACGACATCGGCAGTACGGCGACCGCCTATGCCCATGCCTATCTGGGCGAACAGAGCGCTTGGGGAGCCGATAGTTTAACGATTAGCCCTTACCTGGGGGATGACAGCCTCACGCCCTTTGTCGAGGTCGCGCAGAAGACCGGAAGTGGGCTCTTCTGTCTCGTCAAAACATCGAACCCAGGGGGCCAACAGTTTCAAGATTTGTTGATCGATGGACGACCGCTATATCAGATTGTCGCTGAATTTGTCGAGACACTCGCCATGCGGACCGCTGGTGAACAGGGGTATGGGGCATTCGGCGCGGTCGTCGGCGCGACCTATCCCGAGCAGCTTACCGAACTCCGTAGCGCCATGCCCACCACTTGGTTTCTCGTGCCGGGCTATGGGAGCCAAGGTGGCGGAGCGACCGATGTGGCTGGTGGCTTCGATGAGCAGGGTTTGGGGGCAATCGTCAACAATTCAAGGGGAATTATTTTCGCGCACGCCCAGGCCGAATATCGCGAAAAATACGCCCCCGAACAGTGGCAACGGGCGGTCGAGGATGCCACCCAGGCGATGATCGATGCCCTGCGTACGGATACGACCGCTGGCCGACTGGTATGAACGTTCCGCCCGAGGCTGACACGCCGGAACGACCTTCGTTTCAATCTTCACGGTGGTTTAAGTTTGGCGTGTTGCTGGTCATTGTGGGGGCAGCGATCTCAGGCTATTGGCTCTTAGGCGAAGAGGTCACGCTGGCTCGATTGGCCGAACGAGAACAGCAATTGCGGAAGGCTCAGCAGTCGTATCCGGTCACGAGCGTGGTGGTGGCGTTTTTGGTTTACGTGCTCGTGACAGCCACTTCGCTCCCAGGGGCGACGGTCATGACGCTGCTGTACGGCTGGCTCTTTCCGTGGTGGGTGGCCTTGCTCTTAACGAGTTTTGCCTCAACCACCGGCGCGACCCTCGCGATGCTCTTGAGCCGCTATTTGTTTCGGGAGGTGATTCAAGAGCGATTCGGGGATCGGCTTGAGAAATTTAACCTGGAGCTGAAGCGCGAAGGGGCGTTCTATTTGTTCTCACTCCGATTGATCCCGATTTTCCCCTTCTTTGTCATCAACTTGGTGATGGGGCTGACGCCGATCAAGGTGTGGACGTTCTGGTGGGTAAGCCAACTTGGAATGCTGGCCGGGACCCTCATTTATGTGACGGCGGGCCACTCCGCACCGTCACTCGCGCAACTGGAAAAACAGGGAACCGCGGCCCTGATTACCCCACAGGTTTTGATTAGTCTAACATTGCTCGGACTTTTTCCGTCAATCGCCAAGAAGGGATATCAATGGATCGCGAGCCATCGGTTGAAAAGCTAGTTGGCCCCCGACCCGTTAATTCCACGCTTGCGATCCGGTTCCAATATCGTGTCGTAGCACCATCTAGCGTGGGATGAAAATGTTTCAGTATCGAAGTGAAGTTCCCGTGGCCGTGGAAGAGTTGTTCGCCTGGCATCAACGGCCTGGAGCCCTCGCGCGATTGATTCCGCCGTGGGAATCGTTAGAACTGGAATCGGGCAGCGAGTCCCTCACGCCGGGAAGCCGGGTCACATTGAAGTTGAGTGTTGGTGGAGTTCCCTTGCGCTGGGTTTCGGAACACACGAAGCTGCAACGGAACGACTACTTCCAGGATAAGCAAGTTTCCGGGCCGTTTGCCTCGTGGCTTCACACGCACCGATTTGGCGCAATTGATGCCAGCCATTCGTATCTCCAAGACGAGATCGAATACACCCTCCCTGGCGGCGCAGTCGGCAACATTCTTGGGGCGGCCCCTATTCGTCAAAAACTTCAACGGATGTTTGAGTATCGTCATCAGACAACGATCCAAGATCTCACTACCCATTCTCTTTATAAGGATCGTCAACCGATGAAGATCGCGATAACCGGTGCCAGCGGATTGGTGGGATCGCAACTTGCTCCCTTTTTGACCGGAGGCAACCATCAGGTCCTGCCCATGACCAGGCAGAAAAGGAAGCAGGGAACGGTCCATTGGAGCCATGACTCAGGTGAAATCGACTTGGCCAGTCTAGAAGGTGTGGACGCGGTGATTCATCTGGCGGGCGAGAACATCGCTGGATCTCGTTGGAATGACGCGGTTAAGCGGAAGATTCGCGACTCTCGTGTCTTGGGGACGCGTTTTCTTTGCGAGCAACTTGCGAAGCTGCAAGACGGGCCCAAGTCACTCATCTGCGCTTCCGCGGTCGGGTATTATGGCGATCGAGGGACGGAACCGGTAGATGAAAACTCCCCACCAGGTGAGGGGTTCCTGGTCGACGTCTGCCAGCAATGGGAGTCGGCCGCCGATCCGGCCCGAGAGACGGGCATTCGCGTCGCTCACGGACGCCTTGGTGTGATCCTGACTCCGAAAGGGGGGGCGCTGAAGCAGATGCTCACTCCATTCAAACTGGGAGGTGGTGGCGTGATCGGAAGTGGAGACCAGTACTGGAGCTGGATCTCGATCGACGACGTGGTGGGTGCCCTGCACCATCTGCTCATGAACTCATCGCTTTCCGGGCCGGTCAATTTAGTCTCACCGCAGGCGGTCACCAATCGCGAGTTCACCAAAACATTGGGCAGGGTTCTATTGCGGCCCACGGTCATTCCGATGCCCGCGTTCGCAGCTCGGCTCGCCTTAGGTGAGATGGCGGACGCCTTGCTGTTGGCCAGCCAAAATGTGCAACCGACGAAACTTCAGCAATCGGGCTACTCATTCCGCGATCCGGAATTGGAACCGACCTTGCGAAAATTGCTCGGCAAACCGAGTTAACCGGGCGCGGCTTAGACGGTTACCCTCGGCATAGCGGGAAACTAGTTCGGTTCCCTGCGTCATTCGCCTCTCGTCTTAGGGTAAGCGTACTCGTCGTTGAGTGATCCATTTCCGGAGAGTCGGTTTGCCGACGTAAACTCCGCCCCGATCCGGGAAATCGGAGATTATGTCCTATATTGGATGATCGCCAATCGGCGGACTCGTTGGAATTTCAGTTTCCAGCGGGCGGCGAAATGGGCGGAGAAACTGGGTAAACCGCTGGTGGTATTCGAGGCTCTGCGGGTTGATTACCCATGGGCCAGCGATCGGCTGCACACGTTCGTAATTCAAGGGATGCGCGATAACACGTGCGATTTGGCGGATTCGCCGGTGTTGTATTATCCCCACATCGAGCCGGAAGCCGGTGCCGCTCGGGGACTGCTGAAAAGTCTCTCCCAGCGGGCTTGCGTGGTCGTTACCGATGATTTTCCTTGCTTTTTTCTGCCGCGGATGGTGGAGCTGACCGGGAAACGTCTGGACGTTCGTTTAGAGAAGGTCGATTCCAACGGCCTGCTTCCGATGCGGGCAGCGGACAAAACGTTCACAACCGCATACAGTTTCCGTCGATTTCTCCAAAAGAATTTATCGCCTCACCTGGAACGACTACCTGAGCTGAACCCGCTTGCGGGGCGGGCATTTCCGGCAGCCGAAAACGATTTGATTCAGGCCATTCAAAAAAAATGGCCCCCCGCGACCCAAGAAGCGTTTAACGATCCGGCCGGGTACGCAGAGCAACTCCCGATCGACCACGAAGTTTCCCCGGTCTTGGACTGCCCCGGGGGTGCCGTGGCTGCGGAGAAGACGTTAGGACGCTTCCTCCAACACCGCCTGGATCGCTACGCCGATCACCGGAACGAGGTGGAACAGGAGGTCGTGAGCGGCATCTCGCCTTACCTCCATTTTGGGCACTTGTCCGCTCATCAGGTGTTCCAGGAGGTGGCCGAACTCGCGTCTTGGGATCCCAGTCAGCTCTCCACCGACTCCAAGGGGAGCCGAACTGGTTGGTGGAACATGAGTCCCAATGCCGAGAGTTTTTTGGATGAGCTAATCACGTGGCGAGAGTTGGGATTCAACATGTGCCACCGGGAGAAGAATTTCGACCAGTTTGAATCCTTGCCCGACTGGGCCTTGAAAACATTGGCGGAACACCGTGAGGACCAGCGCACGCATGTCTACAGCTTGGAGGAATTCGAGCAGGCGCGAACCCACGACGAGATTTGGAATGCGGCCCAACGCCAACTGATTTCCGAGGGGAGAATCCACAACTACCTCCGAATGCTCTGGGGTAAGAAAGTTCTCCACTGGAGCGCGTCCCCTCAGGAAGCGAGCAGGATTTTGATCGAGCTGAACAACAAGTACGCCCTCGACGGCAGAAATCCCAACTCGTATTCCGGCATTTTTTGGTGCTTTGGTCGGTATGACCGGGCCTGGGGACCTGAAAGGGAGATTTTTGGAAAGATTCGCTACATGAGCTCCCAATCGGCCCGTCGGAAACTTAGCTTAAAGGGCTATCTGTCGCGGTATGGTGAAAACCGCTTATTCACATAAGTTAGGCGGTTGACCAGCGACGCTCCGCATCAGGAAATCTTCGCCGCTGGATTCCGTTTGAAACAATAGGAAATTTTCCAACATCGCCTATTAGCCAAACCCCGCGCGCCGTTTCGCAGCTACGATTCAACCAATTCGCCCTTTCACCGTTCTCTCAAGTGCAACCTTCACGGTAGCAAACGCTTTCTCTGCGTGCCATAATCTCGCTAATCGTGAATTCGGTTGGTGCAGCCACTCGTTTATTCCACCAGCAAGTTCCATTGCTTGGTCTCGTTTCATCCGAGGGGAGCGGTCATGCAGATTTTAGCGTTAGTCAAGCAGGTTGGGGTGATGGGGATCGCCGTGTTGGTGGCCGTGTCGCTGGCTGGGGATGGCCAGGCGGCGGTGTGGGAGCCGCTGGAGATCGGCGCGGCGACAATTCCGATTCCCCGGTCGCTAGAACCGGGGATCACTCTTGAGCTGGTCGCGGCCGAGCCTCAAATCGTGACGCCGGTCTCCTGCCGGTTCGATTCTCGCGGGCGGCTGCTGGTGGTGGAGTCGCATACCCATTTTCCGCCGCAGGACTACGAGGGACCACGGCATGATCGCGTTCGCATTTTGCGCGATTCCAATGGGGATGGCGCGCTCGATCAGATTGCGACGTTCCATGAAGGGACCCACAAGACGATGGGCATGGCCATCGCGGCCGACGACTCGGTTTACCTCGCGACCAGGAACTCCGTGATTCGCTTACGGGACACCACCGGGGATGACCAAGCGGACCAGGTCGAGACGCTGCTGACGCTCGAAACCAAGGCCGATTATCCTCACAACGGGCTGAGCGGGCTGCTGCTCGATGAAGCGGCCGGGACGTTGACCGTGGGGATGGGCGAAAACTTTGGAGCTGCGTACACGCTGACCGATCGGGAGGGTCATTCCCTGCGGGGCAGCGGCGAAGGGGGAAACATCTTTGAATGCTCGCTCGATGGTAAGGGGCTGAAGTGGGTGGCGACCGGGATATGGAACCCGTTTGGTCTCTGCCGCGATGACGCGGGCCGGGTGTTAATGGTCGATAATGATCCCGACTCTCGACCACCCTGCCGGATATTGGAGGTGCTGCCAATGGCCGATTATGGGTTCCAGTTTCGCTTTGGCCGCTCCGGCACCCATCCGCTCGAAGCTTGGGATGGGGAACTGCCTGGGACGCTGCCGATGGTGGCCGGGACCGGTGAGGCCCCTTGTGCCATTTTGCCGTACCGGGGCGGGTACTGGGTGACCAGTTGGGGCGACAACCGAATCGAACGTTATGAGGTCAAGCCGAGCGGAGCCTCGATTAAGTCGGAGATGGAAGTGCCGATCTTTGGGGGACCCGATTTCCGGCCAGTCGATCTGGCGGTGGCGGCGGATGGTTCGATCTACGTGACCGATTGGGTCGACCGGAGCTACAACGCCCATGGTCGGGGCCGAGTCTGGCGGATTCGATTCGCGGAAGAGGCCAGCGCCGAGATTCCGCCGTTGAGTGAACAGGAAAAGTTGGCGCGTGAGACCGATGTTTCGACGGAAAAGTTAATCCAGCGTCTGGCGACCGAGGATGTTTTCACCTGGCAGTGGGCCCTGGCGGAACTCGCCGCGCGGGAGGCGTTTACCGAGCGGACGATCGACTCGCTGGATGAACCGCAAGCCCGGCTTGCATGGCTGATGGCTCAGCGATGGAGCGATTTGACGGCGAGTGGGATCGAGGCCGAGAAGCGGGAGCAAATCCTCACCATGGCTCTTCGCGACCCGGGCGAAGATGTTCGGCTGATGGCGATCCGGTGGGTGGTGGAGGCGAGGGTCGAAACGCTGACGGAGGAAGTGGCTCAGTTATTGAAGCGGCCCGAGGTCTCTCCGCGGATGTTGGCGGCGATTGCCGCGGGACTCTCGTTTTTGAAGTCGGGAGAGGTCAAACGGGAGGGGCGGGGCTACTTCGACCAGCGAACCGCACAGCGGTTGATTGAGGTGGCGACCGATGCTTCCTATGCGGATGCGACGCGGATCGCGGCGCTGCGATTGGTCCCGCCAGAGGTGAAGCCGTGGAGTGGTGAAAAGTTGGAGCAATTGCTGCAATCGACCAGCGGCCAATTGCAGCGGGAGGTGGCCCGGCATTTGGCGGTTGCCGCCTTGCGGGATGACGATTTACGCCAGCTTGCTGTGCGGCTGGCCGAATCGAAGCTGGTTTCCGCCGCTGCGAAGAGGGACATTTCAGCGGTTCTCGCCCCGGCACAGCTTTCCCCCGAATCATCCGCAGCCGCCGAGCTTAGCGATCTCGACGCTTGGCTCACGAAGATTGGTGTTGGTGGCGATCCGGGGGCAGGTTGGCGGGTCTTTTTCGGGGCGACGGGAAACTGCTTCGCTTGCCATCGGCTCGATGGCCGCGGGGGGAATGTGGGCCCGGACTTGAACGGGATTGGTGCCTCGCAAGATCGCCGCCGGTTGTTGCAATCGATTTTGGAACCGAGCCGCGAGATGGCACCGATGTACGTGCCGTTTTCGATTTTGACGGTCAACGGCAAGACGCGGCAAGGGCTGAAGATTTTTGGCGGCGACGGGTCGACGACTTTCCTGGGGATCGATGGCAAGGTGTTTGAGTTGCCGTTGAAGGAGATTGAGCTCCAGCAACCGTCCGAGATTTCCATCATGCCGGCGAATTTGCATGAGCAACTGACGATTGCACAGCTCCGCAATGTCTTGGCACTGCTCGAAGGGAAAAAGCAGCCTTAGTAATTGCGGAGGGCAATATTGCTTCATGGTCTCCGGCTGGTTCTAATAAAAGCTTGGCTTGATCATTCCTCGTGAAATCAATTTTGTAATTTCTCCACCGAATGAGGTGTTTTATGTCTGATGTCATCTTGTCCTCCGACGCTACGACCGCCACCGACCGCCGCGGTTTCCTGAAGACCGCCGCTTTGGCCGGTAGTGCCGCGTTTGGTTTCTACTACGTCCCACGGCATGTGCTGGGTGGTGAGAAGTTTGTCGCTCCCAGCGATAAGGTGAATGTCGCGATGATCGGCTGTGGTGGCCGGGCCCAGCAAAACCTGCGGGGAGTGATGGACTGCGCGGACGCCCAGGTGATCGCCGTGGCCGACCCGACCGAGCAGGTCAACATGAAGGATCTGCGAATCTACCGGACCGTCGCCGGACGGTTGCCGATGAAGGAGCAGATCGAGAAGCACTATGCCGCGAATACGCCTAACAATGTGAAGGTCGGTGAATACGAAGATTTCCGAGTGATGCTCGACAAACAGCCGGAAATCGACGCGGTGGTGGTCTCGACGCCGGACCATCAGCACGCCCACGGGTCGCTGATCGCCATGCGGCAGGGGAAGCATACTTACTGTGAGAAGCCGCTCACCCACAACATTTCCGAGTCGCGGCTGGTGGCTAAAGTCGCGAAAGAGACTGGCGTCGCGACACAGATGGGCAATCAGGGGCATTCCCGAGACACGATGGCCCAAACGGTCGAACGAGTCCGCGGTGGTGTCATTGGTGAGATCAAGGAGGTTCATGCTTGGGTCCCCGCGACTCGCTGGAACCCGGGCCTGATCGCTCCGCCGATGGAGTCGATGCCGGTGCCGCAGGGAATGAACTGGGACTTATGGCTGGGCCCACGAGCCGAGCGGCCGTTCCACACCGCCTACGCCCCGGTCCATTGGCGCGATTTCTGGGATTTCGGATGCGGGGCGTTGGGCGACTTCGCCTGCCACGACCTCGACTCGGCCACCTGGGCCTTGAATCTTTTCGCCCCCACGCGGATTGTCGCCCATAGCGCCGGTCAGTCGCACGCGGGCTTGGCCCCGCACGGGTCGATCTGCTACTTCGACTTCCCCAAGATGGGAGATCAGCCGGAAGTCAAAGTCACGTGGTACGACGGCGGCCTGATGCCGGAACTGCCGGCCGCTGCGGAAAGCCAACGGGCCAAGTATCGCCGCGGGGTGATGTTCGTCGGCGAGAAAGGGTACATGCTGTGCCAAGGGGCAGGCGGGCCCTCGGCGGTAATTTTGAACGATGGCACAAGCGAGTTCCAGGAACCAGAGCCGACGATTCCTCGCGTTAAGAGCCACTATCAAGACTGGATCGACGCCTGCAAAGGTGGCCGCCCCGCGCTGAGCAATTTTGAGTATGGTGCCCGGCTCAACGAGATCACGCTGCTGGGTGTGTTGGCGGTCCGTAGTGGCAAACCGCTCGCCTGGGATCATGAGTCGATGACAGCGACCGGTGACGATCAGGCCGAGGCGATCATCCAGGGAGAGTATCGCCCCGGGTGGGAATTGACGTAGGTCGCTCGAACCAATGCCAAACCGCCGCTTGCTACTTCAACTTCAGTTGGTAGCAGGCGGCCTCTTCCGCGTTGCGGACCAGCAGTTTGTCTCCGAAGAGGCAGAGGTTGTTCCATGTGGGGGAATTTTTGCCGACCAACGCCTGCAAACTTCCCAGTTCTTGGAATTTTTCGCTCGTCGCGTTAACTGCCGCCAAGCGGCCATCTTCACTCATCACCAGCAGAACATCCCCCACGAGCAGAATTTGCCCGTAGTCGAAGCCCCGTTTGCGCCATTGGCGTTTTTGGGTTTCCAGATCGACCCGTTCCAAGATTCCGTCGTTCAGGCCGTAAATCCAACCATTGGCGACCGCGACGTTGGTGAACTTGGTTTTGAAGATCCGGTGGTCCTCCCACACGATTACTGTTTCAAAGCCGTTCTCCGCTTGGGGCACCACCTTAAAGACCCTCGTTCCTTGGCCATAACCCTTGGTGACCAACAGCCGGTTGTCTCCCAGGTCGTGGACCTGCGAGCAACTCGCGTTGCCACTGGAACTGCCGGGCCAATCGGTCCGCCAAAGTTCGGTACCGGTCGCTGGGTCATGGCCGGTGATGGTTGCCTCGTTGACGGAGATAATCTGGTCCTGTCCCTCAATCCGGGCCACACTCGGCGAAACATAACTGATTTGCTGGTCCCCACCTTTCCACACCACCTCGCCACTCTCGGCGTCGAAGGCCACCAAAGAGACGGTCGCTCCGGTCGGGCCGCCGGCCGGGAGGACGATCAGGTCGCGGTCTTCTAGAGCATAGAGCAGCGGAGACCCGGCCCGGCCCCAGGCGATTTGGTTGGCCTCTTGGGCTGCTGACAGGTTCATCAATTCAAGCAGATCGTGCTTCCAAATCTCTTCGCCGGTGGTGGCCGAGAGACAGAGCACCACCCCGGTACCCCCTTGGGTATAGACTTTCGACTGATGGATCAGCGGCGTGCAGCGGGGACCGACGAATCCCATCGTCGTCTCGTGACGAGTTTCGGTTGCGTGGCTCCAAACAGGTTGACCGTCGGCGGCTCGGTAGCAGGTGACCCGTTCCTCCGGGCCACGCTGTTCCATGGTGAATGCCAGCCCACCGACGACCGAGAACCCGGACCAGCCGGCCCCAATCGGCCTTCGCCACAGCTCTTGCGGCGGATGGTTTTCCCAGTCGGGGTTGAGCTGAACGGTCTCGATCCGCAGATCGCGGCCGGGACCCAGGAACTGGGGGAAATCGTCTGGCGTGGTTTCCAGGGTTTCGCTTTCGTCGTCTCGTCCGGTCAGTTCCAGGTCGGCCAGTTGGGCGTCGTCGGCCGGGGAAAAGCGGTAGGCGAACTTGGGAACCAGGGAACCGGAGACACTCCGGATCTCAAACAGGGCGAAAAAGCCGCCGACCAGCAGTGCAAACCCAACAATCGGCATCAAGCGGACCGGCAAGGTAAACCCGCTCCCGATCGCGAACCAAACCATTGGGATAAACAGCGTGAAAAACCCGCCGATTAAGGTCATCAAATTGCCGAACGTCGGGTCGGTCATGACCGGGACTTTGACGGCTAGGGGAGCCAGCGGACCTTCGAGCAGCGTTTGGAGATTGAGGCCGAAGATGGCCAATAGGAGGAAAAAGATCGCGGGGATCAAGACGCCCAGCGGCGGGACGATCCTCGGTGAGCGGAGTGGTTCCGCGGTGGTGTCTTGTTCTGAATCTTGGTGGTCCGCCATGGTCCGTTCGCTCTCCCTCAACGGTAGTCTTCGAGTTGTCCCCAGCAGGCATCTGGAAGGACCGCGGCAAATCGCCCCTCGGTAACCGTTGAGCATAGGCGATTCGGCTCAGGTTCCGCTAGTGGAACCTAAAAACGAGGGGATTCTTGTGTTGAATTTTTCAACACGCCATTAGTCGGCGTTGGCCCGGCTGTGTAGCTTGCGCCAGAAATCGCGTCCCTCGCGATGTTGGTCAATGATTTGATCCCGCTTCGGGCCATCTTCCAATGCGATGTTCCCGGACCGCTGGTAGAGCCACTTTTGGAAGAACTCGACCGATTCACGGCTCACCCGGCGGACGCCGTTCGCTTCGACGAAGTAGGGAGCGTTGATCGCAAATTGGTAGTTGTCCGGGTTCTCGGTCACCACGCGGATCAAGAACCAGCCTGGCTCTTCGAAGATGAACGGAGGTAACACTCCTCGACCCGCTTTGTACTCGGCGAGCGAAACCTCTTCCACTTTTTTGCCATTTTGGATCAGCTCAAGATAGGAAATTTTGTCCCGCGTGGAGAGGGTTAGCCCCGCTTGGAGGGTCAACGGCTTGCCCGGGGTCATCTGGAAGGTGTACCCCGGCGGGTGCCCTTCGACGTTGGTTCGCAGCAGCGGGCCATTGGTGACAAACGATTTACCTTGCTCTAGGTCTTTCCACCACTTTGCGTAGTCGAGCTCTTCGCCGCTTTGGACATACACCCTCGCGTAGTCGGATCGGCCCCCTTCCCGCCCATTGAGCGAAACGGCCGAGGGGGCAATCCGCAGCCCGCAATTGAGTAGGTGGAAATAAACCTCCGCCCGCATCCGGGTAACATCTTTCGTCCCTGGGAATTTCAGCGGATCAAACTGCTCTCGAAGTGGATGCGAGTCCTCCAGCTTGTCGTCGGCCGGGGCCAGCAGAGTCAGCGAATCGACCAGGTCGTGGGCGATCCAGATTGGGAGATCGGGCGAGAGAGGATCGGCGGCGATGTGCGCCGCCGCGACTTCGCGAATATCATTCTGGAAGGCCAACGGCGAGGGGAACTCCGCGTCCAAACGGGTAATTGGCAAGGGTTGCGGCAGATTGGCGAACCAGAGGGTTCCACCCGCCCGGCGGTCCTCGCCACCCAGTAGCCAAAGATGGCGGTCGGTATCGAAGTGCGAATGGGTTTCGCGAATCGGCTGGCCGGCAAACGGGTTGAGCTTATTGTCCCAAGCTTGAAGCACGGCCACGTGCAGATCGTCTGCCATCATCATCGTTTGGGCATCGGCCAAGCGGTGTTGGATTGCCAGATCTCCGGCCCACCAACCCTTCTTACGGAGGTCGGTAAACCGTTTTAGCTCAATGGTTCCAGTGTCTTGATCGCCCGATTGGAGTTCGAAGAAACCGTCCTGGAACGGATACTCCAGCCCGGCATCGAGGTGAAACTTGTAGCTGCCGGGGGCCAGCTCCAAGACGATTCCGCCGGTGAAGTAGGCAAATCCGTCGAGATTGAGGGCACCCCGAACCTTCCGCACGCGGTCGCGGCTATCCTTCACTTGAATCCGGGCGGAACGGGGCAAACCGGTCTCGGCATCTACGACCTTCAGCTCGTAAACGGCGTTTGCGGCTTCGCTTGATCGGTCTTGAAGCCCCCAGAACGCCAGGGACAAAATGCCGACCATCAGCCGAATGGTAAGCCGCGGACGTGGTAGGGTGGTTAATGTCATCATTCTCCGCCCGAGGTAAAATCGATTTATTCGCTGGAAGCCCATTAATCGGAAAAAGCGGGTTGGTACCCCTCTCCACCTCCTCCTTCCTCCTACCGTAGAATAGCTTACATCGCGCGGCGCGTCCCAAGATCCAGCCAATGGGACGGGCCGACTTGTGCCTTGCTCAGGCAGAAAAAATTCACCCCGGCAGGTGAGGGCTGGAATCGGCAATTTAATCAATCGAATGGCAAGCGCTGAGGCTCATGGCTGAAGACTATTACAAGACGCTGGGCGTAGACCGGAATGTCACTCCGGAGGCCCTCCGCAAGGCGTACAAGAAGCTGGCCCAGAAGTACCATCCCGACTTGAACCCGGACGACCTGAAGGCCAAGGAAAAATTCAAAGAGGTTCAGAACGCGTACGATGTCCTGGGAGACGCGGAAAAGCGGAAGAAGTACGATCAATTTGGAGCTGGCTTCGAGAATTTCTCAGCCGGTCCGCAAGGTGGCCCCGGACGTCAGCGGCGCGGGCCTGAAAACTTCCAGGAGTTCGATTTCGGCGATATCTTCGGTCAAGGTGGTGGCGATGGAGGGGCCGATTTCTCGGATATCTTCCGGCAATTCACCGGCGGCGGTGGTGGAGCGACTCGCGGTCCCCGCCAACGCCGCGCGCCGCAGCGTGGGGCGGATGTCCAACATGAGGTCTCGGTCCCCTTCAAGACCGCGATTGAGGGGGGCGAGGTTCAGCTCAATGTCCACCGCCCCAGTGGCAACAGCGAGCGAATTACGGCCAAGATTCCACCGGGAATCGAGGACGGCAAGCGGATCCGACTCCGCGGCCAAGGGGAACAAAGCCCCAATGGAGGTCCAGCAGGTGACCTGTTGATTTTGATCCACATCCAACCACACAAGTTTTTTACGCGCAAGGGTAACAACCTGGAGGTTCGTGTGCCGATCTCGCTCTCGGAGGCGATCTTGGGAGGGACGATTGAAGTCCCGACCCCTTCTGGCGGAATCCACCTCAAAATTCCACCCGGCACGTCGAGTGGTAAACGTCTACGGATTCGGGGACAAGGCATCAAGTCTCCGGAAAGCGAACCTGGTGATATCTTCGCGGAGGTTCAAATCGTACTCCCCGATACCATCAGTGACGAGCTAAAGCAGCGGATTGAAGAAGACCAAGACTTGCAAGACCACAACCCTCGGCAAGTGCTAGTTTGGTAGGGCCGCACGTGAACGACGACCCCGGCCGACCTGATTTCAGCCTGCCGAAGCGGATGCTGGTCCGTCGGAAGGAGGAGTACGACTTAATCTTCCGGAGTCGCTGTTCCGCTGGAGATGGGACGCTGGTGGTTTACGCCGAGCGGAATGGGTTGGATCATCCCCGCTTGGGAATGGTTGTTTCCGGCAAAAAAGTGGGCAACGCGGTGGCGCGAAACCGCTGGAAGCGGATGATTCGCGAGGCGTTTCGTCTGATTCGTTCCGCCTTACCACCCGGCATCGACTTAGTGGTATTACCGCAGACGAAGGAGCCACCTCATTTGCTCCAGGTCCAAAAGGGGATCCACTCGCTGGCTCGACGGGCAACTCGGAAGTTGGAGTCGCGAAATCCACCACGGCGAGAATCGTGATGATCTTTCTGTACGACGCGCTGATGGCGCTCACCTCCCGGATTCTCATCGGCTGCGTGCGGGTATACCAATACCTGCTCAGCCCGATCTTTGGCCGACAGTGCATCTATAACCCGACTTGCAGCCACTACTACATCCAGGCGGTGCGGAAGTACGGCCCGTTGTCGGGATCGTTGCGAGGGGCCTGGCGGATTGTTCGGTGCAACCCGTTTTGCCGTGGCGGGCACGATCCACCGTAGGTTTTAACAATGGCCCGCGGACACCAACCAAGCGTGGCACCCGAGCGCTTTATAGCTACACATCCATATCCGGCAGCACAAACATCTTCACCAGTAGCAGCACCATCGATTGCCCGTTGAGCATTGCGTGGACCACGATGCAGGCGGTGAGGCAGCGAGTGCGTTGATAGAGATATCCGAGCCCCAGGGACAGAAAGAAGAGGGGAATCGGCGCGGCACCCTGCCCTAAGTGCATCACTGCGAATAACAGCGAGCTGAGGATGATCGGGATGATCCAGGATATCGGTGCGTTGCTAGACTCCCCCGAGGCGTCCGATTCCACCTCTTGGTAAGAGGCGGGCGTCGGAGATTGAAACGGATTGCCACTTTCCACCACTTCCGCCGAAACCCAATCCTCCGCCTCTTCCTCAGCGGAAAAAACCTCCGGCGGCTCGGGCGAGGTTTCCTTGCCGGGCCAAAAGGTTCCTACCAGCACATGCAGAGGCGTACGGAGTCGGCCGTTGGAGACATCGTCCATCCAACCTTGAAACAGCATCCGGAAGAAAAACTCTTCAGCTAAGGGGGCGACGATCGCCGCGGAGACGACCAGCGGCACGATGATCGTCAGGTCCCGCGATTCCACCAGCATGTCGATCAACGGGTGCTCGTACGGCCAAACCAAGGCGGTGAGGACCTGGATGATCATCACCGGAACGCTCAGCATGCAAAAGGCGATCAGGCCCAGGCGGATATCGCTCAGGATCTGGGAATCGTCCGGTCCCACAAACCGCGCACCACCCCCGCGAAGCCAGATGCCCCCGGCAAGCAAAAGGCATCCAAGGACCTCGGCAATCACGAAGCCCCACATCGCGGCGGAACTTTGGGTTTGGTTGGCGGACTCGGCATCGGTAGGAATCGCGACGCCCATCAGGAGCATCATCGCCGCCTGGCAGACGGCGATCAGCACCGCAATCAGAAAGACACCACCCAGGATGTCGGCCAAGCCCCACGTGGCCGGAATGGTTTCTCGCAGCGGGAGCAGCGGCTCGCCGCTCCGCAGACGGTGATACGCGGCCCACCAACCACGAAACGAGACGACCAACACCGTGGCGAAGTAAAGAAAGAGCCCGATCGACACAATTGTTTGCGGCAGGCTAGCCTCTTGGTCCACGCGATATCCCTCCGAGGCAAATTAACCGGCTAAACCACCCCGGATCAGCCGAGCGGCGTCGACGACATAAATCCATCCGGAATGGATGGTCAACAAAACCGCCCCCCAGACACTCGCGAGTAGTAGGATGGCCAGCCACATCGGCTCGACCCCCGCGGCCCCATACCACGAGGTTGTCGCCAGCTCGGGCCGCAGACCCAAGGCAACCATGCTGGCGCAGGCCGCCACGCACTGGAGCACCATCTTCCATTTGCCGGTCCAGTTGGCGGAGAAATCTCCTCCATGCTGTTCGACGAAACTTCGCAGCACGGTCACTAACAACTCGCGGCCGACGACCACCACTGCCATCCACGGGACGATCCCCGAGGCGGGTTCCGCGGCCAGGAAGATAAACGTGCCGCAGATGATGATCTTATCGACAAACGGATCCAAGATCCGGCCGAACTTAGTGACTTGGTTATATTTTCGGGCCCAGTAACCATCCATCCAGTCGGTCGAGACCGCCACGATAAACACCGCCAGCGCCAGCCAGGTGGCCCAAACCAATTGCAGGGGCAACAGAATAAATACCAGGATCGAGAGCCCGAAGCGGCTCATCGTGATGACGTTCGGGACGTTCCAGATTTCCAGTTCGCTGGAGGACGAGGAGCTCATCGTGGGCATCCCGAGGGTGAGGGTTCGCGAAACGGGACCGGCTCAACGGGAAGGGCCGACGGCGACGCCGATCAGGTCGTAATTCTTGCTCAATACGATCTCGGTCGGAACGATATCGCCCGGTTTGATTTGATCGCCGGTGACGTAAACCACGCAATCGACATCCGGGGCATCCGCCTTGGATCGACCGATCCAAGCGGTTTTCTCGCCCGGCACTTGTTGGTCGATGATTACATCGATGGTCCGGCCGACCTGGGCCTGGTTATGGCCAAAAACGACCTCCTGCTGGACCTCCATCAAGCGATCGCGGCGGGCATCCTTGACCTCTTCGGGAAGATGTTCTTCCAGATTGACGGCCGGGGTGCCTTCTTCAAGCGAGTAGGTGAAGACGCCGACCCGTTCGAATTTTTGCTCGGCGATGAACTCCGCCAGCTCGTCGACTTGGGCTTCGGTCTCGCCGGGGAAGCCGGTGATGAAGGTGGTGCGGATCGCCAGGTCCGGGATGACCCGCCGCATCTCGGCGATCATCTTCTCGGTCTGGTCACGCGTCACCCGGCGAGCCATTCGCCGGAGCATTGTGTCGTTGATGTGCTGGAGCGGAATGTCGACGTAGGGGACGATCTTCTCGCACTGGGCGATCGTTTCCAGCAGTTCGGTGGTGACGTACATCGGGTAGAAGTACATCAGGCGAATCCACTCGATCCCCTCGACCTTATTAAGCTCTACCAGCAATTCCTTGAGCCGAGTTTCGCCGTACAGGTCCATGCCGTAGTAGGTGGTGTCCTGGGCCACGACGATCAACTCGCGGACCCCGTCGGCGGCCAGTTCTTTCGCTTCGAGGATCACTTCCTCGATCGGCTTGGTGACATGCTTGCCCCGCATCTTGGGAATCGCGCAGAAGGTGCAGAGGCGATCGCACCCCTCGGAGATCTTCAGGTAGGCGAAATGCTTGGGGGTAATCCGGAGGCGCTGGCGGTCGATTTGGGCATTGACCGGCGCGGGACGGAACACGGTCCGCTGCTCTTCCAGGCGTCCTACCAGGCGATCCGCCACCTTGGTGATCTCTTCCCGGCCAAACACACCCACCACCTGATCGATCTCGGGGCAGGTCTCCAGAAGCGATTCCTTCTGCCGTTCGGCCAAGCATCCGGAGACGATCACCCCTTTCAGCTTGCCCTGCCGTTTCAGGTCCAACATTTCATGGATCGCGGCGAACGACTCGTCCCGGGCCCGTTCGATGAAGCCGCAGGTGTTGACCACCACGAAATCGGCCCCGACCGGTTCCTGAACCAACTTGTAGCCTTCAATTTGCAACAGCCCGAGCATCCGTTCGCTATCGACCAGATTCTTGGGGCAGCCGAGACTGATGAAGCTGTAAGTTCCCCGGGAGCGATCTAGCCCGATCGCCGGTTCGGCCTGTGCCGTGGACTGCGATGTCGAAGACTGCGGAGGTGCGACGCTCGGGGCATCGATAATGGGCAAATTGGTCATAAGGCTCAGGTATGGACGTCCGCCAGATGTTGGCAAATAGGGGTTCGGTCGGTCGCTTCAGAAAGTATGGCCCGGAAAACCAAGCCAAAGGCCCCTCCATCCTAGCCTGCCAGAGCCAGATTGGCGATAGCTGCAAACCGCGAGAGCCGTAAATCACTTAAGGGGATTACCGCGGAATCAAGGGGACTTGATCGATCACGGCAGGCGAGATTGGATAGTTCAGCACAAACCGCAGATCTTCCACGAGCCCCGGCCGAGAGACGATCGTCGAGCGCTCCCCCCCTTGCACCGTGGCAAAGTCGTGCACTTGGATCAATTCAAGGCTCCAAACGATCCTCGCCGGAGCAACTTGCCGGGCAAAGTCGGCCGGATCGCGGCGTGGTGTGGCACGTAGGCTGGCCCCCACCCAGAGGGCTGTCTCGGCTTTTGGTGGGTTTTCGGCGGTTTGTTCGTACCAAATCCCCTGGTAACCGAGCTCACCGCAAGAGGTGGCGATCGGCTCGAAGTCGTCCAGTCGCGGGGCGGAAATTAGGATCGTCGGTCGCGAGGGAGGTTCTTCCACCGAAACCGCCAAGGGACACTGGGCAAGTATTTGCTCTAGCTCGGTCGAGGTGACGGGGTTTGGCGGGCGTGAGGGAGGCTGGAGCATCCGGACTAGGCGATAGGGCCATTGGTGCCAAGCCATCCGCTGGACACCAGCCGGCAATTGGGCCGTTCTACCCGCTCCGGCACACCAAGGACCTTCCAGGCTAAAGATCTGGGCCAGCGGTGCCCGTCGCCGGAGGGCGACAATTTCCCGCGGATCGAACTGATCAGGCCGGGCCGACAAAAGCAGAACGACGCGGGGCACCTCGTTCGCCTCGGCCTCCCAATCTCCCAGGGCCGCCAACGTCGGGAAGATTTCCCACGAATTGGCGTGCTGCTCCCAATACGGTGCCAAACCGGAGAACTCGGGGCGATCAATTTCCCCCACGGCGACCATCAGGCCGTGAATGCGATTCAGGGGGAAAACCACCTAAAAATCTTCCTCTCGGTCGCGGATCGAGGCCAAAATTTTCTCGGGGTCCTCAGTCTCACGGATCTCCGCGAGCACGTTGGAATTGCTAATAATCCGGCTCAGCCGGGCGAGCGTTCGGAGGTGGGAGCGGTCGTCGGTCGAACCGATCAGGAAAAAGACATCGGTCAAAATCCCGCGACTGCCACCGAACGGAATCCCTTGATAGCTGCGCCCCAGGGCCAAAAAGCCTTCTGCCAGAATCCCTGGCATTGGTCGACGTGGATGGAGCATTGCGACCCCGTTGTCGAGCGCCGTGGAGTGCAAGCTTTCTCGGGCCAGGACCGCCTCGGTCATTTTCTCAGGGTCCCACAGCACTCCGGCGACCGTCGCTAATTCGCAAATTTCTCCTACGATTTTTTTGGGAGACTTGCTACGGAGCGGCACCTTGATGGTTTCGACCCGCAGGAGGTCGCTGATGGTGATTTCCTCTTCGACGATTCGGACCTGGCGCTGGAGGACATCTTCCACCTTTGCTAGCTCGGCGTCATCGGAGAGTCCAATCCGCGATTCCAGCCAGATATGGACATCCGCCTTGCTAAATTTCCACTTTCCAGAGACCTTACGCCCCGGAATGGTGCCCCGCCCCGCGAGCTTTTCGACCTGCGGCGGTGTCAAATGGAGATAGGCGGCGAGTTGGTCGAGGTCGAAATCGGTTTGAGGCATACCTGGAAACTTCCGCATCCGGAAAGTGTAACGCGGCAAAAAGTGACACAGCGGGTGTGGGTCACCTCGACCTCAAAAATCAGCCGTGTCGGACAAACAGGCTTGACTCTTGAGTCGATTTCGCACAAATTGCTGTGGCCCTGAGGGAATCGATTTTACGCATTCCGCACTCGCCGGAGAACCGCACCCGGTTGAATGCGTAGATTAATCTTGGACGGATCCGAGATTTTAATGGTTCCTCAATTACTGAGGCATATGGCATGGAGGCCATCAAATGACCAGTCGCTCGACACTCAACGAGGGAATTTCTCTCCGGGAATTACTTCCCGAGGCCAAGTTTTTTGGTGCCCAGGATATCCGGGTTCGCTCCTATTCGGCGGATTCTCAGCGATGTTTGCCTGGCGATTTGTTTGCCGCCATCGCCGGCTTAGATAACGATGGTCATGATTTCATCATGGATGCCCTGCAGCGTGGCGCGAGTGCCATTCTTTCCGAGCGTCGACTTCCGATCAATCAACCTTCCTGCGTGGTAAAGAATAGTCGGGAAGCCTACGGCAAAATCTGCCACGCCTTGGCGGACCACCCCTCGCAGGATGTAAAGGTCATTGGAGTGACCGGCACCAACGGCAAAACGACCGTTTGTGCCCTGATCAAGGCGGTGTTGGAGGAAGCGGGCGCTAAGGTCGGTTCATCTTCGAGCTTCGGTTATGACAACGGCTACGACCAACAGCGGTGGAACTGCACAACTCCCGGCGCGGCCATTCAGGCCGATTTACTGAGCCGAATGCGATTCAATGGCTGTAGCCACGCCGTGCTGGAAGTCTCCAGCCAGGCTTTGGCGCTGGATGATTTGGCCGGGATCGAGTTGGACGCGGTGGCGATTACCAACATCCGGCAAAACCACACCAATTTTCATGGTTCGGCGCGTAACTATTTTAAGGCCAAGCAAAAAGTCCTGCATTACCTCCGCGATACCGGGTTCGCGGTGTTCAACGCGGACGATCCCACCAGCAATCGCCTGATGGAAGGTTTTTCATTGCCGTCGCTGTCGATTGCGATGCATGGCGTGGGGGAGATCACCGCTTCGGTAGTGGAGCGGCATAAGTCGGAGCAGACGTTTTTAATTTCCGCCGGTGGCGAATCGGCCGTCGTGTGTACGCGAATGATCGGCGATCAACACATTTACAACTGTCTAACCGCCACTGCGGTCGGGCTGGTATACGGGATTCCCCTGCAAACGATTGTCCGTGGGCTGGAATCCGTTCAGTCGCTCCCTAGCCGCATGCAGCGGATTGAATGCGGGCAACCATTTGGCGTGTTTGTCGATCAGGCCACCACACACGATGGGCTGGCGATGGCCTTGAAGGCCCTCCGGCGGGTTACCCATGGTCGTGTGATTTGTGTCTATGGTGCGGATCACGGGGGAGACGGCGATCGGCGTCCGATGCTCGGCCGGGTCATCGAAAAAGGAGCGGATGTCGCCCTGCTCACCTCATCCGGGCAGGCCCACGAAAGTCCGCTAGAGATCGTGCATGATCTGCTAGATGGTTTCGCCAAGCCGGCCAAGGCCCATATTATCCCCACCCGGAGCGAGGCGATTCGGTGGGCGATCTCTCAAGCGGAGACGGGCGACACCATCCTCTTGGC
Organism: Pirellulaceae bacterium; assembly: GCA_040880405.1. GTDB lineage: Bacteria > Planctomycetota > Planctomycetia > Pirellulales > Pirellulaceae > JBBDIM01. The sequence goes on along the minus strand of JBBDIM010000042.1, from coordinate 108,354 downwards.
GGGTCAAAAAGATCGTTTCGCGGATGCGGAGTTCGGAGATACCGAAGAGCATTCCGATCGCGAAATCGCGCAACGTCTCCTGTATGAAATGGCCCCGCAACTCGCTTCAAGCGACTACGACGCCGAAGTGATCGCGTTTCCCAAACTCCTTTGAATACCCCGTAAGGCGAATGCCTGATCAAAATCGCCCCAAGATGGACAGCCACCCACCGGTGGGAGTAAGATAAGCGGACTATTGCGTTCATTTATCATTTAGGTCCGCCTTGGGCGGGTACGACATGAGTTCCCGGCTATTTATACAATCAACGATATTGATTTTCGCGTGTTGGGCATTGGCCCATACCAGCGCGTTTTCTCAGCAAGGCGAAGGTGGAGACACCCCCGGGCAACAGGCCACGATTCCGCAGTTGATCCGAGACCTAGGGGCTCCGGAATTCGCCACGCGGGAATTGGCCCAACAACGCTTAATCGCGTCGCGACATGCCGCGTTCGAAGAAGTCGAACGCGCCTGCCGCAGCCCCGACCCGGAAATCCAGCGGCGGGCCACGGCAACATTGGAACTTCTAAAAGAGGAAATCCAGCGGAGTGACATCAAGGGGCTCATTGCCGGTCGAGAGGTCCAAATCCCTGGCTGGGACCGCTTTCGTAAGCTGATTGGCGATGGTCCGGAGGATCGCCGCCTCTTCGCGGAAATGCTCCAGGCGGAATGGGAGATCGTGGAGATCTCCGAGAAGTCACCTCAGCAGGCCGATTACGCCATTTTTCTGCGGGCGGCGGAGCTGAAATATCAGATTTACGCGGAAAACCAATCGCTCAGTATTGGCAATGTCATGGCAATGCTGTTTGCGACGTCTCATCCAGAGATCCATTTAACAGGGCCTGCCAACGAAGAATTGCAGTACGTCCTAACGGCCCCGACGTTGAGCCAGTCGTTGGTGAGCCATGAATCCAGTCGTTCAATTCGAGGCGTGCTGAACCATTGGGTGCTTCGCTCGACTGAGAATCGAAACCTCTCGGCCAGGGTCCGGCACGCGATCCTCAATCTCTGCCTGCAGGAAAACCTGGAAAGTGGCGTGCCGCTGGCGACTTCGGTCCTAAGGGCCTCTGGCACCGATTTTCTCGATGTTGACCAAAACAACTATCTGGTGTTTGGCCTGTTGGCGATTGGCAAGTTGGGCAATAAAGAGCACCGCCCGATCATTCGAGAATATTTCGACCGCCATCATCGGATTGTCCAATACCTACCTGGAAACGATCACGAATCGTACAGCACTCAGTTACGGGATGTCGCCTTGGCGGTTGATATTCACCTGACGGGTCACGATCCGCGGCAGTTTGGGTTCCCGCAAATCGATTCCGACCCGACGCACTTGTTTGTGTATCGCACGATTGGTTTTTCGTCGGAGGCGGCTCGCGACGAAGCCTTTTTGAAGTGGAAGGAATTCGACGCCGCCAAGGGGGCCGGGGCGAAGCCCCCCGCGGACAAGACTGATCTGAACGCGAATTAAGCGGCAAATCCCTTCGGAAACCGCCGCGGGTTCTCTTGACCCACAACGGCAATTTTTGCCATGATATGCCCCTGCTGTAGCCCAAGGACCCGGGCTGCCTAGGGCGCTGGTTGGAGACCGGTGCCCTCAACGGCCATAAAGGATGATTTCAAATGCGGCTTTCGCTTTCTGTCACGCTTGCGATTTGTGCCCTAAGTCTCGGCCTGTCCGGATGTCGGTCGCCCTATCACCAGGATCAGCTCGCGATGGTGGGTGCCGGAACCGGCGCGATCGCGGGCGCCGCGATTGGCAACGCATCCGGCGGAAGCTCGCTCGGCGGAGCCGCGCTGGGTGGCATCGTCGGCGCGGTGGCCGGTTCGGCTGTCGGGCAAGGAATGGATGAAACCGAGGCCCGGAATCGCGCTTTGATCGAAGATCGATTGGGGCGTCAGGTGCAGGGCCAAACCACCTACGACGACGTCGTCGCCATGACTCGGGCCGGGCTGGGTGATCAAGTCATCATCACGCACATCCGGTATCACGGGATGGCCCAATCCCCTACCGCGCAAGACCTGATCTACCTGAAAAACGGGGGCGTCTCCGATCCGGTTCTAGCCGTCATGCAAAATCCTCCGCCGGTCCAGCAGGTCGCCTCGGCTCCGCCGCGACATGTGATCGTGGAAGAGCACCACTACGGCCCCGGACCGTGGGGACCCTATTATTACGGGCCGCCCCGCCGCTATTACCGCCATCCGCGCCATCACCATCACCGGTCAGGCGTGTCATGGGGTGTTTCGGTTCGCCACTAACGGTGCGACCATTTTGATAATACGCGTGGCGCTCACTTCCCGAAAGAGTCAGGATCATATCACACTTCTCATGCCCACGTTGGAGGGCGTGGGCATGGCACCCGGATTGGTAGTTTGTACCGGTTGTACCGATTACTCTACGAAAGTGGATTCAACTGGCGGAGTATCCTGAATTTCCCCGCCAAACCTCCCACTCTTACCCTCTCTAATAACCGATCTATCCGGTACGACACGTAATCGATGCGCCAATGCATGGGAGAACGTGACGTGGACGCGTCATTGTGGTTCCCGTGATGGGGAAGTGGAGTGCAAGTCTCCCACCGCCCCGCGACTGTAACGAGGACGACCGTCACATACCACTGCGAGCCGAATTATCTTTTCGGCGGCGGGAAGGGTGGCGGAAGGTTGAATCGAAGTCAGGATATCCATCCGGGAACTGGTAACTATTCGTACATTTCCACGAGGGATGGAAAGAGACATCGTGAAACGCACCATGACCTTTGGTCAGCCAATCCACCGGCTGGCCCTCGTGGTGGCGATCCTAGGACTGCCGCTCGCAGCCCAGGCCCAGCCACCCACCTCGACGATTCCGTCGTCCGAGCCCACTCGCACATCGCTCCAACAGGAACCTCCGCCGACAGAAGATCAGGAAGACCTGGAGCCGACGCTACCACCGATCATCGTCACCGGTGATCCTGATGAAGGGGAAGGGACCGACACCACCCCGTTCGACACGACCGAACTGGTCACACCAACCGCCACGCCCCAACCCGCCCGTCGGTTTGGCGGCACTGTGCGGGTGATCGGCCCTCAGGAAATCCGCGAGAGCGGTGCCCGAAATATGTCCGACCTGCTGCGGCAGGTCCCGGGGGTGGATGTCGTGGCCGCCGGACCGCCTGGAGGGCAACAGTCGATCTTCCTGCGGGGTGCCAATTCGCAGCACACCAAGGTGATGGTCGACGGCATTCCGATCAACGACCCGAGTGGCCCCAGCCGAGGTTTTGACGCGGCCAACTTCGCGCTCGATAACGTCGAGCGGATTGAAGTGCTGCAAGGGCCGCAAAGTCTGCTGTATGGCTCTGAGGCGATTGGCGGCGTGATCAACATCATTACCAAGCGGGGCGAAGGTCCGTTAGGTGGGAGTGTTCAGGCGGAGGGTGGTGCCTACGGAACGCATCGCGAGGCCATCCGGGTCTCCGGTGGGAACGACCTGGTGGACTATTCGGTCGCCGGGAGCTGGCTCCAAACCGAGGGATTTTCCGCCGCCGCGGTCGGCCCGGAAAAGGATGGCTACGATCTGGGGACCGTGACCGGCAACTTTGGGGCGCGGATTACCGACGACCTGGAGGTGGTTTATCGGTTCCGCTATCTCGACGCTCGTGCCGAAGTGGACGATGCCTCGTTCTCGCTTGGCCAACCGCCGACCGACAATCCGAATCGGTTGAACCTAACCGATAGCTTTTTCAACCGCGTGATGCTGCGGGCGAATTCGCTCGATGGCTATCTCGTGCATGAATTGGCCTTCGACTACGTCAATTACAACCGGGAAGACACCGACGAAATCTTCCCCAGCACGTTCGAGGGAGCGACTCGCCGGATGACCTATCAGGCCAACGCGATGCTGGCCGAGAATCACGTCATGACATTCGGAACGGAGCATTGGAACGAAGAGGCCGACGCCTTTTACGCCCCGGGCCCGGCGGATTACGCCACTCAGAATCAGACCGGCCTGTTTATCCAGGATCAGCTAACGCTATTTGAGCGGTTGCACCTGACCGCCGGGGTCCGCTGGGACGACAACAGCCAAGCGGGCAACTACTCCACCTACCGGACCACCGCGGCCTATGAGATTCAGGAAACGGGGACCCGAATCCGTGGCAGCCTGGGAACCGGATTCCGGGCCCCTGCCCTGGCGGAAAACTTGTTCCCCTTCGGCAATCCGGACCTACGACCGGAAACCAGCCGGGGCTGGGAATATGGGATCGATCAATCGGTGCTGGGAGATAATGTCCTGCTCGGTGCGACCTACTTTCGCAACGACATCGACAATTTAATCCTGTTCGACCCGGTCAATTTCATCCTGGAAAATATCGGCGAGGCTAAGGCCCATGGTGTGGAGCTAACCGGCAACGTATTGCTGACCGACGATTGGTCCGCCTGGGGATCCTACACGCGGACCGATACCCGCGATGGAGACACCGGAGAGCAACTGGTCCGTCGGCCACGCAATAAGGGTGCCTTGGGAATCTCGCGCCGGATTCGGGGAGGGCTCAACGGCCGGGATCTCGGTGGTGTGACCTTGGCCGGGCGCTATGTCGGCAGCCGACTCGACGCCCGAGACGGCTCGGTGGTCCTGGACGACTACGTAGTATTCGATATCTACGGCGACCTGTGGCTACGTGATAACCTCCGCTGGTACTACCGGGGCGAAAACATCTTCAACCAGCAATACGAAGAGATCACCGGATTCAACACCGCGAGCGCCGCAATCTATTCCGGTTTGGAGTGGACCTTTTGACCTGCGGGGAGTGAACGGGGATGAGTTCAATTACAAAGAGTCGGCGGCTTAGAACCCTAATCCGCGGTACCCGTAATTGAACTTATCCCCTTCTTAAACGCCCCATTCTCAGTTTTAGAATCCTAGAAGATCCACCCAGAAACCAAGCGTACCGTCTGGCTCACTCGCCAAACAGGCACGGGGATAAGTACAATTACAGGGGCCGCGGCCATCTCTTCCGGACCTCCGACTCTTTGTAATTGAACTCATCCCCTGGTGAGAGCTGGTCACTAGACAGATCGGACCGCCGCGCTAAAATTGGCAGCGCAGGTTTCGCCGGGGGGCGGCACGGTTTAAACAATGGTACCAATGGCATACACCGAGGCGATCTGAGATGGCCTTCGGTGCGTGATATCCCGGTAGGAGCCTGCAATGATTTACGGCGTTTCGGCGAAGAAATTTCTGTGGGACCTTTACGTGCAGGTTAGTAGTGATAATGTCTTTAACGGGGCGGCGGCCTTGGCGTTTTATTTAACGCTGGCCATCTTTCCGACCCTGATTTTGCTGATGACCGCGATCCCCTACTTGCCCGTCGACGACTTGGATTCGGCGATTATGGATGTCCTGGGGACTGCCTTGCCGCCCGAGGCGTACGGCTTGGTTGAAGGAGTGGTCGAGGAGGTCACCAGCCAAAGGCGAGGGGGGCTCTTATCGTTTGGCCTCTTGGGAACCATCTGGGCCGCCACGACCGGAATGTATGCGATCATGCAGCAGCTCAATATCACGTACAAGGTAACCGAGGCTCGGAGCTTTTTGTGGGGACGTTTTTTGGCCCTGTTGCTGAGTCTGCTGTTTGGTGTGCTGGTTTTGGGTGCGTTTTCCCTCGTCGTTTTGGGAGGCTACATTGAGGCTTGGGCGGGAGAGTTTTTCGGCCTGCCGGAGGTGATGGTCACGATCTTCGGGGTCCTGCGGTGGATCATTGTCATCATCGGGATGCTGTTGGGCTTTGCGATCATCTACTACTTCGCCCCGAACGTGAAGCAAAAATTCAAGTTCATCACGGTGGGTAGTCTCTTCGGATCGACGCTGATGATCCTCGCGTCGCTCGCTTTCGCCGCTTATACCCGGAATTTCGCCGATTACAACGCGACCTACGGCAGCATCGGAGCGGTGATTATCCTTATGCTCTGGCTGTACATGGCCGGATTGGTGATCCTGATCGGGTCGGTGATCAATGTCCTACTGGAACATTACAGCCCGGACGGAAAGCAAATGGGCGAACGGGTCAAAGGGGAGCACGACGGCGTCGACCCAGTCGCGAATTAGTGGTCCGTCCATCCAGAGTTTACGGGGCGCACTCAACAGATACGTCATCGGGTGCCATGCCCACGCCCTCCAACGTGGGCATGCTTTGGCGGGTTGATTATCTACTGGCAACCCTCATCATCAACCACCAAAGCGGCCAAGCTCGGACAACCCAAACCCTCACCTACGGTGGACCGGTGAAGATTCCATTCGCTCTGCCCCCTTCTGTCTTATCCGTGGTTAGATCTTTCTCTTTTTTAACCACGAATGACACGAATACGGGAAGACGTTTTGGGGTGCTTTCAATTCTGGGTGGCTATTCGTGTGATTCGTGTCATTCGTGGTTGATAAAATCATCCTTCGAGCGATTCAAATCGCAGGTTTGAAACGCGGAGGCGCGGAGATCGCAGAGACGTAACCTGCGTGGAAAGACTCCCTCTGCGGACTCAGCGCCTCTGCGTTTCAATCCCATTTCGCACTACTGGGCTGCCAAGCTTCGCGGTTCTCTCACGCGATCCTTTCCGCGCAAAGAGCGAGCAACAAAGACGTTACGAAACTCGCCGCGAAAAATCTTCGCGGGCGGAGAAGAAAACGATCGTTAGTAGCACGAAAAGCAACCAAGAATTGAATGCACCCACAAAACCTCTCCCCGTATTCGTGGTCATCCTTTGAACGTTTTGGTAGCTCCCACTTACTGGACAAGCTGATGAGTGGCAGAGAGGGCATCCTAAGTTCCTGGAAGAGGCAGCATCCTCTCGCACTTCACCGGGCAGCTCGCGCTGCTCCGCTTTGAATGATTAATGAGTATTGGAGAATGAAAAATGCAAAATGAAAGCTTGGTTCCTGGTTCCTGGTGCTTGGTTCCGGGTGCCATGCCCACGCCCTCCAACGAGGGCATGCTTTGGCGGGTCTGTTTTCCAATGGCAATGCCGCCTGATGGAACCCGAGACGGCGTCCCGACTTCCCAGAAAAGACAAAATCAACTCGCGTGTCTCATGCCCACGCTTTACGGGCGTGGGCATGGCACCCGGCCACCCAAAATTTTCTATGCAACGTAGCACTACGGCTCCTGTTCCAGCAGCCAGTCTTCCAAAATCACCTGCTTGATGGCCGGGGCCCTGAGTAAATAGGTCCGGGCCGGCAACAGCGATTTGACCCAGGGACGATTCACGAAGGTGGCCAAGGTTCGGGTTCCCAGGCTGCCGCGGGTTTGAACTTCCACGTTTTCGGCTAAGCGGCGATAGGTCGCCGGCACGATATTGGGCTGCGGGCCGAGATGGACAATCGTCTCGGTCCCAGTCCGCAGGGTCTCGTAGACGACATCCCACAATCGCTGCGGCTGATCGACCCAGCGGTGGATTGTCTCGCGGACGTTGGTGTCGGTGTAGGAACATTTGCCGGTAACCATTGACAAAACCGGGGGCGACGGGGCGGTCAGGCCGCTCTGCATCGCGTTCATCAAGATGCCCGCGCGACTCGGGATGTTTTTTCTCCACACGATCGGCGTGTGCATCGGTGGCCACTGATCCGGGCTTTTCTTGAGGTAGAGCCGGTCCTTGGTTCGCTCGTTGAGTAGTTGGTGAAGCATTGATGCAGTCTCATCCTCGCCGATCACAATCACTGAGTTAGGGGACAACACCGACGAAATCCCCACCAATTTGCCAGTCTGCGAACCGATCTCTTGGCAAGCGTGGAGAACCTGCTGGGCATCGAGCGGCTGTTTGCGGGAAAAGAGGACCGCCAAGGTGCAGTGGGGCGCAAGCGAGGCGCAGTCCTCCGCTAGTTCCAGCGGAATTTTTAGGGCGTCTTCAACCGAGAGACTCCCGGCGGCGACCAAGGCCGCCAATTCCCCTAGGCTGTATCCGATGGCGTATTGGGCCTTATGGAAGTCGAGGTGAAACTGCTGCCGCAGAATCTCCAGGTGGGCCAGTTCCACGGCGATGATCAACGCCACGGCGTCCGCATAGGTCGAGATATCGGTCTCCTCCTGGTTCCGGACCCGATGGATTAAATCGATCTTACGGCCCAAGACCTCCGACGCGATCTCGCCACACTGGGTGAGCCAGTGGGCAGTGACCGCCCCGTACCGTGGGTGCGCAAGCAGTTCCGGCGTGCGGCCCAAGTTGGTGGTGTTATAACCACGGAACACAAAGGCGGTGGTGGAAAGGCGTCGATACAAGGTTTGAAGCATGGGCTGGCCGGGTTGGACAGAGGGCGAGACCAACTTGTGACAAGTCGTCTCATGGGCTACAACACCAAGTGTTATCTCGTGTTACGTGCGATCCCTACGCATTGTGCGAAGCGGCTTCCCGCGAACGAATGTCCCGCAAGTATACCTTTGGCGGAGTGGCCAAGGCGGATGCAAACCAATCATTTTTGTTTGGCTGATTCGGTCGCCGTGGTGACCGGGTCAGGCAGTGGAATCGGCAAGGCAATTGCCCTCCAGTTGGCCCAGGCTGGGGCCGCGGTCCTGGTCCATACCGGGAGTCGACAGGCCCACGCCGAGCAAACCTCCGCCGAAATCCGCAGACTAGGCCGGGAAACAAGCTACCAAGTCGCCGATTTCCACGATACCGGGGCTCAAGACCGATTCTGCGAGCAGGCCTGGGCTTGGCGGGGAAAGGTCGACATCTTCGTCCACGCCGCTGGGTTGGATGTCTTAACCGGTCAGGCCGCCGAGTGGGACTTCGAGACGAAGCTTCAGCATTTGCTGGAAGTCGATTTGGTCGCCACGATGCGAATCTGCCGGAATCTGGGCAAGCGAATGAAAACCTCAGGCAGGGGAAGCATCGTGACGCTCGGTTGGGATCAGGCGGACCACGGCATGGAGGGAGACAGCGGCGAGATGTTCACCGCGGTGAAAGGGGCCGTGATGGCCTTTACCCGGAGTCTCGCCAAGTCGCTCTCTCCGGAGGTCCGCGTGAACGCAATCGCCCCCGGGTGGATCAAAACCAAGTGGGGTGAATCGACCTCCAAGTACTGGGAGGCGAGGGCGACCGGCGAATCGCAGTTGGGACGATGGGGCACCGCGGAGGATGTCGCCGCGGCGGCGGTCTTTTTGGCTTCGCCGGCGGCCAAGTTCATTCATGGCCAGATCCTGCCGGTCAACGGCGGATTCAATCACTCGCAGCTTGCCCGCGGGCCGGTGACTTCAGCCTCGGAGTCTCCAGCCTCATAACATCCAATGCCGCAAGACCACATCCATTTCATCACCGGGCGCCTGGCTGAAGCTTCCTTGCGAGGCATTCTGGCCGAGCTGGGGCCGAAGGCAGGGTTCGCCTACACGGTGCAAGTGCTGAACATCACTGTTGCCGCGTTGATGACGGCCGAGTGGATCGCCAAGCGAATTGAAGTCCCCACAGGCACAACCAAGGTGTTGATTACCGGCTACTGCCGAGGCGATCTCTCGCTGATTGAGGCGGTGGCGGGCGTTCCGGTCGAGCGGGGTCCCAAGGATTTGCGGCAGCTTCCCGATTGGTTTCAATGCGGCAGTCCCGACGAGAGCTACGGCCAGCACGATATTCAAATCATCGCCGAAATCAACCACGCACCCAGCTTCACCCCGGAAGAGATGCTGGCCGAGGCAAGGCTTTTGGCGACAGCAGGTGCCGAGTTGATTGACGTAGGGTGCGATCCCGGTGGAACCTGGCTTGACGTAGCCGAGCGCGTGGGAATGCTGCGGGAGCACGGATTTCGCGTCTCGATCGATAGTCTCAACCCGGTCGAGATCGCGGCGGCCACCGGTGCGGGGGCGGAGCTGGTTCTTTCTGTGAATAGCCAGAATCGCAAGTACGCGCCCGACTGGGGCTGTGAGGTGGTGGCGATCCCGGACGATCCGAAAAGTTTGGACCAGCTTGATGAGACGATCGCCTACTTGGAAAAACACAACGTCCCCTACCGGATCGACCCGATCCTGGAGCCGATCGCGTTTGGGTTTGCCGAGAGCTTGGTGCGCTACTCCGAGATCCGGCGGCGTTATCCGGAAGCGGAAATGATGATGGGGATCGGGAACTTGACCGAGCTGACCGATGTCGATTCCGCCGGAGTGAATGTTTTGTTGTTAGGGTTTTGCCAGGAACTGGGAATTCGCAGCGTGCTGACGACTCAGGTCATCTCTTGGGCCCAGACAAGTGTCAAGGAATGCGACCTGGCCCGGCGGTTGGTTCACTACGCCGTGACTAAGCAAACCTTGCCCAAACGCTTGGAACCCAGACTGGTCACCTTGCGGGACGCCCGGCCGGTGATGCCTTCCCTAGAGGAGATTGAGGCGCTCGCCGGCAGTATCAAAGATTCGAACTACCGGATGTTTTCAACCTTGGGAACGCTCCACTTGATCAGCGCGAATCTCCATCTTGAGGATGCCGACCCATTTCTCCTGTTCGACAAACTGATGGCGACCGAGCCAACCAACATGAGCCCTTCGCACGCGTTCTATCTCGGCTATGAATTGGCCAAAGCCAAGATCGCCGCGACCTTGGGCAAAGAATATCGCCAGGACGAAGCGCTCGATTGGGGCTACTTGACCGAGCCGGAGCCGACCCATCGGCTTAAGCTTGACGGCCGCAACACCGGTCGAACCTCCGACCAGGAGACCGGTGATGCCTGAGCCACTTGAGCCGCATGTTGTTCTGCTGACGGGACTGTCCGTCGAAACGGCGTTTCGAAAACTCCGCCACTTGCCGGAGGTGGTGTTTTTGGACAGCGTTCGGCCCCAGGCACCGCTGGGCCGATATAGTTTTCTTGCGGCCGATCCGTTTCACAAACTTCAGGCAGGCCACGGCGACGCAGCGGATCAACTAGCGGAACTGGAACGGCTGCTTCTGCTGCATGCCACGCCCACGATTCCCAACTTGCCACCACTGCAAGGAGGAGCCCTGGGATACTTTTCGTACGATCTGGGCCGGGCCTTTGAACGGATTCCACCACCCCAGTTCGATGAGTTCGCCCTGCCCCATCTCTCGATCGGGCTGTACGATCTGGTCCTGGCCGCCGATCACCTTACGGGTGAGACTTGGCTCATCTCGCAAGGTTTTCCCGAGACCGATCCCACCTCGCGCAAGAAGCACGCCGTCAAGCGAGCCGACGATTTCTTGCGACTGCTAGAAGCCCCGGAATTGGAAACAACGGTCGACTGGGACGCGGGCACCCCTGCCAAGATTCAAACGCCACGGTATCCGTGCCCCGAGTACGCCGGGGTGACCAGCAACTTCGATCGCCGCCAGTACCTGGAGATGATTGCTCGCGGGATCGAGTACATTTACGCGGGGGATATCTTCCAGGTCAATTTGGCCCAGCGACTGTTGTGCCCTGCGCAGTTGCCCGCTTCCGACTTGTTCCTGAAGCTTCGGACCGATAACCCCGCCCCCTTCGCCGGCTACTACGATTTTGGGCAGGGGCAAATCGTTAGTTCATCGCCGGAGCGATTTTTGAAGGTCGCTGGCGACTTGGTCGAGACGCGGCCGATCAAAGGGACCCGGCGTCGCAGCGGCTGGCCGGAGCTAGATATGTACTCGGCCGACGAGTTGGTCCATAGCGTCAAAGATCGGGCCGAGAACGTAATGATCGTCGACCTGCTGCGGAACGATCTCTCGCGGTTTTGCACCCCGGAGAGCGTGCAAGTGACCCAGCTCTGCGGAATTGAGCATTACCAGACGGTCCAGCACTTGGTCTCGACGATCGAAGGAAAGCTGAACCCCGGTGTAGGGTTGGTCGATATTTTGCAGGCTTCGTTTCCCGGCGGTTCGATCACAGGGGCCCCGAAAATCAGGGCGATGGAAATCATTTCCGAGCTGGAACCGTCGGCCCGAGGTCCCTATTGCGGATCACTGGGGTATATTGGGTTCGATGGGTCGATCGACTTGAACATTCTGATCCGAACCATCATCGCCTCGGCCGGTTGGTGGCAGTTTCCTGTGGGTGGCGGGATCATAGCCGACTCCAACCCCCAGCGCGAGTACGAAGAGACCTGGCACAAGGCGAGCGGAATGCTCACCGCCATTTTGCGACCATGATTTTTTGCCCGCCTTCGGCCACCGCAGGCAACCGTCATTTACAATTATGATCTTGATCGTCGACAACTACGACAGTTTCGTCCACAACCTGGCCCGGTACTTTGTGCAACTGGGACAGGAGACGCATGTGGTGCGGAACAATACGATCGATCTGGGAGGAATCGCGGCTCTGTCACCTGCCGCGGTCGTGCTCTCCCCCGGACCCTGCTCGCCGAGCGAGGCGGGGATCTGCCTGGAGTTGGTACGAGAGCTTTCCCCCGAGATTCCGATCCTGGGGGTGTGCCTCGGTCATCAGGTGATTGGTCAAGCACTCGGCGGAGAAGTCGTGCGGGCCGAGCGTCCGCTGCATGGGCAGGCCTCGCAGATTCAGCACCATGGCGAAGGGCTATTCACCGGGCTTCCTGCACCGATGGCAGTGGGGCGATACCATTCGTTAGTCGTGCGCCGTGATAGCTTGCCTGATTGTCTGCGGATTGATGCCGAGACAACCGATGGCGTGGTGATGGCGATCTGCCACCGCGAGCGGCCGCTGTTTGGGGTGCAGTTCCACCCGGAGTCGATTTTGACCGAGCATGGTTACGACTTGCTCCGCCGGTTTTTAGACCTGGGAGGTCTGACCAAGGTCGAGACCCCAGCCCTGCAAACCGAAGGTAAAACGCAGCCCACGTTTGGATCGACCACCTGATGTTAGCACCGCATGAGCGGGTCCTGGAGGGCCTGGTAACCACCGAGAACGAAGATGGCAGCGTCAATCTGGCCCCGATGGGACCGGTGACCGACGACTGCCAGACCCACTTCCTGCTCAAGCCGTTTCAAACCTCCACGACCTACGCCAATCTCAAGCGAACCGGCAAAGCCGCCTTCCACGTGACCGATGATGTCGCGATGCTGGCCGCCGCCGCGATCGGAAGGCTCTCCGCCTGCGATGTCCCAGAGATGCGAACAGAGCAAGGCTATCATATCGTCGGAACCGCCTGCCGCTGGTATGGGCTGGAAGTGGTGGACCAAGTGATCGATACCGAGAGGGCCCAATTCGCCTGCTCGGTCGTCGCCATCGGGACGCTCCGCGAATACTTCGGCCTCAACCGGGCCAAACACGCGGTCCTGGAAGCGGCGATTCTAGCGACCCGGATTCGTTTGCTGCCACCGGCCGAAATCGAAGAGCAACTCAGTAGGCTCCGCCCCTGGGTCGAAAAAACCGGGGCGTTGGTAGAGCATCAGGCGTTTGAGATGCTCACGCGGTACGTGCGAGAAAATCAGGTTCCGGAGTAGAGCGGTTACGCAATCGCCCCCGCGGCGATAAACTAAACCGAGTTAGGCAACCTCCCCTCTATCCTCTCCCACATCCGCTGAGACCTCTGTTTTGATCGCCGTTCGTGTCGCATCTCGGATTCACTTTGGGCTTTTGTCCTTTGGGGCCTCGGCCGACACCCTGTACGGCGGCGCGGGCATCATGGTCAACGACCCTTGGCTGGAAGTGCAGGGTCGGCCAAGTGATGCCTTTCAGGCCGAGGGACCGCATGCCGAGCAGATCAACCGGGTCGCCGATGCTTGGAGCACCTATTTTGGCACCGCGCCACCACCGCTGTTGGTTTCGACCGCCGGATTGATGCGCGATCACGTCGGGCTGGGGTTTGGCACGCAATTGGGCTTGGCCGTGGCCAAGCTTTTAAGTCATGGGGCGGGAATCGAAGCGACGCTGCCACAGTTGGTTGCGAGTGCCGCTCGTGGGAGACGCTCGGCGGTGGGTAGCCATGGCTTTGCCCAGGGTGGGTTCTTGTACGAACGGGGTCAGTCCGCGGAGGGTGAGTTTCCTCCGTTGGCGTATCAGCGGCCACTGCCCGAGGCGTGGCGGATGGTGCTCGCGACCCAGCGGGGAGTCCGGGGCTGCCATGGGGAGCAGGAAAACCAAGGTTTTTCCACATTGCCCCCGGTTCCGGCGGAGGTGACCCAGCGGCTCAAGGGGCTGATTGAAGAGGGCATGATTCCCGCCTTGAAAGCGGCCGACTGCCGAGCATTTGGCGAGGCGGTGACCGAGTATGGCTATGTGGCGGGAGGCTGCTATCTGCCGATTCAATCAGAGCGCTATGCCGGCCCAGTTTGTTGCCGATTGGTCGAGCAGATGCGCGGGCTGGGGATTGCCGGAGTGGGCCAAAGCTCGTGGGGGCCGACAATCTTTGGCATCTGCACAAGCGCCGCGGAGGCGGAATCAGCGGCCGAGGCACTTCGGCGGGACTGGAGCGCCCAAGAGATGGAAATCATGGTCACCGCGCCCGCCAACCAAGGGGCCATCTTGCATGAACCGGCGGGTGAGGCGAACCTTAAGAACATAAAAACCTCTTAACCCTTGTCACGAACAGTCACCAACTCAACGGACCAGCATCAGACCATGCCACAACTGGGTGTTAACGTCGACCATATCGCTACCATTCGCCAGGCCCGGAAGACGATTGAGCCCGATCCGGTTTGGGCCGCGGCACTCGCGGAACTGGGTGGCGCGGACTGCATCACGATTCACCTCCGGGAGGATCGGCGGCATATCCAGGATCGGGACCTGGAAATTCTCCGCGAAACGGTCAAGGTAAAGCTCAACCTGGAGCTCGCTACGGAGCGCGAAGTGGTCGAGATCGCCTGCCGAGTGAAGCCGGACCAGGTGACGCTCGTCCCGGAAAATCGCCTCGAAGTGACCACCGAGGGTGGTTTGAATGTGGTCAAACATTCCGATAAAATCGCCGCGGCCATCGGCTTTTTGGAAGAGGCGGGGATCGCGGTCAGTCTGTTTCTCGATCCTGATCCGGCCCAGATCGAAGCGGGCCACAAACTGGGCGCAAGTGCCGTTGAACTGCACACCGGCCAATATGCCTTGGCCCAGGGGTCTGCTAGAGACCGGGAATTGGCCCGCTTGGTGACCGCCAGCGCCTTGATTCGCGAGCGGGGCTTGGAACTGTTGGCGGGTCACGGCTTGACCTATACCAACGTCCTCCCAATCGCCCAGATTCCCGAAATGGCCGAGCTCAACATCGGACACAGCATCATCAGCCGGGCCGTGCTGGTTGGCATGGAGAAAGCAGTCCGGCAAATGAAAGATTTGATCGACCCCCGTTGATCTGTCCCTTCCGCCCCGCCCTTCCCCCTGTCATAACCGGGCTCCCTTGCGTATTATGGAGCCGTTTCAATTTTCTGGTTTCGAGATATTTTCGGTAATTGATCATGGCTCGCAAAGGTTCTCAGTTCGCCGGCGTTTCGGTCGCCTTGACCACCCCCTTTGTCAATGGCGAAGTGGACTACGGAAAATTGCGTGAGCAGGTAGAGTTTCAAATCGAGGCGGGCGTGACTGGTCTCTGCCCTGTCGGGACCACCGGCGAATCGCCGACTCTTTCGCATGTCGAGCATGAGAAAGTGATCAGCACGGTGATTGAAACCGTGGCCGGGCGGATCAAGGTAATGCCGGGGACCGGATCGAACAGTACGGCCGAGGCCCTCCGTCTGACGAACTGGGCCGCCAAAGAGGGCGCCGACGCCGCCCTGGTCGTTTCCCCTTACTACAACAAGCCGACCCAGGAAGGGTTTTACCAGCACTTCAAGGCCCTGGCCGAGGCGGTGGATATCCCGATCTGCGTCTATAATATCCCCGGTCGATCCGCCAAGAACATTGAACCGGAAACGATCGCCCGGCTAGCGGAACTGAAAAACATCGCCTTGGTCAAAGAGGCGACCGGCTCAATGGACCAGGCCTCGCAAATTCTAGAAATGACCGATCTAACGGTCCTCAGTGGCGACGACAGCATGACATTGCCCTTGATGTCGGTCGGGGGCGAAGGGGTGATTTCCGTGGTGGGCAACATCGTCCCGCAAGACATGATGGCTTTGGTCGCCGCGATGTCCCGTGGAGACTTGGCGGAGGCGCAGCGCTGGCACCTCAAGCTGTTTAGCCTTTGTCGGCAGATGCTCGGCCTGGCCACCAACCCGATCCCGGTCAAGGAAGCGATGAAGATGCTCGGCCGCGACACCGGCGAGCTGCGTCTACCGATGACCCCGCTGACCAGCGACGAAGCGGGCAAACTCCGCTCGGTCCTCAGCAAGTACGGGTTGCTTTAAACCGCCCCCATGCCGACGATCCTCGCCATCTGCGAATACGGCACCGTCAGTGGTGGCGAGAACTCCCTGATGGCCGGGATTCCGCTCTTGCGTGAGCGAGGTTACCAACTGGAAGTGCTCTGCCCAGCGGGAAGCGATTTGGCGGAGCGGCTGGCTCGGCTGAATGTTCGCACGTGGCCTCTCACTTGGCGGGACGCCGCTGAAAAAACCTTGCCGCTGGAACATCGACGCACGCTCCTGCTAGAGGCGATCCAGCGGATCGGCCCGGACATTGTCCACGCGAACAGTCTTTCCGTTTCGCGGGCGCTGGGTCCGTTGACCGATGATTTGGCGATTCCCACCGTCGGCCACATCCGTGACATCGTCAACACCAGCGGCCAGGTAATGCGCGACGTGAGCCGGCTGAGCCGCGTGCTGTGCGTCTCGGCGGCGACGCGCGACCATCACGTGCGGCGCGGTTTGGATACCGAGAAATCGTTTGTGCTCTACAACGGAGTGGAATTGCCGGAACCGGTGGCGACCCAATCCGCCGATCCGCTGGTAGTCGCCGCCGTTGGGCAGTTAGTCCAGCGAAAAGGGATTGATGTCCTGATTGGGGCGATGCCAGCGATTGTCGCCCGCCATCCACAAATCGAGCTGCGGATTTATGGCGAGCGTTACTCGGTCAAGGGTGAGGCGATCGAGTATGTCGAGGCGATCGCGCGACGAATCGCTGAACTGGGACTGGAAAGCCATGTTCGCCTAATGGGGTTTCATCCAGACATCCAAACCTGTTGGCCTGAGATCGACCTTCTCGTTCATCCGGCCCGACAGGAGCCATTTGGGCGGGTGTTGTTGGAAGCCGCGGCGGCTGGAATCCCGATTGTGGCGACGGATGTCGGGGGAACGCGCGAAATGTTTCCCAACCAGGAAGCCACGCTGGTGCCTCCGGATGATGCCGCCGGCTTGGCGGCGGCGGTCGCCGAGCTTGTCGACTCGCCCATGCTGCGTCAATCGCGCGGCCATCTGGGCAGAGAACGGGCCGGTTATTTTAGTTGTGCGCGTTATACGGAAGGACTGGTACGGCATTACGAAGAACTGCGAGGTTGAGACTAAAGTTTTCCGGGAAATGATTCCATCGGAGAAAAGTTGAGCTAAATTTGAGCGGTGGAAGAAGGATTACTGTCATCCGCCCTTGTCGAATCCTCATCACCGCCGGAACCCTGTTTATCGACTCCGGCACTGCTTTTTCCGTACGGGTTACTCCCATGAGCATCTCCTGCCAGGAACTTGCCAAGCGCATCGAAGAGCTTCAGCCGGAAGCTCATCCTCGGGATGTCGCGAGGCTCTGCCTGCTGTTGAGCAACAGCGTACACGCGCTCGACGAGTTGGAAGACGACAAGCGGCTAACCGCCGCGTGGCACGACACGGGGCTCAAGCTCCAAGCTGCCACCGATCAGCACGCCGCAATGACCGACGAACTGGACGCCCTCACCCAAAGCGACCCCCGCAAGTTCACGGCGGATCAGATCTGGGTCCTGATCCGGGCGATCAAGGTGCAAAGCCAAATCCTGCAGATGTATGTGGGCGAGGCTCAGCTCAAGGTATAACTCTTGTGGTAGCTACGTTCGCCAAGAGCGTGGGTGCAGTGCCAAACAACTCGCAGTTCTCCCACGGCACAGGCGGCCGTTGCTACGCCCTTCTTCTCCTCGGTGATCGCTCTGCCCTCGGCGGCCAACGACCTTCTGATGAAGAGGGCTAGGCTGGCATCCCCAGCAACAGGCCCGCCACCGTCATATAGATGACGATTCCCAAAAAGTCGATGATTCCTGCCACAAACGGGTTGCTCATTAACGACGGATCGAGGCCGATCCGCTTGAACATCAAAGGCAGCATCGAGCCAATCATCGTGCCCGCCATTACCACAAGCAGCAGCGTCGCGCCGACCACGAGTGAGGAATAGAGGGTTGGTGCCTTCATCAACGCGATGATCATCCCCATCACGCTCATCATTCCCCCCAAAATCAACCCCATCGCGCATTCCCGCTTGGCCACCAGCCACCAGTCGCTCAAATGGACCTCATCTCGATTCAGAGCCGTGATGACGAGCGTTGCCGATTGATTGCCGGAGTTTCCTCCGGTCGAGATGACCAAGGGAATAAACAGCACCAGCCAAACGTAACGCTCCAGTTCCGCCTCGTAATGCTCCAGGGCAAACGTAGTGAGCAAGGCCCCTAGAAACAAAACCACCAGCCAGACTCCCCGTTTCCAACTAAGGGTCAAAACCGAGGTTCGCAGGTACGACTCTTCCAACGGTTGGACTGCCGCCGAACGGTACGCGTCTTCGGTCGCCTCTTCGACCACCACGTCGAGAATATCGTCGTGGGTGATGATTCCCACCAAGCACAGCTCGTCGTCCACCACGGGAATGGCCAACATATCGTAGTCAGCCATCTTCCGCAAAACTTCTTCCTGATCGTCGAGGGCGTTCACATGCAGAACGTCGGTATCCATGATTTCCGACAGCCGTTTGCTCGACTTTCCCATGGCCGAGACAAGCTGCCTGGTCGAGACCACGCCATGCAGGCTGTCATGCTCGTCGACGATGTACAAGCAGTACACGGTTTCCAGTTCTTCCGCCTGACGACTGATTTCACCCAACGCCTCGCGGACCGTTAGGTCCTTTGAAAGCTTCGCCATCTCGGTCGTCATGATCGAACCGGCGGTCCCTTCGGGGTACCGCGAGAGCCGCATGACGTCGCGACGTTCCTCCGGTGGAAGGTGGCTGAGAATCTCCTTGACCAGTTCGTCGTCCACATCTTGCAAAAGGTCGACCTGATCATCGGTGGACATCCCGCCGATCAGCTCCGAGGCCTCTTCCGGTGGATGCGTATTGACGATTTCTACCTGATGGTCCGTCTCCAGATAGGAAAAAATCTCACTCCGAAGCTGCGGTTCAGCGAACTCCAAGACCCGAATCGCCTCTTCCGCCGTCAAGCCCTCCATGAATTCCGCGGTCCGTGCCGGATGCAGCGCGGTGCAAAAGTCCTCCAGGCCCGCTCGATCGTTCGTCTCGAGCATCTCACGAAGTTCGGGCAGGTACAGAGTATTGATCATGACGAGCAATCCTTTGGCAGTGCGTCCGCGGTCGGGCCGATTCCCGCCATTCTACCCCGTGAGGCCCCGTTTTCGCGAGGGCGGCAATCTTCGAGTGCGAACCTCGGCAGCGTCGCGTCTGTCGAACTATTAGGCCTCGATTGGTGGGGCAGCACGCGTCGATCCTTAAGAAGCTCAGGTCCGGTGGAATCGGTTATGGCGAATCGGAGTTCCAAAACCCGCCATCAATTCCGGTCGCCACCCTTTACGGAGACTCCCACGAAAGATAAAATCCACGCTAGTCAGAGGCGAAACCCTCCCGTTTTACCTCGGCACAATCCCGCGCGGATGTAGCTCAATTGGATAGAGCGTCGGTCTACGAAACCGAAGGTTGCAGGTTCGAGCCCTGCCATCCGCACTTTCTTTAAGTCCAACTAGGACAATAACTTAGAAAACCGTCTGCTAGACTGCGAAAACGGTTTCATTACTCGTTATTCCTCCGTAATTACGGAGGAACGGGAATGGAGACTACGCATGCCTCGCAGACGAAATCTTTCACCACCTACTTATTGCCACCACAAAGCGTCGGGTCGGGCCGTGGTTCGCATCAACGGCAGGGACCATTATCTTGGCCTTTACGGGTCCTCCGAAAGTCACGCGGAGTATGAGCGATTGATCGCCGAATGGCGCGCAGAAAACGCTCATCTAACCACTCGCAAGTCGGTCGCCCCTACGCAAGTATCCTTTGACCTGACGTTGACTCAGGTCATTGCTCGGTACCGCGACTTCGCCTTCGGGTACTACTCCAAGGATGGGAAACCCACCAAGGAGTATGTCGAAATGCGATATTCGTTGCGCCCCATGCGCGAACTGTATGGCGACACCCTCGCCCGCGATTTCGGCCCCCTCAAGCTCAAGGCGGTCCGCCAGCATATGATCGATGTGCTCGATCTTTCCCGAGGCGTCGTCAACGCCCGGGTCAAAAGGATCAAGCGATTCTTCAAGTGGGCGTGTAGCGAAGAATTAGTGCCCTCGACCGTGACTCACGCTCTGCGGAATGTGGCGGGGTTGCGGAGGGGACGGACGACTGCCCGCGAAACTGAGCCAGTCAGCCCCGTGGCCGACATCTGGATCGAGGCGATTTTACCCTACCTCTCGCCTCAGGTTGCCGCGATGGTTCAAGTCCAGCGTCTGACGGGCAGTGAGCGCACGGTGAACTACAAGACTTAACGGTTGAGCCACACGGTTAACGGCGATGGTCCGTCGACGGGAGAGGCTTTTTGGCTACGCTCGCTTGCGGGCTGATTTGCGGGCTTTGGCCTGGGCTCGTTCTTTTCTGCGGATCTCGTCGATTGTCCACACGTGCTCCGGGTTTTGCTCAAGCCACCGGTCTGGAAATAGGTCGTCCAGTTCGTCGGTAGTGACCGGTTGGCCGCTTGGGTAAAGGCGTCGCCGCCTCGGAAGTAGGGAAGCCTGGTGAACACGTCCCGCAGCCAGGCGAATGGTTCCACTCCGTTTGCCTTGGCGCTACTGACCAGCGAATACATCGTCGCCGCGCCTCGACCGGCGTTGGGGCTGCCAACAAAAAGAAAATTCTTGCGCCCGATCGCCGGAAGTTTCACAAGTCTCTCGGCCACGTTATTATCCCAAGCTAAAAATCCCTGCTCGGTGTAGCGACACAATGCTTCCCACTGATTCAGCGCGTACGTAAACGCCGCGCGGATCGGGCTCTTCGGCAAGATCCGACGATCTTCGTTTTCCGTATCGAGCCACGTCTTGAAATCGGTCAGGATCGGCACCGAGTGTTCTTGCCGCGCGGCGGCCACCGCGGCGAAGTCCCGCTCGCCTTGAAGGTTCAAGGCCGGATACGCTTTCCGCAATTGGGTTTCGATCTGCGACAACTGGGCGATAAATCCCAGCGCATGATTGGCCCGGAGCGGATCGTTGTCGAGCGCCTGATGCCAGTACCTTCGCGCATGGACCCAACAGGCAACCTCTAAAACCTGGTCGCCCGCGAAGATCGCGTCGTAACCCGAGTAGGCGTCCGCCTGCAGGTAGACCTTAAAACCATCCAAGAACTTTTGCGGACCGTCTCGTTCCCGGGTTAGCGTGAAGTCGTAAACCGCGTACGGATGGAGCCAATCGCCCAGATACGGCCAGAATTTGGCGGTCTGTGTGGTGCCTCTGCCCGGCTGGAGCATCTTGATCGACGTGTCGTCGGTGTGAATGACTTGCGACTGAAGGATTAAAAACTTCATCCGCAGGACCAGCGGCAAGGCTAACTCGGCCAGCGCGGCCTGCCAGCCGCACAGGGTGCTGCGGCGAATCGTCATTCCCAGTCGCGAGTGGATGTCTTCATCGCGATAATAGGGCTGGTGATCGCCGAACTTCGAGAGAATTGTATGGGCACACAGGCCCGGGCCGGGCAGCCCTTTTTCAATTGGCTGGGGCGGCTTCGCGGCGGTCGCCACATGCTCTTGGCAACTGCGGCAGGCGTATTTTACCCGGTCGTGTTGAAGGACTTTGAGCCGGGCCGGAATTAATTCCAACTGCTCGCTACTCTCGACGCCAATCTCCTGCCGTTCTTCGCCACAGCAAGGGCAAAGCCGTTCTTCCGGCGACAGCTCGTAACGGATGATTTCACGCTGGAGATGCCCCGGCAACTTGCCGACCCGGCCTGGTGACTTGCGACGACGCTTGCCTGCGGGTTGGTCGTCGATCAGGTCCTCGCCAGGCTGACCTTGACCCATCTGATCGGCCATCTCTTGTAGCTCATCCGGCGAGAATAGCAGCAACTGATCCGGATCGATCCGCTCTTGTCGCGAGCCCTTGATCTTCTGCAGGAGCAGTTTCAGTTGATGCTCGAGCGTCGAGATCTTCTGCTGCTTCTCTTCGAGCGATTCGGAGAACTGCGCCGAGACCGCTTCGTGCTGAGCGGTGGCTTGTATGAGCTGAGCCTGCGAATCGGCGAGCGATTTTCTCAGTCGCTCGTTCTCTTTCAGCAGCTCTTGGAGGTTCATATCCGTTGGGTGACAGCAATCGGGACGAAAAACGACCACAAGCAGCAACCATGGAGGCCGGAATTGTTTTTCTTTTTCGCAATTTGAGCCTCTTCGCAATGGATCTGTGGTTTGTCGCCGAACACCAAACCTTGGAAGATAAGCTACGCCCGTTCGGGATCGTCGGAGAACTCGTCGACACCGACCCGTGTGGAGTTTTCTTTCGTGGCAACCCCATCGAAATCTGGCGGTACTACCAGACTTGGCGCGTACCTCGCGGAACAAGTTGACTTGTCGTCACGGAGTCGGACGTTCCGCGGGGCGGAGGCCGATGATTAGGACGGGGTCGACGCCTTCGGTGGCTGGTAAAAAATCGAGTATCTTCAGCGATTCACCGTTTTGATAGCCTAGGTCGCTCAAGTCGATACCCACGGCGAGGGCGCGTGCGTCGACGTTGACTTGTCGCCCGTGCATGAACTGCTTTTGAATCAGATCGTCCACGGAGGTGGTTCGCTCCAGGGAACGATAGGTTTTATGGGGAAGCAAATCCAAGGCGTAAGGAGAGTTGAGTTGAATATCGAACTGCTCAACCACCAGTTCGGGACGCGACGCGCGATCGTCGCCTGACCTCAGGGTGAGTTTGTCCCCCTTGGGCGCGTATACCAGCAACTGGAGATCGAAGACAATGATATCGGGGCCGGGCGAATTGACGATTGGCTCTTCGAATTCAATGCTCATGCAAACCTCTTGCGAGTCACTGGCGCTCGGATTGATGATGCCGGTGACGAGGCTGAAGTCTCCGTGTAAAAGGTCCAACCGCGCGGCACCCTCTGGCAGGTCATCGTCCATCCGCGTACAGAACGTGGCCGCTCCCGCCTGTCCGGTGAACTCGCCGACGCGTCCGCGCACCATGTCTTCCCGCTCGAACGTACGCGTGACCCCATCTCTCTGGACGGTGACGCTCAGCAGTTCTTCAGCGAGCGAGTCCACCATGGTCGCCTCGTAGCTGATCACGCGATCGGGGAGCCTTTCCATGTAGGTGAGTTGGCTGGGCGATGCCTGAACTCGGCGCGGCGGCAAGCCGGGGTCGACTTGAGCCATGTCGCCGTCGAAAAGATGGATCAGCGGCATCGTGGCGGCGTCCCCCAAGGCAGCCATGGTTGCCTCGCCTTCGATCACCGAGAGCTGCGTCTCGCCCGTTTCGGCCACATCGACCACAAACCGAGTTCCCAGGTCGACGATCTCGGCCGAGGGACTCAGAAGTTCGAAGCCTTCCGCACCGGGCGGCGCGTAAACCGAACATTTGCCGGAGCGAACCAGAAAACGCTCTGCTCCGACCGCCGAGAAGACGCCGGGGGCTTGCACCACGGCTCGGGCCCCGGAATGAAAGCGAATCGCCAGATAGCCTTCCGTCAAAATATACCTTCGCCCTAGGATCAGCCGCTGTCCTTGCTCCGGCGTCCGTCCCTCGCCGAAGATCGCGGCGTTGGCTACTTCGACAATCACTGGGGAAGTATCTTCCGCCGGCACTTCCGGAGCCACGGCAACGGGGCCGGCAGGTTGTTCCGGCATTGCGACGAACAGAGAGAAACAGAAGGTCGCGATCATCAGACAGACCGCCAAGGTCGACAGAAGCAACGGTGCGCTCCACTTTTTGACAAGCCGGCTGACACTCCCGGCGTGGGCAACCCCATTTGCACGGGCCACCAGCAAATCTTCGTCAGACCGACTTAGCCGGTCCAAATCTAAGTGCAAGTTCATGGCTTGCAGGTAAGCGAGGCGGAGCTCCTCGGATTCTCCGAGAGCTTTTTCAAACTCTTGGCGCTCGGACTTCGTCAAATGTCCTGTCAGGCTCGCTTCCAGTAGCGTCGACATTCGGTGAAAATCGGAATTGCTCATTTTCGTCATCTTTCGGGCCCAAACGCGCGGGCCGCGAGATCGGTTATTGTTCGGTTCGTAAGCGACGGGATACACATTTCAACAGTCGACGACGCAGCAGATACATGCGGTTATAAAACGTCCGGGTCGAGCATTCGAGCTTCTCGGCAATTGAATCACAGGAATGGCCTTCCCAGTAAATATCATGCAGGAACGACTGCTCTAGTTTGGGCAAGGCCTGGACGCATTTCCGCAATGCGGCCAGCCGCTGTTCGGCGGGATCCTGCTCGAAATTTTCCAGCGTGACCGCCAGTAGTTGAGGCAAATCGTTTTGCGGAATCAGCCGGTCCGCGGAACGTGCCCGGCGGAAGTTGTAGGCTTCCAGTCGGGCAATCCCACAGGCCCACGAAAGGAAACTGCGTGCGTGATCGAAGTCGTCAAACTTCTGCCACATCACGATACTGATCCGCTGGCATAGATCGTCAGCGTCGTCGCGGTCGTTAACCAAGGCCATCAAGTAGAGGAAAATCTTCTCGCGATGGTTCTCCAGGAGTTGATCGAAATCTTGACGGGTAGCGGTTTCGTGGGTGGAAGGATCGTCGTTGAATTGGTCGATATTGCGGTTCAATTCGGCCATCCTGGGACTCAAGGACGAG
Organism: Pirellulaceae bacterium; assembly: GCA_040880405.1. Classification (GTDB taxonomy): domain Bacteria; phylum Planctomycetota; class Planctomycetia; order Pirellulales; family Pirellulaceae; genus JBBDIM01. The sequence goes on along the minus strand of JBBDIM010000042.1, from coordinate 83,539 downwards.
GGGAACTCTGACATGACCGCGTCTCCACTAGCGTTTGGCTTCCGTGGATTCAATTCGGTTCGTCCCGTCCGAATCCGGCGAGCTTATTGCCACGGTAATAGGCTCCGTTAAAGGCATTGCTCGTTTTTACGACACATCTTAGTCGTCGGCTAGCGTAAACTCGTAAAAATTGTCGCCAGGGGAGATGGTGAACTTCTCCTCACTCGTCTTTGCGTTCCAATACTTCTGGGGAACCTTGTTCCACGCTTCGGGAACGGTAGCAGGGGTGATATGGGCCACTTCTTCGTCAATCTCGCCTGGGGGTTTGATCGAGACGTCGTAATCGCCGACCAGAATATCGGGGCCGTTTCGCATTTGCAAAGTGAATTTCCCGGAAGCGTGGATAAGCCCAGTCGCTGGAATACCGGATCCCTGGTGAATCATCACCACGGTGGAACCTTGAGGAATGGTGCCTGAATCATACACCACCTGCCCTTTCACCGTACCGGTTTCGCCTGGCAGGTTGTGAGGCTTGCCGCAACCCGACAAGGCGAATAGGACAACGGCGGTTATGAGCAGGCAGAGTGTAGTACGGGTGGCAAGCATAACTCGAAATCCTGGATGAGGAAATGGTGGTGTGACAGGGAAATCCGGGAGGGTTTGCCGGGGATCGATCTATTTCGCGACTGCCGAACTAGCCGTCGACCGCTGGAACGTCTCGAGCCAGGTGCAGGCGGCCTCGGCGAGTCCTTCGTGTCCTCCCTCGAAGATGGTGACGCGAGCGGTGCCTGCTTCCCGCCGCAACTTGATGTCTCGACCATAGCTGGGGTCGGCTGGAGTGTCATCCGGCCGAGGATCTTGAAGCTCGGACGTTGTCCAAAGTTGGTCCATCTCCGTGTTGCTAACCGTTTCCAAACCCCTGATTTCGGCGACCTTGTTAAACAGGCGGATCGAGTGTTGAAACGGGACAGATCCCGATTTGCCGTCGTGAACGCCAGCGGCAATGTCGAGCGGCAGATCGCCTAGCCCGGTAATCCAATGGATCGGCGACCTTTCGACATATTGCTCATCGACTGTCTCGCTCTCGCCGGGCACGCCACCACAACAGTTGACAATCATTTTGGCGTAGCGGTCGTCGGAGGCGTGGGCCGTACGATCTTCGTGCCATTGGGCTAGATCACTGATTCCAACCCAGGCTGAGACCGCCGTGAACCGTTCGGGATGTCGCCCTGCCATGAGCATTGCCATGTGCCCGCCCCCGGAGGCACCGGCCAGATAAATACGATTCGGATCGGCCCCTAACTCTTGAATCGCGAATGCCACACTGTCGAGAATATCGGCCTGGGCTGCCTCAGAACCGCACGCCTCTGCGTTGTTATTCGGCCCGCGAAAATTGGGCTCTACAAAAATCCAACCTCGCCGCAGTGCCGCATCGAGCCAGACTTTCTTGTGGAGCCGGTAATCGCTGCTCCACGAGTGCAGGAACACGAGCAGCGGCCGGACTTCCGACTCTTGCGAATCGGGAGCCAGCGAGTCGGGCAGGGCGTATCGGAGCGGTTGACTGCTTCCGTCGAAGGAACTGACCAACGTTTTTTCGATGTAAGGCGGGGTCATGGCTTCCACGACCTCGCCCGAATTCGCCGCCGTAGGCGAGGCAGCAACGGCGTCCGGCCCTTCAACGGGAGATACATCGATAGAATGCGTGACCTCGTTTTCGCATCCAATACACCATGCAAAACCAAGGCAGGCAATGAATGAAAAAAGAGTAAACGCGAGACGCGATCCGCCCACTCGCCGCAAAGTTGAAGTTTTCAAATTCATGTCCAAGGCAGTTGAAACGGCAGTCTTCGCGCTGACCACAGCCCGAAGGTGTTGCCGAGAAATTTAGGAATATGGTGAGACATTGCACGCCGGAATGGTGGCGGGAACGCTCACTCCACCATTCCGGGAATCATGCGGTTCTCGGACTAGAGTTCGCCGAGCACTTGTCCATCATCGCGGCTGGCGAGCAACTTGAGGGTTCGTAGCTCCATGTTTTCGCTCAAGAACCGCACTGAACCGTCACAGATGACCACCTGAGATCCGCCTGGGTGCGCCGAGAAGATACCATTGTTGACCCCATCGTTGTTACTGACACCCGTGAGCGCTGTGGTCACGCTATTGTTCGGGTACATAATGGTCGTCGTGTTGAAGGTCCGTTCGGTGAACCCGAACGATCTTTGGTTGTTTCCGCACATAAACCCCTGGTGGTTGTTGATGGTCACAGTCTTGCGGCCGGTACTATCGGCAACAAAGTCGGACTGCTCGCCCACGATCATGGTGTTGCTCAAACCATCCGTGGCGTCGCGCATTCTGACCGAGTCGAGGGGAGTCAGCATGCCGCCGATGGAAACAATGCCACTCTGGCGACCGACCCACTCTCGATCGGAAGTGTTCAAATCGAAACTGTGCGTGTCATTCGCCGCCCCGGAGATGCCCGTGTATTGGGGGCAGGTGATCGTATAGGTGTAACCAGAACTGCGAACCGCCTTGAGCGGACTCGACGGGCAGACCATCACTGAGAATTCCTTCTCATGCACGATCGGGCCGTTGTGGGCATGGCCGTCGTAAGCACCACCGCCGCCGTTGGAAAGGCTGCCTGGGTGATTGCCGTTGACCGTCATTTGGTCGTACACGTTCCCCAGTTCGACGAACGGCAGTAGCCCGCACCACCAGGACACGCCGAACCCAGTAGCGGCAAGATCACCGGAAGAGAACCGCGAACCGATGGGAAAGGCTTGGAAGGTATCGTGATAGTTGTGGAGGCCTAGTCCGATCTGCTTCAGGTTATTTTGACAAGACATGCGGCGTGCCGCTTCGCGCGCTTGCTGTACCGCCGGAAGGAGCAGTGCAACCAGCACGCCGATAATAGCAATGACGACGAGCAATTCGACCAGTGTGAAGCCGCGCCGGCTAAGAGATGGATTCCGTGACATAGGATTTCCCCAGGAAGAAAGGAATGGAAAAGTTGGGAGGGTGGCATGAACCCCAGATGTGGGCTGGGGCTGTTATGGATTCGAGCGTGAGTGGCCCTAACCTCAAATCGTCGAAAAAAATCGAAGTTCACGGCCAAAAAGGCTAGGTTTATTGTTTTTGGGAAAGTTTTTTTTCGGGAACATGAGATCTTGGGCTTAGCCCGTTGGTATGGGGGGTAAAATGCGTGCGATAATTGAACAATGAGGTTCTCTCCCCCAAATTCGCTACTCATCGTTCAAGGCGAGATGCCAAGTATGCCGGTTGTACTCGGCGATTTTCAAAGATTTCACCGTGAAGACCCTGCCACGATACACGACTTATTAATAGCCCCACTGGCGCGATTTCAACCGTGCCTTCGATGACTCCATCCCGCGGGACTTTACTGAGCTCATGCTATTTCGATGTGCTTGTATCTTGACTCTGCTGCTGCATGCCGGCGCTGTCCGCGGGGCTGATTCGCCCGACTACGCTCGAGATGTCTTGCCGATCCTCTCCCAGCACTGCTTTGCTTGTCATGGCCCGGATGCCGAAGTTCGAGAAGCGGGGCTTCGCTTGGATGTTGCGGAGGATGCCGTGCGTGAGCTCGACAGCGGCAGCATCGCGGTGGTCCCTGGTTCGGCGGAAGATAGCGAGTTGATTGCGCGGATCTTGAGTGATGACGAGTTCATGCAGATGCCGCCGCCGGAAACAGGCAAGTCGTTGAGCGCGAAGGAAAAGGAGATCTTGGCACGCTGGATTGACGGCGGGGCGACCTATTCCGCCCATTGGTCGTTTCAGCCCGTCGCGCGTCCTGAAGCACCTGCGGTGCGGAACAAGCAATGGATTCGGAACAAGATCGATGCCTTCGTCCTGGCGGGTCTGGAGGCGGAAGGGCTCAGGCCGAGCCCCAGCGCCGCGCCTCAAACGTTGATTCGCAGGCTGTACCTCGATCTGACCGGCCTGCCGCCATCCATCAAGGAAGTGCAAGCGTTTGCGGCCAATCCCAGCGAAGAGGCGTATGAAGCGATCGTCGACCAGCTTCTAGCAAGCGAACATTTCGGGGAGCGATGGGGACGCCACTGGCTGGACTTGGCCCGCTTTGCCGACAGCCACGGCTATCTGGGCGACGAACTACGGCCCGACGCGTGGCGGTATCGCGACTGGGTAATTTCCGCCATCAATGCGGATATGCCCTACGATCAGTTCACCATAGAGCAACTCGCGGGCGACCTGCTACCAGACGCCGAGCCGTCGCAGCGAATCGCCACCGGGTTTCACCGCAATGCGATGCAAAATACCGAAGCCGGTTTTGACAAGGAAGAGGATCGCGTCATCCAGACGGTCGATCGGCTCGCCACGGCCGGGACGATCTGGATGGGACTCACCATCGCTTGCGCGGAGTGCCACACGCACAAATACGATCCGCTCACCCATCACGAATTCTACCAACTCTACGCGTTTTTCAATAATGTCGAGGCGGACAACGTGGTGGTCGGTTATCAGCCGGGCAAGTCGGAAGCCGCCGAAGTCCGTGACAAGCGTGAGCAAAGGCTGGAGAAGCTAGTCGAGAACCTGCAGCAAGGAGACGAGGTACTCAACCCTGCCCAAGCGGATTTGAGAGACCAGTTTCTCGTAACGCTGGCGACCCCGGAGAAAAGCCGAACGGAAAGTGAGAAAGAGGCCTTGGAGCATTGGCTGGCGGACTTGCCGGACTCGCTGCGGAAGCTTCTCAAAGAGTACGAAACGCTCGCCCAGCAGCGCCCCCAACCAAAAAAGCTGGTGGCTCCCGCGATTCGAGAGCGCGGCAAACTGCGCTCGACCCACGTTCATTACCGGGGCGATTTTCGGCAGCCGACCGACGAGGTTGTCCCCGGGACGCCTCGATTCCTGCCTCCCTTGTCGTCGCGCGGGAAGATGGCCGACAGGCTCGATCTGGCTCGGTGGCTGGTCGATCCTGGCCATCCCTTGACTTCACGCACCGCAGTGAACCACCTTTGGCAGCATCTGTTTCTGGAAGGATTGTTCCGCACGGAAGAGAATTTGGGAGTGGCTGGTGAGCCCCCCACGCATCCTCAGCTTCTGGATTGGCTGGCCAGCGAGTTGGTTGAGAACCATTGGAGTCGCAAGGCGCTGATTAAGACGATTGTTCTTTCAGCCACCTATCGGCAAAGCTCGCAAGTCACCGATCAACTTAGGCAGCGAGATCCTGAAAACCGCTTATTGGGTCGGCAGTTTCGCTATCGACTGGAAGGGGAGATTATCCGCGACTTGGCGCTTTCGGCTAGTGGCCTGTTGAACGACAACGTCGGCGGTCCCAGCATTCGTCCGCCGATGAACAAGCGGTTGACCTCGATTAGTCGGAATCAGGATTGGGACATCAGCAAGGGAAGCGAGCAGTACCGCCGTGGCCTGTATATCCTGTTTCGACGGGCGACTCCCTTCCCAATGCTCACGACCTTTGATAGCCCCGACGCGACCACGTCGTGCCCTTCCCGTGAAATTTCCAACTCCCCCCTTCAATCGCTCGCTCTGCTGAACGATCCCGTGTTCTTCGAGTGTGCCCAGCACCTGGGGCACGAAGTATCCCAAGCCGCAGCAGGCACTGAGGAGGAGTGGATCGCGGCGGCTTTTCATCGCACGCTTTCCCGTGATCCGACAGGCGAGGAACTGCGATTGGCGAAAATCTATTATCAGGCGCAGAAGCGTGAACTGGAAAACTTGGCAGCGACCGATGCCGATGCCATTGTTTTGAAACCAGTTGCTGGAATCGAGGCGGCGGATCAGGCGGCCCGCGTTTTGCTAGTCCGCAGTTTGATGAATCTAGACGAGTTCATCACACGCGAATAGCCACGAAGATACACTTGAGGTACCCCGATGGACGGCAACGCGTTTCAAACGGCCTGTCAACTTTCACGGCGCAACTTTGTCTTCAACTCGCTCTGGGGTGTCGGGGCGTTTGCGCTCGCGAATCTGCTGCAGGCGGAGGAGCCCGGTACGGACCGCGAGACCGAACTTGCCCCTGATCCGCTGGTGCCCCGCAAGCCGCATTTCGCGCCGAAGGCCAAGAATTGCATCTACATCTATCTGGAAGGGGGCCCCAGCCAGATGGATTTGTATGATCCGAAGCCGAGGCTCAACGAGCTCGACGGACAACCCCTGCCTGAGTCGTTGCTCGAGAATATGCAGTTCGCGTTTCTCCAAAAGGAGACCGCGCGGATCATGGGGACCTCTCGGAAGTTCTCGAAGCATGGTCAATGCGGGATGGATTTTTCCGATCTGCTGCCTCACCTGGCTAGCTGCGCCGACGACCTGTGCATGATCCGGTCTTGCCATACCGACCAGTTCAACCATGTCCCGGCGCAATTACTGATGAACTGCGGTTCCGCGATCGCCGGGCGACCAAGTCTCGGGTCGTGGCTCAATTATGGCCTGGGAAGTGAATCACAGAATCTGCCGGCGTACGTTTCCTTGGTTACCACCGGCCGCGGGATTCCGGGCGGATCGGCCAGTTGGTCGAGCGGGTTCCTCCCTTCCACCTATTCCGGCGTGCTATTCGGTAACGAAGGGGAGACGGTGAACAACATTCGCAATCCCGCCGGGATCTCGGATTCATTGCAACAGTCGTCGGTCGAGTTTATCAATCAGCTGAACCGCATGCGGATTGATGACACCGGCGATTCCGAACTTGTTAGTCGGATTAAGGCGTATGAATTGGGGTTTCGACTGCAGTCCTCGGCGCCGGAATTGACCGACCTGTCCGGGGAAACCCAGGCGACCCTCGACAGCTATGGTTTCGATCGGGCCGAGCCAAAAATCGGAAGCAATCGCGGAGGCAAAGGGCTGTTCCGGCCCTTCGCCTACAATTGCCTGCTGGCTCGCCGTTTGGTGCAGCGGGGTGTCCGAGTCGTGAACCTGATCCATTCTTCCTGGGATCATCACTCGCGTCTTGAACCGGAATTGACCCACAACTCCCTCATGGCGGACCAACCAATCGCGGCACTCATCAAAGACCTGAAGCAGCGCGGGCTGCTGAACGATACCTTGGTGATTATCGGGTCGGAGTTTGGCCGCACTCCGCTGGGCGAGAATCGCCCCGGCTATAAAAAGGTGACCGGCCGTGACCATCACCCCGGCGCGTTCACCATCCTGATGGCCGGCGGCGGAGTGAAGCCAGGGTTTACCTATGGGCAATCGGACGAAATAGGGTGGAGTGTGCAGGAGAATCCGGTCCACGTCCACGACCTACATGCGACCATTCTCCATTTATTTGGACTCGATCACACGCGTCTGACGTACCGAGTCCAAGGACGCGATTTCCGCTTGACCGATGTCGCTGGCAAAGTGGTGCATGACATCATCTCTTGATCACAGGTATAAGGCCCCGCACCGACAGCCCGCTCGTCCGCTGCCGATCCGAAACCCGACGCGAAAACGCCTCCTTCTCTACCGATCACCCGCCACAATCAAGCTCCCAGGTTCGAGGACAAAACCAAATCCCCAACCTAACCTAGCCCGCAAGATGGGGTTCACCGAACGCTCATCATGCCACTTTCCCTTCTCGCTTGTGAGTTGCGGCTTTTTTTGTGGGCCAGATGAGCAGAAGACGGGGGCACTTGCAATCGCCCCCCATCAGACGGCACTCGGCTCGCCATCACCGGAAGCACTTACGGCCTCGCAGCAGATTTACCGTGAACAATCCGGATTAAGGCTTCAAAACGACCTTGATGCAGCCGTCGTCGTGGTCTCGGAACATCTTGTAGGCCTCGGCCGCTTCGGAAAGGGGACGACGGTGGGTGATGATGAACGAGGGATCGATTTTGTCTTGGACGATTAACTCTAGCAGCGGCTTGAGATAACGCTGGACATGGGTCTGCCCCATCTTGAAGGTGAGCCCCTTGTTCATGGCCGCTCCGAAGGGGATCGTCATGGAGGAGACGTAGACTCCCGGGACCGAGATGGTGCCTCCTTTACGGCAACAGCGGATCATCTCGCGGAGGACGTAGGGTTTGTCGGCTTCCATCCGAATCGACTCTCGGGCGGCATCCATCGCGGCCCAGACCCCAAACCCGGCGTGGGCCTCCGCCCCGACGGCATCGATGCAACTGTCGGGCCCGCGACCTCCGGTCATCTCCATTAACCGCTCGTAGACATCCTGGTCCTTGGCATTGATTGTTTCCGCGCGACCATGGGTCCGGGCCATTTCCAAACGGGTGTCGTCCCGTTCGATCGCAATCACGCGTTTGGCCCCCAGTAGCCAGGCACTTTGAATCGCGAACTGACCGACCGGCCCGCAACCCCACACCGCGACGGTGTCCTCACCGGTAATGTTGGCGTTTTCCGCGGCCATATAGCCTGTGGGAAACACATCGGAGAGGAACAACGATTGGTCGTCGGAAATTTGTTCCGGAATTTCGATTAGGCCGACATCGGCGTGAGGTACCCGCAGGTATTCCGCTTGGCCCCCTGGAATCCCGCCGAGCAGGTGGGAGTAGCCGTACAGCGCGGCGGGCGAGTGCCCCATTTGCTGCTTTGCCAACTCCGCGTTGGGGTTGGTCGTATCGCAGAGCGAAAACATCGTCTGCTCGCAAAACCAACATTTCCCGCACGAGATGGTAAAGGGAACCACCACCCGCTGACCCACGCGGAATCGAGTAACTCCCGGCCCTACCTCGGTGATAATCCCCATCGGCTCGTGGCCGATAATATCGCCGGGCTTCATCATCGGGATGAACCCATCGTAAAGATGCAGGTCCGAACCGCAGATTGCCGTGGAGGTGATTTGGAGGATCACATCGCCCGGGTCTTGAATCTTCGGGTCGTCGGCGTCTTCAACGCGAACGTCACTTTTCCCATGCCAATGTACGGCTTTCATCGGTACCTACTTTCGTGTCGATTGGGGGTTGTCGTGGGAGGCGTCCGGGCCCAGGTCACGACCGAGGTGAAGGGCTACCTGCTCCCCTTCGGTCCTCGGTCGCATCCACGACATTTCTTCTATCTAACAAATTCAGGAAACGGCCACGCTCGTTTCCATCCCACCACCGATGTGCAGCAAAGAGAAGGCGACTTCGCCGACCGGATCGGAGAAATGGACGATCGTGATCTGCGCGCCCAGCACGCCGTTCCGCTTGCACGGTTCGGAAAAGATGGAGAGGATGGCCGGGTTTTCGGCGTCCTGATCGATCAAAGAGCAGAGGGCCAAGCCCCCATCGACTCCCGTTTCAATGAACCCGGTCATCCGATGACCATCACAATGGGAGGTATTCATGGTGCCACGCAGTAGTGCGACTTCTCCGTCGGGACCGGAGGATTGCTCCTCCCCGTTGCGTCTCCCTCCTAGCAGCATGCCTGCGGAGGCGCTAAAGATCGTGCTAAGGGCTTCACGTCGAGCGATGGTGGTCATTTAACTATTCCTTGCGATGTTGATTTGGAAATCCGTTGACGCGATTATTTCAATTGCCCGTCCTGGACGGCCGCCTTGGGAGAGGCGCTTTTCAACTTGGGTTTCTCGCCCGTGGCTCGCATTTGGATGGTCGAGAACTCACCTCGTCCGTCCCACGATTGCCCCTTGGTCCAACTTCCTTGGGGAGGCTTCACATCATCACCCACACCAAACGACATAAAGGCGTAGTTGTAATCTTGGTTTTCCTCTTCCTGGGGGAAACTGTTGGGAATGGGGTGGTTCTTCCGGCCGCCCAACTCCTCCCAGGCCGCGAGCCACTGGTTCTGGTGCATCGAGTCGCGGGCCACCAAGTAGCTGAGCATGTCTTTCATGCCGGGATCGACGGTCATCTTATAGAGCTGGCACGCCAACATTCGCCCTGTCGATTCAGCCGTGGCGTTGGCCAACATATCGGCCGCGATATTGCCAGAGGCGTATACGTGGGAACAGCAAAAGGGGACCCCCTCTGAATCGACCGGCATCGCCGCCATGCAGGTCCCAATGACATGTTGGATGTTCATCCCGCCGAGCGCGGCGTACATGATCGGATCTTTCGCCGCTTCCTCTTGTTCCAGCGGCGCGCCCTCTAAGTTAAGGGCGACCGCGGTGGCCAGCATTTCGATATGGGCCAATTCCTCCGTGCCCGTCTCTAGGAGCATGTCTCGGTATTTGGCCGGCCCGCGAGCACCCCAGGTTTGGAAGAGATACTGGAGCGCGACTCGAATCTCTCCTTGAATACCACCAATCGCCTGTTGCAACGCCTTCGCGAACAGGGGGCTAGGACGCTCAACGCGGACTGGATACTGAAGCTTGCCGCCATCGTGATAGAACATGTGATTTTCCTTCCGTGACCTGAGATTGGACACTCAAATGGATTCGTGACCGTAGGACAAGCGGGAGAAGAAATGCCTACAAGCAAAATGATGAGATCGCTGGAGTGCAAGTTGAATGCCGGAAATAGGAGATGGCTAAGAAAACTCGGATTCATTGCGTTTCATCCTGTAAAGTCAATCCCCCGATGCTGCCGGTCACGGAACACCGCAAAGTGAATGATTTATCGACGTGAGCTTTTAAGGCGGGGGAAACGACGGCGTTTTCCCGAGGTTCCCCAAGTTTCAAAACGGCAAGGATAATAGATTGGTGGCGGCCAAAAGCAATTGTCCTAGCGGCTTGAGTACGGAGAGATTCGTGTTCGCCTCGCGACCAGTGAGGACGGCTAGCGATCAGGCACTCCAGGTAAGTGCGCGGTGATCCCGCGGGTTTCATGGGATGAGAGATTGGCAAAGAAATTGCTGGCGAACTGGAGAGCGTGGGGCGAAGTCGATCGCGATCGGCGGATGATAGCTGAAGTGGGAAAGAGAGTGAGGCTGCAATGAAAAGTCAAAGGCGAATCTTCGCTATCTTGGCACTGGTGCAAGGCATTTACTACGGTCCCACCGGCCTATGGGCCATCGTCCACATCGAGAGCTTTAAGCTCGTCACCGGGGAGAAGACCGATAATCTTCCCAGCGGTCTCGATGTCGACCATTGGCTCGTCTATACCGTGGCAATTTTAATCGTTTCGATCGCAGTCGGGCTACTCGTCGGTGGCGCTCGAAAGTCGGTTGGCCCGGAACTAATTGCCATGGCAATCGTTGCCGCCGTGGGGCTTATGGCCATTGATGTGATTTACGTGACTCGGGGCGTAATCCGGCCGATCTACTTGCTCGACGCGGTACTTCAAGGAGCCCTCGTGCTCGCCTGGATCGCCGCCATCTTTTGGGTTCGACAAGACCACGCTACTTCTTGACGGTACCATCAATCCGCTTCCGCCGAACACGACGTAACCTTCGCCCGGCGCAAAAGAAAAGCGGCGTCACGCGATGGACAAATCCCCGCATGACGCCGCCGTACCGAATTGGCTTCCCGTGGTTCCCTTCGATCCCACAGAAACTATTGTGCCGCCAGCTATCGCGTTTTGGCCTGGACGTTTACCTGCGAGGTCGCGATTAACGTCAGCTTCTGATCGGCAGCCGACTCTTCGTCCAGACTTGCTTGTAGTAACGCGGCAACATTGTCGTGACCGGTTTGTTTGGCCAGCGTCCGGGCGGTACCGTAGGCGGCGATCTCATGATGTTCCACCTGCTGCGCCGCCGCAATCAGAGCCGCATCTTTCACCGCGTCGTCTCCTTTAGCACTGATCATCTCGTCTCCTTCCGAGATGAGCCCTTTCATCGCATCGCAGGTTTCCGTTTTAGCGTCTTGGCCGAGCAACTGAAAAATTTCCTCCAGCCGCCGGATCTGCCCCTCGGTTTCCACCAGATGATGTTCGAACGCTTGTTTCAAGTCTGGAGAATGCGCCTCCTTCGCCATTTTCGGCAACGCCTTGGTCAGCCGCTGTTCGGCATCGTAGATGTTGTGAAGCTGGCAGACGAATAGTTCTTCCAGATTATCGAAGCTCTTACTTGTAAACAGTCCCATCATCTTCCTCCTGTGAGTTAGCTGTCGATCCACATTCAGCAACCCACATGGTTGCTGAATACACAGTTACTGAATATCGGTCACCGAATTTACGAGGTTGCAAATAGGGTGCCCTAACGGCAAGATCTGGTTAAGTCGGTGGTATCCTGAAAAAATTGGACCGCGGCATCGGCGGGAGACAGCGCGTCGGAACGCTATTTGCGGATAACAACCGCCAAGCCGAAACGCGGAGATGGACTCAACGGCATAGCGAGACCGTTTGCCAAATGAGGGTCCGCAGCAGGTCGTTACGGGAACTTGTAGATACTGGAGAACAGATCGTGAAATCAGGTCGGGAGCAAACGGAATCTGCTTGGATGGCAACCACCTCGGTTCCCAAGCGATCACCGTTACAGCAAGACATCTCGGTGGATGTCTGCATCGTAGGGGCCGGAATCTCTGGGCTTTCCACTGCCTGCTTCTTGAGTCGGGAAGGGTTGCGGGTCGCGGTTCTTGAAAGTCGCCAGGTCGGGTCGGGGCAGACTCAGCGAACAACCGCCCACTTGGCCAGCGCGCTGGATGACTTCTACAGCGAGTATGAAGAGATCCAAGGGGTCGAGAAGATGCGGCTGCTGGCGAACAGTCACCATTCGGCGATCTCGAAAATCGGAAAAATAGTGCAAGAATTGGAGGTCGATTGCCAGTTTCGCCGACTTCCCGGGTATCTGTTTCTTGCGCCGGAGCACTCCAAGGACCTGCTCGAAAAGGAATACGCGGCCGCCTGTCGAGCGGGGATCGCGGGGTTAACGCTGCTCAAATCGCCGCCCGTGAAAGGCTTTGATATTGGGCCCTCCCTGTACTATCCGGACCAAGGGCAATTCAATCCGCTCCCGTATCTCTTGGGACTATCCGAGGAGATCGAGCGGATGGGTGGGGCCATCTACGAGCAGACCCATGTGCAAGAGATTCGCGGCGGCGAACCGGCTGAAGTGGAGACCGCCGCGGGGCCAGTCATCAAAGCGAAACATGTGGTGGTCGCCACCAACACCCCGGTGAATGACCGTTTCGCCATGCACACGAAGATGGCTCCTTACCTCACTTACGCAATTTCGCTTAAGGTTCCCCGGAACGCAGTCACGACCGCTCTGTACTGGGACACCTTAGAAAATTACCACTATGTCCGGACGCAACCGATCGATGAAACGCACGACCTGCTGATTGTCGGCGGAGAGGATCATAAATCGGGCCAAGTGAGCGATCAGGCGGAGCGGTTCGGGCGGTTGGAACAATGGACCCGAGAGCGATTCGCGGAAGCGGGAGACGTTGTCCACCAATGGTCCGGGATGGTGATGGAGACCCCGGACGGAGCCGCCTATATCGGGCCCAACCCGGGTGACGACCCGAATATCTATATCGCCACCGGAGATTCCGGAATGGGCATGACGCACGGCACGATCGCGGGGCTGCTTTTGGCCGACTTTCTCCAAGGTCGGGAAAATCCTTGGGCCGAAGTTTACGACCCCGCGCGGACACCGCTCGCCGGGAGTGCCTGGCAAGATCTGGCGTTGGAGACCGCCAATGTAATTAGCAAATATGCCGAAGATTGGCTCTCTCCGGGGGATGCGATCGAGGTCGATCAGTTGGAAAACGATCAAGGGACCGTGGAGCGTTCGGGGTTGAGCAAGGTGGCTTACTACCGGGATGAAAATGGCGAGACGCACCGTAATTCCGCGGTCTGCCCGCATCTCGGATGTGTCGTGCATTGGAACGACGCGGAGAAGGTTTGGGACTGTCCGTGCCATGGCTCCCGGTTCGATGCTTGCGGCGAGGTAATCAACGGGCCCGCGGTTTCGGGGCTCAAGTCGCTTGAGAAGAATGGCGACGCAAACGAAATTCCGACGGAAGATACGAGCGATACGGCAGCGGTTCATGACCATGATGGAAGAGCAATCTGATGGATTTAAAGGGAAAAGTTGCCTGGATCACCGGCGGAACCTCCGGCATCGGGAAAGCGACCACCCTGTTGATGTCTCGGGCGGGCGCGAAGGTTGCTCCCTTGGGGTTGAAGCAAGAGAAACTGGACGCGGTAACGGCCCAGATCGAGAAAGAAGGGGGCGAGGTCCTGCCGCTGAAGGCGAACTTGCGCAATCCGGAAGAGGTGGAACGGGCCGCTCAGGCGGTGGTCGATAAATGGGGAGAGATCGATATCGTCGTGGCCAACGCGGGCATCAATGGGACTTGGGCTCCGCTAGAGGATCTTTCGGTGGAGGAATGGGATCTGACGCAGGAAGTCAACCTGCGGGGCACCTTCCTCACTCTCAAATACGCCGTGCCCCACATGCAAAAAAAAGGGGGATCGATTGTGATCGTCTCCTCCGTCAACGGAACACGGATGTTCAGCAATACCGGGGCCAGCGCGTACGCCACAAGCAAGGCGGGGCAAGTTGCCCTTGCCAAGATGGTAGCCTTGGAATTCGCGGAGGACAAAATCCGCGTCAACGTGATCTGCCCCGGTGCCATTGATACTTCCATTGAAGACAACACGGAACACCGTGATCTGGATGAAGTCCAGGTGCCGGTGGAATTCCCCGAGGGACAGATTCCCTTGACCGGTGGAAAGCCGGGAACTTCGAAACAAGTTGCGGAGCTGATTGCCTTTCTCTGTTCGGAGCAGGCGAGTCATATCACCGGCAGCGAAATGTGGATCGATGGTGGGCAGTCGTTACTTCAAGGTTAACTCCGCACCCATCCTAACCGCGACGAGGACAATCGAGATGGCCAAATGGACCGACAAAGACGAGCGGCAATACGAGCACATCAAAGAGAGCGCCCAGGACCGTGGCAAGGGGGAACGAAAGGCCAAGGAGATTGCGGCTCGCACCGTGAATAAACAGCGGCGCAAGGATGGCAAAACCCCAAACCGCACCACCCAAGGAACCGGGAATCCGAATGCCTCGCTCGACCGGCGGAGCCGACCGGAACTTTACAACCTCGCCAAGGAAATGCAAATCAAAGGGCGGAGCAAGATGAACAAGGAAAAACTGATCGAGGCGATCCGGACTCGGCGTTGATTTCAGCACACCGTTTGCATCGTGCGATGCAACCCGATTGAGTTCAAAGATTGGGAAGTGGGTGGCGATTGGGCTTTAGGAGTGACGATGCATGAAGACACAACCTGGTAACTACGGTCCTCAAGGGGCCCACTGGGATGGCCGCGGAACCAACTTTTCGATCTACAGTGAGTGCGCGACCGAGGTCGATCTGTGCCTCTTCAGCCAAGACGATCCGGCCCAGGAAACCGAGCGGATTCCGCTAATCGAGCGGACCTTCTATCACTGGCATGCCTACCTGCCCGATATCCATCCAGGCCAACTCTATGGCTACCGGGTAAAAGGCCCCTACGCTCCGGAAAAGGGGCACCGCTTCAACGAGCACAAACTTCTGGTCGACCCCTACACCCGAGCGCTGCATGGTGAGATCCAGTGGAACGACGCGGTCTTCGGTTATCGGATCGGAGATGAGCAGGAGGATCTGTCGTTCGACGATCGAGACAGCGCCCCGTTTGTTCCCAAAGGCGTGGTCATAGATGAATCGTTCGATTGGGGTGACGAACCCCGTCCGGCTCGGCCCTTGGAAAAGAGCCTGATTTATGAACTGCACGTCAAGGGAATGACCCAACTCCACCCGGAGATTCCCGAAGAGCAGCGTGGCACGTATGCGGGTTTGGCATCGCCGATGATTATCGAGCACCTCCAATCGTTGGGCGTGACGGCGATCGAGCTATTGCCGGTTCAGTCGTTTGTCGATCCCCAGCGGCTGTTGGATTTGGGTCTGGTGAACTACTGGGGCTACGATCCTATCGCCTTCTTTGCACCAGCCAATCGTTACGCCGCCGCGCAGGATCCGAATGAGCGGGTCAGGGAATTTAAGGGCATGGTGAAGGCCTATCACCAGGCGGGCATCGAGGTGCTGATGGACGTTTGTTACGGCCACACCTGTGAAGGCAACCAGCAAGGCCCGACCATCTCGTTCCGTGGTGTCGACAACCTGACCTACTATCGCCTATCCGGCGAGAACAAGCGGTACTATCTCGATTCCAGCTCGCAGGGGAACGTCCCCAACATGATGCACGGCCAGACGATGCGGATGATTCTGGATAGCCTTCGGTATTGGGCAAACGAAATGCATATCGACGGATTCCGCTTCGATATGGCCCCGATTCTGGCCCGGGAACCGGACGAGTACGACCGCCTGAGCGCCTTCTTTCGGGCCATCTACCAGGACCCGGTACTTTCCAGGCTGAAATTGATCGCCGAGCCGTGGGACGCCGGAAACGAGGGGTATCAGGTGGGCAAATTTCCTCCACCCTGGGCCGAATGGAACGAAGCCTACCGGAACACCTCGCGCAAGTTTTGGCGGGGGGACGAAGGGCAGATCGCCGACATGTCGGGTCGGCTCATGGCAAGTAGCGATCTGTTTCAGGCACAGCGTGGTCCGTACGCCTCAATCAACTTTGTCTCGATCCACGATGGCCTGACCCTGCACGATATCGTCAGCTACAACGACAAGCACAACGAGGCCAACCACGAGGACAACAAAGATGGCCCCGCGAAGACAAATAGTTGGAATTGCGGCGCGGAGGGGGAGACCGACAATCCAGAGATCCTCGACCTTCGGGAACAGCAGAAGCGAAATCTACTGACCACCCTGTTTCTTTCGCAGGGAGTTCCGATGATCCAGATGGGAGACGAACTGGGCCGGTCGCAACAAGGGAACAACAACGCCTACTGCCAAGACAGCGAACTGACCTGGATGCCCTGGGACCTGAGTGATCGCCAGTGGGATCTGGTTCAGTTTGTCCAGAAACTGAGCAAACTGATGCACGAGCACGCGGTCTTCCAAAGCCGCGAATTCCTGACCTTGGCGGGCGGGGAAGAATCGGTCATCGAAACCGTCGCCTGGCTTCGGCCCGATGGAAAGCCGATGGAAGATCATGATTGGAGCAATTCTCACGCCCGCTGCTTTGGGTTTTTGCTTCTCGGTAACAAGCTTCAGGACCGCGATCCGCAGGGCAACCCTTGTCACGATGACGACATGCTAGTGTTGATGAACGCCTGGCAAGAAGCAGTCCCGTTTCGGCTCCCCAAAGATCCCGGCAAACCAAACTGGAGCCCATTGATCGATACCGTTCATCCCCGCGGCGAGGTTGAAACTCAAAACCTCGCCGGCGGCGAAACCTACGAACTGGCGGCCCGCTCCGCCGCCGTGCTTCTGCGGCGAAAGACGGATTGAGCGCCAACTGAACGCTCCTAAACCAAACGGGCCTTGGCCCTGGTTCGGGCTTGAGTTTTCTCGTCCGGGAGGCGGAGGACTTGGCCTTCTTTCGCGAGTTGCTGCTGGAGTTCTGGGATCGGGACGTCGCGGACGTCCGAGTTTCTTTTGAGGGACAGATCGGCGGCGACACCCGCCGCGTGTCCCAGGGCCATCCAAGTCGGTTCCATGCGGATCGAGGAATAGGCGACATGGGTCGCCGAGAGGGCCACCGGAACGATGATCCCTTCCAGTTGCCGCGGGATCATCGCTCGGTACGGAATTTTGTAGGGCCGGGTAATGTGGGCCAGCATCCCGAGATATCCTTCCAGCACCTGCGTATCGCCCGGTTGACGTTTTCGGACCGGGAAACTATCGATCGGAAACTCTCCCATCGCGATCGTATCGTCGAACTCGGGCGTCTCCGGCGAGCCTGGCAACTGGGTGACGTCGTGCTGCGTCATCGTGTACAGCCCTTCCAGTCGACGCCCTTCGCGGATGTAGAGCTGCCAGGGGAAATGGTCGTTGTCAGTAAACTCATCGCGCGGCAGGTTGTATTGCCTCGCCATTTTTTGATGTCGGGCGGGAACCGACTCATCCTGCTGTAAAAACCAGAGCAAGCCCAACGTCAACTCGCGGTGCCGGTGCGCGATGCGATCGCGCGTCTCCCAGTCCCCTTCGATATAGCCAATATTCTCCTCCGGAAACGGAAAGGCCAACGGCCGCGGGTTGATATTCGCATCGACCTTTCCGCTCGACAGATCGGTTACCGATAAGGCCCGCAACAAGGTATCGAAGTGCTCGGGGTAATAGCCCCAGCCATCGTTCAAAACTTTGGGAGCACTTAAACGACCCTCGGCCAGATCTTCCAAATAAGGGAGATACGTCTCTCGTTGGTAACCGGAGGGTTGTTCGGTCAGCGCGACACCGTTGTCCGGATCGGTCGTCAGGCAAAGGCGATAGGTGTAGGCGGGCAGTCGATCGTCCCCCGCGCCGGTACTGCGCGGCAGGATGACGCCGTTCTGATAATCGAAATAGATGACGCCGGCATGGGGCTCGTCAAATTCCTGACGCGACTCCCGGCCCAGCCGATACGCGGCACCTCCCGCGGCGTAGAGATCTCCTTCATAGGTGGCGTCGATAAAGACCGCGGCCATCAGGCAATGGTCCGCTCCGGTTTGGAGGTCGGTCACGCGGATCGCCCTGACCCGATCACGATCGACGTCGGCCCCTTCCAACTGATGCCCCAACAGTAAGGTGATATCTCCCGCGTCGCGGAGGATGTCGTGAAAGACCCCCTCGGCGACCGACGGTTCAAAATAGTAGCCATTGCGGCAGTAGCGAAACTGCTCGGAATCGGCCCCTAGCGTGTTGACGTAGCGCTGCTTGACTCGGCGGATGAAGTCGCTGAACACGCCGCCGATGATCTCGCGCCGCTCGATATCGCTCTTGCCCAGGCCGCTCGTCGACATCCCCCCCACGTGATAACTTCGCTCGACCAACGCGACCGAGCGACCGCGCCGGGCCGCGGCCACCGCCGCCGCGATTCCCCCTGGGGTTCCACCCACTACAATCACGTCGAATTCTCGTTTAATCTTCTGCATGCCGAAATCTACCTCTCCTCGCACTCACTGCCGCTGCTAACAAAGCACGCTACGTCTTTCGCTGCTCAGGCGGATGATCACTTACCAAGCGTTTCGCTTCCCTCATCCAATGGTCGCTCCTTGGTCCAAATCGTCAAGCCGGTGAGATCCCTGCCGGTGTCGCCGCTGGTTCTGAGCCAGCCTAGCAAATACGCCACCACCATAAATCCACCATTTACTAACGCCCCCACCCAATAACTGTGGATCGCGAACGTCCAGGAGTCCGGCAACCAACCGAGGACCCCCAATCCCAAATAGATATTCAGTCCCATCGCCAACACCAGGGCCACCGTCGCCGCGAAACCGTCGACCCGTTTCGTGAAAAACCCCAACATGAACAGCCCCATCAGGCAACCACCAAAGATGCTGGTCACGATTAAGCTGGCATCGTTCATGCTTTCCTTTTCCATCCGACTAAAGCCAATCGCCCCGAGAATCACCAGGAGGGTTACCACCCCGGCGATGATCCGAGCGGCGCGAAGATAGTATTGATCCGTGCGATTCCGAGCCAGGTAAGGCTTCATCAAATCGACGACGACGACCGTGGAGATCGAATTGATCCCGGAATCGAGCGAGCTCATCGCGGCGGCCATCACGGCGGCGATAATCAGCCCGGCCAGGCCGCCAGGTATCCGGGTCAGAATAAAATAGGGCAGGACCTGATCCGCTTCGAGTTGAGCCACGGCGGGGTCGGGATACGTTTGGTAGTAAACAAACAAAGCCGTCCCCACGAAGAAAAACATCGTCCACATCGGCAAGGCGACGGCGGAGTAAATGATGGTCGCCTTTTGGGCCTCCCGAGTCGAGCTCGCCGCGAGGTATCGCTGGACGATGTTTTGGTCGCCGGAATAGATCGCCAACCAGTTGATCACGCCCAAGATGGCGACCGTCCAAAAGGTTCTCTGGTTCAGATCCCACTCAAAGCTTCCCAGGCTGAATTTATTATGGTCGGCCCCCACCCTGACAATTTCCTCCAGACCGCCGGATAGGTCGAACGCGATAAAGCCAAAACACAAAAGCCCGCCGCCGAGCAGCACGATCGCCTGCACCACATCGGTCCAGACGACCGCTTCAATTCCTCCGGCGATCGTGTAAAACGCGACGAAAATCCCCGCGCCGATCACCACCCAGGCGACCGGGGCCCCGGTCATGAATTGAATGGGAATCGCCACCAGAAACAAAATCTGCGACATCCGAATCAGTTGCAGCATCACAAAGCTGATCGTCCCGTACAGGCGCGGCACGGGACCATACCGCAGCCCCAGGTATTCAAACGCGGACGTCAACTTCCCGTGGCGAAAAAGCGGAATAAACACCAAAACAGCCAGCACCGCCACCAACGGCAGGACCAGGTTGACCGCCAGTTGCCGCCAATCAAGGACGTAGGCCGCCGCTGGCAGAGCCAGGAAAGTGGCGGAACTGACGATCGTGCCGAGCATCGAGAGCCCAATGACCCAGCCCGGAAAGGATCGGTTCCCCACGAAGTACTCCTCCGTGGTGTCGTTTCGCCGCGCGAAATAAATCCCGATCGCCACCATCCCCAGCAGGTAGGCAATGATGGTCGCCGCATCGAGACCTCGAATTGACAATTCCATGAATTTACGTCTTCTTCACGACTCCGGGTGGGGAGAGGTTGCCTAGGTGAGATCCACCGTCGCCTTATTCCGGCCGAGGCGCGAACAAGATCGCGTCGGCCACGATGTACTCCCCTGCCCCTTTCGCTTCGAGCCGGACCGATGCCTGGTCTGGCGATAAGGAGAAAGTCCCTAAACTCATCCAAGTGCCCCCCGGTTCGTTCTGATCGACGACTACCGTCTCGCTTCCTTCGGCATGGTCGATCTGATAGGGAACGGATGAAGAGCGGGAGCCTCGGTTATTCCAAATGGCGTAGATCTCATACCGGCCCGGTTCGGTAAGTTTGGGGGTGAACCGCACCGATCCTTTTTCGCCAGGTTCTATGAACAGATAGTCCTCGCCATGACGATCCGGCGAGGCACTGCTGGAGCCCCATTCTCCCACAATCTCCACCTGATCTCGATCTCGGTGGTCAACCACGATGTCTTCCGGCGTCGGATGATAGGGTGGCGCAGCGGTCAGCGGCTCGGAGGGCATTTGGAGGGAATCAAGATCTTCCAGTCGCACCCGCAATACTTCG
This sequence comes from Pirellulaceae bacterium, assembly GCA_040880405.1. GTDB lineage: Bacteria > Planctomycetota > Planctomycetia > Pirellulales > Pirellulaceae > JBBDIM01. Next base: position 62,580 of record JBBDIM010000042.1, on the reverse strand, counting down.
ACCGTTTGCTTACCGGTGGCAAACGCGATGAGGATGTGGCCATCATGTTCCATGGTATGGGGATAGTCGACGTGACGTCCCCCCGCCAGATAACCCATTTTGGTGAAGACCAAGCCATCGTCGCTGATCGCCAACGCCAGCGGATCGCGGCGTTTCGGATTGGGGTTGGAGACCAGGATGTAGCGTCCATCTTGGAGACGAAATCCGTGGAATTTGGAGCGTGCATCGGGAAAATTGGTTTGGACCGGGCGGCTCCAGGTCTTTCCGTTGTCTTCGGAAAGCGAGCGATAGATGAAACCGCTCCGGCGGTTATCGCGGAACATCGCTGCCAGTCGGCCATCCGGCAAAGTCCACCAGCAAGGTTCCTCGGCCGCAAGTTCCTCGCTCGATCCGAGCACAGGGACGGAGGTCCAGTGATCGAGGGCTTCGATCCCGCCGGTCAAAAACTCCACCCCCCGGCGACCGTAATCGTAGGGACGCCGCGACATCATCCACTGGCCGGTTGACAACTTCTGGGGAGGGAAATTGTTAATCGCGTTGTCGTGGACCAACCCGGCGTCCTCCCAGGCATTCTCCGCCTCATTCCAGCGAAAGGCCCGCAACTGGAGCCCTTTGCCAAAAAAACCGGCCGCTTCATCGAGCGAGGCCAAGGCCAAAAGCTCGCCGTCCCGTTTCCAAAATCCTCGGGAAATCCACCGCCAACCTTTATCGGTCCGCTTGCCGTAATGGGGCGAGTCCGGCGCGGAATCGGGCGGAACCGGGGTCATGAACTGTGGTTTGGTCCATTGGCTGCCATCGCGACTGGTAGAATACGAGACCCGTTGGCCGACCTGATCCTCAACGCCTGGGCCGTCGCTCCACATGGCCCAATATCGACCGTCGTGATGGATCAGATAGTTATGCTGGTTGACCCCTTTACGCGGCCGCACATCACTCACCACGACATGCTCCGCCGGAATTCGCGGCAAGGCCTTGAAATCGATTTGGTGGGGATTCTCCGGAACCCAGTCCCCCTTTAACATCCGCGCGGCTTCCGACTTGGCTGCCGGCTCATCACCTGCCAAGGTGCTGGAAAAGCCGGGTGCGATCGGCAACAGACTAACAAGCAATAAAAGCTTCAGCATCGGTGGGTGGGGCATGATGAATTCCGACGAGTGAAAAGAATAAGTAGGGGTGAACTGTACACGAGGAGTTTCCGCGAAGCGCTCAGGCAAGATCCTGCCACCGCTCTCCCTCGATCAACAGGGGTTCGACGATGACCTCGACTCGCCGCGAGTCGGCCTCTGGGTTTTGAATGTTCGCCAACAATTGCTCGACCGCCCGGCGGCCGGTAAGTTCCGGCCCCAGGTCAATGGTGGCGGGCCTGGGATGCAGACCGGCAAGGTAAGGTTCCTCGTTGTTGCAGGAGACGATCTCGATTTCTCGCCCAACCTTGACCTTGGCCCGTTGCAGGCACCGATAAACGACGGCGGTGATCTGATCGTCCGGGAGGAACAATCCAGTCGGACGGGGACTGGCCGAGAGCACTTGATCGACCAACGGCCTTAAAGTCAGTTCCAGTTCGCGGCTATTCCGCTGCTCAAACGGGGTCCCAGGAGGTTCGGCGAACCGCTGGATCTCGTGCCCCGCCATGTGGGCGGCAAAAGCAAATCCCTCGCCTCGCGCAATAAACCCGGGATGCTCGCAGCAGACGTTCAGGAACGCGAGTTGGGTGTGCCCCCGCCCGAGTAGATAATCGGCGGCCAATCTGCCGACCGTGGCGTTGCCTTGCGAAACGGCGTCGCTCACGTTGCCGACATGCGACGACAGCCAGACGGCCGGGATATCCCTCAGCTTGGCGAGGAGGATCTCCGACCCGCGATGTCCCCACAGCAGGGCCCCGTCTAAGGCGAGTTGATCCAAGACCGGGGGGACCGGATCGTCCTGAGTGGCGTGGGCCAAAATCATATTCATTCCGGCCGCGGTCAGGGCCTTTTCGACTCCTCGTAGCTTGGCCATCGCCAAGGTTGGGTGCCGCTCGCAGCTCTGATCGAGCAAGAGAACGGCGACATTGCCGGCAACCTTGGCTTCCGGCATCGACTTGCGGGCCCGGCGGGGTCGGGGATGGTAACCCAACCGTTGGATCGCCTCGCGCACCAATTTCACCGTACTGGGTGCCACCCCGGCCTGGTTGTTGATCACCCGCGAGACCGTGGCCTGCGAAACACCCACCGCTTCGGCGATTTCAATCGTACTGGTCATGGGATCGTTGCCGCTGCTCCAAGTCTGCCATTCGTAAATCCGCGTTCCGCTGGTTCAGCGGTCGGTCAGCTCAATCGTCAGGGTCGAGTCTTCCCTGGGAAGATCGAAGGGGCGTTGATAGCTCTCCCCGAGTGATTTTCCATAGGGTGCGAAGTCATCGTTGATGTCTTTGCCATCGAACGCCTCAATCATTACCAGATGCGGGCCGCCCACGGTTCCTTCGCCGCCGCTGCGAGTATCGAACTTGCCATCCTTGATCGAAGCGGTGGCATACGATCCGCTATTTCCTTGCGACTGGTCGGGCTGGAACACAATCGAGCCAAAGGCGACCGGTTGCCCTTGATGGGTAACCGTGCCGGACAAATGAAATCGCTCGGGATCAGACTGCCCGCAGCCCAAACCGGCGGACAGCAGCATCACTCCAGCAAGTAGACATAATGGGAATCGAAGTTCGGCACGCATGACCGGTTTGCCTTGAAAAAATGGGGCTTCGACAAAAAACAGAGGTGCTACCGGACCAGGATCCAAGGTCCCCCGGCTAAGGCAACTGAAGCACTTCCCCACCGTTGCGACTGGCCACCGCCAGATAGGTCTCCATGTCGATGGTCTCCGCCATAAATCGAACCGAACCATCCGCGAAACCAAAATTCGCTCCGCCCGGATGATGGCTGCCGTAGCCCCCATTGTTCGCGACCATCGTAAAGCTCGGGTTGTTGACTCCGATATTGATCGGATACCGGTAGTTCTTGGTCGTGGCCATGTACAAGCCGCCACTGGTCCAGTGCAGCCCCCGATTCCAGGCCCGATAGAATCGATAATCTTTCCAGGAAAGTTCACCAAGCATGATCGTGTTGGACGATCCGTCCGTGATCTGAGCCAACCCGATGCCTCCTCGGAGTTTAAACAATCCCGCATCTCCCACCTCGCCGAACGAGGCGACGTTTTCCCGGGTGGTATCCCGCGCGTAATCCTGCCCGGTGGTGGAATTCAAGCCAATCGGACCCGAGTTGCCATAGTAGTGAGTCGACTGACAAGGTTGTTCCGACGCGAGCGTGGTCTCGATATGAGGACCGCTAGGACACCGGAGGACTGACATCTCCGCTTGGCGAGCCAACGGCAGATTATCCCGCCAGGTCTGCAGAAAATTGTATTGGTCGTAGACGCTCCCCTGCTCGAAGAAAGGAGCGGTCCGAATCCAAATGCCGTGCGACCGACCACCATCGACCCCCGAGGGAGGAAATCCGCCATAGGTATCGTGGTAGTTGTGCATCGCCAGGCTGAGCTGCTTGAGGTTGTTATTGCAACTCATCCGCCGGGCCGCCTCGCGGGCCTGCTGCACCGCGGGCAACAGCAGGGCCACCAAAACGCCGATAATCGCGATCACCACCAGCAGTTCAACCAACGTAAAACCGGGTGGATGCCCCTTGCTTGGTTTGGAATAGTGCAACATCGAATCGAGTCTCCCGTGAGATGAGGGGGGATAAGACGGAAAATATGGCGTGCCTGTTCCCGTTGTTCCACAACGCCCGACCCACAACCCGAGGGCTGCAAGATGAGGACGCTTTCGATTTCGAAAAATCGGTCGACCCGGCAAGGGGCGACCAGCAATCTCGACTTCGATCCCCCTTAAGCTACCGGAGATTCCGCGAATTGCAAGATTTAATTCACGGTTTAGGCAAAGAATATTCTAAGAATATTCATCAGGGGGAAAACCATAAGCAAACGTATGCCTATTAGGGGGAGTTCTTCGCCAAAATTCAGAGTGGGGTGGAACGAGCCCGAGATCTCCATGAATATTCATGGCCATCTTCGGCGGTCAGGGTGGGGCCCCGTCTTCGGTTGATCTGGGAATGAAAGTTCGACGCGAGGAAATCGTGGCGTACGGTTGAATAACTCGGGTTAATGCCCGTGCGCCGCGGCACGCACCCATTCCTCCTCACCTCAAGGCAAACTCATGTCACGAAAATCCCTACTCGCCGCGCTGGCAATCACCCTGACTCTTAGTCTCTCCCTCGACGATGCCTGGGGCCAACGCGGTGGCCGAGCGGGAGGCGGCGGCGGTGCTCGCGGGGGCTATGGCGGAGGAGCAAGTCGGAGCCCAAGCGGGACGCGAGGACGAAGCCAAGGCAGCATGAATCGCAGTCCTGCCGCAGCGAGTGGACGCAACCCCGGGATGGAGAATCGGGGACCCGGCGGACCGACCAATGGCGGACCGTTGGGTGGAGGCTTCGGCGGACCGGGTGCATCGGGAACCCGATCCGGCGGTGCGGCGGGCGGTCTGGGTGGACTCAGTCGTGATCGATTCTCGTCCCCCAGCAGCAGACAGCTCAATGGTTTTCTCGGTTTGCCAACCGATCAAGGCTTGCAGAATCGCGGTACCAACCCGCTATCCACGCCCGGACAACCACGAAGCGGTGAAAATGTTGATGCCAATTATGGCACGGTCGAAGGTGCCCGTGGGGGTGAAGCGGGCGGTGTCGCGGTGACCGGACCGCAAGGCAATACGGCGGGCCGGGCCGTGGGAGTCGGTTCGCAAGGAGGAGTGGCTACCGTGGGTGGGGTCCAAGGTGCTGAGGGCGCATCGGCAGTGCGGGGCGCGGCGGTGGGCCCCAATGGGAACGCGGCCGCGGGATTCGCACACGTTTCTCCCTCGGGACGAACGACGACGGCCGCGGCTGTGCGGACCAACTACAATCATTGGGACCTCTATGGCGGCAACTGGTACAGGAACAATCCCGGCGCTTGGTATGCCGCCGGATGGGCCACGAATACCGCGTGGCGGGCGAGCACCTGGAACACCGCGGCGCATTATTATGGGTACCAGAACACGCCCCCCATCTACTACGACTACGGCAACAACGTCATCTATCAAGACAACGTGGTCTATGTCAGCGGCAGCGAAGCGGGGACATCCCAGCAGTACTACGATCAGGCCGCGAGTCTCGCGACCACCGGCACCCAAGCGGACGCCCCGGCCGATGGCGACTGGCTACCCCTGGGCGTGTTTGCCCTGACCCGGCCTGACGAAACCCAATCGACGGTGACCATTCAACTGGCCGTGAACAAGGAAGGCGTAATTCGTGGCAACTATACCGACACGACCACCAGCAGCACCCAGCTCATTCAAGGTTCGGTCGACAAACAGACGCAGCGCGTCGCCTTCACGGTCGGCGACGACACGACCAATCTCCTCGAGACCGGACTCTACAACCTGACCAAGGAGGAAGCGCCCTGTTTGGTTCACTTCGGCAGCGAACGGACAGAACAGTGGTTGCTCGTCCGCTTGCAAAATCCACAAATCGAGACCGAATAAGCTTACAAGTCGCGGTGGCCAGGCGACTCGAGAACGTTTTCGGGGTGCCATCCGGCAAGTGCGCAGGATGGCATCTAAGTCAACGTTGCTTTCGATTGTTGATGGCTTCCGTGGTGCCTGACGACCAGCTTACCGCCTGAGCAGGCACCGCCACGAAAAGGCCCGCAGCGACACGAATCGGCCGATTCATTTTCCCTCCCCTTCAATTCCCCCTTTGCGTCGTTGCGATAGAAATTTTTTCCTAATCCCCACGCAAAACCAGCGTACCAGCACATCCGGGTGCCATGCCCACGCCCGAAAGCGTGGACATGCTTTGGCGGGAAAATCCTCCACCGGTAACTCCCGTTATCAACCACCAAAACGGCCGAGCACGGACTTCAGAGACCTGAACCCACAGTGAACCGGTGAAGACTCCAACCGCTCTGCCCCCTTCTGTCATATCCGAGAAATCCGCGTAATCCGTGGTTAGATCCTTCTTTCGTTTTTAACCACGAAACACACGAATGACACGAAAAGCAACCCGCGAAACAGGCCGCTTTCCAGGATTGAAGCCGCAGAGAGCGCGGAGACGCAGCGCACATAGGGCGTCTCTGCGATCTCCGCGGCTCTGCGTTTCAAAAACAGACTTCGAGTAGATCGATGCTGCTCGATTGAATTGTGTCACCCCTTTGGGCCTGAGTGAATTGGGGATGGTCCCGTATCGGCTCATTCAGACGCATAGCCCCCGGGGCTTTCGTGGCAAGGCGGACAAGCAATTCATTCGCAGGCGTATTTGTAAATTCGCTGAGGAAGAATTGTGAAAGCCAACGCAGTCCATGGGAAGGACTTAGGCCTTGCAGCAGCTTGGCCGTGGATCATTCGGGTTAGGTAGCACGACCAAAGTCAGGCACCTTCAACGACTCACCCTGTTTTAGTGCCGACTGATGAGCAACAATTCCCGGTGCCGTGTAGGCCACCGCTTCATAGACATCAACGGCTGGACGGCGGTTGTTGGCCAGCGAGTCGATGAAATCATGCGTGATAAACACGTGCGATCCTTCATGACCGCTGGAGTGCCGCAACGGCTTCGGCAGCATATCCGTCTGCCACCAATTCGGGACGGCATAGGCTTCCTTGGTCGGTAGTCGACGCACGAACCCGCCATCGTCCTTCTCATTTCGCTCGGTGTGCCTAATCAGCATCGGCCCCTGACCATTGGGATGATGTCCATAGAAGCTGGCCTGATCACCGATCCATTCCGCCCGTTCCCCCCCGGCATGGGCACCTTTCCACCACACACGCATATTGAACGCGAGCCCGGATTCGGTCTTGAACATCGCCGAACAGTTCCAGAACGGATTGTCGTAGGCGTTATCCTTGAGACACGGCGCGTCGTCTCCCCAGCCCAGGCAAGTCACTTGAGCCAAGCGATCACCGGTCACGCCGACGTAATGCGCGGTGCAGTGCGTTGGATAATGCATCGGCGGGAGGCCGTACCGCCATGTCCGCTTGCCATTTTCCATGAATAGCTCTTCCAGCCCGTCGTGCTGGTAGGCCGATTCGCAGTAGATCAAGTTTCCGAACTCGCCCGCTTCGTACATTTTGCGAGCCGAGATGGTAGTTTGCTGCCAATAACTCGTTTCCGCCATCATGAAGGTGAGGCCTGTTCGCTTGACCGCTTCGATCAATTGCTCACATTCTTCGAGATTCATTGCCGCGGGAACGGCACACAGGACATGCTTGCCAGCATTCAGTGCGGCGATGCTGTGGGGGACGTGATTAGGAGCCTCGGTGAAGATCGCCACCGCATCCACGTCCTTGGCCTGAACGAGCATCGATTCCATCGAATGGTACGTCTTGTCGCATTGGTAAACCTTGCTCAGCGCCGCGAGGCGTTCCGGCCGCAACTCGGCGACACCGGTCACTTCGCAGTCGGGGTGTTCATGAAATTGGAACCCAAGGCCAAACCGACCTCCGACAATTCCGAGGCGAACTTTCTGCTTCGGAGTTTCGGCGGCATGAACGCCCAGCGGCAACGTAATCCCGGCTCCAATCGCGAGGCCTCCGCTTGCCTGCAGGAACTTGCGACGGGTCGGAAACGCGGGTGGAGCGGCGTCGAACGAATTCATCAGGAGAAGTCCTTTTGGCAAGGGAACGCACGAACTAACCGAGAGCCGATTTTATGATTTTGGCACCAATCTCAAACAAATTAGTTGCCATTGGTGCCATTGTCAAGTAAATTCAGTGAACCCAAATCTCATGCAGCGAGCCTCTTTTCTATTTCATGTTTTTTTCTCTGGGAGCATCGAAGATGACCGTTTTTCATCGCTCACGTTTTGGATTCACACTGGTCGAGTTGTTGGTCGTAATCGCGATTATCGGCGTCCTTGTCGCCCTCCTACTTCCAGCCGTGCAGCAGGCTCGTGAGGCCGCCCGTCGCATGACCTGTCAGAACAAGCTTAAGCAGCTCGCCCTGGCCATTCATAACTACCACGACACGTTCAACTCGTTTCCCTCCGGCGGGATTTCCAACGTATCCATTCAAGCGAGCGACTTCTGCTCAAAAGCACCTGGCTCCGGGGGCTTTTCGTTCTCTCAAGCTCCTTGGACCGTGTTGATTCTGCCATTCATTGAAGAAGGCCCCCGATATGATGCCTTCGATTTACGTGCGGGCATTATTTCCATTCAAGACGATGCCTCGTTCGGCAACGGCAATGCGGCCAACCGAGCCCAATGGCTGCTGAACAACGAGAAGTACCAATGTCCGTCCGATCCCTATAGTAATGAGACGACGCGAAGGAACAACTACTTTGGCGTCCAAGGAGGAGAGACGGCATTCTGTAGCAATAGTGGTGGGGCGCGTGTCTGGAACAAAGATGGTTTGATTTTCCACAACGCGAAAGTCGGTTTTCGCGATGCCATCGACGGATCCTCGAATGTATTTCTTCTCGGAGAATCGATTTACCAGACGACAGAGGAATCGAATACCATCGCACAGTATTCCACATGGGCTTCGAGTGACTGGCCACGTAGCGTCGGGATGCCTTCCCAGGCCGCGTCCGCCGTCCTCCCGATCAATTCGCAGGAGCCGCCCAGTGCCGTAAACGGCATCACTTGGGACATCAGTTCACGGACTTTTGGGAGCTTCCACCCGGGAGGTTGCCTGTTTGCGATGGGCGACGCCTCCGTTCATTTCATTCCCGAGACCATCGACCTGATCACTTATCGCACGCTCGCGAAACGAGCTGATGGTCTGCCAGTCGGCGGTTTTTCTCAGTAACACTCCGGCACGTGCCCATTTTAAACCTTCGTGACTCTTCGTGACTGGAGTATTTTCGTCGATGAACTGGAACTATCTCTCCTGCGGTCTTGCATTACTGATGGTTTTGGGGCAGCAGGTCGGTTGCGGCAACGGCAGCAGTGGCCCAACTCGATATGAGGTGACCGGCACGGTCACCCACAACGGCGCGCCGGTCCCCTACGGTGAAATCACGTTTGCCCCGGACGGTTCGAAAGGGAATCAAGGGCCGGGTGCGGTTGTGACGATCACCAACGGCACCTATCAGGTCGACCGAGAACGTGGAGTGATCGGGGGACCTCATATCGTGTCCATCACCGGTTACACAGCGATGCCTGACGGTGGAGCGGTGAGCGATGTCCCCACCCCGCAGCCGATGCAGTTATTTCCTCCTTACTCCGAGAGTATCAGCCTGCCAACCGATAACACGACCCAGGACTTTCAGGTGCCGGGGCGATCGTAGTTAGGCCGAGGTTCTTGATGATGCGGATGGGCACGGTTTTTCCCTAAGCCAGGCCCACCCCATTGAGTTTGTTTGCGAACCTGCCACACTTATGGGAATCATCACCGTATCCCATTGCGCTAGACTTTCGATGTCGATCACGGCTTACATCTATGAGGACTTGGAAGCTCATATTCAGTCCAACCAGGACTTGCCAATGCAGCTAACGCTGGATGGATTGGCGGAGTATTACGAAGTCAGCTTTTCCCCAGTTCGCTCCGCCGTCAATCGCCTGATCAAGCAGGGCTTGATTGAAAAGGGAGACGATCGCCGTCTTACCGTCAAGAAGGGAAGCAGACGAGCGAACGGAATCCGCAAGGCGAAGCCGCTGCCAATGCCGCCGCGAGCCATGTACGAAGTAATCGCCAACGACTTCGTTCATCTTAGTCTTGAAGGGCAGCCGATCGATTTGCGTGAAGAAGCAACCGCCGCCAAGTATGGCATCAGCCGCTCGGCGTTGCGAATCATTTTCAATCGCCTGGCCGGTGCTGGTTTGATCGAGCATTTTCCGCGGAAAGGATGGCGGCTACGACCCTTTCGCCAAAAGGACTTGCAGGCGTTTTTGGAAGTGCGGGAACTGCTCGAGTTGAAGGCCCTTGACTTGGGCAAGCAGCATCTTGACGAAGAGTACCTCACCGAGATTCTTAAGGGGAATCAGCTTCCTCAATCGAAATCAGATCCGCCGAAGATTGACAATCGCCTTCACGGCTACCTCATCGACAAAGCCGGTAACATTTACATCAAGGACTTTTTTCAACGCCACGGGCGTTACTATGAGATCTTGTTCGACTGGGAAGAACTCGATCGCGAAGCGGCCATCGAAACGGTTCACCAACACCATGCCATTTTGAAAGCACTGTTGGCCAAGAATTGGAAGCAAGCCAGACAGGCACTGGCGTTCCACATTCAGCACAACCACCCGGTGTTGAAGAAGATCGACGCGAGCCCGAGTTAAGCTGGATCTTGGCTAACTCAAGCCTCCATTGTGCAGTTCGAACAGGTCGGCCAACCGTCCCATACTTGAGTGTGGGTCGAAATTCGTTCGGCAAACAGGCACCTGCTCAAGTCCCCCGGTTTCGGTTCGCTTGATGTTTTCCTCTGATTCCACTGCGGGAGATATCGAGCTAGAGGCGTTTTGGTCAGATCCGGATCGGTGTGTCTTCGGCGATCTTTGTTGGAACTGCGAGAGTCGTCGAATGCCTCTTGAGGGTGGCGGGATGGCGCTGTCAAGCGTGCAAGATCTGGTGTGCCACCGGCATCCTGCCAGTGCTTTGAACTACGATCAAGTTAAGCCTGCTTCTCCTCCGCGGGCGGGAAATTTCTGTCGGACTTCAAGCGTTTGAAACGCAGACGCGAAGAGCGGTGAGACGTTACATGTGCGGGGGGCCTCAGCGCTTCTCGCGGCGCTGCGTTTCATAGATGCGCTTCAAGTGGATCGATGTAGACGCCACGAAAACAATATAAACCAGCCTCGATCCTCGCCTGCGATAAACTTCCAACAGGGAGCCGATGTCGCATCGCCCCACACCGGACAGCAATTGATTTGGCGCGGCGAAGATCTGTCGCCAAGGAAGAACGACTTCTCGATGTCGCCGCGTCCCTTAGTGCTTTAACGGGGCCGAGAGTTCGCGACCGTTGGGGTAGAATGAGGGTGGTTCTTTGAAAATTTGAGGCATGCGGCACTGTGCAAACGTTCACAAAAGTGCTAACGCAAAGGATCTCGTGTGGGATCCACAAGCCCTTGGCCGCGCGGCCAAGGAAAAAACACCAAAATGGGGGTGGATTAGGTCCTGGTGTTTTCCCTTGTTGTCCGTGAGAGCTAATTAAGGGAAGAGGGCCTCGGCTGCGGTTTTAAAATTCTCGGCCGCTTGGCCGCGCGTCTCCCCAATCGGGGGCCCACAAGATACAGCGCTCACAGGGCAAAAAATGGGCCCGACACCACAACATGTACGACCCCCGACTGGGCCATCCACCCGGCCGAGGGGAGGCCAAGAAAAAACCAGACGAGGGGTAAAAGATTCTCAAACTCCCCCGCCCACCCGAGGGAGCAAAGAAGCACAAAATGGGGTCGGGCTACCAGGGCTGATAATCGAGACGCTGTCGCAGCTTTCGCCACTTGTTCTCATACTCCCGGGCAAACTCCCAATCCAGCACGAAGGTCCGCGAGGGGCGCGGTTTCGGTGACTTGGAATCGCTCAAAGCGGGACAAATCGCGCAGTTCAACCTGACCTGGGCCACGCTGTATGGCCCAGGGCGTATTTTGGAAATTTGGATCGACCAACCAAGCCGGGATTTGGCGGCCGCTCATCAGGTGGAACGGCACCGCACCCACATTCGCGAGCGAGGCCTGCCGGGCTGGGTCACCGCAGTCGACAACGACGCGGAAATCGTGACCATCACCTTCTTCGGCGGCGTGGATTCCAAGCTGTTCGAAGAACTAAGCCATGTCGACGAGACACCGCACGGCTGGCCTTTCACCAGCCGCGAGAAAGACCCGCTGGCTCCGAAAGGAGGCATCTGCGTCGCCCGCGAATGTCTGATGACCTACGACCCGGTGAACGATCGCAAAGGGGGAAACATCCTCGAAATTCGCTCCATCCCCATCGAACTGGGCGGCAGCGGCGTGCAAATTGACGTGGAGTGCTGCATGTTGCTGGAAGGTTTCCGTCCGAAACGGGTAGTGCGCTTCTATCCGGCCACCTGGAAAGTCGATGCCCTGCCTCGGGAAGAACAATATCACGGCCAGGAATGAGCCTAGGGCCGCCATGGTGAGCTGAGAAAGCCGGGACCGTTTTGCACGCCAAGCCTGTTCACCGTACAAACACCAATCGAATCCATAACCCCCGACATGCGATGATGCCCCTTGCTTGGTTCATGAGTTCGCGACTCCCCCTTCGCCACGTACCGCTGCTTTTCGCCTGTCTGTTTTTGTGGGGGTGCGGAGAGATTCCCGCCCAGCCGAACGCCAATCCGGCGAACGCTAAGATGGCCGAGGATGGTGAGCCGGTTTCCACGGATGCCGCCCTCCCATCAGTCGAAGCTCGCGCCGAGCCCGAAGTGGCCCCGGATGACTTCATGCTGGTCTCCGATTCGTCCTCCCCGCAGGTCTGCTACGCCCTGCGAAGACAAGGCGAGAATCTGACCCTGGTAATTCAAGCCGACTCCTTCGAGTCGGATGGTTCCGGGGTTTCGGTGAAGGCGGGGATTCGGGCCGACAAGACGCTTAATCTCGATGGCGAGCAAGCTACCACAACTCCCACCGAACGGGGCCGGAGATTCCAGTTCGTGATTCCGACTTCCGAACTGGTCACCAACGACAGTGGCTGGAATAAGCTGCGGTTGGCTTTTTCCGTGGAGTGGGCCGGCGGACCGTTAGGCCAACCGCGGCTTCGCCAGCGGTTTTTGCACACTACGCCGGCGGCCCCGCACGCCGAGCTTTCGAGCGATGTCGCCCACTGGCAACCGTTGGACCTGTCCGAACTAGAGCGTCAGGCGGCCGACCGAGCCAGTCAGATCGTCATCGACTTCGAGCAGCCGATGGACGGCAAGTCCTCGATCGTGCTCGAGGACGCCGACGGCAATCGAGTCCGCAACCTTGTCTCGGGCCAGGCCCTGGCCGAGGGGACGCATCGCGTCGTCTGGGACGGTCTCGACGAGTCCGGCAACGCGGTCTCGCCCGCCGATTATCGTTGGCGGGCCATCTCGCACCCGGGCCTCAAGCCGGTGCATGAATTCGATTTCGCCAATGCCCCGGGATCCAACCACGGAACCTTTCAAGCGGCCTCCACCAACGGAAACGTGATCGTGTTGGGGACCCCGGTCAGTGAAGGAGGCCACCAGGTGGTGGCCCTAGAGAAGAATGGGACCTTCCTCCAAGGATTCAACGCGCCTCACGGCATCGGCCTGGGGCGGATCGCCTTGGCCGCCGATCAGCGATATATCTACGCCTTCTACGACGGCCGCGGTTGGGGTGCGGGCCAGATCGACCGCAATCAAGCGGACTGGAAAGCGGAGATGAAGATCAACCTGGTAAGGTTCGACTTGGACACCGGCCGTGTCGCCGACTATTCATCGAATAACCGAATGCCGCTGTTGCTGGAGTACGAAATCGGCCCCGGTTCGCCCGGCGCCCAACCGGACGAACTAGCGCTGCATGGCGTGGCACTTTCCGCAGGACGGCTATATCTGGCGAACGGTTTCAGTGATGAGCTTATGGAAATCGACCCGGCCAGCGGCAAGGTGGAGAGATCCTTCCCCCTGGCCAACGTGGTGGCGCTCGCCTCCGATGGCGAACAGTTGTTCGCCATTATCGAGACGAACCAACTGGTCGCCGTCGATCCCAAGTCGGGCGAAACCCGACCGATTGGAAAAGTCGAGGGAGAACCGGCCGGACTGGCAGTGGGTCCCGACGGGCGATTTTACGTCAGTGATCGCGTGTCGCATCTGCTGAGACAATTGGACAAGCAGGGCCAAGAGGTTTCGGTCATCGGGACGCCCGGTGGACTAGTCCCCGGCCCATACGATCCTCAACAGATGTCCAACCCCGCGGGGGTCGCCATTTCCGGCGACTACCTGTGGGTCACCGAAGATGGCCGCTGGACTCCTAAACGGTACGCCGTTTACGACACGCGGACCGGAAAAGCCGCCCAGGAGTTTTTCGGGCCCACCAACTACGGGGCGCAAGGGGCTGGATTCGATCCCACCGACCACACCCATTGGTTAGGGCAGGGAGCTTCCTGGAAGCTGGATTTCGAGGCGCGTGAGGCCACGCCGGTCTCGGTTCTCGGAGGGGCGATTTCCGGCAAATCGGAAGTGACCCGCCGACATACCTTCTGGCGGCAGGACGATCGCACGTTCATCATTACCTCCGGCAAGGCCACGTACATTCAGGAGATGTTCGCCGACGGAACACTCCGTCCGCTCGCCTGCCTGTCGTCGGCGCACCAGTTTTCCTATAGCCATGGGTGGAATCCGCCGGAGGAGTTCCTCAATGCCTTCCGCCGCGACTATCCCAACGTGAAATATGTCCCGGGGACCCGCGGACAACCCACCCATGGCTACGGCATGTTGTGGGTCGATCGCAACGGCGATGGCGAGATGCAGGCAGAGGAAATTGAGTTCGCTACCGCCGCTAAAAGCATGGCCGGTTCCGGCTGGAGCCACGATTTTCATGACCTGACCCTCCGGGTGCCGGGGACCGTGGATGGACAGAACGTACTGATCACTCTCAAGCCGGATGGCTGGTGGCCCGGCGGGGCCCCGCGGTATCCGGCCCTTAACGATGCCGTGAAGGCCGCCGTGCCGATCGAGATGCCCGGCACCAGCCAGGTCGAAAGCGCCGTCGATCGTTTCGGCAACACGATCCTGAATTCCGAGCCTGAGATGCACGCGGTCGATCCCGAGGGACGTTTGCTGTGGACTTATCCCAATCAGTGGAACGGTGTTCACGGCTCGCATAAGGCCCCCTTGCCCAGCCCTGGCGAATTGCAGGGTGTCCTGTTTTTCAGCGGTGTCGTTCCGCTAGATGACCAGGGGGATGTGATGCTCATGAATGGCAACCATGGCCGGGCCTTCGTGATGACGACCGATGGGCTGTACATCGACGAGATGTTCCCCGACGTCCGTTTGATGAATAACTCGTGGGCTAGTGGAGTCGGCATTCTGGGAGGTGAGTGTTTCGGCGGGACGTTTGGTTACTCCGAAAAGAATGGTAACTACTATTTCCAGGGTGGCGGAATCGCTTATCGCATCTACCGCGTGGAGGGACTCCGCGAGACCCACCGTAGCGAAGGGACCGTGAGTGTCGCCGCAGCGCAAGCCGCGGCCGCCGAACGGGACCGCATTCGCTTAGTGGTGGACAAATCCGAGGCCCGCTCCGCGACCATTTCGTGGCGGTCCGAGGCCCCGGTGATCGACGGCAAGGAGGACGACTGGTCCGGTTCGCCGACGGCACAGTGGGACAGCGGCGGTCGATTTCCGGTAACGGTTCAGGCCGCCCACGACGGGAAAAAACTCTACCTCCACTATACCGTCCAAGATGAATCTCCCTGGGTGAACAACGGTGACGATTGGCAGTCGCTGTTTAAGACCGGCGATGGGATCGACCTGCAACTCGGGACCGATCACGAGGCCAACCCAAAACGAGGTGCGCCGGTGCCGGGGGATCTGCGGCTATTTATTGCACCCCAGGGTGAAAAGAACGTGGCCGTGCTCTATCGGCATCGGGTGCCGGAGGGGGACGGCGCGGAAGAGGTCGTTTTCCAAAGCCCTTGGCGAAGCGAAAAAGTGGATGTCGTCCGCCGGTTAGAGGCGGCGGAGATCGCCGTCGAGCGGTCGAACAACCTTTATCGCGTGGAAGTGGCCCTCCCCCTGGCCGAGTTGGGCCTGGCCGACTCCGCGGGTCAGTCCTTACGGGGCGACTTCGGGGTGATCTACGGCGACCGCGAGGGGACCGTTAACGTGTTTCGTAATTACTGGTCGAATCAGGCCACCGGGCTGGTGAACGACGTTCCCGGCGAGATCATGCTGACACCAACCGCTTGGGGTGACCTCACCTTCGGCACCGCCAACACCCCCAACCAAGAGACCCAACCATGATGGATACACGGTTTATCGTCGCCATACTCGCCTGCCTGGGTGTTTGCGCGTCGTTACCAAGTGCCCAGGCCGAAGGCTTGGTAAACGCCGGGGTGATCGGCAATTCCGGTGAGCAAGGCGAAACCCTGGTCCGCTTCGCGGACAAGCCGGCCAGCGGGATGGGGGTTGTGTATGACAAGTATGGCTCGCTCTGGGACCGGGGTGGGGCGGGTCGTTTGCTGCGTTTCGCGGTCGATGGACGCCTGCTCGCCACGTATCCCATGGCGGAAAACTCCGACCGCAACCAGCGCGATACGGTAGTGCTTTTTGATGACTTGCTGATGCTCAAACTAGGCAAAAAGCTTTATACTCTTCCCCTGGATGCCCCAGCCGGGACCGAACCGGAGACCTTGCCCACCGAGGCGACCCGGCTCTCGTTCGGCACTCACGAGGGCTGGGCCGCGGCTGCCAATGACAAAAAGGTATTTTTGGTCAACCGAGTCGGTGAGACCCGCGATGTCGCGACCCTGGAAAGTGGGGTCGAGGATATCGAGATCGGCCCTGAAGGGGGCGTGTACGCGCGGACCGGGGGCAAGTTCATCCGCGTGGATGACGCCGCGGCGGAAGACCAACGGGGTCCCTGGACCCAACCGGGTGATCGTCCACAGTGGCTCGCCAATCATTGGTACGGCCATGCCGGCCACGGCACCATCCGCCGCTTCAACCGAGAGCTGGGGCAGGACCCAGGCGTGGTCCTGGGAGGAGCCTCCGGCACGTTTATTGGATATGTCGAGGGGAACCACGAATTGGACAATGGGCGTGGCATGGCGCACCTCGGCGGCAATTTGTTCGCGGTTTCCGGTCTCGATGGCGGTGTGCATTTACTGCATTGGCTGGGCGCGGATCAGCGGTTCGAGATTGTCCGGCGGATTGATTCTTCTAAGGTCTGTGACGCGGTCGCCATCGATAGCCAAGGACGGATTTGGTTCAACAGCGGTTTTTGGCACTGGAGTGATGGACCGGACGCCCCGCTGCGTCACAGCCAAGGTGGGATCACCGGATTAGCGGGTGGATCGACGCTTGAGAACGATGTGGTAGTGGTGCCTGGGTCCCGTTGGAATTCGGCCTCGATCTTCAGCGGCAAGCTGGAGGGACAGAGCCGGATCAATGGCGGGGTGGACGAGATTCCCAAATCGGCTGTGGCCAGTACTGTGATCTCCTGGGACAAGAAAACGACGCTGGTTGTCGTCGATCGGAAAGGCGCGGGAGTGGCCTATTACATCAACAACGACGGTCGAGCCTCCGGCAAGGCGGGCGATGTGCGGCTGCGGACCGAGAGCCCGATTGAATCGCTCACTTCGCTCGCCCCTTGGGGTGAAGAGGGTCTGCTAGCCGCCGCCGATGGTCACCTGATTGAGTTTGCCCGAGAGGGAGGAGCCTGGCAAGAGCAGCGACGCTGGCGCGAGTGGGAATCGGGCGATGAGGCCCACTTCGGCGGAGAGGTTTATGTCGCCGCCTCGCATGGCCGCGTCTGGGTCTCGGATACCGACCGGCAACGGGTCCTTTGTTTCGATCAGGCCAGCGGCCAACCGCTGGGCACCTTCGGAACGCTGGATGAGGCGGGTGACGATCTCGCTACCTTGGATAGCCCGCGACGGCTCGCCGCCAACGGCGAGCGGGGCATCGTGTTTGATGCCGGAAATCAGCGTTTTATTCGTCTGGAGCTAACAGGGCCCTCCACCCCTTAATGGTCCACCGCTGATTGTCCGCACGGCGGACTTAGCCCGGATTATTCATGGCGGTCGATTTACTCGGGTACTTTGAACTGGTGGGTATGCGAGATAGGGGTGCTTTTCCGATTGGGACGCAAGGCCCCCCTCCCCCAGAAGCGAAGGGGCCAAAGAGTGGTGAGGTAAAAAGTTTCCGGGACGACAAGCGCAAGGGCTTTTCCCACAATCAGGTATGCTCAAAAGAAACGATTCAAGAAGCGACAATGGCGTCTCTTCGCCAAAAGTATCCAAGAGCCCTTGTCGATTGAGCGTGGAAAGTTCTTTCAGCATCTGACAGTACGATTCGTGGTGCCATTCCGAATAGCGCTGACCGTTCCAGTCGTCCTTGGCTCTCCTTACTGCGTCAGCCCGGTCTTCCCGAATCCACTCGTCGACAAAGAGACGGCGAGACAATCGTTCAATGTCTCGCCAAAGTTGGGAAATCCGTTGGATGTGCAATCCGTCGACTGTTAGCCAAGCCAGTTCCATGCGGTGCTGCAATTCGTTCAAGCACCGTCCAAGGCGAACCACAACAACCTGGAGAGGCTCGGATCCGTCGACTTCAACACTTTCTTGATCAGTTTCACTCGTCGACATGTTGGGTCTCCAGGTCGGAAGCCGCGAAACAGGCCTTCGTTTGCTGCGTCCGGAATGTGAGCCGACCCACCTGGTCGGATAAATCAATGGGTATTTATTCAGTTTTTCTGTAAATTTCAATCGCCAAATCTTAGATTTCTCTCGGCGTAGACCTGAATTGCATCTGCATGGGTGTGGCCGAGACTGACCTGGGCAGCCTCAATCCCAAATTCTCGCCGGACCTCCGTGGCGCGGGAATGACGCAGCTGAAGGGGGCGCCAATGGGGTATGGGCTGCCGGCCATCCTTTTCTCGTTCGGTATTTGCTCGATTGATCGCGTAGGTAATCGCACGACGATAGCTGTCGACGTCATAGCGTTCGCGCTTGGGGCGTTTGGATGAGCGTTTTCTGCGCGCCATTCGGCGATCAATCGCTCGTACTCCGCGTGACTTTCGGAGGAACCATAAAGGCCAAGATAATGGTCCCTGCCGTTGATGCGAACCACGGCCCGACCCGATGCTTTGTGGTGGCAGTAAGTAGGTGGTGAAAGATTTCGCCTGCGAGGCACGCGTAGTCTCCATTCCCGTTCCTCCGTAATTACGGAGGAATAACGAGTGATGAAACCGTTTTTGCAGTCTAGCAGACGGCTACCTAAGATGTTTCCCACAAGCTACTTGTGAAAAGTATCCCCGAGTGGATTCGAACCACTAACCTTCGGCTTCGGAGGCCGACACTCTATCCAGTTGAGCTACGGGGACCAAGTTCGTTATCTCTTACTCTCAAACGACTTACGGCGACTGTTTTTGCGATGGCACTTGTTTTTGGCACTAAATCCACCCTGGCCGCCAGCGTAAGCCACAATTGTAGCGAAACCCAGGGGAGATACGCAATGGCACCGATCGGCAGACGAAAAGGCAGCAGGAACAAAGGTTACTTCTATCGGCGTGGGCGGGGGTGGTTCGCCAAAGATAATGGCGGCCGCTTTATCGCGCTGACGAACGAAGCCGGGGAACGTCTCAAAGCAAAGGACACCCCGGAAACGGTCGTCAAGGAAGCCCACGCCCGATTCCTGTTGTCGACACCTGAACGAACGTCAGAAATGACGTTTCAAGAATTGTCCGAACATTACCTAGCCCACGCCAAACGAACCAACGGGGCCGACGCTACCCAGAACATCCGGGCCGCCATGTTGTTTGACTTTTCTACGGGGTACGGCCGCAAGTGGCTAGGGTCCAAAGATGATCCCACCCCCGCTGATCGAATCCACCCAGGCTATGGGCAAATGGCGGCCGAGCAGATTCAACCCTTCCACGTTCATGCTTGGCTAGATAAACATCCGGGGTGGAATGCTGGTACGGCCCGGCTTGCGATCCAGGCCGTTAAACGGGTGCTGAACTTTGGGAAAGATTCGGGGTTGATAGAGCGGAATCGAATCAAAGGGATGGCGGTTCCGGCTGCCGGCGCTCGTATCACCTGCCTAAACGACGAGCAAGAGCAAGCCTTACTCAATCAGGCAAGGGGGCCGCTAACTGACGCAATCACGGTCCTGTTGAAAACCGGAATGAGGCCGCTAGAGTTTACCCGCCTGACGGCCGCGCACGTTCACGACTTGGGCGACCGGATGGAACTGCGGTTTAAGGCAGAAGAGGTTAAAACCCGCAAGGCGCGAATCGTGAGAATTGCCGACCCTGAAATCATCGAATTGATTCGGGGTAAGCCGGACCACAAGAGGGAATTATTCCGGAACGGGGTCGGGGACCCCTGGATCGTCAAAAGCCTATCCCGGACTTTTCTACGGGCCAAGAATCGCGCGGAAGCCAAGGGCATAGAATTTGACCCCGATTGTTGCCTCTACTCTTGTCGGCACACGTTTGCTAAACGGGTGCTGACGGGCTATTGGTCGGGGCGGCCGGTAACGATAGAAGTCCTGGCGCAGCTTATGGGGAATAGTCCGCAAGTCTGCCGTAGCAATTACTTGCAATGGTGCGATTCCTACGTTCAACCCCTTTGGGATGCGGTCAGCGTAGCAACGAACGCCAACGGGAAAAGTCGAGATTAGACTTTGGCGGTTTCGGCCGCGAGTATCGAGCGGGCCGCCCGATGGTGGCTCCTCACACGCCGCGAGACACGCTGCCAAGATTTGACGGGCTAGATTGATAGAAATCCCACCTTCTCGAATCTGACAAGCTTTCACAACAGCGGGACACCCTTGAGAGGCCGCCATCCGCTCTACCTCCGAAACCATCTCGCGGAGATCCTCCGCAACCATCGGGCTGAATTCGGGGATGGTATCCAGGGCGGCCAATTGTCGTTTGAGATGGTTCTTCATTGAATAAATGGACCGGTCCCCTCAAGGAACAATAGGGACCGGTCCCACACCTTGGGTCAATCGGATTTTGGCTGGGGGATTCTGACAGCGGGGGCGAGTTCCAGGAGTAAATCGGCGACACCCTGGAAGTCAACCCGACTTAGGGATTCGCTAAGTAGAGGCGCAATCAACGCATACTCAGGGCCGAATTCCCTGGTTAAAGGTCCGATTTCTGTGTTTATGCTAATCGGGTCAGCGTAAGACCCTGGATCGTCGCCACCCTCACCCCGCAAATCATAGGTGCCGATTCCTTCACCTTGGCCAATCCCCTTACCAGCGACCAGGAAAATATCACCCTCGATGTATTGCTTTAAGCAATCAGCAATCGTTGGAAGGTCTTCGTCATGCTCGCTACTCTCGCCACACGCAATGACTGTTTTATGCGATTTCGCGAAAATCTCCGGCAAGCGGTCGGCCTGAGTCAACAGATACCAGTTTGCCACGTGAATCGTTTCAGGGTTGTACTTGTTTGGGATCATCTTAGTTTCCAAGGTGTGAAAGTTGAAGAAAGCGGCCCCACCCCGTCAAGGAAAATCGGAGTGGGGCCGCCCGTTCTTAGTTGGCTTCTGATTGGACCTTTTGGGATTCGTGCGACAGCACCACCCGTGCGACATCGTAGAAATTGACACCGGTGGGTAAATCGTCCTCGCAATTCACTTGAAAAGGCCAAAAGTCAGCAGCTAGGACATTGCGAAGCTCTTCACATGTCAGCAGGGCCATCTGCTCAGAAGAACCGGTTTCGAAGTCCTCGCGAAGTCCCAATTGAACATCGCTTTCCAGTTCGGCCGTGAAGTCGAGTTCTTCAAACCTTTCTTGTGCCTGACACCAAGCTGCCCCAAGTAAACCTTCCAGCCGATACCGGGGGCTAGCAATGTACCAATCAGCAACGGCAAGAGTTTCCGGGGTGCATTCGTTTCGGACTGTCATCCTCATGGTCCCCAAGGTGTTGTGTTTTCAGCCGAGAACATCCCGGCCTCACTAAATACTTCGACGAAAACCGCCCCGTGGAAACCAGATTCCAGAAAATCCACGAGAAAACCACGAGAAAACCAATCGTCATAATCCTACCGTCGCAAGATTGCAACGGCCGCAAGATACTAGCAAGTATCTATATAGTATCTTGCTAGTATCTATATAGTATCTATTCTATACATGATATTTTGACTATTTTCCCGGATTCCGGTTGCTAGCTGGGGTTATCGGTATATAGTTAGGGTGAGGCAAGCAACTAACCCACTCGGAGACAAGACGATGCAAAAACGAACTATCAACAAGGCTAAGAAAAACGGCGTCGGGATTTACCAGACCACTACCCAACGGGCCGATGGAACTTTTGACTGTATCGAACTATCGCCGCTAGGGTGGTGGCAAGATGGTGAATGCCCCGATGAATTTTTTGTTTCCTATGCGATTCTCGCCGATGGGTCGTTCAAGTTTGATGGCGCAATCTATGGTGAGGATTACCCCGATACAATCGCAAACGAACAAGCTTTTCGCGACTTACTGCCCGAATTCGCTAGGGTCATTCGGTAACCCAAACCGGGCCGGGATTCACCCGGCCCACACCTTTTCACCTTGGAGCTAACACCGATGAACGCTGACACCCTACGAATGATTCACGTTTTGCGGCAAACGGAAAACCTTGGTTTTGCTGACGGCAGCTTGGCCGACGTTGCCGAGTTTCTGGCCAGCTATCACCATGATGGCGCGGATTACCACCCGTTGCTATCATCAATTGACTTTTGGGCTGTCGACTGGTTGGCTGTTGCCAGCGAGGTGCGGGTGGCATCATGCTAGATGATTTATACGAGACTAACCGCGCTATGATGCTGAGTTTTATCAGCAAGCAAGTCGGCTGGGAACACGCTGAGGATATACTTCAGACCGCATGGGCTGCGGTGCTGGGATCTATCGATCCGGACCACCCTACAGCCGTGGCAATGGTTTGGCAGTCGGTTCGGTTTCGAATTGTTGATCATATTAGATCGCATCGGGATTCGATGCCTCTAGACATTGATCCGGGGGAGATGATCGACATCGGTGATATGATTGACGGCCGCGAGATGATGGCGGCCGTGGGCGACTTGCGGCCGCATCTCAGAGACGCTACCCACACCATTGCCGATGGTCTTTCGCACCGCGATGCCGGTAAGGTGCTAGGCATCTCACACACGGCAGCGAGCAACCGCCGCACCGCTGGTTTAGACGCCTTGCGGGCGAGATTCCGGGTGCAAATGGGGCCCGAATAGGCGACGCAAGAGGCGGGCTGCTAGGGGCCTTCTCGCGGCTATTTCTTCCGCCGCGTTAGCCGACATCTCAAACCGCGCAATCAGTGTGCATAGGGCTGCCGATTATGCCGGTGGTAGGGGTTGGGCCGGTCGTCCGGATTGACCCTCCCCTGCCGGTTGTGACGATTATCAGCTTGCCCCCTGGCAGGGGTGGTGCCGATCGGCAGGCGGTCGGGCGATCGGCAGGCAGGCCGCTAGGCGGTCCTCAGATAGCGGTACACGCTCTGACGTGTGACTCCCAGCACCTTTGCGATCTCTGGCACCGCCATGCCCCTGGACCGCATCTCAGCGACTTGAGCGGGGGTTGCCTTGGTGGTGCCTGCCTTACGCCCTTGGTAGGCACCACGGGTTTTGGCTGCCGCGATTCCAGCGGCCTGACGCTCGCGGCGGGTTTCCTGTTCCATCTCTCCAATTCCCAGGAGGACGGCCGCAATCATCCGGCCCACGCTGCCGGATAGATCAATCTGTTGGGTGACCGACACCACGCGGATACCACGGTCGGTCCAATCACATAGAACGTCCAGGCCGTCCCGTAGCTTGCGTGATAGGCGATCCAATCGCCACACGACCACGGTCCCGACCTTGCCCGCGAAGATGTCCGCCTGAAGCTTCGCGAATCCAGGACGTTCCAGGTTGTCGCCAGTCTGTTGATCGGAGTACCAAGCCACGGTTGCGGGGTCGATCCCGTTACCGATCAACCAGCGGGTAATCTCGCCACGCTGTCCGGCTTCATTCTGGCCAGTTGTCGAGACTCTCACATAAATTGCTGTCAATTTCATCATTATTGCCTTGGCTGTTGTTCGGGACTTATGGGGTAACACTTAGAGTATACCCCAAGAATGACAGCAAAGCGACCGAAAAACACCTCAGAAAATAAGGACTTAGGGGCGATCCAGCGGGACCACCCTAATTGTGACAGCATGGCACGAAAACCTAGACCGGAATACCACTTGGCGTACGACCGCAAGCGGCGGGCCCGCCAACGGATTGATCCCACGTTTCAGGCCGCCAAGTCGGCATCGGATCGATGGGAGAAGGACAGCAGCAGGGCCACCCATTGCGTTTATTTGGCGAACGGGTCGGCAGGCTGGGGGAACATCCGAGATCTACCGTCAGGGGCTGTTACGCTCCTTGAGGGAATCGACTGGTGCGCGGCAAGGGCGATTGGCTGCGCATTGAAACGGACGATCAACAGTGACCCACCGAGCGAGGGGTAGGGTTGTGATGGTTGTAGCGGTCGTGACGATTTTGAGGGTTGTATTGATTTTGACGACTTTACCCATTTTGAGGGGTGTGGCGGCTCGCGGCGGCCACCCCGGTGGGTGGTGAGTGCGCCAGTTGTACCAACCGCGCGAGGCTTTCGGTTACGTTTCGCAAAATGCTTAAAGTGCTGTAAGGGTGTCTATTCTCGCATTACGTACGTGGCTCCACCTTATAGTAAATTGAGTCACGCCACGAAACGGACGGGAGGGAAGGGAGGACTGCGCTTTGCTTGTCCCTCCCCTGCCTCCTACGGTTTTTGAGAGCGAAAAGCGAACGCCACGGAAGCAACCAGCAACTTGGAGTCAACCCAAAATTAGCCAAAAGGCAAGCCACCCACACGGGTGGAAAACCGAGTTATTTTCACTCATACCACCCCATTTAAGCTAAATTGCCAGTTTTTCTAAAAATGGCTCCGTATTGGCACAAAGTAACTATGTAGGGAATTTGTTTTTCACACGAAAGAAGCCAATCCGTCTAGGATAAAATACGATGATTTCAGAATTTCTAAACTCGAACTATCATGCCGATCCGAGGGGGACAGTATCTCTACTGGCTGCCTATCGTCGTTTTCAGGGGCAGCTTGCCCCAGCCGATCGTCCCCAGTGGAACCGTCAACGATTCCGCGCGGCTGTTGAGCAGACGCACCCGGTGGGGCAAAACGTCCGGGGACTGTTGGCGATCGGTGGGATTTCAGCGGAACCCGCGCCCACTTGGCAAGTCGACCACGGAAAACTAAGGCTCATTGCGTGATCCACTACCCGACCGCCAAAACATTCTTAACCCGCTTGGGCCATCCCGTTGCAATCGTGGCCCTGAAGCCCCGTAGAGCGTCCCTGATGCGTTCGCGGATAATCTGGCCCATTGATCAGGATGACCCCGCAGACATCGCGTGTGGACTCTCTGAGGACTACAGCAGCGTCTATTGCAACCTCAACCCGTTGCGGGTTGAGTTGCTGTCGGTCGATCCCGGTCCAGGGGTGTCGATTCGCGATTCTATGATCTTGGCCAGAACCCGTGTTTTGGTCGATATCGACGCTCACCACGGCAACAAGCAACAGGCGGAAATAGAGAAGGACGCTATCCGCAATGAGCTAGGCCCACCCCTGATTGAGTCAGATTCCGGCAACGGGTTCGGCCTCATTTATCCTTGTCGCTTGCCACCCACCCAAAGCCCGCAGCTTCAATCCTTCCTGTTAGGGCTCAAGGCTCGTTTCCCGTGCGTGGACGCGAGCGTCCACACGTTGTCCCGACTGACGCGCGTCATCGGCACGACGAACACTTCCAAGGCCCATCAAGGCCGCATCCCGACCAAGCTATGTACACCGACCTAACGAGCCTGATCACCTCTCAACCTGATCATTCCGAATACTACAGCAGCGTCTCGACCTACGGGACGCCAACCCACAACCCGGACGACATCCGGAAGCTGCTCCGATCCATCCCACATACAGAACGCGAAAAAGCGGGTCGGCTGCAATTTGACCTGGAGTCTTGCCCCTTCTGTCATCAGGCGGAAGGCAACCCAGCGGTCTTGCTTCAAGATGGACACCCCGCTTTCAAGTGCCATCGCGAAAAATCAGGGTGCTCGACTAAGACATTCCAACAACTGGAACGACTACTAACCGCGCGGCTGCCGATCATCTCCGCGAGTGAAATGGTCACCCGGTACACCACCCCAAGGCCCGACATCATTACCGGATTGCTTAGACGGGGGGACGTGGCAAACATCATCGGCGGCCCCAAGGCCCGGAAAAGCTTTCTCGTGATGCAATTGGCGCTGTCGGTCGCAAGCGGTTCCCCATTTTTCGGCCGCCCAACGGTTCGGAATCGGGTGCTCATGATCGACAACGAACTAAGGCAAGATGATCTATCCCGCAGAGTAAGCGAGATGTCGCGAGCGATGGGGGTAGGGATCGATGGAATCGACATCATGCCGCTTAGGGGCAAGCTTGCCGATGCCCACGCCATCCGCGCGGAACTACTTCAGCTAAGGGACACCTACGGGCTGATCGTCATCGACGCATTATATAAGGCATTGCCATCTGGCACCGACGAAAACAGCAACAGCAACATGACAGCCGTGTATACGCTCCTGGACGATGTTGCCGAGCGGACGAACTCTGCCCTGTCGATCGTCCACCACACTTCAAAGGGTGCCCAAAAGGCAAAGTCGGTCACCGATATGGGTGCTGGGGCCGGCGCTCAAAGTCGATCGGCCGACGTTCATATTGTCTTGCGGGACCACGAGGACGACAACACGGTCGTGATGGAAGCGGTAACACGCTCCCAATCCCCACCCCCGCCGCTATGTATCGAGTTCACGTATCCACTTTGGCGGGTTGTGGATAAGGACCCCGCCCAAGTTGCAATCACGAGCAACAAAAAAGCTTCCCCAACCATGGCGGAATTCCTGGAAACCATCCCGGATGAACCCACCCGAAAATCAGACGTTTTGACGATGTCGAAAAAGATTCTGAACACGTCGAAAACTGGGATTGATGCCTTAATGGCAGAGGCAATCAAGCGGGGCGAAGTGCAAGAGGAAAAGCCACGCAACCCCCGGTTGCCCTATACGGTTAGGCGGGTGCGCCATGAATCTTGAAGAAAGAATCCTTGCCACCCTTTACGCTCCGATGATCTTTCCCCAGTTCCAAAAGGAACTAGAGAAAAACGGCATTCAGCCTTATGGAGACCGCGCGTTCGTCATCGAACCTAAAACCATCATCTGGCATGGGATGTCTCCACAGGTTGCCAAGGGAATACAGACGCTTTTCGTCGATGAGAAGATCACCATCGAATTGACTCCGCTAATCTTCTATGCGGCCGAAGGTAAGATTTTACCCTACCCGCTCGCGGGGCAAGTCGGTTGTACAACCACTTGGCTTCCCTGCCTACTTCGCAAAACTTGAGTTGGTCGGCCCGGTTTCCTTTGGTCGGGATGGCCGGGCCTGACCTTCTCTAAGAATCTCTCCGATGGTGATCGACCCTGGCTTCCTTGGTACGGGTTGGGGTCGATCACTTTTAAAAATAACCGACGCTGACCCTACGATTCCAGCGTCGTTCTCACGATGCGTTCAGATTCATCCGCATCGATATCTAGCCAGCGGGGGCGGTTTGCGAATGTCCCGTTCCCGCTGGTTTCTATCAGCGAGTTGTTGTTTCTTGTACTCACTGATACTCCGACCAACGGGGACTTGAACACCGAGTCCCCGTTGGTTTTCTTCCACTCACCCACTCTGGAAATCACCCATGACCACTAAGATTGGCACCCTGACCCCCGGCGAAGTTCGAGGGATTACCCCTCGCGACGTTCGTAAGGACCAGCTCCTAAATTTCGAATCCCACATTCGGCATTGTGCTGACCGTGAAATTGCTCAAACGTCAATTGAGCAACTCCGAATCAATCGTCCCGAATACTTCCACTCTTACAGGTAAAATTGTGAACCATTTTGACAAAGTTATAGCGGACCTAGGTCTTACGCAAGACTCGCAAAACGAACACGCATGGCTGCATAGCGTGCTGTCGGCGGGTTCGATTATCATCGACCTGAAGAACGAATTGGCCGTGGCCCTAGAAGAGGAACCAACCGTGGTTGTGTCTGGCTTCTATGGTGCGGTAATGCTCGACTTGGATTTTCTGCCAACTCATGCTTATCGTCGCGTGTCTCAACTTCTCAACACCCAGCTAAACAGAGAGGTGTACTAATGAGCGACTATTACACGCACCCGGATGGGTCGCCCCGTACGTTCCAAGAACGGCAAGCGGCAAGAGATGCTGAGGACCGCGCGCGAAAGTTAGCGGGCATCATGGCCGATCAATCAGCGAAGCGGAACGCGAAACCGACTTCAGGGTTCGAACCTCGCATTGCTGAACTCAGAGCGGGCCTAAAGTACGCTACGCCGACCGAACGGCAGCGCATCCACCGGCGATTGGAACCGTTGACCACTGCCCACGAGAAGTGGGAAGACGACCAACGGAAAGCCAGCTTTTCGCGATCGTTTGACAAGTCCGACTTGGCAAAGCTAGCGATGGAATCGGTGGAGACAATCCGCCGCAGCGGGTCGGCAATGTACCCCAACATGACACCCGAACAACGGGACGACCTGTTGGCAATGGTTGAGGTGCGCCATGCGTTCGGTTCGCCTGAAGAGTTCGGGAAAGAGTTCTTCGCCCGTCTCTCAGTGGTGGAGGACCAAGAAACCCAAGCGGCCGCAGCGGAAGCGGCGGATAAGAAACTGGAATCGGAGCGGCTGGAGGCTGAGAGTCTCCGATTAGAAGTGGCCAGCAAGTCGGCCGAAGCGCGTAAGGCTGCCCTCCCTGAGGTGCCCCATGCTGATTGACTTACGTCCTTGCTTAGAGTATCCACACATCATCGGCACCGAGAATAAAGTCGTCTGGTTCCATGAGCCCGCCAAGAGGTGGCCATGGGTGCGGGTGCATTATGGGGACGTGGCGGACATCTCCCCTACGTCCTGGGAGGGCTGCCAGATTCTTGGCTATACCCTGTCGAGTCAGACGGTAATCTCCCACTACGTGGAAGGTCCTACGGGGCCCGCTGCTGCTGAGCGGCCGCGCGTCGTTCGTGTGGCCTATCGCCGGGTGGATGGACCCGATCCGGAATGCTTCGGACCACCCCCTGGGGATGCCCGAACGAACCCGCTTAACATCGGGCGGCCGGGATTTTCGCTTCGGCTCCCCTGTTTGCATCCGAGCCGCTATTCTTCCGAACCACGGTTGGGGACCAGCGACCTTGAAGACAGTGACCGATGCCACGAAACGTTCAAATCCTATTGGGCGGCCAAACGGAAAATCGATGCCGGTTTCCAGCCGGTGATTGGAAAGGCCCGAATCCAGGAGCGTGTTATCCCACAGGAAACATCAATCGTCTGGACCCACCCGCAATTCAAGCAGGCACACTGGCTGATTGAGACGCTGTCGGGCTGTATCGATTTCGTTTCTCACGCGCATCCCCAGTACAAAATTGTCGCGCACTCTCTGGGCAATTTCGACACTGGTAAATGTCGCTGCTGGGCGATCCCTACGGGGTGCAATGGGCTGGAGAAACCACCCCGATTTTACTGTGGATGGTTCGTTGTCCGGCCTAGCTCTATCAAGGTTGGACAGCCAAGCAAGCCACCCCACCGGTTCCATCTCCCCACGACCAGAAAATTCCGCGAATCTTTAAACCTCTAGTCCCCTTCTGGACCCACTCCCATGCCCTACGAAGAACTTCCCGATGTCCTGAAAGAGGGCATCGGGCGGGCCGCGAATATGCGCGACCCATCCGACCTATCCCAGGAATTGGCGTTCGCACGCGCAATGCTGGAACGCGAAAGCAACAACACCCATGTTTCTATAGAACTCCTCAAGACGATTGGCAAACTTGCGAAAGAGTTTGAGTTATCAATGTTGAGGAAAAAGGAATACATTCCAGCGGCAGATTTGCAAAGGTTATCAATGCAAATTGTGGACGTATTCATCACTCACTTTCAAGATTTTGACGGTTTCGAATACGCGATAGACGCTGTTTGTGCCGAGATCCCCCTACTGATTGGCCCTGAAGATGACCGATAAAATCACCCAAGAGATCGGCATCGACGCCACTCAAGCCCTGGCTATGCTGGCGCGACTCGATAAGGAATATCTCAACTTTGAGAACCGCTTGGATTCAGTCTATCAACGGCTCAATCAGCTTAACCGAATGTCGGGAAAAGCTGTCGGTGCTCTAAAGCAGCTTGGAACCAGCGGTAAGTCCGCCGCATCTGGTGTGGGGTCGCTTGGCAAAGCGTTCGATTCGAACATTCCAGCCGCTAACAAAAGCATCGATCGTCTGACGACAAGCTTTAAGCTCTTGTCACGCGTCGTCTTCACGCAGTTCATTGTGAGAAGTCTTTCGCAAGCAAGAAATGCGTTCCAATCGGCATCCGATTCAGCGGTCAAATTCGAGCAGCAGGTAGCCAGAATCCAGACGATCGCCGGGGGTGCTGGCTTTGAGCAGCTTGCCGCGAACGTCCGGGAAATCTCAGACGCTTATAATCTAACGCTCGATAGCACGGGGGCGGGCGTCTATCAGGCCCTGTCAAATCAGGTGGGCAACCTGACGGAGACGCTGGAGTTTAGCGGCAAGGCTGCCGAGTTTGCCCGCGCCACGGGTAGCAGCCTATCAGCGTCGGTCGACCTACTAAGTTCTGCTATTAAGAGCTACGGACTTGAAGCCAGCGATGCCGACAAGGTGGCGGGTATTTTCTTCACGACCATGGAACGTGGTCGTGTGAAAGCTGGCGAACTTTCAAACGCATTCGGTCGGGTGTCGACCATCGCCGCAGACTTAGGGGTAAGTCTGGAGGAGATTGGCGGTTCACTCGCTTCGATCACGGTACGTGGTTCCAAGGTGTCGGAAAGTTTGACCCAGTTTCGCGGCATCATGATCGGGCTGTTGAAACCCTCAGAAAAAATGGAAGAAACGTTACGGGAACTCGGATTCAGTTCCGCCCGTTCAGCTATTACCACGCTCGGCTTCGCTGGGGTGC
Organism: Pirellulaceae bacterium; assembly: GCA_040880405.1. Lineage (GTDB taxonomy): Bacteria > Planctomycetota > Planctomycetia > Pirellulales > Pirellulaceae > JBBDIM01. Next base: position 31,876 of record JBBDIM010000042.1, on the reverse strand, counting down.
TAGACGCACTCAATAAGTCCACCGGTGGCAGTGCCGAAGGACTAGCGAAGCTCTTTCCAAACGTTCGTGGTTTGAGCGGGGTTGCCTCATTAGCTTCAGATGATCTAAAGTCGCTGACCAGCAACATCCGCGAGATGGAAGCGGCAGGGCGGGACTTCGCGAAAGAGAAGTTTTTAACCGCTTCGGCAACCGATGCTGATCGGGCCACAAAAGAAATAAATAAATTAAAAAATTCCATCACGGTAGACCTAGGAAGATCACTGTTGACCGGAACGGCCAATATGTTGGAGTGGGTCGGCGGGGCCGATTCCATTATCCATGCGGCGGGCATTGCCACACCAGCAATTGGCGGGTTGGCTGCCAGTCTGGTTGGCCTGAAGCTGGCGATGATTGCCACCAGGAATGAGGCACCCGGTCTAGGTAAGGCGCTAGGGGCTCTGGCTTTGGTCCCCGTGGCCATAGGGTTGGGTGATAGCATCGGAAATGCTTACCGGTCATTCAATACCTCCCAGCTTCTAGCCGAAACCAAGGAGCTTGAAAAACAGCACACGTCGCAATTGGAAAGCTTCACCAAGCGATTGGCAGAGCAGCGGGACGCCCAAGAGCAATCAGATAAAGAGCGACTTCGATCTGTGGGTGAGGTAACCCGCGCGATGAATAAGCTGTATCTGAGTTCTGCCGATGACGCTCGCGTCTCGAATGATCAGGTGGTGAAATCCGTTAAGGATTCGCTAGGCGAAATCGTCAAAGCTCGACAAGCCACCATCTCCGAGCTAACCCGCGCGATTGAGCAATCAGGCAGCTTGATTGAGCAATCGCAATCCAGGGTTGCCGACCTTCTCCGAGATCGTGAGGACCGACAATTTGCTGGTTCTATCTCTGGCTTTGACGATCCCGTTAAATCGGTGCGACTTGCCGAACGGGCGAAGCAGATTGCAGCGCAGGCCGCCCAAGAGCTTCAATCGGCTGTCACCCCGGAAGCAATCCAGGCAGCCTTGAAAGGGTTCGACCGGGCAAGGGACTTGGCCGGGGAAGCTAGCAGCCTAGCGGCGGGTAATCGTGCAAGTGAAAGCCGCGCGGCGGCCGCCCTTGAGCAAATCACCGATCGGCAGATTCAAGCTGAGCGGCAAATGAATACCAGCGTAAAGGATCGCATCCCCAGCCTAACGAACTCACGCAAGGAACACGAACGCATTCTAGAGCTACTGCAAAAGCAAGTTCAAATTGTCTCCGAGAATGTCAGCGTGTTTGACGGGTCGGCCATCCTTGGGGATTCCGATTTGCTCCGAGCTTTGGAAAAGCGGAATGCCGCTCTTGAATCAATCAAGGGGCTATCTGGTGTGGACCTGGAGGTAAACACCGATTCAATCATCTCGCAAGTTAAGTCCGCTTTCGACTCGGCAGCGTTCGCGCCCCTGGAACCGTTCGGCCGAACCGAATCCCCTGATGCGGTAAACAAGACGCTGGATTCCATGCTATCGAGATCTCGGCAGATCTCTGCCGAACTCGACAAGCAGAAAGCGTCTGAAAAGGAACGGGTTCAAATTAACGAACGAATCGGGACCCTCTTGGGATCGCTCGATTCGGTGGTTGATAACCAAAACTTGCGGGGTGCTACCCAGCGACTCGAAGAGATGCGGGCCAAGCTGGAAGAGGCCCGCAATACTGCTCGCTTGATGCCGGACGATGTGAAAAAGATCGTCGCTGAGATGGAAGCTTTCAGCTTCACCCCGATTGGGTTCAGCGGAATCCAGGCCCGTGGGGCAATCAACGATATTCTCAGCCAGATTGCAACCGAGTTGGGGGAATCCGCTACGCTGGAGTTTATCCCTAGTGCGGATATGACAAAACTCCAACAAGAGGCGGCCCGCCTGGATACAACGCTAGGCCCGATGCAAGCCAAGTTTGAGTTGATGAGCCGATCACTCGGAATAAGCGAAGCGAGATCCAAGGGGGTGGCGGACAACATGGAAAGAGCGGCCGCCGCTTCGCAGCGGGTGAACGCTGGTTCTGTCGGTAGGATGCTAGGTGGTCCGCTCTATCGGGCTGCCGGTGGTTCGGCCCGTGGGTCGGATTCCATTGCCGCTATGCTGTCACCGGGTGAGTTCGTCATGAACGCACGCTCTGCTAACAAGTTCTTTCCCCAGCTTCAAGCAATGAATGCTGGTATGAATCCTACCTTCCGAGAATCGGGTGGATCGGTTACCCAGACTTTTAACGTTGGTGATATCAACGTGGCGGGCGGGCCCACGGGGGCCGCAACCGGCCGCGAGATTGCGGCATCCCTGAAGCGTGAGATGCGGCGGGGTTCTAGTAGGTTAAAGTGAGTGGGACGGGAAGAGGGCGATCCAATTGGATCGCCCTTTTCTCATGGCCAATGGCACTTTTTTAGTGCCATTGGGGTGCGACCCTGGGTAGCTTAGACTAGGCTGACATTTGGCGGCACTAAATTTGGCACTAAATCAGGCCAAATGAGGGTAAATCGGGGTGAGGTTTGAGGCAGAAAAGCCTAGAAAACACGCTGTTTTTGACGGGGATTTGAGAATTGACGGGGACCCCAGTTGAGCTACGGGGACATTTTTTTCAGGTGACGTATCTTATCGCCTGGTAGGAGATTATGTCAACTCGGGGGCATGGGCCGTAGTTGGTTTGCCGGTTTCGTTTGAGTCGTTTTTTAGGGGGGCTGGTGGTGATGTTGTCAAAATGGCCTCGGTTCGGAACAATAGGGGGTCGACTTCCCTTCTTCGGAGAACTCTGCCGGTGAATATTGAGCGTAACCCCACGCGAGCTGTCCGCATTGGTAGCCTTACCATTGGCCAGGGAAATCCGATTGCCGTTCAAAGCATGACGGCTACCAAAACCCAAGATATTGATGCCACCGTGGCCCAGGTATTAGATCTAGAGCGGGCTGGAGCCGATGTGGTTCGCATTGCGGTTGATAGTCGTAAGGACGCCGAGGCGTTGGCGGAAATTCGGCGGCAGACGTCTGCCAATCTCTCGGTTGACCTGCAGGAAAATTACCGCTTGGCCGAATGGGTGGCGCCACATGTCGACAAAATCCGCTACAACCCGGGGCACCTGTACCACCACGAGCGGGAAAAAAGCTGGCGGGAGAAAGTCGCATACATCGTCGGTGTTGCCCAGCAGAATGACTGCGCGATTCGGATTGGGGTGAATTGCGGCAGCGTCGACCCCGACAAAGCGGGTAAGTACGATCCGGAAGACTCGATCACGCCGATGCTCGAAAGCGCGCTGGAACACTGCGCGTATGTCGATGAACTCGGATTTCACCGGTTCTGCGTCTCCCTGAAAGATTCCGATCCCCGCAAGGTCATTGAAGTGAACCAGCGGTTCGCCGAGGCGCGGCCTGATGTACCGCTGCATTTGGGGGTGACCGAGGCGGGGATGCCGCCGGATGGGATTATCAAGACCCGCATCGCGTTCGAACAGCTCATTTCTCGCGGTATTGGCGATACCATTCGGGTCTCGCTGACCGTCTCCAATGCGCGGAAGCCGGAGGAGATTGCCGCTGGGCGGGGAATCTTGGAAGATATCGCCGCCGGTAGGGTGCGGAGTGTGGTGGATTTTGGGCTGGACACCCTGAACATCATCAGTTGTCCCAGTTGTTCGCGGGTCGAGAATGAGGCGTTCATCGACCTGGCGGAACAGGTGCGGGATATGACCGAGTACGCCAAAGAGCACAAAATTACGATCGCCGTCATGGGTTGCCGGGTCAACGGCCCGGGCGAGACTGACGACGCCGATTTGGGGCTCTGGTGTGGTCCAACTCATGTCAACTTGAAGCGGGGTAGCGCAAGTTTAGGTGCCTACCCCTATGATGAGATCCTCGGTGAGCTCAAACAGCAGCTCGACCAGCTGATCTCCGCTCGGGTGACCGCAGAGGCCTAACTTCAGGTGTGGCACGATTCCGCCGAGACAACGAAAGACCATGGATGGCAAACCAGCGAAACGTACGGAAACGCAGGCCCGCTCGCGAGAGACACGGGTGGGCACTCCGCTGGATGCTGGTGATCGCCGTTCTGATCAACCTGGCGGGGTGTAATCTTTGGGGCAAGCTCGATCCGCTCCGCGAAGATCCGCTCGCGGCGGAGGTCCCGTTGGTGATCGAGGCGAATTTCACGATTCCCGAAGATAGCCCTGTCATTCGCGAAGTCCGAGCACTCAGGGCCGAGCTCGAGCATGACTTGGGTCTGCGGCTCTCGAACCGGCGGATTCAGGTTCATTTGTTCCAGCATGAAGCCTCTTTTCGCAAATTCACGGAAGAGCGGTTCCCGCAACTGGCGGACCGCCGGGCCATCTTTGTCAGCGGACAAGCCGGGTGCCACATCCATGCCCTCTGGACGGACAGCATCGCCTCAGACCTGCGGCATGAGTTGACGCACGCCTACCTGCATACCGCGGTCGGCACCTTGCCCTTATGGCTGGATGAGGGATTGGCCGAGTATTACGAAGTCTCCCCCTTCGCGGGCCGCATTAATCACGAGCATCTGCCCCAGTTGTCCGAACTGCGGAAGAGCGGTTATCTCCGGGTCGATCTGAACCGACTGGCGGTGATGGACGTGCCGGAAGACATGACAAGCCAGCATTACGCCGAGGCGTGGCTCTGGGCCCATTTCCTGATGACCGGAGAGCATCGTGAAATCCTGATGGGCTACCTGCATGCTCACCGGGAAGGTCGTGCGGTTGAGCCGCTTCAGCAGGTTATTCAGGCGAAACTGCCCCAGGCCGAGCAGCAGGTGCTGGCCCATCTCGATCGACTCGCCGCAACGCGGTAGCTGGCCGGAGTCGGTTTGCCTTACCCCGCGGGTCCTTGGTTCATAAGCGGCTTAACTGATTGTCACTACAACCGGACAATCCGTTACGGAACCCCGAATTACGTCATGTTGTTGGGGGTTTCCAGTCATGTTCAATTGCTGATCGATCGATCGATAGTAGATCGGATCGATCCAAACGTGTGACAAAAGACCACGAAATCCATCGACATTGGTCTCCCTTGAGTTGGGGCTATCCGTTAGATTCAATTCGCGTACTAACTAATAACAATGCATATCCCCTTCGCTGGGTTCCGCTCGGCGAGCGTGATTCGGCAACCTGGGAGTGACGAGAAGCACGATGCTATTGGCTGTGGCTGCGGGATTCATTCTGGCTGTGGTAGCGCCTTTTCTGGCCGGATGGCTGCGCGGCTGGACAGGATGGTTGTTAGCGATTTACCCCGCGGCGGTATTCGCCTACCTGCTTACTGAAATGCCTCAGGTAGCTGAGGGAGAAGCAATTCGCCAATCGTTTGCCTGGGCTCCGAGCGTCGGGTTGAATCTTTCCTTTCGCCTGGATGGGCTTTCTCAGATCCTCGCCCTGCTGATCAGCGGGATCGGAACGCTGGTCGTGATTTACACCGGCGGATATCTGGGTGGTCACCAATACGCGGGCCGCTTTTACGCCTTTTTGTTGACATTTATGGCCTCGATGCTGGGGGTCGTCTTCTCCGACAACCTACTACTGATGTTCCTGTTTTGGGAGCTGACCGGCTTTACGTCCTACATGTTGATCGGATTTGAGAGCGAGAAGGCGGACGCTCGCAAGGCGGCCCTTCAGGCCCTATTGGTTACCGGCAGCGGTGGGTTAATCCTGCTGGCCGGGGTGCTGATGCTGGGAAGTCTGGGGGGTAGTTTTGAAATCTCCGAACTACTGACCCGCCGGGACATCATCCAGCAGAACCCGCGGGCCCCTTGGGTCTTGGTGCTTCTGCTGTTGGGTGCGTTTACCAAGTCGGCCCAGTTCCCGTTCCATTTCTGGTTACCCAATGCGATGGCGGCTCCGACGCCAGCTAGTGCCTATTTGCACTCATCCACGATGGTTAAGGCGGGCATCTACCTGATGGCCCGAATTCACGTGCTGTTTGCTGGCACCGATACGTGGCTTTACGTGGTGACGACAGCGGGGGCGATCACCATGGTCGCGGGGGCGTACTTGGCGATTCGCGAGACCTATTTCAAACGGCTCTTGGCCTACACCACGATGAGCGTGCTGGGGCTGATTACGATGCTGCTGGGGATGGGCAATTCAAAGTACGCGGTCGAGGCCGCGATGACCTTTTTGGTGGCTCACGCCTTGTATAAAGCGGCGCTGTTCCTGGTAGCGGGTGCCGTTGATCATGAGACGGGGCAGCGCGATATCAAGAACCTGGGTGGACTTGCCAAATCAATGCCGCTCGTCGCGATTGCCGCAGGACTCTCCGCCCTGTCCATGGCGGGTGTCATGGGGACCTTCGGGTTCATGGCGAAGGAACTGCTGTTTGAAGCGGCCCTGCATTCCACCTGGTACCTGGTATTGACGATCGCGGCGCTGGTCGCCGGTTCCCTGATGGTGACTGTCGCGGCATTGGTCGGTTGGCAGCCGTTCTTCGGGCCGCGGCAGGAAGTTCTGGAACATGCCCACAACGGTCCTTTAAGTCTGTGGCTGGGACCGTTGGTGTTATCAATCTTTGGCTTGACGGTCGGCATTGCCCCCTGGATTTTGGATGGAAATGTGATCGCCCCCGCCGTTTCTGCGGTGATTGGCGAGCCGGCCAAGTTTCATTTGGCGCTGTGGCATGGATTCAATCTCGCGTTGCTGTTGGACATTGTGGCCTTGGCTGGCGGTCTCGCATTGTTCTTCTTTATCACGCCAATTCGCGACACGCTCCAGCGCTGGGATCTCTCGGGACGTTACGGGCCGACGAAGTGGTACGAGGGTGCCCTGCATGGGCTGAATGTCGTGGCTGCCGGACAGACGCGATTCCTGCAAAATGGTTACCTGCGGCTCTATTTGCTGACCATCGTGCTCACGACGGTCATCCTGGTCGGCGGCGTGATGCTGTTTAGCAAGGCGTTGCCGCCGGAGATCTTCACGATTTCCGACTTGCAGATTCATGAGGTGGGGCTGGCCCTTATCATCCTGGTCGCGGCGGGCATGGCGGTCCACGCCTCAAACCGATTGTCAGCGATCGCGGCCCTGGGTGTGGTCGGGTATGGGGTTGGTATCTTGTACGTCATGTTCGGGGCACCCGATCTGGCGATCACACAGTTTGTGATCGAGACCCTGACCGTCATTTTGTTTGTCCTGGTGTTTTACCGCTTGGAGGCATACACGCCGTTATCCTCTACGGCGACACGATTTCGCGATTTGGTGATCTCCGCCTCGGCGGGGGCCTTGATGACCGTCCTCGTGCTGTTGGCTGGAGAGGGGCAATGGTTTCCGACCATTGCCGAGTACTACAACGAGAACAGCGTTCCGCTGGCCCATGGCCATAATATCGTGAACGTCATTTTGGTCGACTTCCGCGGAATCGACACCATGGGAGAAATAACCGTGCTGGCCATCGCCGGACTGGGCGTTTACGCCCTCTTGAATTTGCGGCCCGAAGATCGGGAGGACAAAACGTGAACTCTCTGATTCTTCAAACTACAACCAGGCTACTCCAACCGCTGCTATTGATGTTTTCCGTGTTTCTGCTGCTGTTTGGGCATAACGCCCCGGGCGGTGGATTCTCAGGTGGGCTCATGGCCGCATCGGCCTTTGCGTTGCATACCATCGCGTTTGATGTCGCGGCGGCTCGGGAGGCCCTGCGGGTCACCCCGCGGCAGTTGATTTACATCGGACTTTCGATGGCCGTTTTCAGCGGCATGATTAGCCTGACCATGGGCAAGCCATTTATGACGAGTATCTGGGCCGCGATCCCACTGGGACAGTTTGGCAAATTGGATGTCGGCACCCCGCTACTGTTTGACCTGGGCGTTTATTCCGCGGTGTGCGGTGTGACGCTGTTGATCGTGTTTTCACTGGCGGAGGACTAAATGCAAACCATCCTGGCCATCTTGGTTGGTGGGCTGTATGCCGCCGGACTTTACATGATGATGCGCCGGAGCATCGTCAAGTTATTGATCGGTCTGGCCCTATTGAGCCACGCCGCGAACCTATTGATTTTTACCGCTGGAAGCCTGACTCGGGGACTTCCGCCGCTGGTTGCCGAGGGCGCGAAAGTGCCCCCGGAAGGCGCGGCTGACCCGATTCCCCAGGCCCTGATACTAACCGCGATCGTGATTAGTTTCGGGGTGCTGGCCTTCGCCATCGTGCTGGTAAGCCGCGTGCATCAGACCTTCCGCACCGATGACATTGACGATATGACCTCCACCGATCGATGAACGCCCTCATAGTCGCACCCATCCTGATTCCGTTGATCACCGCGATCGTCTGTATGTTCGCGTGGACGAACCTTGCGTGGCAGCGGATCGCCAGTATTATTGGCGCGTTTGCCTTGCTGGCCTCCGCCATTGGTTTGTTGGTGATCGTCCGGACCGAAGGAATCCAGTCCGCCCAAATGGGAAACTGGATCGCGCCATTCGGCATTACAATGGTCGCCGACCTGTTCAGCGCCATCATGGTGTTGTTGGCCGCAATTGTAGCGGTGTCAGTCGCGATCTACGGGTATTTCAGTATCGATGAGGCGCGGGAACGGTTTGGGTATCACCCGCTATACCAAGTGCTGCTGATGGGTGTCTGCGGCGCATTTTTGACGGGCGATATCTTCAACCTGTATGTCTGGTTCGAGGTCATGCTAATGGCCTCGTTCGTCCTGTTGGCCTTGGGTGGCGAACGGGCTCAGGTCGAAGGGGCAATCAAATACGTCACCTTGAATCTCATTTCCTCCGCCCTGTTTTTGGCCGCGATTGGCTTGCTGTATGGGTTGGCGGGGACGCTGAACATGGCCGACTTGGGCCGGAAATTGGCCGAGGTAGAGGATTTTCGGCAGGAGACAATCATCGCCCTGCTGTTTATGATTTCCTTCGGCATTAAATCGGCGGCGTTCCCACTGTTCTTCTGGCTACCCGCCTCGTATCACTCACCCCCGGCGGCCGTCTCGGCGGTGTTCGCAGGTCTGTTGACCAAGGTAGGTGTTTACGCGTTGATCCGCGTGTTCACCCTGATTTTCGTACATGAGATCGCGTTTACCCACACCTTGATTCTGATTGTCGCTGGGTTAACCATGGTGACCGGGGTGTTAGGGGCCGCGGCGCAGTACGAGTTTCGCCGGATTCTCTCGTTTCATATCGTCAGTCAGATCGGCTACATGCTGATGGGGTTGGGACTCTTCACCGAGATGGCCCTGACCGGCTCGGTGTTTTATATCATGCACCATATCATCGTGAAGGCGAACCTGTTTTTGGTAAGCGGTGTGGTGCGGCGGATCCGGGGAACGTACGACCTCAAAATGCTGGGCGGGCTGTATCGCGATAGTCCTTTGCTCTCGATCCTGTTTTTGATTCCGGCCCTCTCATTAGCTGGGGTGCCGCCCCTCTCCGGGTTCTTCTCCAAGTTCCTGTTGATTCGTGGGGGCCTGGAGGCGGAAAGCTATGGGATTGTGGCGGTCGCGTTGGCGGTTAGCCTGTTGACCGTCTTCTCGATGATGAAGATCTGGAACGAGGCGTTTTGGAAGAAGCCGCCGGAAGAGGAACATGCGGGCCAAAAAAGCACGCACCATATGGCGGATCTGTCGCCGACGGATCGCCGCGGTGTCTACGGAATGCTGATCCCGATTGTCATGCTCGGTAGTCTGACGATCCTGATTGGTGTCCTAGCCGAACCGATGCTCCATTTAGCACAAGATACCGTTCGGCAACTGCTCGATCCGCATGGACCGGGCAACTACGTGGAAACCGTACTGGGGCCGAAGTCATGATCTACATTGTCTGGAATATCCTGCTGGCCTTGATCTGGGCGGCCGCCACGGCCGACATTTCGCTCGGCAGCCTAATCATCGGGTACCTCATCGGGTTTGTAGTACTGTGGTTTATGCGTCCCATCGTTGGTCCGACGAACTACTTCCGAAAGGTTTGGAAGTTCGTTGTGTTCATGGGCATCTTCGCTAAGGAGATGTTCATGTCGAATATGCGAGTGGCCTACGATGTGATTACCCCCGCGATTTATATGCGGCCGGGTGTCGTTGCCGTGCCGTTGGATGCCAAGACCCCTGTCGAGATTGCGATGGTGGCGAACATTATCACGCTTACTCCTGGGACCATGTCGCTTGGCGTCTCTCACGACAACAAAGTCTTGTATGTGCACTCGATGTTCATCGGAGACCCGGACGAGTTAAGACGGGAAATCAAAGAGGGCGTGGAACGTCCGCTCCTGGAGGTAATGCGATGATCTTCGCGGCTTTGCAAACCTACCCGTACTTCACGGAAGTGATTCTGATTACGTTGATCCTTTCGCTGGTCCTCACCTTTGCGCGATTGATGATGGGCCCCACCTTGCCTGACCGCGTGATCGCGCTCGATCTGATCGGGATCATTACGGTGGGTATTATCTCGGTCTTCGCGATCGAGTACGAGCAGCCGGTGTTTTTGGTCGTGGCCGTGGTCTTGGCCCTGATCGCGTTTATTGGCACAATCGCCTTCGCGTTTTTCATCGCCAAAGGGAGAACGCTATGAGCGAAATTTTCGTCATCATTTTTCTGATCGTGGGAACGCTGTTTGTTTTGCTCTCGGCGGTCGGCGTATTCCGAATGCCGGACCTCTACTCTCGGATGCACGCCTCAACCAAGGCGGGTACTCTGGGGGTGAGTTGCCTCCTGTTCGCCGCTGCCATCCATTTTGGTGATCTGGGTGTTTCCACGCGGGCCTTGCTTGTGATCGCGTTCCTGTTTTTGACCGCCCCGGTGGCGGCTCATATGATCGCCCAAGCCGCCTACTTCACGGACGTCCCACAATGGCATGGAACGGTGATGGACGAACTCCGCGAGCGGCACGACTTGGAGGCCTCGGCCCGAGAACAAGCCCTCCCCTCTCCGGAAGACCCGGACCAACCGCCCCCGGCAAGTAGCCCGATAACGTGATACAATTCACAGAGCCCACGAGGTGAGCGCGTTAAACTTGCCTGATGGGATTCAAATGAATACCCCGTAAACTCCAGTCGGCGGGGCCTCGTGAATTGGGGGACACATCAGGTAATGGTTAGCCACATACGTCGGTTGGCATGGTCCTTGACCCTGCTCGTAGGGCTCGCGGCGGTCGCCCAGGCTCAGCAAAACCCACACGGGCAACTCTTTTTGGGTCAACTCGACGATCCCCGCTTACTGTTGGTTCGCGACCCGGCCGTGGTTCGCGATTTGAAGCTGCAAGATCGGCAGGTAGAGGCGCTCCGCCCAATCCATGACAAGATCGACCAAATCATCTGGCCGGCGCGGCAACGCAAGCCGGAGACCGTCGCCGCGGCGTGGCGGGCTGGCATCGATATTTGGAACCAAGAGGGGGAAAAAATCTTAACCGCTCCCCAAAGACGTCGGCTGCGAGAGATCACTTTGCGAGCCCAAGGGACCACTGCCCTCAAACGGGACGACGTGGCCGATAAGCTAAAACTTTCGACCACGCAGCGGAAGGAGATCGCCACGATCTTCGCAGAGACGGAAAAGCAACTCGCGGAACTCCAAAAGCGGGCAAACGCGGGAGAATCCGATGGGGACGTTCAGGGCGAGTACAAAGCGGCAGCGGAAGAAGGACAGCAGCGGATCATCAATACCCTAACAGAGGACCAACTCGGCGACTGGGCCGAGTTGTTGGGTGGGCCGAGTTCGGTCGATCAGCTCGGAAAAGTAACGTTCCGCTGGCCCGGTATCTCCGCCACGGCGGAAGATTGGGTCCAAGGTGGCCCCCTGACTGAACCGTCGCTCGCGGGAAAGGTGCGGATCGTCCATTTCTTCGCCTTTGGGTGTATCAATTGCGTCCGTAACTATGAAGCGTACCGGACTTGGCACGAGAAATTGGCGGACCGAGATGTCGTGATGATCGGGATTCACACTCCGGAGACCGACCGCGAACGGGAAATGGAGGCACTCTTGGGAAAGCTCAAGTCGGATCGGCTCCCATTTCCCGTGTTGATGGATAACGACCAAACGAACTGGAACGCGTGGGGTAACGCGATGTGGCCCTCGGTTTACCTTGTCGACCGCCACGGCCGCATCCGCGCCTGGTGGTACGGAGAGCTGAACTGGCAAGGGGCGGAGGGGCAAAAGCTATTGACCGAGAAGATCGAACAACTGCTGTCGGAGCCGTAAAACAGACCTCGCCACAACTTCACGGTTCCTTCGTTCATAAGATCTTCATGGTGCCAGGCGGCCCCGTCTCGCTACGTACCCGCGGTAATTCTAGGGTGAACTCCTAATCGGGATATTTTGATGGGCCACTGGGCGTGCCGCGAGAATCGCCGATACCGCGAGCGATCTCCCCAAGAAACAGTTGCTTCGAATTATCGGGCCCCGCTATAATGCCGGTCGTGCCGCACCCGGTATCTCCCCTACCTTTCCCCGCCCTGCCCCACTCCATTGATTTCGACTGTGGGGTATCCGAATCTCCATTTTGCCACGCAAGTGCGCAAGGGACACGCTGAGAAATGAAGCTCATCATTCGTCCAAACGTCGGTCTGGTATTCGCCTGCATCGTCGGGCTTTTGATCGTTACCCACATGGCGTCTGCCGCGGAGTGGGAGACTTATCGTGGCAATCCGGCTCGGGATGGCTACACGGCCGAGACCTTACCGGAAGGGTTGCATTCCCAGTGGACCTTCAAGCCAAGGCATCAACCTCAGCGTGCCTGGCCCCGCTCGGAGCGGATGACCTTCGACCAAGCCTTCCACACCGTGGTGAAGGATGGCACCGTCTACTTCGGCAGTTCAGTCGATGGCGCCGTGTACGCAGTCGATGCGGCCAGCGGTGAAGTTCGTTGGAGCTTCATCACCGAAGGCCCGATCCGATTTGCGCCGACGCTCTGGCAAGACCGCGTGTTTGTGGGAAGTGACGATGGCTACTTGTATGCCCTGTCCGCCGAGGATGGGAGCCTGCACTGGCAGAAACGAGGCGGACCGGATCACGCCCGCCGGTTGGGCAATTCGCGGATGATTTCGAAGTGGCCGGCTCGGGGCGGACCTATGGTGGTGGACGATGTCGTCTACTTCGCGGCCGGCATTTGGCCCACCGATGGCATTTTCTTTTACGCACTCAATTGCGAAACCGGTGATCTACTCTGGCAAAACGACGATTCCGGTTCCATCTACATGCCGCAGCCGCACGGGGGGGCTGATGCCGAGAGTGGGGTCTCGGCCCAGGGGTATTTGGTCGCCTCCGATTATCAGCCGCAAGAGGGCGCGCTGCAAAAGAGAATCCTGATGCCAACCGGCCGGGCCGTCCCTGCCGCGTTCGAGCGGGAAACCGGCAAGTTCCAGTACTTCCACCTGCAACAGTTTGGGCACAAGGGTGGTGCCCAAACCATGGCGGTCGGGGGAATGTTCTTAAACAGCGGAATCGCCTTCGATATCCAAACGGGCCAGGCGGAGAGCACCATTGGCGATGGCGCGATGGCGGCGACCAGCGATGGTTTAGTTCGCGTCGCGGGGGATCAATTGCAAGGTTACCGCTGGATCGAAGTAGATAAAGTCGACCGCCGCGGTAACGCCAGCAAGGCTCAAGGGTTGGAACCGCTCTGGGCTCTCAAAGGGGTCGATGGGAGCGGCGAGATCATTGTCGCGGGGGATCATGTCATCGCGGGTGGAAAGGATCGGGTCGTGCTGGTCGATGGCCCCGCGGGCAAGATCGTCTGGTCGCACGCAGTCGACAGCACGGTGCAAGGTTTGGCCGTGGCCGATGGCCGGTTGCTGGTCAGTACCGACAACGGCACCATCCACTGTTTCGCCGCGACGGAGCCCCCTTTTGACGACCCTGCCGCATTGGTTCATGATCAATCCGGCAAATCGGCCCCGTCCGAAATCCCCACGGAGATTGACGCGGCGGCCGCGGAAATCGTCGCATCATTGGAATCAACCGAGGGGTACTGCCTCGATTTCGATTGTGAAGAGGGCTTTTTGGCTGAGGCTTTGGCCCACGCAACCAACCTGCATATCATCGCGGTCGATGACGATTTTGCGCGGTCGCAGCGGACGCGTGAGCGTTTGGCGGACGCCGGCTTGCTCGGTAGTCGAATCACGTTGGTTTGGGTCGAAGACCTGGACGATTCTCGCCTGCCGACCTACTTCGCCAACCTAATCGTCTCCGGGCGTTCCGTAACCGAAGGGGAAAGCCTGATCGCCTCGGATGGTGAGGCGGGACGATTGCTGCGTCCCTACGGCGGGACGATAATGGTCGGCAAACCAAACAACATGCGGCGCGAGCAGCGAGGTGCCCTCGCAGGCGCGGGAAGTTGGACGCACCAATATTCCGACCCCGGCAATTCGCTCTGTTCCACGGACGATCTGATCAAGGGACCGCTCGGAATGCTCTGGTTCCGCGATATCGATGTCGCGATGCCGCAGCGGCATGGTCGCGGGCCAAGCCCGCTGTTCTACGAAGGCTTCCTCTATTCCGAGGGGCTCGATGAATTGGCTTGTGTCGACGCCTACAATGGCCGCGTCGTGTGGAAGTATTCGTTGCCCGGCATCCTCAAGGCGTACGATGGCGACGAGCTGATGGGGACCGCCGGGACCCACAGCAATTACTGCGTCAGCGACGATGGGGTCTTCGTTCGTCGCGAGGGGCATTGCCTCCGTTTGGACCGCAAAACCGGGGAGCTGCTCGGGAAGTTCGAGGTTCCGGTCGACGACCAAGGCAAACCGGGGGGGACTTGGGGCTATATCGCGTGTGTCGACGGTGTCCTCTACGGCACGCTGGCCGATCCGGAACATGTGGTGACTTACCGCTATCTAAACCGTGGCGGCGATATGAAGTCGCTGTTGACCGAGTCGAAAACGTTCTTCGCGCTGGATGCTCGCAATGGCGAATCGCTTTGGCGGTACGATGCCCAGCACTCCATTCGGCACAACGCCATTGCAATCGGCCCAGAGCGGGTTTACTTGGTCGATCGGCCCCAGGCGTTGTTCGATCGAGAACGTGACAAAAAGGCGGACGAGCACGCCCCCGGCGTCCTGCTCGCCTTTGAGGCAAAAAAGGGATACCAGCAATGGAAAAACGAGGTCAACATCGATGGCACCCTCCTTTCGCTCGCCGGAGATCACAACACGCTGCTGATGGGCTACCAGCCGACCCGGTTCGCGTTGGCCTCGGAAATCGGCGGCAAACTGAGCACCTTCGATGCCGAGACTGGCAAGCTGCGATGGGAAAAGAAAACCAAGTATGAATCCCGCCCCATGATCAACGAGAACACGATCTACGCTCAAGGTGGTGCCTGGGACTTGAATACCGGGGAAGAACGCGAATTCAACTTTAGCCGCTCGTACGGATGTGGTGTTTTGGCCGGTTCCAAACACACCATGCTGTTCCGCTCGGCAACGCTCGGGTACTACGACTTGGGCATGAACGAAAAAACGGAAAACTACGGCGGAGTCCGCCCTGGGTGCTGGATCAATGCGATTCCCGCCGGGGGCATCGTGCTGGTCCCGGATGCCTCGGCCGGTTGCAAGTGTAGTTACCTGAATCAATCGTGGTTCGCCCTGGAACCGGACGGACTGCGGGCACCGAAGATCGAACCGGCCGGTGGCGCGTTTGCCGAAGCGGTGACCGTTAAACTGGAAGCGGATGAACTGCTGCACGAGGTCCGCTACACGTTGGATGGGACCGCGCCGACTCGCGATTCCCTCCGCTACAGCGAACCGCTGGAGATCGCCAGCGATACGACCCTCAAATCGCGGGCGTTCGATTTGGAAGGCAAGCCGAGTCGCTCGGTCGATGCCCGGTTTACCTTCGATCCCCACCTGTTACCGGTAGCGGAGGATCGCTGGAAAGTGTGGATACGCAGGACAAACCGATCTCAGCACCAAGCCAATGGATCGTTCGGGGAACGGAGATTCACCAACGGTCCAACATCTACCAAGGTAGCGCCACCGATGCCAATCCGGAAACGCAGCGCTACGCAACCCTGCGGATCTTCGAGGAGGGCGAGTTCGGCGATGGGCAAATCGAGTTCGAGTTCAATTCAGAAGATGACGACACCCTGGGATTCGCGTTCCGCCTGCGGGACGAGAGCCATCATTACCTTTGGGCCGCCGACATGCAGCGGAAATTCAGGATCTTGGCCCGCAAAAATGGAGACGATTACCAGGTCTTGGCGAAGAACGGGCTCGGCTATCGCCGCAACCATTGGCACCACGTGAAGATCGAAATGGCCGGTTCGAAGCTAACGGTCTGGGTCGACGGCGAAAAGGATTTCGAGGTGGAAGACGAGGCCTTCGCACAGGGGACCCTAGCGCTGCATAGCTGGGGAACCCAAGGGGTTCGGTTCCGGGGGGTGAGGGTTGCCCCTGGTTCGTGACGGGGGGAATCACCATATTTGTTAGCTTGCCTAGGCGATACGATTTGAAGATTCCGCGAACTGGCGGAAAACTTCGCGGCGTTTGGTTGAGTTTTTGCGTTCAATCCGAGATACTTAGCCTGAGACGTGACCCCGCGTTGCGGTCCCTGCCCCAAACCTCACCCGCCGACGATCGAGCGGTTGAGTCCCCTCGATTTGTTACCTAATCACCGGGGAATCGTTCGTCCCACACATCCTGTGGGTCCGGTTCCCACGGAAGGAGTCTTGGTCATGCCGCAGTGCAAGTCCATATTCACCGTAGGCCTCACCCTGTTGGGTCTGCTGGCGGGCATTAACTTGGCGATTGCCTGCACTGTTCCGGTCTATCGCTTTGCGCTCGAGCGTTGGCCCGCCGATCCGTACGAGGTGTACGTCTACTATGAAGGGGAGTTCACTTCCGAGCAGCGGTCGCTGTTAGAACCGCTCGCCAAAGCGGACCGCTCGGAAGGGACCGGCGGTAATGTGCGGCTGCACTTGGTCGATATCGAGGGCCCCGAACTGAACGGCCCGGTTAAAGAAGTTTGGGAGCTGCAGGAATCTCCCCAAACACCCTGGATCGTCGCCCGGTCTCCCCGCACCGCCCCGCATGTGGCCACCGTGTTTTCCGGACCATTGGCCGAAGAGCGTGTCGATACCCTGCTCAACTCCCCCGCTCGGCAAAAGGTCGCCGAGCGCATCCTCGCCGGGCAGTCGACCGTCTGGGTGTTGCTTGAGTCGGGCGACCAGGAAAAGGACCAGCAGGCCCTGGAAACCCTCACCTCACGGCTGGAGCAGTTGACCGAGGAATTGCAAATCCCGGAACAATCTCCCGATGTGATTGCCACCGCCAACCCGGACGCCCCGCAACTGCGCGTCGATTTCTCGATTGTGCAGGTCGCCCGCGATGACCCGCGGGAAGAGCCCTTCGTCAAAATGCTGATGGAGACCGAAGCGGACCTGAAAGAGTTTGAGGGGGAACCGCTGGCCTTCCCGGTCTGCGGCCGCGGTCGCACGATCTATGGCTTGGTCGGTGCCGGCATCAACGACGGGACGATTCAAGAGGCGTGCGAGTTTTTGATCGGTCCTTGTTCCTGCCAGGTCAAAGAGCAAAACCCAGGCGTTGATCTCTTGATGAACATCCAATGGGGCGAGCTCGTGGAGGAAAGCATCGGCCATGAGCGAGAACTACCGCCGCTCTCGGGGCTCGATAAGTTTGTCGAGGTGGCCATGGTTCAGGACGCCACACGATCCGCAACGGATGAAACAACCAACACCTCTACCGCCGCGGATGAAATCGTGATCGATTTCCCGCCCGACTCCAACTTAACCACCAGTGCCCCGCAGGCTTCGCCAGATGAACAGCACGGCGAGCATTCATCTGCCCACGAGAATATCGAGGGAGATGAAGCGGGAACCAGTCCTTTGCGTCGCAACATGTTGATTGTCATTGCGATTGGCGTCGTCGTGATCGTCGGAGGTGGAACCGTGATGGTCATGCGGCCCTCGTAGCGAATTTCCCACGGTTCCGCTTGGTTCCCTTCCATTCCACATCCCACGGTTTCGATGAGCATTTGGCACCTGATCCTTCGCGAGATCTTCCACCGCAAGTTGAACTTCGGCCTGGGCCTGATATCGGTGGTGATTGCCGTTACTTGCCTGACCGGGGCGATGACGCTGCTTCGCGCCCACGACCTGGAGACCGACCGGATCGTCGCTGAGCGCGAAGCGGAAACCGCCCAGCGAATGAAGGAGTTGGAAGACGATTACCGCAAGATGATGCTCAAAATGGGTTTCAATGTGTTGATTCTCCCCCAGGATCAAAACCTGGGAGACCTGTACGCGGACGACTTCGCTTCGCACTACATGCCGGAGGAGTACGCGACCCGACTGGCCAACTCCAAGATTGTGACCATCAACCACTTACTCCCCAGCTTGCAGCAAAAGCTGAAATGGCCAGAGCAGCAGCGAACAATCATCTTGATCGGCACGCGCGGAGAGGTCCCGCTGCTGCACCGCGACATGAAAAAACCGCTGCTCGACGCGGTCCCGCCTGGTACGGTAGTGGTGGGGCATGAACTGGCCCAAAGTCTCAAGCTTTCCAAAGGGGACAAAATCACGCTGCTCGGTCGCGACTTCACCGTCACCACCACCTACGAGGAGCGGGGCAGCAAGGACGACATTACCCTCTGGATCGACCTGAAAGAGGCGCAAGATCTGCTGGGCAAGACCGGCCAAATCAACGCTATCCTGGCCCTTGAATGCGAATGCGCCGGAGACCGTCTGGCCCAGATTCGAAGAGAGATCTCCGCGATCTTGCCTGATACCCAGGTAATCGAATTCGCCTCGCAGGCCTTGGCTCGGGCCGAAGCGAGGAACCGGGCCGCAGATGAAGCGGAAGCGGCATTGTTGGCCGAGAAACATAATCGCGCGGAAATGCGGAGCCGCCAGGAATCGTTTGCTTCGATCCTGGTTCCGCTCGTGGTGTTAGGGGCGGCGGCCTGGCTAGCGACCCTTGGAATCGCAAATGTTCGAAGCCGTCTTGCCGAAATCGGAATCTTGCGGGCGATCGGTGTCCGAGGTTCGCAGATCATGCTACTGTTTTTGCAGAAGGCGATCTTGCTGGGGCTTGTGGGTGGCGCGATCGGATATCTGGCGGGCGTGATGATTGGGGCTTCACTGGGTGATGTCGTGGTCGCGGAAAACGGGCTCTGGGCCTGGGATCCCGCGCTCTTGCTGATGGCGCTGTTGGTCGCCCCGGTGTTGTCGGTTGTCGCGAGCTGGATTCCAGCGATCTTGGCCACTCGGCAAGACCCTGCCCTTGCACTCCGCGAATCGTAATCCGGCCAACCATCGCTCCTTACTTTTGACCAGAAGAACCTCACGTATGCTCCTTGGTGTCCAACGACTGACGAAACAATATCGCGGCCCTGACGGTCGTGTCGACGCGGTCAGCGAGGTCTCGCTGGAAGTCGACGCGGGTCATTTCGTGGCGATCCGTGGACCGAGCGGTTGCGGTAAAACCACACTACTGTTGGCCGCCGGAGGGCTCCTCAAGCCGGACGATGGCCAGGTAATGGTCGAGGGACAAAATCTCTACAGCTTATCGCCGGAACAACGCGCCCAGTTTCGGGCCAAGCGAATTGGATTTGTGTTCCAGCAATTTCATTTGGTCCCGTACCTCTCGGTACTCGAGAATGTCCGGGTGCCAAGCATGGCGTGGCCCATGGAAAACGCCGCCGCGCGGGCCCAGGAGTTACTGGAAATGCTCGGCATGTCGCATCGCTTGCACCACAAACCGGACGCCCTGAGCACCGGCGAGCGGCAGCGGACAGCCTTGGCCCGGGCCTTGTTAAACCGGCCCGGCTTACTGCTTGCGGACGAGCCGACCGGGAATCTCGATCGGGAAAACGCCGAGGGAGTGCTGCAATTTTTGACGCAATTCGCCCATGATGGTGGCGCGGTCCTGCTGGTGACCCATGACGACTACGCCTTGGGGTTTGCCGATCGAACGATCAAAATGCGGGAAGGTCGTTTTCACTCGGCCAGCGAAGAGGCCACCGACGAAACTACCAACGAGGCAAACGTCTCCTGAATTCGCACCTTTGTGATGCCACGTTTCCCTGAAAGCGTCCTCGTATGAAATCACCACCGGATCGTCGAGGCATATCGAGCCAGGCCACTTTGGCCGCCGGTTCGCTGATGGTGATGTTCGCGCTGATTGCGTTTCTGATCTGGGGGCCGGATGCCCGTCAGGCCAATCGCACCGGCGATCAACTTACCGTTTACTGCGCCGCGGGAATCAAGGGACCAGTCGAAGCGGCCGCCCGAGAGTACGAAGATGAGTACGGGGTCGGAATCCAGCTCCAATATGGCGGGTCCGGCACACTGCTCAGCAATTTACGCGTCGCAAAATCGGGCGATCTTTACGTCGCGGCGGACGAAAGCTACGTGGAACTGGCCCAAGAACAGGACCTGATCGACGAGGTTTTTTCGCTGGCTCAAGTTCGCCCGGTAATCGCCGTCCCTCAAGGGAACCCTAAGGGAATTGAGTCGATCAGCGATTTGACTCGTGAGGACGTCCGCGTGGGACTCGCCAATCCAGACGCGGCCTCAGTCGGCAAGTTGACAAAGTCAATCCTTTCGGAGTCCGGCGAGTGGAGCGTGCTTGAGCAGCACGTCAAGGTTTTCAAACCAACGGTTAACGAAATCGCGAACGATCTGAAGATCGGGGCGATCGACGCCGGAATTGTCTGGGATAGCACGCTGGCGAATTACCCCGACCTGAGGGCGATTCCGGTGCCCGCGTTTGATGATGCGACGCAAACCGTCACCATCTCGGTGCTCAAAAGCACGAAGACCGCTCCGGCGGCGATCCACTTTGCCCGATATTTGGCGGCTCAGGATCGCGGACTGGAGGAGTTTGAGCGGCACGGTTTTGAGCCGGTAACAGGCGACCAATGGGCCGACATCCCAGAGATCACCCTGTTTAGCGGTGGAGTGAACCGGATGGCGATTCAGGAGACGGTGGCCCGGT
This sequence comes from Pirellulaceae bacterium, assembly GCA_040880405.1. GTDB lineage: Bacteria > Planctomycetota > Planctomycetia > Pirellulales > Pirellulaceae > JBBDIM01. Next base: position 11,014 of record JBBDIM010000042.1, on the reverse strand, counting down.
TTGAAGAGCGGGAAGGGGTGCGGGTCAATGTCGTGTACAACGGCTGTGGAATATTGGTGGGCATGATGAAAAGTGGCCAGCGTCCCGACGCTTATTTTGCCTGTGACGAGTCGTTCATGACCGACGTAGCCGACGCATTTATCGATCCGCTGAACGTCTCGGAAACGCAAATTGTGATGCTGGTCCCCAAGGGAAACCCCAGGAACCTGACGACCATGGACGACCTGGCACAAGCCGACCTCAAGCTGGGAGTCACCAATGAAGAGCAAAGTGCCTTAGGGGCCTTAACCAAAATACTGTTCCAGCAAGCAGGGCTGTACGAGGGGATTGAGCCGAACATCCAGACCCGAGTCCCCACGGCCGATCTGTTGGTAAATCAAATGCGGACCGGCTCCCTTGATGTGGCGATCGTGTACGAAGCGAATACCTCTCAGGTCCGCAACCATCTTGACGTCATCCCCTTGGACCATCCGGCGGCAAAGGCGGTGCAGCCCTTTGCCATTGGCAAAGCGGCCAAGTATCCGCACCTGACCCAAAGGCTCAAAGAGGCGATCCTCTCCGCTGCGTCGCGGCGGCAATTCGAAGATGTCGGATTCACCTGGCGAGCCGAGCCATGAGCGATTCGCCGGTTGCCATGAATCAGATCGCGGTCCGCGGAGAGAGCAAACCGCATCATGTTCCGTCGGACCTGCCCTTCTTTCTGGGCATGGGGGTGATTGGCGCGGTCTATCTGACGCTAATCATCGCGATGTTAGTGGCCGACGCCGCCTTCACCTCGCCGGGTCATCTGCTGGCGGCCCTGGATAGCCCCGAGATCCGTTACGCGATTCGGCTCAGTTTGATTTCCTGCACGCTGACCACCATCCTGTCACTGTGGGTCGCGGTGCCAATCGGGTACTTGATGTCGCGGCATCAGTTTCCCGGCAAGCTGCTGGTCGATGCGATTTTGGATATCCCAATCGTGCTGCCGCCGCTGGTAATCGGGCTGAGTCTCTTGATTCTATTTCAATCCTCAATCGGCCAATGGATTGAAAGCTATGTGCAGATCACCTACGCGATTCCCAGCGTGATTTTGGCCCAGTTTATGGTCGCCTGCGCCTTCGCCGTCCGCACGATGCGGGTGACCTTCGATCAGATCTCACCCCGTCAACAGCGAGTGGCCCTCACCCTAGGGTGCAACTCAGGGCAGGCCTTTTGGCTGGTGGTGCTGCCGGAAGCGCGGCGCGGGATGCTCACCGCGGCGACGTTGGCTTGGGCACGATCTTTAGGAGAGTTCGGCCCGATTTTGATTTTCTCCGGGGCGACGCGCATGAAAACCGAGGTCTTGCCCACAACGGTCTTCCTGGAACTGAGCGTGGGTAACATCGAGGCGGCGGTGGCGGTTTCGCTGATTATGGTGGCGGCGGCGGTCGTGGTGCTGGTCATCGCGCGGGTCTTCGGGTTACAACGACCGACCGTGTGAGTAAACTCAAAGGGTAGTCTTTCGCGTTTCCGCCTGCGAGTGAAGGAACATCGACGATTGATTGAAGTGCGTGACCTGACAATTCGATGCGGCCAGTTTTCGCTCGAGGGCGTTTCCTTCGAGGTGGAAGCGGGAGAGTACGCCACCTTGATGGGCAAGACCGGGAGCGGCAAGACGACGCTGATCGAAGCGATCTGCGGACTGCGGCCGATTCTGTCGGGATGCATCCTGCTCAACGGCCGAGACGTCACGCGGCTAAAACCGGCCCAGCGAGAAGTTGGTTATGTCCCGCAGGACGGAGCCCTATTCTCCACGATGACCGTCCGCCAGCACCTCGGTTTTGCGTTGATGATCCGCAAGCGGAAAAAAGGGGAGATGGAGCGCCGCGTCGCGGAACTGGCGGAGCTATTGGGGCTAGCGCATCTGCTCGAACGGCTTCCGGCGGGACTTAGCGGGGGTGAATCGCAGCGAGTTGCCCTGGGCCGGGCCTTGTCCGCTTCGCCGGGCGTCCTCTGCCTGGACGAACCGCTGAGCGCCCTGGATGAGACGACCCGCGAAGAGATGTACACGCTGCTCAAAATCGCTCGGGACGAGACCGGGGTTACCGCATTACACATCACCCACAGCCAGCACGAGTCGGATCGTCTGGCTGATCGCGTGCTGCGGCTCAATGAAGGCCGGGTAACCAGCGTTCCCCCCGCCGACCCGCGAAGCATTGCGGATCTTCCCGCTAGTGATCGACCCGAATCCATGGCCTATCAGGCAAAGGAGACCCCGTGAGAATCAAGGTGGAATACACGTCCCAAATCAAGCAGGTGGTGGGTGTTGCCGAAGAGGTCTTCGAACTGGAGATCCCCTGCACCGCCACCGAGCTGACCCAGCACATTGTGGAGAAGCATGGCGAGCGGCTCCGGCGACTTTTACTGGACGAGCAAAACCAACCTAGCCCAACCATTTTGGTGTTCGTCGATGGCGACCTGATCCGCGGTGAAACTCCGCGGCAGCTACAAGACCGAGATGTGGTGACTTACATGACGCCAATTTCAGGTGGGTAGTGGTGCCGTAGAACCGCGCCGCGATCGTTTGCCAGCCACGTTTTTGAACCAGGACTTTTCACCCAGTCGAGCTTTTGAATGTCCCCTACCGATTCCCAACCTAGTATGCCCACGCTGACTGACGAAGAACGTGCGATTTACCAGTGGCAGATGTGGGTCCCTTCGTTCGGTGAAGAGGGACAACAAAAGCTGAAGGCGGCCTCGGTTTTGGTTTCGCGCTGCGGTGGGCTGGGAGGATTGGTCGCCTATCAACTGGCGGCCGCAGGCGTGGGGCGATTGATCTTGGCCCATGGCGGAAATGTCAAACCGAGCGATTTGAATCGCCAACTCCTGATGACGCACGACTGGATCGGCCGGCCTCGCGTCGAATCGGCCCGGCGCAAGCTGAACGAGCTGAACCCCCGCCTGGAAGTGGTCACGGTTAATTCCAACGTCAATCCAGAGAACGCCGCGTCGTTGGTGGGTGAGGTCGATGTGGTGGTCGACTGCGCGCCCCTTTTTCCGGAGAGGTTTTTGATGAACCAGGAGGCAGTCCGCCGAGGCATTCCGCTGGTGGAGTGTGCCATGTACGAGATGGAGGCCCAGATCACCACCATGCAGGCCGGAAAAACACCTTGCCTAGTCTGTCTCTACCCACAGAGCCCACCCCACTGGAAACGTGAGTTTCCGGTGTTTGGGGCGGTTTCGGGAATGGTCGCCTGTCTCGGCGCGATGGAGGCGATCAAACTGATCGCCGGATTGGGCGAGCCTCTGTTCGGTTGTCTGCTAAGCTGCGACCTGCGGGACATGACGTTCCGGACCCTTAAAATCTCGCGTAACCCGGATTGCCAAGTCTGCGGCGGAATTACGACGGATCACATCACGGCGAAGTAGTTCTCCACCGCCGCGTCAAAGTAGTCGGGCGTCAGCACCAACGATGAGTCATCGAACAAGCACAGATTCCGAATTTGCAGCAGCAAATCGCGCGGTTGGCAACAGCGGAAAGGTCGCTCGATCGCCAGGTAATGCTTCTTGATTAAGTGGTCGATCGCGCCTTCGTCATACTCGAATCCCAACAGCGGGCACATGATCCGGAACAACTGCCGGAACTCCTCCTCGGTGGGGTCGACCACTTCAATCTTGTACGGAATACGCCGCAAGAAGGCATCGTCGCACAGATCGCGTGGTTCCAGGTTGGTTGAAAACACAATCAATTGATCGAACGGGACCTGGATTTTTTTGCCGCTGGGCATGTTCAAAAAGTCGTACCGTTTTTCCAGCGGCACAATCCACCGATTGAGCAATTCATCAGTACTCATTCGTTGCCGCCCGAAGTCGTCGATCACTAGGGTGCCGCAGTTACTTTTGATTTGGAGCGGGGCCTCACTCACGCCAGTTGAGACGTTGTAGTGGATCTCCAGATTGGCCATCGTTAATTCACCACCGACGATGATCGTGGGGCGTTTGATCTGCACCCAACGCTGATCGAGTTTGCCCTCTTGCAGCAGCCCCTCGGACTTTTGAGCCGGGGCCTCCTCATGCACGCTGGGGTCGAAAACCCGCAGGATATCACCATCGATACCGATGGCCCTTGGCACCCAGATATACTGCCCGAAGGCCCGAGTTACCCGTTCCGCGATGCTCGTTTTACCGTTACCAGGCGCGCCATAGAGAAACAACCCGCGGCCGCTGTTAATGGCAGGGCCGAGCCGACGGAACATATTGCGGTTGATCAAAAGGTCGTCGAACGCGGCCTCCAGGCACTGGAGGTTTGGATGCTGGCGTTCCAGGCTTTGCGCCCTTACGCTATCGATATAATCCTTGAGCGAAACCGGGGCCGAACCGAAGTAAGTGCAATGTTCGGAGTATCGTTTGGCCCGTTCACGACCCAGATCGGTGAGGAAATAGACATAGTCATTGGCCATCGCCGTATCTTTGTAGACCACTAGTTGGTCGTACTTCATGTGGCGGAGGCACTCTTCGATGATCAAGAACGGGAGCTTGAGTTGTTCAGAGATTTGCCGTCCTGAGGCCTCACCACAGGAAAGCAAGTACTTGATCGCGATCGATTCGACGTCGGTCTCCGTCATATGTGCCTCCCGGAGCGACCTTGGCTCCCGGGGAGTGAAGCCATCGGCGGTCATTAAATCGCCCGAGGGGAGTTCGATCGTCGGTTTCGGCGAAACGTGTTGGCCCGAATCCGCCTTGCCACCGGCGGCCATTTGATTGATTCGCGCCAGGGCGGCATCAATCGCGTCGTCACTGCCACTTTCCGATTGATGCTCCGGATTTTTGGCTTCGAGCGACTTCCAGGGATCGTCGCTGTCTACCGCGACATTCTTGCCGGCCAAGCGTGCCAGCAACTGATTGGCGTCGTATTTATTCATGAATCATCTAGGCTCGCGACACTTCAGGATGAGGAATTGGCGTGCGGTACGAGAAGTTTAGGTCCAGAATCGACCGGATCAAGTTCGTGGCCGTTTACCCCCTCCGCAAGCGTTAAAATCGGTAAAACCATCCCCGCTCACCCGTTTTCAGAAGGGGCTCACTCAGCTCCAAGGGGAGGAGAGCCGGCTGAGCCCAACTGCTTGCGGCGATACCCTGGCAAATTGGGTGGTTCACTTCCGCTCCCCCCGAAGACAAATGCCCGCCATTTGGCTAGAATCGGCGGTAGCGTGAACGCACTCTGGGACTCCGGTAGCGTTTCACCGCGGTTTTGCGTATTTGCGGATTTTGTTCGGGAAAGAATACCAGACATGACCTCAGCTTTTGATCCATTTGGCGCACGCGATACCTTTACCTGTCCTCAGGGGGACGTTGGCATATATCGCATCCAGAAGTTACAAGTGCTGGGCCTGGGAGACATCGATCGACTCCCCTTCTCGATTCGCATCCTGCTAGAGGCGGTCCTCCGGAACTGCGATGGCTACATCGTTTCGGAAGAGGACGTCAAACGCCTTGCCGCTTGGAGTGCCACCGAAGCGAGCGACGCCGAGATCCCGTTCATGCCGGCCCGGGTCGTTTTACAGGACTTCACCGGTGTCCCCGCGGTGGTCGATTTGGCGGCGATGCGCGGTGCTATGCAGCGGTTGGGCGGAGATCCCAAAAAAATCAATCCACTGATCCCCGTCGACTTGGTGATCGACCACTCCGTGCAGGTCGATAATTTTGGCACAGCCGAATCGCTCCAGAAGAACGTCGAGCTGGAGTTTCAACGAAACCGCGAGCGATACGAGTTCCTCCGCTGGGGCCAGAAGTCGCTCGACAATTTCCGGGCGATCCCGCCCAACGTCGGTATCGTGCATCAGGTGAACCTGGAATACCTAGCCAAAGGGGTGTTTCTTCGGGAAGATGCCCAAGGTCAGGTTGCCCTGCCTGATTCGCTGGTCGGGACCGATAGTCACACTACCATGATCAACGGCCTGGGCGTGGTCGGCTGGGGTGTCGGCGGAATTGAGGCCGAAGCGGTCATGTTGGGCCAACCGATTTACATGCTGACCCCAGAGGTAGTAGGGTTCGAACTGACCGGCAAGCTCAACCCAGGTGTGACCGCCACCGACATGGTGCTAACCATCGTCCAGATTCTCCGTAAGGAAGGAGTCGTGGGCAAGTTCGTCGAGTTTTACGGTTCCGGCGTCTCGAACATGAGCTTGGCCGACCGAGCTACGATCGCCAACATGGCCCCCGAGTATGGTGCCACGATGGGTTTTTTCCCGGTCGACGACGTGACACTCGACTACCTCCGCCGCACCGGTCGGGCCGAAGACGACGTGATGCTGGTCGAGCGATACACCAAGGAACTGGGAATCTTCCGTACCGACGACGGTCCGGTCCCCAAATTCTCGTCCAACGTGAGCCTGGATCTGAAACTTGTCGAGGCCTCCCTTGCTGGCCCGAAGCGGCCCCAGGACCGAGTCGCCCTGCGGACCATGAAGCCAGAATTTCAGCAGTCATTGGTCGCTCCGATCGAGCAGCGCGGTTTCGGTTTGAAGTCGGACGAACTGGATCGGACCGCCACCGTCGAAAACCGGGGCCAATCGGTTGAAATCGGCCATGGAGCGGTGGTGATCGCCGCGATCACCAGTTGCACCAACACTAGTAATCCCTCTGTAATGCTGGCCGCCGGGCTATTGGCGAAGAAAGCGGTCGAGCGTGGCTTGACGGTGCAGCCTTACGTCAAAACAAGTCTCGCTCCCGGTTCCCGCGTGGTGACCGACTACCTGCAAAAGGCGGGCCTGATGGACGATCTGGAAAAGCTCGGCTTTAACCTGGTTGGCTATGGCTGCACCACCTGCATCGGCAACAGTGGGCCATTGCCTCCACCGGTCGCCGATGCGGTGACGCGGGGTAACCTGGTGGCCGCCGCCGTCCTCAGTGGCAACCGCAACTTCGAAGGCCGCGTGAATCCCCACGTGAAGGCCAACTACCTGGCTAGTCCGCCGCTGGTGGTGGCTTACGCCTTGGCCGGGAGTGTCGATGTCGACCTCGTGAACGATCCGATTGGCCAGGACCAGCAAGGCAACGATGTCTTCCTGAAAGACATTTGGCCCTCCGACGAAGAGGTCACCAATGCGATCGAGACGTCGATCAACCCGGAGATGTTCCGCAACCGATACCAAAGCGCCCACGAGTCGAACGAGACCTGGAACGCCATTGAAGTCGCCGAGGCGGAACTGTTCGACTGGGACGAGGATAGCACCTACATCCAGGAACCGCCGTTCATGGCGGGAATTGCCAAGGAGCTGGCAACAATCCAGCCGATCACCGGGGCTCGCGTGTTGGCTCTCTTGGGAGACTCGGTCACCACCGATCATATCTCCCCCGCGGGCGCGATCGCTAAGGACAGCCCAGCGGGCAAGTACTTGATGGAGCGAGGGGTCCATCCGGCCGACTTCAACAGCTACGGTTCGCGTCGCGGTAACGATCGCATCATGCACCGCGGCACCTTCGCCAACATCCGCATCCGGAACCAATTGGCTCCCGGCACCGAAGGGGGTTGGACCCACTGCTTCCAGAACGACGAAGTGATGACGATCTTCGACGCCTCGGAGGTCTACAAAAAAGAGAATGTGCCGCTCATTGTGATCGCTGGTCGCGAGTACGGTACCGGCAGTTCGCGCGACTGGGCCGCCAAAGGAACCTTCATGCTTGGCGTCCGGGCAGTGATCGCCTCAAGCTTCGAGCGAATTCACCGTAGCAACTTGGTCGGCATGGGAGTTCTCCCCTTGCAGTTCCAGGACGGTGCCTCGTGGGAATCGCTCGGACTCAACGGCGAAGACACCTTCGACGTCCTCACCCCGGAGGACATGAAGCCGCGTCAGGTAATCACCTTGACCGCCACTTCCCCTGCGGGCAAAGTAAACACGTTCGACGTCATCGTGCGGATCGACACCCCGGTGGAAATGGAGTACTACCAAAACGGCGGGATCCTCCAAACGGTGCTGCGGAAACTGCTGAAGGAATAAGGGGGCGAGAGGTTCGGCCTCCTCGGCCCTGCAAGAAACCGCAGGGCATTGTTCCGCCAGTTTACTGCCCACGCTGGAAATATTCACGCATTTGCGCTAGTCGCTGGACTCCGATTTCGTCCGCCATGTTGTCGTCCAGCCAGTCGAGTTGCGCGAGGGCCTGAGAATTGCGACCTGTTTCGTGGAGCAGTAACGCTCGCATCCCTTGCAGTTGGGGCGATTCGGGTTCTAGCTGCACCATTGCCTCGTAATACCGAAGCAGGGCGGACAAATCGTTCGCTTGTTCGGCGATACCGATTAGGTTTTGCAGGATTCGTTGGAGGATCGAGTCGGGCTCCACGGCGCGAAAATCCTCGTCGGTCGGAATGGCTCCACGGAGATCGGCGACCATTGCTTCGGCATCCTCGCGAGAAAGCTTTTCGCCCCCCTCAAAACAATCGACCAGGTAGGAAGCCTCCCCCTCCGGCTGGGCGCGCACCAAAAAATGCCCCGGCAGGTCGACCCCCTCCGCCTTGAGTTCCAATCGATGGGCCAGTTCCAGGTAAACCACGGCGAGGGTGATCGGAATCCCTTCCCGGTCATCGATCACTCGGCTGAGATAGCTGTTGGCCCGCTCATAGTAATCGGTTCGACTGCCATGAAACCCCGCCTGCTGGAACATGAAGCGATCCAGCGCCGCGAACTTTTCTTGATCGGTCGCGTCCTCCGCCACCGTTTCACTCAACTGGGCGGTCAGGGCCTCGAATTGATTGAGATACGGTTGGAGCTCCAACTGCTCGTCATCCAATTGAGCGAGAATCAGGCAGCCACGGAGCAAGTCACTTTCCTCTTGCTCCAGCTCCCGAGAAAGTCGCCCAACCACCCGCCGCAAATGGAAATCCTCAGCCAAACGTTCCAACTCTGCCGCTTCTCGTTTGAGCTGGGCCGCCTTTCCCTTCAAAATCGCCCTGGCCAGTTCGGCGTCGTCGGTTAGGGGTGAGAGTTGCTCATCCACTACTTCCTTGCGGGAAGGCAACGCCCCCAGCATCGCTTCAATCTTTTCCATTCGCTGGGCCGGCGGGGCATGGCTGGGTACCGTTTCACCATGGTTAAGCTGCTTGAACTCGGCTGAACTATGCCGAAACTTCACCAGCCCATAGCGGGAAACGCCCGGGTAACGGGCGGCGTCGTATTTGGCTCGGAAGACGAGATCATCGTTCAAGTAGCATTCAAATTGATCGAACTCCACTCGGACCCTGAGATGGTTCCAGTCGAGCTTGCGTAGCTTTGCCGACACCGCTTCGTGCAACACCTCCCACTGGTAAACCGTGGGGCCATCGAACTTCGTGACGCGGATTATACCGCTGGTCGGATAGAAGCCGTAATGGCGAAAGTTGCCGTCTCCCAGAAAAGCGATCCCCGCGGCACCGTCCAACTCATTCAACTTCACCTGCACCGAAATCTCATAAGGAACCTTCTCGGGAGGTTGCCGAACGAGGCATAACGCCCGACCACCAAAACCATCCCCTGGCTGATCGACCAGGATTCGACCACCTCGCTGACTCCAGCGTCCGCCAAACATCGGTTCCCATCGCGAGTCATCGAGCGAGCCGATCCGTAGCCACTGATCGAGACTGACGCTGTTCGGCTTTTCGAGCAGGGCCTTCAGGTGATCGACGGTGATCGCGAAACCAAGGTTATCGGTGACGTTCGATTTCATGGTGACAATCCCGATTGCTTCACCTTGGCGATTCAGGACCGGCCCGCCGCTATTGCCTGGCTCGACCGGAATTGCCAGTTGCAGCATGTTACGGGAATCGATCCGCCGAGTCCCGGAGATGATCCCGGAGACGACGCTATGTTTGAGGCCTTGGGGATTGCCCAGCACCACAATACTTTCCCCTGGTTCCAGTTCGGCCCGCTTGGAAAGCGCGATCGGTTTCAGGGGCTGTTCGGGCAACTTGACTTTTAGGATCGCCAGATCAAGGCTGGTATCGAAGGCATGGATTCGCTCAACCGGCAATTCGACACCGGACTTCGTTTGCACCACGATGGGCCGCGAGCGACCGATCACATGCAAATTGGTTGCGATCAGCCCTTCTTCGTCGATCACAAAGCCCGAGCCCATCCCCCGCTGGTCTCCTTCCCGATCAGCCACGGAGATCACGACCACCGAATCGGCCGATGCCTCGTACAAGGTCTGGGCTAAAGTGCCTTGTTCCGGGGAACCCGCCACCGGCGGCTCGGCAAAAAGTGCCGTGCACGCGCAGCTCGCGTGAATGACAAATAGTAGTGAATAGGCAAACTTGGCGAGAATCGACATACGCGGTGACCACGACAGAGGAAGGTCGTTGACGGGAACCGGCACCTTTAGCGCGGTAATCTCTTTGATTCTAGGTGCAAACCGGCGGAATGTCACGCTGTTGTATTACCCACGACCGTAGCGTGAAAAAGCCGCATCCTCGGTTGCGAGAACGCGACTTGATCGAACCTACGGCAGCGGCTTGGGCAATGGATGTAGAGTCCATCAATGCGCGCGAGCCTGCCTTATAATGAATCAACCGCCAACCGATGCCAAGCACAACCGGTTCGGCCGGTTTAGAGCATTCCCCGAGCCTTGAGCCAGTCGATACACCGATCAGGCCACGCCGAGGTGCCGGGGATCGTTTTCGCCAGGCCGACACCATGGCGGCCTTTCTCAAAGATGTGCATCTCGGCCGGAACCCCCGCCTTTTGCAAGGCCAAGTAAAACACGACGCTGTTTTGCGGCGGCACGCCGGTGTCCTCGTGGGTGTGGAAGAGGAATGTCGGCGGGGTGTCCGCCGTCACTTGCTTTTCGCTGGAAAATTTTTCGATCATCTCTGGCGAGGCGTCCGCGCCCAACAGGTTCCGCTGCGAACCTTTGTGCGTGAACGACTGCCCAAACGCAATCACCGGATAGCAAAGCACCAGGAAATCGGGCCGGCTGCTGGTCCGCTCGATCGGGTCCTTCGCTTCGGGGTTTCCGGCGTCGAATTTGGTTCCCGCGGTCGACGCCAAATGCCCACCGGCCGAGAACCCCAGGATGCCAATCT
>JBBDIM010000041.1:0-7080 GCA_040880405.1 Pirellulaceae bacterium | reverse complement strand
CGCAAGTTCGATCATAATTCTTGCATATTGGTGTGGCCGGAACTATGGTGAATTCTAGGTCTCGTGGCTCTGGAAACATCCACCGAACCGAAGAATTTCAGAACCTAAGTATTTTAGCAGGTATCGGAAATCGAGCGGTCCTCTTTCACGCGACTGCGGATGAAAGGGCGGGGAGCGTCTGCTTCCGCGGCTTGGCGGTTGTCCATTGGTATCACCTGCGGGGGACGAACTCTTGAAGAAATGTCTTTGAGAGACAAGATCCTCAAAAAACGCTGACGATAAAAAACTCAATTCTATTGGCAATACCTTACTGGCGGCGTCCCAAATCGGCGGGCCCAATTCAGTTTTTCGGAGATCTTTCGATGAAAATGGCTTCCAATGTTCGCTCCTGGGTGGCTCTCGCGATGCTCGCGAGCCTAGGCGCGGTGCTCTACACCGCCGGTACCGGTTTCGCGGGGGGTATTGGTTTCCGTCCGCCGGCGGTCGGTGGTATCTCCATCGATGCGAGCGGTGTGGTAAGTAGCTCCACACCGGTGATGCGGAAAGAACTACAGAGCCAACTTCTCAAGGCGATGCAGCCTGTGCCCGGCGATTTGACCACTCCGGTTCCGATGCGGAAGGTTTCGCTCCGGATGTTGGAGGAAGAAGTCAAATCCGCGATCGCCAACAACAACGGCGTGTTGCCGGACAGTGTCAAGTATCTGGCTGGTTTGCAACGCGTTGAGTACATCTTCGTCTCGCCGGAAAACAACGACATTGTGATCGCCGGGCCGGCCGAAGGCTGGACCGTTGACGACTCCGGTACCGTGGTGGGTGTCACCACCGGGCGTCCGGTTCTGCTTCTAGAAGATCTGTTGGTCGCCCTGCGAACGGTCGACAACGCGCGGACCGTGGGGATCACCTGTTCGATCGACCCGACCGAGCAGGGACGTGTGAACTACCGGCAATTCATGGACCAGGTGAAGGCCCAAGGACGCACAATGGATGCCAGCGTTAAGGCGGGGATCGAACAAGCGTTGGGTCCGCAGCAAATCACCTTCACCGGGGTCGATGTCCAAAGCCACTTCGCCCATGTCCTGTTGGCGGCCGATTATCGGATGAAGCGGATCGCCATGGAACTGGACCCTAGCCCGGTTCGGGGCCTGCCCAGCTACCTAAACATGATCCGTTCCCCTCGGGCCGACTCGACGCCCCGTTGGTGGTTGGCCTGCAACTACGAGCCGCTGGCCCAAAGCGAGGATGGCCTGGCTTGGCAGATCCGGGGGCAAGGGGTCAAGGCGATGACCGAAGACGAACTGATCGACGCCCAAACCGGTGAAGTCACCCAAACCGGCCGGACCAGCGCCCTGGCCCAAAAATGGGCCGATCTGATGACCACCAAGTACGAGGATCTCTCGGCCGAGGATAAGGTCTTCGGCAAGCTGCGGAACATCATGGACCTCTCGGTGATGGCGGCCCTGATGGAGAAGGAGCATCTGCTCGACAAGGCGGACCTGCAAATCCCGACCCTGCGGAGCCAGGATAGCCGCTTGCAAACCACGCAGTATGAAACCCCCAAAACCTTGCCAACCCTGGTCAGCGCGATCAAGAAGGGTCGCAACTGGATCATCTCCGCCTCCGGCGGCGTGGAAGTCGACTCCTGGGGCGTGACCGACAAGACCGAAACCGACGAGAAGATCGCAGCGGTCCGGATTGAGCACATCGCCACCAAGCCGGACTCCTGGTGGTGGAACTAAGCGGGGACGACCGTTCTATTTAAGTACGACACGGGATGGCAATTGAAAAGTTGTCATCCCGTTTTTGTTGCCTTCCAGGTGTAGCACAGAAAAACAATTAAATTAATCCGCGCCAATTCGTTGCCCTGCTTGGCTGCCCGCTGCTATAATCGGAGATTACTGTTGTGTACCCCCGCCCCCTCCCTGATCTTTCGGAAAAGCGTCAATCACTGGCGCGGGTGTAACCCCAGTAGGAACTAATCATTCCCCTTGGGGTAAGAGATCGATAATTTGGTGGCAATGCCGGAGATCTGTCGGTTCTCTTAGGTGTATTGCGCGTCTTATCGCTCTTGACTCGTTTTTTCCCCATTTTCCTTTTTAAGCTTGGAATTCATCATGCCCTCCTCACGACGACTCGGTTTTACCCTCGTAGAGCTTCTGGTGGTGATTGCGATCATCGGTGTGCTTGTCGCCCTACTTCTACCTGCGGTACAGCAGGCCAGAGAAGCCGCCCGACGGATGCAGTGTACGAACAATCTGAAGCAGATTGGCCTCGCCCTGCACAACTACACAGATACCTACCAAAGCCTCCCGTCCACCATTTATGGCGTTCGCACACACAGTTTCTGGGTTCCCTTGGCTCCTTTCATGGAGCAACAAGCGTTCTATGATCAATACGACTTCAACGTCACTTATTCAAATGCAAACAATATTGCACTGATTCGACAAGCGCCGATGCCGGGAATCCGGTGCCCCAGCGGTTCGGTCCAGACCAATACGATTGCCAACAACGCAGACCGGAACCTGAACCCGACGACCCATTACTACGGAATCCAAGGCCCGATCGGCGAAAACGCCTTGACGGTTACCCAGTACGAGCAGTACACGAACCTGGACAATCCGGTAGCCTCCCAGGGCGTGTTCACGATGTGCTCGGACGCCAACCGCAATGCCATCAATTTTGCCGCGATCACCGATGGTCTGTCCAATACGATCGCCATCGGCGAAATTTCGTTTAACGCATTTACCGGTTACCGAGAATACAATCTGGGCGTGCTCGAATCGGCAAGCGCTGGCAGCACATTTTCGAGCAAGAATGTCGAGTGGCCGATTAATATCGGACTCCAAAGTACCAGTACGATTTATCGAGGGTTTCATCGTTCGGGTGCCTTCGGCAGCCAGCATCCTGGCGGTGCCAATTTCGCGGTATGTGATGGCAGCGTCCGGTTTGTGCCGGAGACTGTGGATATGAACATCTACTTCGCCCTGGCCAGCCGCAATGGCGGGGAAGTTGTCTCGCTTCCTTAAGTCGGTAACCAGGATTTCTCAGTTCTCCGCCTTGGGGCCCCCATTCAAGGGTGCCCCGTCGTATAATTTAAGGACTCGTATCTCCATGGGTAACCATTGCCGTTTCGCCCTAAATTGGCAGGGAAGCGCACTGCTGCTAACCGCCTTCCTTTTTCCCTGGATGCTTGGTTGCTCTTCGGAAGAGGGGCCTTCGCGTCATCACGTTTCGGGCACCGTGACCTTTCAGGGCGATCCCGTCCCGATTGGCGTGCTTCAACTCATGCCCGATTCAAGGCAAGGGAACAGCGGCCCGCCCGGGTTCGCGGACATCAAAGATGGCCAGTTCGACACCAGAACCTCTGGTAAAGGGACGGTGGGTGGACCTCACCTCGTCACGATCGAAGCGTTCTCAGGGAAGAACATCGATCCCGATGTGAAGCCCTCCGGGGATGTCCTCGTCTCGGGGTTCCAAAAGCGCTTTATGCTCAAAAAAGATTCGGATACGGAACTGGAGATCGAGTTAACGGCGAAGTAGCCGCTGGGACGATCGTGGATTTCCCCATATTTCGAGGCCCGCATAGCGGACCCTACTCTCCACGCAAATCCACCGCTTCCAGCCTCAACCCCGCGGCCCAGTTGGAAAACTGGGGGTCGACATAGCCGGATTGAGACCACACCTCGCATAGCTCCGGCGTAGGCGACGGGGCCGACTTGAGCAGGACTAAGCGGTCGGCACCCCAGGTTTGGGCGAGGATCGCCGCGATCGAGTCGCTGGTTAAGGTCCAGTCGCAGTGGATGTTTTTCCCTCTGGCTTGCGCGAAGGTCTCCGTAAAGATCGCCGCCACATCCCAGACCTCGACCGCGTGCGGTGAACCGTCTGACGGGGCAGGGGAGTGGAGCTGGGCGAGGCGTGCCGTTTGCTCTGCGACCGAGTCGCGGAAGGTGGCCCTGGGCCAAAGGTCGGCGATCAACCGGGCCGTGAGCGACATTGACCGCAGGGCCAAGTGATGGGCCTGTAAGGTCGAGAGACCATGGACGGCGTCCAGGCGGCGGATTTCGTCGGCCAGGCGGCCGCCGCCGGTGATCAGGATCAGCGGTTGGTCGAGCCGCTCTGCCAGGCGATCCAGCCGCCGCGGCAAGTCGGGCAGGTCGAGCAGGCTGCCTCCTAGCTTTCCTAAGCACCAGAACATCAAACCACCGCGAGTTCCTCGGCCAGCACGGCCATCGCGTAGGCGGGGGCGGCCCGCGAGGCGTGACGGCCAGCCAAGTCGTTGAAATAATCGCGATGGGTCCAGACTCCGGCGGCGTCGAGGGACGACTCCGCCAAGTATTCTCCGTGCCCGCAGATGAGCGTTAGTTCGACCGGGACCTCCATGTTGGCAACGACCTTTTCAATCCGCCCCGCAATCTTGCGGAGGCAAATTTGATTCAACTGCCGGGCCATGACGTTCACTTCGGTCCACGTCAACTCGTCGGCATCGGCGCAGACGATTCGGGCCAGCCGGGTTTTAGCGAACTCGCGGGTGGCGGGTCGACCGTCGCAGGTAAGGCGATACTCCGGCTGCTCGTCGATCAGCCCCAACACCAGGTAAACATCCAGCATCGAAGCGAACCACTCGTTGGCGATCGGACACTCCTGCCCCCGGAGGGTCACCTTATCGGTGACGCCGCAAATCGGGGTCCGCTCGACTCCCAGATAAACCAGTTCTCCGGCCAATAGCCGATCGGTATCGGAGCGGGATTTGGTCGCCACAGCCCCCGCGACAATCGGAATGATATCGGTGGTGGTCGAACCGATATCGAGCAACAGCCCGTTCCGCTTACCAAAATAACGGGTCGCGAATTGCGCCAGCGCGTGCCAATTCGCCGCGGCGACCTCCAGGGGACGCTGCTGAGCGGCTGCCAGATCGACAAACGAGGGATCGCCGGTGGTGTAGACCAGGGTCGGACATTGGTTAAACGCCTCGGCGACGGAGCTCAAAATGAACCGCACCCCCTCCGACTTCGAGCCGAAGCAATCGGCCAATTCACCGGTCATGGTGATCGCCACTCGGTCGAACACCGGGGCGTCGGCCCTTAGCTGTTTGAGGGTTTCGGTCAGGTCCGTCTTCCGCTGCCACAGGGGAAAATACTGGCTCCGTGCGTAGCCTTCCGAGGTGGCAAGTTTGATATTCGCGCCACCAATATCGAGCCCAAGAACGGCCATGAGGAGTTTTACCGGGGTGAAGTGACTAGACGAAAAATTCCAGGGGGGAAGATCGCGAGGATTCAACGGTCAGACCTGGGTTCGCCAAGCCGAGCATGATCGCCGCCAAATTGCAATCGACGACCTGCCGCAATCCGATGTACGAGGAAGTCAGCCGTGGATTGATCTCCACGACCCAACCTTCAACGCGCGACGCTTCCCGCACCCGCTGCCCCACGGACGTTAAGATCATATCAACACCAAGGTACCCCTTAAAAGGGGATAGAATTTTTCCTACCCGAATGGCGACCTGTTTCGCAGCGCGCGACTCGGCGGGGGAAAGATCGAAACCGCCTCCCAAGTAGTGGAAAGCGGGATCCAAAACCTGCCGCGCTGGCGGCAAGGTGACGAAGCCCGCTGCGGTCCCGATCATCGCCACGCTGGCCGGAACCCCTGCGATGTAGGGCTGAACAAGCGTGCGGGAATCTCGCCGTAACTCCGCGGGAATCTCACGGGCCGTGCTCCACCGGAAAATCCCTTCGCTCCCTGCACCATCGACCGGCTTGGTGACGACCGAGAGATCGTCGAGATAGGCCCAGGTTTCCCTCTGCGAAAGCCGGTGGGTTTTAACGACTGGAATGTCGGCCTCCGCTAGGAAGCGGTAGGTGGCCCATTTGTCGCTGGCCAGGCGGACCATTTGACTGCCGGGGCTGGCCAGTTTGGCCGGATCGACCGATTCGGCCCACTCGACCCGAGCGGTGAGCAGGCCGTCAAACTCCGGCGCGATGACGATGACCTGGTCCGCTTGGGCGCACAGATCCAGAAAGTGCCGCCGTTCCGAATCGACCGAATCGACCGTTGTAGCGGTGATGACCGGGAGGGAAAGCGGCCCCAAGCGGGCGTCGCGGAGGGTGGTGACCTCGCGGACCCCCGCAGCCAAGAGATCCGCGGCGAGGGCCTGAAACATCGCGTCCCCTTCCCGCAGCAGCGAACCGGCGGGGAGCGGTGAATGCGGCAGGGACCACATCCCTCCGCCGGTGATCAGCTCGTACAGAAACACGCGGCGCGACATATAGAACGCCTAAAAGATGCCGAGTTGGTCTCTGGCATCCTCGGTCATCCGGTCGGGGCCCCAAGGTGGGTCCATCACGATTTTGACTTCGACCTCGCCCACCCCTTCCATCTGGCTGACAAACTGCTTGCTGTTGCCGATGAGCTGCGGCCCGGCGGGACAGGCGGGGCTGGTCATGGTCATGTCGATGAGGACCCGTTTTTTGTCGTCCTCCATGTCTTCGAAGTCGACATTGTAGATCAAGCCGAGATCGACAATGTTGACGAACAACTCCGGATCGATGACGTTTTTGAGCTGCTCACGAACGGAGTCTTCGGTCAGGTTGGACATGGTTTGGCTCCCGGAAATACTCGGTTAGTTGTCTTCGTTGAGACGGACCCAGATTCCGCCATCTTCTATCTTCGCTTCGTGGACGACCGTCGCTTTGGTGGCGGGCATGCTGACCGCCGCGCCGGTGCGGATATCAAACTTCGCCCCGTGCCGCGGACAGGAGATCGTTCCGTCTACCAATTCCCCTTCTCCCAAGGGGCCATCGTCGTGCGTGCAAACATCGTCCAGGCAGTAGGCACTGCCATCCACGTGAAATACTACCACGAATCGCCCATCGATCTCAAAGGTATCCTTCCCGGGAGAAGGAATGTCGCCCACCGCCGCGACCCGCACGTATTCCGCCATGTCATTCTTTCAGATACCGTTGTGACCAAAATGGTGTGCGAAAAAGGGGTCAGGACTCTTTTTCATCAGACGTGTTCCATTTGAGAACGGATTGCGAAAAAGAGTCCTGACCCCTTTTTCGCACCGGCAACGCGTCCCTAGTCGTA
>JBBDIM010000040.1:0-7180 GCA_040880405.1 Pirellulaceae bacterium | reverse complement strand
TCCTGCCAGGGCCATACCTGTTTTACGGCACCCAGCATGAAGCCACCCATCACCGCCATTGTGGCTCCTTCATAGTGCTTGAGTAGCCAGCGGAGGACCTTCGCGAAGCTGAGCAGTCCCACCAGGCAGCCAAGGGCAAACAGGCCAAACGCCACCACATCCTCCGGCACCAACTCTCCTTTGCGGATCGCCTTGGGGATTCCGCTGAAGTACGTGTAAGCTCCGAATATCAACAATAGGTACGACCCGCTCAGGCCCGGTAGGATCATCGCGGAAATCGCCACGGCACCCAGCAGGAACGAAAACAAAGGGTGCGGTGCCGAGCTAAAGGCATCCAGTTGTTCCAACTCGGTCAGCCCGTAGGCCAACGCGGCACCCGCCGCACCCAGCAGCCCGAACCGTGTGGCCTGCGATGTCGAAGCGGGCTGGGCAAGTCTGGCCACCAGAACGGTTGAGCCACAGATGGCCCCGAAAAACAGCGCGTAGACATAAGGCCGAGTCGGAGCGGGATCCTCGGCCGGGCCGATTAGCTCGTGCAGCAGGGTCAGAAACGTCAGCAGTCCTACCGCAATCCCGCTCCCCAGGGTCAGCAAAAATCGCAGGTCGAAACGCTTAGCCAAGCCGGGCCAATCACGTCGCCGCAGTTCCTCCCACGCCTCCAGGTTTACCTGACTAATGGCCGTCACCAGGCGACGATAGACACCCATGATTAGGGCCACAGTCCCGCCAGAGACCCCGGGGACCGCGTCGGCGGCACCCATCGCTAATCCACTTAAGAGATGATGAATCGTCTCGCGATAACCGCGGGGAGGTTCGAACTTAGGATCATCAGTCGTCATGGATAGATATCAAACAAAATCAGTTAGACGAAACATCGGGGCGAGTTCCGAACGCGTGGCATCCCCTTCAGCGACAACATACCTCAGGTTTTGTTTGCCCCCGTTGATTACACTTTGGGACCAATCACGCCAGCCCGGATTGGCCGGATTGTAACGCCTGGATTAAAACGAAGGTATGCCGCCGGGCGAATGCTGCCCGATGAGAATCAGGGGAGGGCGGTTGTAGGTGAGCGGTCTCTTGACGACGCGTCATTGGCTTCCGACCTGAAATGCCCATTTCAACCCTCCACGATTTACCTTGACCGGGGTAGGAGGGGGGTTTAAATTGCTTTAAACCACTCATGATAGCAGTGCAAGATCCTGCCGCACGCCCACCGCGCGGCCAGAGGAGCAGGGATGTTTTTTCAACGTTCGGCCACCGGAGTGTCTGTCTTAACTCCGGCCAAAGTGAATTTATACCTGGAGTTGCTCGGCAAGCGAGATGACGGCTTCCATGAGCTGGAAACCATTATGGCCTCGGTCGATTTGTACGACTCCATCCAGGTGATCCCGGATTCCGCAGGCAAGATCACGCTCGACTGCCGTTGGGCTAAAGGAGAGATCCAAACCGCCGAGGCCCTGGGAATGGCTGATCTGCTACTAGGTGACTTGCCCAACGCCCACGACAATCTAATTTGGAAAGCGGCGGAGCGGCTCCGCTCCGCTTACGACGTTGCGCAAGGGGCCCAGATTGTCGTCGAAAAGAAAATTCCCGCCGCCGCTGGTTTCGGTGGTGCCTCAAGTGACGCCGCAGCGACTTTGTTTGCGCTGAACATGGCCTGGGAGCTGGGACTAGAGATGGAGCAGTTGGCTGAGATCGCCGCAGAACTAGGGAGCGATGTTCCCTTTTTTCTGAATACCGGAACCCTGGGCAGCGGAGTCGCCATCTGTCGCGGGCGCGGGGAGCGAATCGAGGAGCTACCACCGGCCAAGCTGCACTTGGTTTTGATTCGCCCGGCCGGCGGATTATCGACTGCGGCTGTCTACCGAGAAGCGACCATCCCCACGCAACCTCATTCAATCGACCCGATGGTCTCAACTTTGGCAGAGCAGGACTTCCGCGGCATTGCGGCGGCGATGCACAATCGGCTCGCGGCACCCGCTAGAAAACTCTCAACTGAGATCGACCGTTTGGCGATTGCCTGCGACCAACTCGATGTCGTCGCGCACCAGATGTCGGGCAGCGGCTCTGGTTACTTTGCCCTCTGTCGCGATCGCAACCATGCGCATCGTGTTGCCAACCAATTGAAGGCACAGCACTTGGGGTTGGTCTTTCCCGCCACCACCACCGGAATGATTCCTCTTCGCCACTGATCCTTTTCGACCCACCTGGAGACGCAATCGTGAATATCACCGAGGTTCGCATCAAACTGATGGACGACTCCAGCGATCGCCTCCGAGGCTTTTGCTCCATCACCTTCGATGACGCGTTCGTGATTCGTGATCTCAAGATCATCGAAGGGGCCAGCGGTCCTTTCGTGGCGATGCCCAGCCGTAAGCTGACAGCCCATTGCGGCCAGTGTGGCTGCAAAAATCATTTGCGGGCCAGTTACTGTAACCAGTGTGGCGTGAAGCTCAATTTCCACATCACCGAACGAGGCCCCGACCAACGGGCCAAGTTGTACGCCGATATCGCGCACCCGATTAACTCCGAGTGCCGCGAGATGATCCAGGAGCGGGTCATCCAGGAATACCAGGGGGAGCTCGAGGAATCGAAACGGCCCGGGTATCGCTCCCGCTACGACGAGATGTATGGCGATGCGGGTGAGGATTACGATCCGATCGAATCCGACTCCGCCAACGGTAGTCACAGCGAGTCCGGCGGTTCCTCTCCGTCTGACCTTGCACCGGTCGAGGATCGCCCGGAGGTAAAAATCCATTCAAGGCACGACAAGCAAAACGAGACCCGGGGGCCGCATACCGCCGGATCTCGCGTCGATTCCAAGCGGCACGAGAGTAGCTCCGCGAACTCAAGCCGTGGGTTCGGTGCCGGCATTTTCGACGATTAATCGCGTAAATATGACATTCCCTCGTTTTTCGTCTATCCTAGCAAATAGGCCTTTTCCCTAGTCTGATCTCACGGAGTTTTGCGATGACGTTTTCCGCCCGGGCGGTCGGTCCGACCCTTGTCCTGATGTTGCTCTCTTTTGCGCTCATACACCGTGACCTGGGTGGCGTTGCGCTGGCTGCAGACGTTGCGGTTGCCGAAGATGCGGCTGCCGCCGATGTATCCGGCAAATACGATTGCCGTGGTGTGGGGGTCAATGGCAATGCGTACAAGGGTGAGGTCAAGATCAGCAAAAAGGGTCACGGTTTCCATTTCGATTGGCAAATCGGCGGAGAGCAATACAACGGAATCGGATTTGTACACGAAGGCCGGATCAGTGTTTCCTGGGTCATGGTCATCAACGGCATGCTCGCCCATGGCGTGGTGGACTATAAGATCCAAGAGAATGGCACGCTAGAAGGGAAATGGATCGACCACAACGCCGCTGCGGTCGGCACGGAGATCCTCAAACCCCAGGTCCGTGACCAAGCGACCATCTGATTCCATTGGGTGTGATCCGCGTTATGCGATTGAATGAGCTGCGAGTCGCCTTGCCTCAGTGAAAACCATCCGTGAAATCCATGTAATCCGTGGTTAAAAACAAAGAAAGATCGAACCACGAATTTCACGGATTTATGGCATGTCCACAACCGCTGGTCGAGATGTCCTGGTGAATCGTTCGAGCCTACAGGTCTTCTTTACGACGGATCGTTTGGGGTAAAGGACCGTCTCCTCTTTTTCAGCCCTGAAAGGGCGCCCGCACGATAGCCCCGGGCATCGCCCGGGGTAAAGGGTCTACTACCAGATGCGAAAACCCTGTAGGGGCACCGCAAGGCGTGAGTTTACGCTTCCGGCGCCCTTTCAGGGCTTTTGTCTTGTCTGGAACGTGGAACCCAGGGCGTTGCCCTGGGCTGTCGTGCCGCGCCCCGTTGGGGCTTTTCTGGTGATTGGACGCGCTGGAAAGTTCGATCTCCTTCCGAGCGATAGAATCTCTTGGAGCAAGGCTCTGCTGCCTATCTGTGAAACGGGACCACTGCCGGGAAGTTGTTTTTCGTGGGATCCTTAGCCAATTTCGGCAGTGGCTTGCCGCGGAGTTCGATCGGACCGGGCCGGCCCCAAATTAGCTTCCGAGTCTCCTGACCGAAATGAACCGCATGCTGATTTAAAGAGATTTTTGGCGAAGCACCTGTTGCAGGTCGTCGATGCTTGGTGGCTTGACCATGTGGACGTCAAAACCGGCATCGTGGCTTTTGAGTTTATCCTCCGGTGTGCCGTAGCCGGTGAGGGCTACCAGGGCGAACGAATTAAGCTCCGACATCGAGCGGAGTCGCCTGGCCACTTCATAGCCGTTCATTCGCGGCAAGCCGATATCGAGAAAGATGAACTCCGGCCGAAACGCTTTGGCGGCCTCCAAAGCGGCGGCCCCGTCGTGGACCATCTGAACTTCGTGCGAGCCGATGGTGGTCAACAAGATCGACAGCATCTTGGCGGCCCCGACATTGTCATCGACGACCAGGATCCGCAGCGGTGGCGTTTGGCTTGATTTCGCCAGCTTCGATTCCGTCGGACGATCTTCAACCACCAGCGGTAACGTGACCCGAAACTCGCTCCCTTTTCCGGATCCCTCGCTGTGTACCGAGACGGTCCCCTGATGCAGGTCGACCAGGTTCTTCACGACGGTCAGACCGATTCCCAGTCCTCCCTGAGAGCGATCGATCGTCCGCTCAGCCTGGGTGAATAGGTCGAAGATGCGGGGGAGAAACTCAGGGTCGATACCGATGCCATCATCGCGAAATGAAATTTCGACGGAGTCCTCTTCGACCTGGGCCTCGATCCGGATGATCCCATTTTTCTTGCCATACTTCGAGGCGTTGCTCAGCAGGTTGTAAAACACCTGGGCCAGCCGGACAGGGTCTCCATGGATCAAAAGTTTCTTGGCCGGCAGCGAACAGGCGATTTGCTGCCCCTCCGATTCGACCTGCCCACGAATCGTTTCGAGGGCTCGTTCCAACAGCAACGAAAGCTCGACAACCTCTTGACGGAGCTCGACTTTGCCTCGCAAGATTCGCGAGACATCGAGCAGGTCCTCGACCAGGCGGACCAAATGATCGACCTGGCGACCCATCAGGTCAAGGATTTCCGGTCGGTTGTGCCCTAGGCGCAGCACATCGAGCCCACTCCGGATCGGTGCCAGCGGATTACGCAGTTCATGGGCCAACATCGCGAGGAATTCATCCTTGCGGCGGTCCGCTTCTTTCAGGTCGGTATAGAGGCGGGCGTTTTCAATCGCGATCGAGGCTCGATGGGCCAGATCTTGAGCGATTCCGAGGTTGGACTCGGTGTAACGCCGACTCGATTCGGCCGAGACAAACGTCATGACGCCGAATAGCTGTTCCCGAATCATCAACGGCACGCACATGTAGGATTTCAGGCCCAACTGTCGTAGTAGATTAAGATGCTCGGGGTCTCGGGCCGCCTTTTCCAAGAACTCCGGAGGGATTTCTGACAGCATCTCCGGTTGGCCGGTACGTACGACCCGCGGGGCCCCGATGGTGGCCTCTGGGTTGGGCGGGTATTCTCGCCGGAGCCGCGTCGCGAGTTCAACCTTCATCGGATCGACATGCGCTACCGCCAAGGGTTGCAACTGCCCCGCGTCGTCCACTACGTCGATACCGCACCAATCGGCGAAATTGGGCACGGCCAAATGCGCGATGACCTGGAGGGTACTTTGATAGTCGATTAGTCCCGCGAGGGAACGGCTTGCCTCGGCCAGAAAACTCACGTCGCGATCGGTCTGCTTGCGCTGCGTGATATCCTCGGCCAGGCCGGCGACTCGAGCGATTTTCTCGTTGCCATCGGCAATCGGAAAACCGCGGTCCCGAATCCACTTCAAGTCTCCTTCCGGGGTAATTATCCGATACTCCGTGATCGTCGCCTCACCTGTCCGCTGAACTTCCAACGCTTCGCGGATTCGATACTGATCCTCGGGATGGATCGAATCAATAAAACTATGCGGCTCAGCGATCAGCTCCTCGCAGCTACGCCCCCACGTCTCTTCATATGCGGGATTGATATATAGCATCGTGGGAGGGTCGATCGTGCGGACATAGAACACGTCGTCGACGCTCTCGGCCAACTGCCGGAATCGCTCCTCCGACTCCTCCAGTTGCCGCTGCCATAGGTGCTGCTCGCTGATATCGCGGAAAATGAGCACGACACCCCGCATCGAACCATCGGCGTCCTTGATGGGCGCGGCGCTGTCGTCAATCGGGCGTTCCGTACCGTCGCGGGCAATTAAAATGGTGTGGTTGGCCAGGCCCACGATCACCCCGGTCGCAAATACCTTTTCCACCGGGTTTTCCACCTGCTGGCGGGTCCGCTCGTTGATGATGTGAAATATCTCAATCAGCGGCTTTCCTTCGGCAGCCGCGCAATCCCAGCCGGTCAGTGCCTCGGCGACACCATTGAGCATGCGAACATTACCCTGGGCATCGGTAACGATCACCGCGTCACCGATACTGGCCAAAGTGGTTTGCAATTGGCGGCGTTGTCGCTCCAGCTCCGCTTCGGAGGCCCTTCTCCGTTGATTCTCCTGGGTTAACTCCTCAATCTTTTCGTTGAGGGCCTGAAAACGGCGCAGCGATTCCCGCTGGGGAACGAAACGGAGCATGAGCTCGCCCGGCTGGTCCGTTTGTGGTGGTACCATCAACGAACCATAGCTGCGAACAACCACTTCCGGCCGGACATGAAAGGTGATGACGCCCGGCAAGGGGGAACCACTCCGCGCGTAGGTTCGCAGGAGTTCCGCCACGCCCCCTTGGTTGGTCTCGGCCAGATCCCCGAGTTGCCGGCCCGGAAGTTCCGCAGGGTCGAGGCCCAGGCTCTTAACCTGGGTGTTGGCGGCCAGGATCATTCCCTCGGTCGAAACGATTAAAATCGCTTCGGGTAGGGCATTGAGGATTTGTAGCGAGTGCTCGGAGATCACGACGGACTAGCCTTTGAAATATTCTCGGCCCTCGGCTGTTGAGGACTCGACATCGGCATTCAAATGGACAACAATGCGACAACCGGCATCTCCACGGGCGATCGCCTCTTCAATCGAGACTTTCGCGTAGCCCAAATTCTCAGCGGCGATCGTGCCGAAGACATTGGATGTCATCATGCAGAGCGAGGGGCGGCCTTCCACCATTTCACCGAAGGGGCAGGCCCGATTGCCCAGGACAATTTTGTCCTCATCCTCCTCGATTACATAAAA
>JBBDIM010000039.1:0-7224 GCA_040880405.1 Pirellulaceae bacterium | reverse complement strand
TTAATGAGTATTGGAGAATGAAAAATGCAAAATGAAAGCGGTATGGGCGCGAGCCCTCCGGTCTTTGGCGTGAAATTCCCTCACTGGCAACGCCGCCTGATGGAACCGGAGAAGGCGTCCGGACTTCTCGGAAGAGACAGGATCATCTCGCACTTCCCATGCCCACGCTTTCCGGGCGTGGGCATGGCACCCAGCTTGAAAAAACGAAAAACGCCCGCGATCGCGGGCGTTTTGTGAAGGGGAGAATGGGGTGCCCCTTAGTGCATGTCCTCCCCCAGCAGCTTTTCCTCTACCTTGTCCGCCTGCCAGGCGATCGCGGTGATTACGCGCGTCACTTCTAGCGCATCGGCCGTGTCGGCCAGTTGGTTGGAGCGAACCGTGATCATCTCACCAGAGTCGGTCGCCTCGACCGCGAACGCCCCATGCAGCATCTTGGTGTTGTATCGCAGCAGGGCCATCGCATTGCGTTCGGTCGCCGGTCCGCAGTAGGAGTGGTACACGATTACCTCATGCCCCTCCTCGTCCTTGAGGTCGAAGGTAACGTGGACCTTCTGCTTGCGAAGCGTTCCGACCGGGATGGTGACCACCCAGTCGTCCCCATTCTCTTCGGTTGCCCAATTGTTGGACTGCACCACTTGCCGCATCATGCCGCGGGCATCGGTCCCCGGCATGCTGGTTTCGAGCCCATCAAAGGAAAGTCCCGCGGCCATTCCGCCCGCCGCGGCCCCGGCGCTGGCTGTCGCTTGAGCCGGCGCACCTTGGGGCGTTCCCCCACTAGGCGTTCCACCTGGGGGCATCCCCCCCTGTGAGCCGGCGGCACCCGGGGCCTGGTATCCTTGCATCGCGGCGTTCATCATCCCTGGCATCATCATGCCGAACCCGGCACCCATGCCCATGTTCATGGCATTGGCACCAGCTCCGCCACCATCACCTCCGCCCCCTTCCGCCATTTTTGACATGCTGTTGGCCGCTTGGTACATGGTGAAGGCCCGCAGGTCGCCGATCGCTCCCATGCTGCTCCGCGCGTCGATCGCCTTCTGCACCTCTTCCGGCGGGGTGATCGCGTTGATGAACAGGTCGACCAGTTCCAGCCCATACTTGGCGAAATCCTCCGCCACTTTGAGCCGCGTCCCCGCCCCGATTTCATCGAACCGAGCCGGGAGGTCCAACAGGCTGATCCCCATCGTTCCCAGCAAGTCGGTCAATCGCGAGACAACCACGTCTTTCAGATAGGAAGAGACCTCATCGGTCGTGTACTTGCCCTGGGTTCCAACTAGGGTATTGAGCAGCAGAGCCGAATCGACCACTCGGAACGAGAACTTCCCGAAACTCCGCAGCCGGACCATCCCGAAATCGTTGTCCCGGACGGTAATCGGCTGCCGGGTTCCCCACTTCTGGTCCAGGAAGGTCTGTTTACCGAAATAATAAACCTGGGCCTGAAACGGAGATTTCTCCCACGGGATCGTAAGAATCCGCGTGATCAGCGGGATGTTTTGCGTCTTGAGCGTGTACCGGCCCGGGCCGAAGCTGTCCATCGCCTTGCCGTCCATGAAGAACACAGCTTCCTGGTTCTGTTGGACGATCATCTGGGCACCGTATTTGATATCGGCGGAGCCCTCCGGCGGCACGCGATGCACTAGCGAGCGATTGGTGTTGTCGAAGTATTGGATAACTTCCAGTTGCAGTGCCATGAATCTTTCCCTCGTTCAATCCGAGTCAGGACTCGGGTGGATTTTAGATTAGGTGTGGGCTGGCGGCGAAAGGACGTTTACGCGGGCCCCTGGGAAGTACCAATTCCCTTGAGCAGATCTTCCCGCCGATCGATATCGGCCAATACTTGATCGACTTCCGCCTGGATCGCTGGTACGACCTGCAATGGAGCCTGTCCCGAGGAGGGGAGTTGTTCCAGCTTCTCGGCCAAACCATCGACCCGCTTGATCATTGCCAAGTCGTGGTCGTAGATGTCGTCCAACAGGCCTTGATCGACCTGCACATAGTCAAAGAACCCGCTATAGCCTGGCATCTGGCCACGCAGCCGGCTGATCGTTCGGTCCAGACGACTTCGCATGCGTTCTAAGACCGGAAGCTGATCGATTTGCCCCAAATTGACCAAAGTGTGGCCATATTCGTCGAGGGCCTGTTTCGAACGTTGGAGGCGGTCCGCCAGCCACTTTCGGGTGAGGGCGTCACTCTCGCGGCGATACTCTTTTTCCAGGTATCCGCTGAAACCAGGAATGTAACGGAGAATCGACTCGATCATGCCCCGATTGTCGGCATGTTGCTTGGGATCAATCATGAAGCGGATCCTTTCCACGAAGAGGCAGCGACAGCGGTGAAGTGTCGCGGAGAAAAGTTGGACATTCCGCGGGCTATTCGGCACCGCGGAGGAAATCTTGCCCAAATTCCGCGTCAGCTTGTTTGGCAACTGGTTCTAGCGGGGCATGAATCCCCAACGAAGTGCCCATTCTTTAATCACCTTACGATATCAGTTTTGGAGTGAGGAAAAAGCGGATTGGCAGAGATTTTTAACCATGAATCCGTAAGGCCCCCCAATTACCAGCGGGAAGGTCGTAATCCGACGACTCGGCGGATATCCCGCTTTTGCCCCAAGCTCTACGCAACCGATACAAGAGACCAGGTCGGTCGTAAATCGGATGTCAGCGGAGAGTAGAGCCACGTGGCGGATTGGAATGAAATATCCGGGCTAGACCCTGTTTGGGGGTTTTGCTAGTCTCCCGCCGGTTCGTTAGCCCGGATTATTCATGGTGATCGCAGCAGATTGGCCGTGAATAATCCGGGTTAGGTTCGATCGATCCCGGAAAAATCGCTGCGATCGAGTATTGGCGTTGTGTGACGGGCACCGTGGTCGCGGTCGAGTTGAGCAGGTTTCTCGCGAAATTAGGCTGATTGAATGGATCGGAAATCCGCCCTTTGTAGTTTGTTGATTGTCCTGGGTGCGCTGGGCTGTGCGCGGAATGGTGCCTTGAAGGATCCGCTTATCTATTGGGATAAGAGCGACCCGCAGGACATCGCCAAATATGGCCCTACCCCCACCCAAAAACGGGACGAAATTCGTTACCTGGCGCTCCGCTCTCCGACGATGTCGAGTACGGAGCGGCAAAAGGTGGCGATTGAGTTAGCCAATTTGGCGGCCAATGAAACCGACCCCATTTTGCGAAGCGAGGCAATCGACGCCTTGGGCGCGTTCCCCACCGATGAGGCGATGGCGGGGCTCAAATCAGCGATTTACGATCCGGACGCCACCATACGACGAACCGCGGTCACCGCGATGTCAAAGCAAAATTCACCTACTGCGGTCTCTATTTTGGGAGACGTTGTGACTCGTGATCGCGATTTCGATGTCCGTTTGGCGGCCGCGGAGGGATTGGGTCGATTCGATACGCCGGAATCTCGGCAAGCCTTGGTCGCCGCGATTGAGGACCGGGATCCCGCGATGCGGTTCGCCGGCATCCAGTCTCTGAAAAAGATGAGTCCGGTCGATTATCAGGGTGACGTCGACAAGTGGAAACAGTTCGCCCAGGGGCAAACTCCCGCTGCTCCCGAATTCTCCGTTGCCGACTACCTGGTACCAAGTTTCTTTCGCTGACGATTCTGCCGCTGGCGACTACTCCGGAAAGCTTTGTTATTTGATTGGCTCATGATCATTGAGCCGGTCTTTTGCCGTGGCGCGGTGCGGGTTTTGCGGTCGGCGGCAATCGCTCGTGATTCGTTTCAGGCAAGCAACCTCTCATGCCGTAGTTATACTTCGAGGCGGTATCCCAACCTTCTCACTTCACAAGATTGACGATCAAGACTAGACGATGGGTGGCTTCCTGATGTTGAAACGGATGACAACTCGAACACTCCTGCTAACGTGCGGTCTCTCGGTTTGCCTCTCCGGCGCAAACGCGGAGGAAGGACCAGTCCTCATGACGGCCCGGGGTAAGACGACCACCCAAGTGGATGGTGTCCCCTTGAACGCGGCGGATTCCGAACGGCAGGTCGTTTCCCCCGCACCGACCAAGGCTCCGCACCAGTTGTACAGCGATTTGATTCGTGATCGCGTGGATGTGGCGGAGCTCATCGGACGTAAGGCCGACACTCCCTCAAGCTCATCCTCGTCCATCACACCATTGGCGGACTCGCCTAGTCCGATGTTGCGGGTCCTCCCGGCCAAGGAGTCGACTCCTGCACCGGACGCCCTGGACGAATCGGGAACCTCGCTGGCTCCGGTTCCTCAATCGGGGCGTGAATTGCAAACGGAATCGGCCGCTCCGCAAATGGAGAACGACCTCCTAGCAGAGGATCACGCCGACGCTGACGAGCCCGAAGTAGAAGTCGAACTTCCCGCGGAGATTATTGCCCTGCGGGATCGCATTCACCGCGTGCTCGATCACCACTACCAGCGTCCGCTGGATGCCGGCCGCAACGATGTCTGGGAGGTGATGCACTCATTTCTGGCCTATGGCGTGGATGGACGGGTCCGGACCTCTCAATATCGTGAGCCGGTCAATGCGATTGGTTGGGTCTGCTGGAATCGACCCTGCAAGGGTAAGCAGCTTTTTCAGGTCCGTGCGGGAAAGCTCGAAGCGAAGCAAGGACCGGGGGTTCAAGGGCACCATGGTCAATTCCTCGCGATGTTGGCGCAATGCTTTGTCTCTCCTGAATACGAAATCCATGTCGACGGTCAGGCGTTTACCGTGCAGGATCTGATCGAGTTCGAAAAGGAAACCTGCTACCCCAAAACCGAATTGACCTTCAAGCTGATCGCCTTCAGCTACTACTTGCCGATCGACGCGACCTGGCAGGCTCGGGATGGTCGCGAGTGGAACCTGGAACGGCTGCTGCAAGAGGAATTGGCTCAGAATGTCGTCGGAGCGGCCTGTGGTGGAACCCATCGCCTGGCTGGAATTGGCTTCGCGGTGCAGAAGCGAAGGGCATCTGGCCTCCCGATGGACGGGGTATGGGCGAAGGCCGAGGAGTACATGGAGCGATATCGCAAGTACACCTTCTCGCTCCAAAACCGGGACGGAAGTTTCAGCACCAGTTGGTTTGAGCAACGGGGAATGGATCCGAGTATTGAGCGGCGGCTACAAACCACCGGGCACATCCTGGAATGCATGCTGCTCACCTCCGACGATGAAATCCTAGCCAACCCTCGGGTTCTACGAGCGGTCGACTACTTGAGCAGGCTGATGGAGGCCAACCCGCGGCAAAACTGGAGCATCGGCCCTCAGGGGCACGCCTTAAGCGCGTTGGCGATTTTCGACCGCAGGGCCTTCGGGACCCAACCGGGTCATCGAAACCAGCAACAACAGGTCGCGCAAGCCGGTCAAGGGTTATCCCGATAGTTCGGGAGTGCTGTGATCCTCAGTCGGTTCACTAGGGGCATTTCATGGCAACCTGGGTGGTTTGGTATGGTTGCCAATGGGCTGGTTCTATCCTACGATTTCGAGCGACTCCTAAAATTTTGCCGCACCCTTTTACGTAGTAGTCAACGCCGGGAATGAAACAACAAAAGCTCTCTCAGCAGTTCATCGAGTTCTTTCGATTGGCGACTCGACTGGTCGAGATCGCCGAGGCGGACGCGGTGCTGGTGTATGTAGAGTCGGTTTCGGAGTGGGACAAGATCGCGGAATTGGCCAGCGGCCAAAAAACGATCATCGCCGCCGATAACGAACAAATGTTGGCCGGACTGGATGAGTTTCTGCTGCATGGTGTAGTCGTCGAACTGGGGGAGAGCCCCATTCTCGAAAAGCTAATGCATGCCTTGGTCGAGTGCGTCGCCAACGACTTGCTTTCCACCGGAGCGAAGGTCGTGGCCCTGTATAGCGGCTTCGATGACGAGCGGATCGATACCGTCAGCTTTATTCGGCTCGACGAACGACTCGGGCGACTCACCTCCCGCGACCTACGGAAACTGGAAACCAGTGTCCCGCTGGAAACCTTGAAAATGGTGGTCGATTTGGCGGTTGAAATCGGTCGCGAAGGGCGCGAAGGCAAACCAGTCGGGACCTGCTTTGTGGTCGGAGATCATCGCAAGGTGATGACCAACAGTGCCCCGAGCGGGTTCGATCCGATCAAGGGTTACAGCCGCAAGGAACGCAATCTGGCCGATAACAAAGTCCGCGAGGGGATCAAAGAGATCGCCCAATTGGATGGGGCGTTCGTCGTCAACGCCGACGGCACGGTCGAAGCTGCCTGTCGAATGCTGGATGTCGCTTCGGCCAGTGTGACCCTCTCTAAAGGGCTCGGCGCCCGGCATTGGGCGGCCGCCGCGATCAGCAAAAAGACCAAGGGGATCGCCATTGCCGTCAGCGAATCGAACGGCACGGTCCGGCTGTTTCAAGATGGCGAGGTCGTACTGCGGATCGAGCCTTCCCGCCGGGCGATGAAGTGGAAAGATCTCGACTTCGACAATGACGAGTAATCTCAACTTGGACGGACTACGAACGTGACAAACTTCAGGGGCCAAGTCCGCCGGATCGATCTTCAAACGCCAGAGGACGCTCGTGCCCTGATCAGCCTCCTGGGTGAGTACGCCCAAGACCCAATGGGTGGCGGGCATCCCTTGCCGGAGGATGTGCTCAAAAACCTGCCGACGCAGCTTGTCCAACTTCCGCAATATCGGGGGCTGCTGGCCTGGGATGGTGACCGGGCCGTGGGTCTGCTGAACGCGTTTCTCGGGTTTTCCACCTTTCACGGTCGGCCGCTCTTGAACCTGCATGACTTGGCGGTGACCGCCGATTTTCGCGGACAAGGGGTTGGTTCCGCATTGCTGACCGCAGCCGACGAGCTGGCACGCTCCGAAGGTTGCTACGCCGTCACCTTGGAAGTCCGGGCCGATAACCCCGCGCGGCGGCTCTATCTGAGGCACGGATTCGACCCCGGCCACGAGGCGACCGACGCGATGTCGTTCTGGAAAAAGTGGCTGGATTAGCTGGGTTCGGATATCACGCCGATTTCTACACCTCCGCGAAAACCTTTTCTAGTCGGGTGCCATGCCCACGCCCTCCAACGTGGGCATGAGAAGTGCGAGTTAATTTTGCCTCTAACGGGAAGTCTGGACGCCGTCTCCGGTTCCGTCAGATGGCGTTGCCATTGGAGGAATTTCACGCCAAAAACCGGAGGGCTC
This sequence comes from Pirellulaceae bacterium, assembly GCA_040880405.1. Taxonomy (GTDB): domain Bacteria; phylum Planctomycetota; class Planctomycetia; order Pirellulales; family Pirellulaceae; genus JBBDIM01. Next base: position 89 of record JBBDIM010000039.1, on the reverse strand, counting down.
GCGCCCTACCGCTTCTATTTTGCAATTTTCATTTGTCATTTTTCAATTACAAATTCAATAGTAGCGGAGCAGCGCGAGCTGCCCGGTGA
>JBBDIM010000038.1:0-7237 GCA_040880405.1 Pirellulaceae bacterium | reverse complement strand
GGTCCACAAGATACAGCGCTCACAGGGCCGAAAACGGGCCCGACACCACAACCGGCACGACCCCCGAATGGGCCAACCACCCGGCCGAGGGGCGGCCAAGAAAAAACCAGAAGAGGGGTAAAAGAGTCTCAATAGGACAGCCCGGGAGAAGGGGCAACCAATCACAGGAAAGGAAGTCCGAATGAACTCAGAGATGACTAGCGACGGTCTCCAAACCGATTAGGGTCTCCGCCTCAATCGCGAAGTTCCGGAAGCGAACGGTGTGCTGCTCGTCGAACCAAGATCGGATCGGAGCGAGATCAGAGGAGTCGTATGGGGCCGCCGTGGTAAACGTCCGGCCAGGAGTGTCGGACAGGATCTCACCATCGGAGCAGACCAGGGCCCCGTTCTGGATCACATACCGCGGCCTGGAAAACATCTCGCGGATGTCGGTATTCGGGGTGTAAATCGTCAGGTCGGCATCGGCCCCGACACCGAGATGCCCCTTCGATTTAAGGCCCAAGATACGCGCCGGGGCGGCCCGCGTGATAATGGCGATTTCACTCAGGGTGTATTCACGAGTCAGCTCCGCCAAACAGGATCGCTCGCCCAGAACCGGGTGCATCCGCGCAAGGGCCTCTTGCCGGAACGCGTTATCCATGAGCAGGTGAATGATCTCCGGATAACGAAAGATCGCGCCGCCGTTGGGGTGATCGCTCGACATGGCAAGCTGCCAGGGATTCTTCACGAGCAGATACCACTCTAAGGCCGCGGCCCATTGAACCGCATGGACCAAGACCTTTTGCGGATGGAACTCCATCGGGATGATGCCACAACTGCTTTCCAGTTCACAGTCCGCCGCGAACCACCGATTACCCGAAAGCTGAGCCAGGAAGTGGGCAAACGGGGCGTCGCCGGTCATGCCCAGGGTTTGGCCCGGGTTGACGTGGCCGACATCAATTGAGATTTCCGGATGGTCGTTGATGTACTCGGCTAATTGCGGTGCCGCGGAGCGGAAACTAGCCGGATCGTCGGGGTCGCCAGCATAGCTGTGGAACTGGGTATGGGCAAAATGACCTCGGTGCCCTTCCAGGGCTTGCATGGTGTGCAGTGTGGTCTCAAAATTGCCGGGGACACCTAAATTGTTGCAGTGAATATGTAAGGCATGCGGCAGGCCGAGTCGATCGACGCTACTGGCCAATTGCCGCACGATTTCACGCGGAGAAACGCCAAACGAGGGAACGGGCTGCTCTAACTGCTGGATCGTTTTGCGGCAAACCTGTTTCCAATTTTCAACACCACCGGGGTTCACAATTTTGACGGCAAAGGCCTTCGTCGCTTCGAGGCTCCAGCCGAGATAGGTGTCGAGTTCTTCGGTGCGTCCCTCGCGAATTCGATCCATGACGAAGTGGTTGTTACCGAACAGCAGGTAAAACCCCTTGTCGATCAGCGGAGTATCTTGCAGTTCCTCGTGGGCGTGCCTAGCTAATAGGCCTGGAATTGCGGCGTCCATTGCCGTGGTGTAACCGAGTCCTGAGAACATGTACCCGGTGCCCCAGCTCGACGGGATCAGGCCTCCGGTCGCACTGCGGACACCCGGCCTTCGAAGAGTCTGCCCCTCTCGCCGAAACTCGGGGGTCATTTGCCGCCCGAAGTTGACCTTCGGGCCGACGATATGACAGTGAAGGTCGACCCCACCGGGCATGACCACATAACCGGTCGCGTCGATCCGGCGGTCGATTGTCGGATCGGCCTCGGTGGGTGGAGCGACGACTTTGCCATCTCGGAGCCAAACGTCGCTCGGGAGGCCATCAATCCCATTGGCCGGATCGTACAGGGTTCCGTTCGCGATCAGAATATAGGCCATGCCGTGAATCTTCTGTGGGTTGGGCTAGCCGGTCGCCGGGTCGCCGAAAGGTGACCGACTGCGAGGCATCCAGCGGCAAAGGCCGATCCCGCCGAAATAAAGGATAGTTAACGGAATGGCCATCATCATCATGCTGATAGGCTCGGCGGGAGTCAGAAATGCCGACAGGCCAAAGATGACAACGATCGCAATCCGCCACTGCGCCACATAGCTCTCAAGTGAAACTAATCCAATACGGTTTAACATCAACATCACGAGTGGAAGCTGGAAGCTCAGCCCAAAGCCCAGCGGGAGCAGAAGCACAAATCCCATCCACTCGCTAATCCGCGGGCGAGGGTCGATACCCATCATTAAATTGAAGCTGAACAAAAAGTCGAGAACCGGCCCAAAAACCTGGAAATAGGCCAAGGACGCTCCACCGAAAAACAGCGTCATGCTGAAAGGTAAAAACACCCAGACATACTTCTGTTCATGCGGGTACAACCCCGCCGCAATGAACTGCCAGATGTGATAAAAAATCCCAGGGCTGGCGATGATCGCCCCGAAGATTAACCCCGCCTTGAGCCAAATCATAAAGACTTCTTCGACTTTGAGGGCTTCCGTGGAAGCGGATATCCGTCGCCAAGTAAGCATGGCGACCGGCTCCTCTTCCGGGGCAATCCGCATTTGGTGAGGTAGGTCGTCCAATTCATTGACTTCTTCGTTCAAGGGAGGAGCCTCCGGATCCGCCTTGTTGTCGTTATTGGCTTGGGGCTTAAAAATCCGCTCCAGTTCACCTGGTTCAATCCATATTTCAACCGGTTCCCAAGTGGTTTTTTTAGCGATTTCCTGAAGTTGCTTCAGTTCTTCCTCGGTGTATTCGCGGTCTCCCGCTTCGATCATTGTTTTGTAGGCTTTGTCCTGGTGGAACTTGACCAGGGCGCGTTCTACCGGAGCGGTAATCGCATCCATTACATGGTGGGCAAAGAATAGGCCAACAGCCAAACCCGCGACCAGCCAGATGATCGATTTGAAGAGAACTCCACGAAGCTCCTCCAGGTGATCGCCGAACGACATCGACGAACCTTCGAACAGATCATCGTTGACCTTTTTTTTGTTCATAACGAATCTGGGTTATCCGAAATCGCAAGCGAAGGCGGGGTGGGAAAAAGACCAAGCAATGGTTCGCTTTGCCCTGGTAACGATCGATCCCTGGTGAGCTTCAAGCAGGATGCCGATTAACAATTAGGGAGAAACCGCCACGCGAGCGGAACACCTTGGAAGGCTGTTCAAGGCATCCGAGAATCAAGTTTAATCCTAACAGCCGGTATCCCCTGTTACAATGTCCAGTGAAGGGCACGTATCGCCTTTGCCCGACCGGAAATCGTAGCCCTATGGCTCGAAAAAATGTGAGCTCGAATTGGTAATGGTTGTTCCGAATTATCCGCTCCGCTTCCAACCAACGTTCCGCCAATATATTTGGGGTGGTCGGCGAATAGGGAGTTTGTTGCGGAAAAGCATTCCACCAGATGGCCCGGTGGCCGAGAGCTGGGAAGTGGTGGACCATGGAGAGGATCAAAGTGTGGTGGCCAATGGGCCCCTGCAAGGGAAAACCTTGAATGAGTTAGTTCGCAATACTGGGCACCACCTACTTGGCCCAGCGGTTCAGGCCGATTCCTTTCCCCTATTGTTCAAGTTTTTGGACGCCAATCGCGATCTTTCAATCCAGGTTCACCCGGATGATGACCAAGGTGCCCGGCTCGATCCGCCCGACAAGGGAAAGACAGAAGCTTGGTACATCGTCGACGCTCAACCAGGTGCCAAAGTGTATGCTGGGTTGAAGTCGGGAGTCGATCGGACCACCTTTGAGGCGGCAATTCGTGAGCAGCGCGTCGTTGAGTGCCTGCACAGCTTCGAGCCGATACCAGGCGACTGCATATTTATCCCGGCTCGGACAGTCCATGCCCTAGGGCAGGGGCTTTTGGTGGCCGAAATCCAACAGGCCAGCAATACGACATTCCGTATCTTTGATTGGAATCGGACCGACGCGGACGGTAAGCCGAGACCACTACACATTGAACAATCGCTGAAAACCATCGACTTTGGCCGTGGCCCGATTAGTCCCCAGGTGCCAACCACCACCTCCGTCGGGCAGATCCAGCGGTTGGTAACCTGCGACAAATTTATCATGGAGCGGTGGCAAGGGAGTGGAATTCACTGGCTCGGAGGTGAGTCGCGCTTCCGAATTGTCGCGATTTTGGATGGGGAGGTCGCTGTGGACCACCCCGAATTCCCCCACCCGCTGCTTATGGGAGATGTGGTTCTATTACCGGGGGACTGTCCGCCGGTGGAATTCGCCGCGAGCGGAAACGCAACATGGTTGGAAATGACGATTAACCTGCCTGGTTTGTCGAACTCGATATGACCTGAGGTCCGACGTTTCCCGCGTCGATACTTGCCTTGTGGGAAATCCTCTTGGATGTTACCGTTCCGCGGTTCCCTGCTAGTTAGGAACCTACGATCGTACTGGAGAAGCTCAATGGCGAGGGGACATCAATACCGTGTTGGGATAGCCGCATTTGCGGGATTGTGCCTGATTGTGGGGGCGGGTTGTCCGAACCTGGCTCGACCCAATTGGTGGGATCCTGGCACTGTGCAGCAGCAAAGGTTGCGGGCTGTGGCTTCTGATCCTTACCCGGAACGGGACACTGGCCCGGAGATGATGGGTGTCCGCCCTCGAGAGTACGATCGTCCTTTGCCCCCGGCCGTTCGAAACCAGATTCAGCAGGAAGACTATATGGTTCGGCCTCGTTAGCGACCAGTGGACCGCTCGGCCGCATTTCTCACGTGGTGGCAACCTGTCAGAGCGGGTCAAAGGCTGGTAAACTACTCCTGAGACCCTTCCCGGCCGATTTCTTTTTGCCGATAAATTTGGGTCGTTTTCGAGATGACTTACCACGCTCAGGGCATCCATGCCAGACTCCACCGGTTCTCGCGCACCAGGCGGGAACAAATCTTCCAAGGCTGAAGACACCGACCGCTTACACAAGGTATTGGCCGCCGCCGGAATCGGCAGTCGCCGCAAGTGCGAGGAGATGATCCTTGAGGGGCGGATTGAGGTCGATGGCGACTTCGTCACCCAGGTGGGGACTTCGGTCAATCCCGCCACCCAAGACATCCGGGTCGATGGCCAACGGATTCGTCCACCGAAAAAGCGATACTTTCTTCTCAACAAGCCACCCGGAGTAGTCAGCACCAACTTTGATCCCTCCGGGCGTACGCGTGTCGTCGATCTGGTACCGCAGGACGAGCGGGTATTTACCATTGGCCGTCTGGACCGGGCCAGCGAAGGGCTCATTCTGCTGACAAATGATGGTGAACTGACGAACCATCTGGCCCATCCTAAGTTTGGTGTCGAGAAGACCTATTTGGTCGAAGTCGACGGTCATCCCGATCCCGAGGCCATCAAAATGATGCGGGCCGGGGTCCATTTCGCCGAGGCTTTCGTCAAGCCGGATAACGTTCGCCTTAAGCGCAAGAACAAACGTACCTCCACCTTAGAGATCATCCTCAGCGAAGGCCGAAACCGCGAGATTCGCCGCTTGCTGGCCCGGGTTGGTCACAAGGTGGTCCGATTGCGCCGGATCTCGATCGGCCCTCTGCGTCTGGGGGAAGTTCCCGTGGGGGCCTATCGAGAACTGACCTCCGCCGAAGTAACCGCCCTGCGGACCGCGTCGGAAGAGATCCGCGCGGCGAAGCCACCCCGGCGATCCCATCCGCCCAAACGCTCCGGTGGCGGAGGTGCCCGGTCTGGCGGATCGTATTCCCAGGGGGGCAAGTCGTTCGGGAAGCAGGGTGCCCGGTCGGGGACCGGTGGCGGTGCCAGTGGCGGAAAACGTACAGGCAGTGGAACCGGCAGCGGCACAGGTGCTCGGACAAAATCAACCGGCCAAAAAAGTGGGGGTGCTTCATCGTTCGGTAAGAAGACCGCCTTTAAAAAAGGGGCCGCTCCACGCAAGGGAGCCGGAAAATCGGCGATTGGCCGGGGGCGTTCGCAAGGCACAGGTAAGTCGCAGGGAAGTGGTAAGTCATTTGGCACAGGTAAGCCTGCCGGGGGTGGCAAATCCTCGAAGGGACGCCGCCGATAGCTTTTAATTTGACTGGCCGATTCTCCGCGACCGTGGCTCCAAAGCACCATGACCAACTTCCAGTTCCGCCGGACAACCATCCACGAAAACCTTCCCCTGACCGACAAAATCTTTCGGGTGCGACTAGAGGCCCCAGAGATCGCTCGGGCAATCTTGCCGGGGCAATTTGTCATGCTCCGGCTGGCCGACTTTTTGGATCCGCTTCTGGGCCGGGCGCTCGCCCTGTACGACATTGTCCGAGACGACGCAGGTCAGCCTTGGGGCATCGATGTGGTTTACAAGGTCGAAGGCAAGTTCACCTCGCGGCTTAGTCGGTTCGAGCCGGGGCAGGCCCTCGCGGTCTGGGGACCCCTGGGTAATGGCTTTACTCGGCGTGAGGTGGATCATCTGATCCTGGTGGCGGGCGGGATTGGCCAGACTCCCTTTTTGGCGGTCGCCAAACAGGCCCTCGGATTGGCCGGGTATGGCGATGATTTGAGCCAGTCGCCCGTTCCGCCGCCCAAACAAGTGACGCTTTGCTATGGGGCTCGGACCGCCGCCGAGTTCGCCGGGCTCGAGGACTTCCGGGCAACCGGGTTACAGCTCAAGCTGTGTACCGATGATGGTTCCCAAGGGCATCACGGGCTGGTGACCGAACTCCTGGAACAATCGCTCGACGAGTCACGCGGCTCCTGCCAAGTGCTGTGCTGTGGGCCGGAACCGATGATGCGGGTGGTCGCCGAGATCGCGGCTCGCCGCGAGGTCGATTGCCAGGTCTCGCTGGAGACCCCCATGGCCTGCGGTATTGGCATTTGCTTCACCTGTGTCGCTGAGGTTTGGCAGGCGGATGGCACTGCCGACTATAAGCGGACCTGCGTCGAAGGCCCCGTGTTTGAGGCCCGCCAGATCAAGTGGTGAGCCGCTCCTGATTGCATTCTTTTGCCCCCTCCCTCGGGCGGCCCCATTGAGATCCTTTTACCCCTCTTCTGGTTTTTTCTTGGCCGCCCCTCGGCCGGGCGGTTGGCCCAGTCGGGGGTCGTACATGTTGTGGTGTCGGGCCAATTTTTGGCCCTGTGATCGCTGTATCTTGTGGACCCCCGATTGGGGAAACGGGCGGCCAAGCGGCCGAGAATTTTAAAACCGCAGCCGAGACCCGCTTCCCTTAATTAGCTCTCACGGCCAACAAGGGAAAACACCAGGACCTAAGATACCCCCATTTTGGTGTTTCTGCCGTGGCCGCGCGGCCAAGGGCTTGTGGATCCCACACGAGATCCTTTGCGTTTGC
>JBBDIM010000037.1:0-7244 GCA_040880405.1 Pirellulaceae bacterium | reverse complement strand
GTTCCCGCGGTCGACGCCAAATGCCCACCGGCCGAGAACCCCAGGATGCCAATCTTCTCGGGATCGAGTTGGTACTTCTCGGCATGGGCCCGAACGGTGCGGATTGCCCGCTGGGCGTCATCCAAAGGGGCCGGGTGACCGTAGCCACGGCCACGATGGCGGTACTCCAGCACCACGGCGGTCACGCCATGCTGGTTGAGCCACTCGCCGATTTCTTTCCCTTCGTGCCCGGTCGCGAGGTTTCCGTAGCCGCCACCGGGACAAACCACAATTGCGGTTTTCGTACGATTCTCTTCGCTTGGTGTGTAGATGGTGAGGGTGGGAACATCCTTCGGCTCACTCCCCATGGCACCGGGGGCTCCCTCGGGCCAGAGCGGAATGGTGACCGGATCGGCCCACGCCGGAGAACTGGAAATCAACATCAGACTAACGGATAAGAGTGGAAGAAAAGCTCGGAACGGCGACATGGCTGGACTTTCTGAGTGTTGGGCGGGGACAAAGGGACAAAACCGTCGGCGGTTTGACCGGCGAGGGTGCATTTCATGATTTATCATGGTACGCTGTTAGTGGGTTGAGGGAGAACACCCGCCCCGCCCCCCTACAAAAAATATTCCCACCCTCCTAATCTTCGCAAGGATTTCCCCCATGATGCTCCGCCGCCTCACCACCTGCCTGTTGGTCGGGATTGCCCTGACCGCCATGGGAAGTTTCGGCTACACCTACTTCACGTTGGTCACCACGGGCGAGAGGATGACCGAAGCGGCCGGCTCGCTGCTAGCGAGTCTCGACGACGAGCAAAAGAAGGCGGCGCTGCTACCGTACGATTCGGACAAACGAGTCGACTGGCACTTCATTCCCAAGGACCAGCGCAAGGGTGCCCAGATCAAGCACATGACCGAGGCCCAGCGGGAAAAGACCCACCAGCTTCTGCAAGTCGCCCTGAGCCAAGTCGGCTACGACAAGACCACCAAAATCATCACCCTGGAAACTCTTCTCAAGCATCTGCAAACCCAAGGACCGATTCGCGATCCGCTGCGGTATTACGTGACCCTCTTTGGAGAGCCGAAGGCCGATTCCCGCTGGGGCTTGAGTTTCGAGGGGCACCACCTTTCGCTCAACTTCGTGGTGGAGGGAGAGAAGGTGATTTCCTCGTCGCCCCACGCCCTCTGCACCAACCCGGCTGAGCTGAAGGACGACTATCTGGAAGATTTCCCCAAGGGGATGCGGGTCCTCGCGGATGAAGAGACGTTGGCTTACGATCTGGTCAATTCCCTTTCGGATAAGCAGCGAAAGAAGGCGATCTTCGCCGCTGAGTCGCTCGCGGAAATCCGGGCTCCCGGCGAGCCGCATCCTCCAACGGAAGAGCCGGTCGGCATCGCTGCCTCGGACCTAAACGAGAAGCAGGCCGAGACTTTGCGGAAGTTGATCGACGTCTACATCAACAACGTCCCCCAAGATGTCGCGAACGAGCGGCGTTCTGCCCTGAAAGATGCTGGGTTCGAAAAAATTCACTTCGGCTGGGCCGGTGGTTTGAAAGAGGGGGTGCCACATTACTACCGGGTGCAAGGTCCCTCCTTCGTGATCGAACTGGTCAATTCCCAGCCCGATCAGGCGGGCAACCTGGCCAACCATGTCCACTGCGTTTGGCGCGACATGCGGGGTGATTTCGCCCTGCCGATTCAGTAGGCTTTAGCCAGTTCTATCCATCCAGGACGGTGACGTTGACCCCATTTCGCAGCCTGTGTGTTTTCTGCGGATCGAGTTCCGGTGAGGATCCCGCCTATGCCGAAGCCGCCCGCACGATGGGCGGACTGCTGGCCCAGCGTGGTTGCCGCCTGGTTTATGGCGGCGGCAAGGTGGGCCTAATGGGGGCGATCGCCGATGCTGTGCTGGAGGGTGGTGGCGAAGTGGTCGGTGTGATTCCCGGCGCTCTAGTTGATCGGGAATTGGCCCATCATGGTGTAACCGACCTGAGGATCGTCCACTCGATGCATGAACGCAAGGCCTTGATGGCCGATCTCTCGGACGGTTTCATCGCCATGCCCGGCGGCTTTGGTACCTTGGAAGAGCTGTTCGAGGTGCTGACCTGGGCCCAACTTGGGTTCCACGAAAAACCGTGCGGCCTGTTGAACGTCGCCGGTTTCTTCGACTCGCTGCTGGCCATGCTCGACCAGGCCACCGCCCGGCAATTCATGCGGCCTGAGCACCGGTCCATTTTGGTGACGCGCAATCAACCCGAGGAACTCCTCACAGCGCTGGCCGATTTTCAGTCGCCGCACGTGGAAAAATGGATCGACGAGCGTTCAGAAACGTGAAGACTGAGGTCGATTCCCGCTCAATTCACCAGCGTCAAACCGGTTGGCAAGCTTTCTCCGAAGACTTCGCGCTGTTGCTCTTCGTCCAAGACGCCCCCTTCTCGGACAATTTCCGCGAAGTGAGGTGGGGCATTTTGCTGGTTGAGCCACTCGGCCGCTTTTTGGCGGGGGCTTTCTCCCAAGTCGCGGTAGCGGTCGTCCGTTCGCCGAGCCAGGAGCATGACCGCGACGCGGTCCATCGCGGTGTGGGCCGGCAGCGCGTAGATCTTTGCCAGCCACTGGGCAACCGTCCCTTTGGGGACCACCGTGTTCAGCGGGCCATACAGCGGAGTCCGCGAGCCTAACCGCCCGATCGTCCAGGTCATCGCACTTCGAGCCGGGGCCAGCTTCTTGCGACCGATCAGGTCGATCAGCATGTTCCCGATTTCAATCTTCTGCCGCGCGTCCAATCGTTCCAGCGAGCCCAGCAGCCGCCATGGTTCGATCGCCTGTTCCGGCGAAAGGTTGATCCCGGCGGCGTTGCCTTGTCCGGCCCCGGGGCGCCCCCCCGCTTGTCGACGATGGAGCGAACGGGTCGCCACTAAAATTGGTTCGGCCAACGCTTGCTGTTGTCCTCGGGTCAGGCCCCCGGCGATCCGCCGCCACAAAATGGCCGATTGGTTTTTGCAGTTGTCGTCGTTGTGGGCGACTTTGCCTTGCAGCGCCTTCCAAGTCTCCGAGACCCGCCAATCATCCAGGGCCAGGCCGTAGCCTGGCCGCAGGGAAAAGCCGGTCAGGTTGAGCCAACGAGCTTCATGGGTGGAACTCCGGCGGCGGCCCGGTTCCAGATCCATCAGCTTTTCCCACATCCGCCGCAAGAGCGAAGTGGGCCACTCGGCCCGCGGCATTTCCAAAGCCTCTTCCACTTCCTTAAGCAGTTTTTGCGGTTTGTGATGACCGTCTGGGCTGAAGGTATTCTCCAACAACGTCATTGCCCCGATCCACAGCTCCTCATCAACCACCCCTTCCGATTCCTTGGCGGAGACGTGGGCCGCGACATCGGTTTGGGTGGCGCTGCGGACATCGAATTGCAGCCGCCAAGTTCGCTCGGTGTCGACTTCGCCGCACCACAGTTCGATCGTCCCGATCTCGGAGAGCCGGGCATGCAGCCTCACCTGGACGGTCGTCGCCTCATGCCTTCGCCGGACCCTCAGCACAGTACGGATCGGCGGCAGGCTTTTGATCTCTTTGGGATCGACCGGAACAATCTGCCCTGCCCGGTCGATCAGCCGCGTGCTGGAGATGTACAGCGGAAACTCGACTGGCTCGGAGATCCGCAGCTCAAAGGTTTTTTCCGTCAGATCGACTTCTTCGCCCGGCTGGGTCGTCGCGGGTAATAGGCATAAGGCTTGCGGTACGCCGGTGGCCGAGTTTCCCACACCGATGTAATAGGTCCGGGCCAAGTTCGAGGCGATCCGCACCCCTTCGCCCCGCCGCACTCGGCCGTAATACGCGGCCCCTTGGGCGACCGCTAAATCGAGTTGGCGGTTTTCCAGCAGCAGCGGTTTCCAGTCAGGTGTGTCGGTTTGGAACCAGGAGGTCAACACCTCAATCAAGCGGGCACGCAGGACCGGCGACTCGAAAAAACCGCCGTTGAATAGAATGATATCGGGACGGACCGCGTTCATTTCGGTCTGCGCGTCGGGATCAATCGCTTGGACATGCCGCCGCAGAAAGTCGGCGAGCCAGCGGGTCATCGCCGCATCCGGGGCGTAAGGTAGCCCGAACTCCTGGAAGCCGGAGGTCCGAGTCTCCGGTCCCTCACTCAGCGCAACTCGGGGCAAAAAACCTTCGAGCAGTAGCCGCTCGACTTTTTCCCGGGCGACCTCACACTGCATCCCGCCACCGATCAACTTGGCCCCGGCCGCCGGTAAGTTGACTGTGAGAGTCTCCGGGGCATCGGCCTGCAAAAACTGCTCCTTGATCTGCCGGGCCCGGCGAACCAGGACCGACCACCGATCGGCCGGCAATTCACCACCGCTGGTTAGTCGCTTCTCCAGATGTTTGGCCAAGGCCAAATCGAGATTGTCGCCACCCAAAATCAAATGCTCGCCGACGGCGACCCGGTGGAACTGCACCTTATCTTGTTCATCGGCTCTGGCTCGGATTAGGGTAAAGTCGCTCGTGCCGCCGCCGATGTCGCAGACCAAAATGGTTTGCCCAGGGGTGACCCGCTGCTGCCAGTCGTCGGCATGTTTGGAGAGCCAATCGTAGAAGGCGGCCTGCGGTTCCTCGATCAAAAAGATTCGAGCCAGCCCCGCCTGGGCCGCCGCCTGCACGGTCAGTTCCCGCGCGATCTCATCGAACGACGCGGGGAGCGTCAACACAATGTCTTGCCGCTCTAGCGGTTCGCCCGGGTGGGCATGATTCCAGGCCGCGCGAATGTGACCCAAGAGTCGGGCACTCACCTCCACCGGAGAAAGCTTTTCCAGATCCGCCGCCCCATGCCAAGGCAGCAGAGGCGCGGTCCGGTCGACCCCCGAGTGCGAAAGCCAGCTCTTGGCGGAGTTGATCATCCGGCCTGGGACCGCGGTCCCATGATCCCGCGCAAAGACACCCACACAGTAGCTTGGATCGGCCCCGCTCCATGGCAAACGAAACGACCCTGCGGGAAATTCCCCCTCGGCCACTTGGTAGTGGAACGAGGGGAGCGTGCTCCGGTTCTCAACCTGCCCCGGGGCGACGACCTGTGGAATCGGGAAAGTGGTCGGAGTGGCGTTCTCGACCGCCGTATCAAGAAACGACACGGCCGAGTTCGTGGTTCCCAGGTCGATGCCGACGTTGTACCGGCTTGGCAATTCTTCCGAATCGTCTACTTGGCCAGCCCTGGGGGGCATTGGTTTTACAGAGGACATCTAAATTTATTGCTCCCCGACCCTCAGCTAATCATCTTCGCGGACATTGAATTCCAGCTTCCAGCGACCGCCGGTTTTGCTGCTGACGCACCACAGTTCGAGCATCCCCAGTTCGGTGATCTTGGTGTGGAATTTGACCGGGACGTAGGGCTCGTTCACGGCGTCGTCCTTGGGGAGCAAGGTCTCCAGCGGGTCGGTCTCAGTCACCTCGGCCTCGTCCCAGCGGGGGAGCATTGTGCCGGGGCGATCATCTTTGCGGACCGGTGAGCCGAAGAACCGGAACCGGGTTTTTTCACCTACCACCAGGCCAACCTCTTGCGAGGGGACATCGGTTTCGGTCCCTTCCTCCATGCCGATTGGCACAACATTTAGCAGGTTCAAGGGACGCGGAGCCCCTGGAATTGCGAGCCCGGCGGTTTGAATGCCAACATAATAGGCCCTCGCCGTCCCGCCCCGGATTCGCACGCCACCTTGCTGTTTGGTCCAGCCGTAAAACGCAGCCCCGCGGGCCACGGCGAAGTCGAGGTCGTGCGGGCCTTCCAAACGTTTTGGCGGGTCGCCTGGGTTCCAGCTTCCCAGCAGGTCCATCAGCGCGGTCTGGAAGACCTGACTCTTGAACACACCCCCGTTGAACAGCACCTGCGTCGGCGAGAGCGTGGTGCCCGCTTTTTCGGAATGGGCCGCGAGGAACTCCGCCAAGTGGCGGGTAATCGCGGGGTCTGATTCGTACGGCAGGCCCAGTTCCTGGAATCCGGAGACATGGTCGCGAACCGGTTTGTCGCTGGCGGCACAGGAGGGGAAAAACCCTCCGAGCAGCAAGTCCTGCACCGCCTCGCGCTCGACATCGACCGAGACCGTCTTGGCAATCAACTTGCTACCTCGGCCCAGCACAGCGACCGGGTGCTTCTTCGGGCCCTCATCGGCCAACAGTGCCTCTTTGGCGGCCCGGCAAGAGTGCCACAGGGAGACCGATTGCCACGGGTCGAGCTCGACGTTCTTCTCCTTGAACCGCTCCGCCACATGGAACGCGAGGGCCAGGTCCATGTTGTCGCCGCCAACCAACAAGTGATTGCCGACCGCCATCCGGCGAAGCTCCAGCTCACCGTCGACCTCTTCCACTGCAATCAAGCTCAGGTCGGTCGTCCCGCCGCCGACATCGCAGACGAGCAGTTGGTCTCCGACTTTCAGCAGTTTCCGCCAGCGGTCTCCCATGTGACCCAGCCAAGCGTAAACCGCGGCCTGCGGCTCTTCAAGAAGCGTCAAATGTTCCGGCAAACCAGCCGCGAGAGCCGCCTCACGAGTCAGTTCCCGAGCGCTCGCATCGAACGAGGCGGGGACGGTGAGCACTACATGCTGCTCGGCGAGTGGGTCTTCCGGCATTGCCTGGTTCCAAGTGGCGACCAGGTGTTCCAGATACCGCTTGGTTGCCTCCACGGGGGAGACCTTCGCCACATCTTCCGGGGCGTTCCAGGGCAAAATGGCCGATTGCCGGTCGACCTTCTGGTGCGAAAGCCAGCTCTTCGCGCCACCTACCGTGCGGTCAGGAACCTCGGCCGATTGCTTCCGAGCCAATTCTCCCACGGCGAAGTCTCGCGCTTCGGCCCAAGGCAAATCGAACCGGCCATCGGCCGACTCGACCGGCGGGGCCAAGTACAAGAACGAAGGGAGCGACGCGCGGTTTTCCAGAGTGCTGGCCGCCACCAATTGCGGGATCTCTAGCAGGTGGACCTCCGCCTGTTCCCCTTCAACCGCCGCGTAGGCGATCACGCTGTTGGTCGTCCCTAAATCGAGTCCCACCACATAACGTGCGACCATATATCACTGACTCCTTGCGACGGAACTCTGAGCCCCGAAAGGGGCGACATGCAGTATTCAGGGGCGTCAGCCCCTGGAGTCTCTTCCAGCCCTGAAAGGGCACCCGCAAGTTAGCCCAGGGCAACGCCCTGGGTACCTGTACCAAAACCAATCGGAAGCCCCAACGGGCAACGCTGTGAAGCATTTTAAGCGGCGGTTTGGCCGGTTGCTTCGTGTGCTT
>JBBDIM010000036.1:0-44803 GCA_040880405.1 Pirellulaceae bacterium | reverse complement strand
GTGATGAAGGCGATCATCGCGGCTCATCGGGCCGAGATCGATTTGGATTTCGACCGAGCCGCCGCGATCGACTTGGCGGGTCGTGATGTGCTGGACGCCGTGCGGACGAGTGTCTTTCCGAAGGTCATCTTCTGCCCGCAGCCTCGCCCCGGCCAGGCGAGTAAGATTAGCGCGGTGGCCCAAAACGGGGTCGAGCTGTTGGTTCAGGCGCGGGTTACGGTTCGCACGAACCTGAATCAGTTGGTGGGTGGAGCGACGGAGGAGACGATCATCGCGAGGGTGTGCCAAGGGATTGTGACCGTGATTGGCTCGACCGCGACCCACATGGAGGTGCTGGAGCGTCCGGCCCTGATGTCGCAGGGGGTGATGAATCACGGCCTCGACGCCAACACGGCGTTCACGATCGTCTCGATCGATATCTCCGATGTCGACGTGGGAGAAAACATCGGGGCCCGGCTGCAAACGGAACAGGCGGACGCCGATACGCGGATGGCACTGGCCAAGGCGGAGGTTCGCCGCACGATGGCGGTGGCATACGAACAGGAGATGCTCGCAAAAATCTCTCACTTTCAAGCGGAACTCGTGCAAAGCGAGGCGCAAATCCCAATCGCGGTAGCGGAGGCGTTCCGCGGGGATTCAACCGCCAAACGCCCCGCCGGCACAGCGCAATACGCGCTGATGTCGCGCCGCATGACGGCGAGCCGGATGCGGCGGAAGGCGAATCGGTTGTGAGACTCTCACCTAAAACAAAATCGTCTGCGAAACAAACACGCCGTCGCGTCTTAGTTCTTCCTGGTCGGAGAAATTAACCACTCCCAATACTTCAAAGAACGAGCGTTTGCTCGTTTTGCGTTGGTAGCGGAGGCCGAGGCCCCAGACGGAGTTGCCATCGGGGGATTCGTAGGCGATCTCCGGGGAGAACGATTCGTCCTCGTGCAGCCTGAGCAGTTGCACGCCGAGGGAGGCGCCGTAGTTTTCTCCCAGGTTGCGTCCGGTGGAGATCGAGACCAACGGGTTGACGTCGAAGGCGGCTCTGAGGCGGTTGAAGTTGCCGCCGGAGATCGAGTTCCAGCCGCCGAGCGAAGCGAACGTGTTGCAGTAGAAGACGGCCGATTCGATCCCTAGGGGTTCGTGGTCAAAGACCCTCACGTAGTTGCTTTCCAGGACCAGTAGTTGTCCGTCGCCGGTGCCCGCCTCGTCGCCGAATTTGAACATCGCCCGGCCCGCGACGGTGAGGGGGCCATGAAACGACGTCCGGCTAAACGCGGCGAAGTGTTGGTCGCGGCCGGGTGCGTTGGGGGTTTCGACGTGGAAGTAGGACATCTCGTAGAAGTTGCGGCGGTGATCGAGGGAGATGTTAACGCCGTTCAAGCGTGCGCCGTCGTCGGCGACGTTGTCGACATCGGCCGCGGCGTGCAGGTACTGGACGTTGAGATTGCTGGTGTTGCCCAGGTAAATGGTGTTCTTATTGACCGCGAAGCCGAGCACCTCGTCGTTCATCAGCAGGCGGTTTTGCAGGGCAAAGGGAAACTTCCCGCCGACGACATGCACATCGAGCGCCGCCAGCGGATCGAACCAGCTTCCCAAGATGCTGTGCAGCTCCCCTTCAAACCAGTAGTTTTGCGGCTCGGCGGTGCTGTTGTCGATGTAGCCGGAGGGCTCGCTGAACTGATAGAACGAACCACCGGTCCCCCCTTCACCCAGCGGGCGGAACTGGGCATGAAACCGCTCGGTCCCGGTCAGCCGCAGGTCCATGTCGACCAGCAGTTGATGCCCCAGGCCATCGCGGCGTTGGCCGTTTTCGCGGAGCGCGATCGCGTTCATCTCGTACCCGCCATACAGCACGAACCGCGGCTCCCAGTTGTAACCCTCCGGCGTGAGCCACCGCAGATCCCACTGCCGGATCGGATCGGCACCCAGGAAGTCGGTGAAGAGGGTGACCGGCTGGGGGTCGCGGTGATCTTCCGGGATGCGGAGCTTCATGTAGGGGGCGGTTTGTTCGTGCTGGTCGGGCCAGCCCAAACGGTCCCCTTCGGGCGCGTAGAGGTAGGAACCACCATGCAGCCACAGTTCCTCATCGAGGGGACGGAGCTGGATGTCGTCCGGACTGCTCGCGCGCGGAACCGGGGTCTCTTGTGGAATCGGTTCCGTCGGGTTGGGTAAGCGCAAGTTCCCTTGATCCCGTTGGTTGACAACCGGAATGAATTGCGGGGATGTCACGCGCGGGATCGGTGGGTCCTCGAACATCGAAGCTTGCCAATTTTGCCCCACGCCGGTCCCGACCATACCTATCGCCCACACACAACACACCAACGGTAGCAGGCGGATCATGGTTGCACCTCGATGGTGCCTTGCCACTGGTCGAGCACCACCACCTCCAGCAGGTGTTTCAGGTGGGGCGTGCCGACGTGGTCGAGGAGCGTCGGTGGCAAGTGGCGGAAATTCAATCGCACCGTCACCTGGCAAGGGCCCGCGCAGTGGGGCAGTTTCACGGGGTAGGTTTGCCCTTGGGTCGAAAGGGGCGCGAGGCTCCCCTTGGCGATCCGAAAGCCCGGCGGCCTGCCGAACGAGGCCGAAACCCCCGTGGCGGGTCGCAACACATTGAGCGGCGACAGATGCCGGTTGACCGACAGCACGACCGAGCGCTCGGTCCCGTTGGCGGTAAGCACGGTGAACTTGTTCTGGAAGTTGAGCAGGTAACGGTCGTGCGGAGTCTTCCCCGCGAGCACCGCGTGGCTGTGCTCGTCGCGGAGGTCGCCGTTGGCGTCTAAATCGCCCGATTGGAAGACAATATTTCCCTCCGGATCGCACACCGTGATCGAGACCCAGGCCTGGCGTTCGGCGGTGAAGCCGGTCGGGAAGCTGTGCCCCTTGAATTTACTGGTCACGTCCACATGAATCCCAATCTGTTGGCCAGAGCGGGCCGTTTGGGGCGAATAGACGGCGATTTCCGCCGCGTTCTTGAGCAGTTCGTACCGCTTTTCGTCCGCCTTGTTAAGGCTGTGGCGGTTCTTCTTCCGCAGCGCGGTGAGGGTTTCCCGCTCGTACTCGCTCAGCTTTTCCCAGTCGCGATAATCCTTCTCGTACATCCAGTCGAGCTTCTCGGGGAACTCGGTATCAGGCAGCAGCGAGTAGTCGGGACCCGCGAAGGTGTGATCGGTTAGGTGCCGGAGCGGCATCTGATCTTGCGGGATGCCGGGCACCGTGGCGGCGTAGCCCATGGGGCGCTGGTGATCGGGGCAAGGCACACCCTGCACCGGTCCCATGTGACACGACTGGCAGGTGATCCCCTCGTCGGCGGCGGGACTGTTTTGCCATTCGCTGAAGGCCTCTTCCAGGCGAATCCCTTCCGGGTTGGTCACGTCGTGGCACTCACCACAGAACTGCGAGCTTTTAAGGTAGGGCATCCCTTCGGCCGGATGGGTCCCCGTATGCGGGCCGCTGACCGAGTCATCGAACGGGCCGTACATGCAGCTATCGTGAAGTTGACCCGGCTCGACCGGCACACGACCGCTCGCCTTGTAATGCTTGGTGCTGCGGCGGTGGCAGGCGATACAGGTGATCCCTTCCATCGAGATCCGCGAGCGGTGGATGTTGCGACGGTTGCCGTTTTCGCCCAGGGCGGTGCCGATCGGCGTATGGCAGCGGCTGCAAAAGGTGCCGAGTGTGCCGCTGGTGCGTTCCATCAACGTGAGGTTAAACGCCTCGAATACGGGGCTATGCTGGGCGTAGGCGTGCATCGAACGGGACCACTCGTCGTACTGTTTGGGATGGCAGTCCTGGCACTGCTTGGCCGAAGGGAAATCGATCTCGGTGATCGGCGCAGTATTGCAGGTCCCGGGCAGTTTGTATTCCAGGGCTCCTCGTTCGATCCAACTAAACAACGTTTCCTGCTGCATGAGGGTTAGCCACTCATGCTTCTCGGGAGGCATCTCCGGAGATTTAGGGAGTGGGCTGCCTGGTTTGGGGTTCTCGTGCCAGGCGATCACTTGCCACAGAGGTGAACCGTGCGGGTCGCCCGGCTTGATGACCGGCTTGCCATCCATCTGGGCCGCTAGCAGGGCTTCATAGGTGGAAAGGTCGACTCGGTCCGAATTCGGCCGATGGCAACCGGCGCATTTGTTGGAGATCACCAGAAAAACATCGGGCCAATCCTCGTCATAGGGATAGTCGCCGGGGGTGATGGTGTGGGGGACCGCGTCGACTCGCTTCGTCTGCGAAAACAGGCCCCACACCGCCCCGATCAACACGAGTGGCGCAATCAGAGCAAACAGAGCGTGCGGCGAGTACAAACGGCTCCAGGGCATTGGCGGTATCCATACCTGCGGAAAGAATCGATCATCCAAGTCTCTAAATCGGGTGATCCAGGCAAGGAATTCGCTGCTTCCGGGCTGGTTGCTAGAACCGGAGCGACCCACAAAACGTCCCCCGCCATGACACACCGGAGAGTCGCCCCAGGTTTTGAAAGAAATTAGGGGCAGCGCGAGGTTTTAGCTCAAGGGATGGAGGGTGGATGGCGCGGTGTTCGATGTGAGAAGGGGATGAGTTCAATTACAAAGTAAGCGGCGGCTCGCCCCGAGTCCGAGGTACCCGTAATTGAACTTATCCCCGTTCAAACGTCCCATCCTCAGCGGTGGAATCTACTCGGCAACCAAGCTGGGGTACCGAGTGGCATGGATGCCGAACTAACGGGGATAAGGTCAATTACGGGGACTGCGGTCGTGGTTCTTTTCCTCCGACTCTTTGTAATTGAACTCATCCCCGAGGTGGCTGCCTATTCCGGTTGGGATAGCTGCTCGAGGGCGTCAATGAGCGATTTTTCGCGGGCCTTTTTGGCGGCGTCTTCGCCAATTTTCCACAGCTTCTCGGCGAGTTCCGCTTGGTCGGCGTCGCGGAGTTGCGGGACGAGGCGGATGGCGTGCTCGGCCACTCCTTTTTGCACGATGGAGCTGGCTGAGGAGCCGGCGGCGAGCTGGGCCACTTTCACTTGCCAATCCCAGGTGTTGATCGCGAACCGCTTTTCCCAGGCCTCGATGATGGTGGTGCAGAGATTGAAGTCGGCCCCTTTGGCCGCTTCGGCCAGCGCGAAACGGAAGGCGACAAATTGCTCGGGCGTTCCGTCCGACGCCTGTTTGGCCTCGATCAGCATTTCCCGGGCCAGCGATGCCCGATCGGCGGGACGCAGCGCCGACTTGGTCTTGGCACTCCACCGCTGCATGAAGTCCCGACCAGGGGCGGCCAGCTCGGTTTCCGCGATCGGGGCGACCTGCTCGATCAGGTCGTCCGCCAGCTCGTAGATGTCATCCAGGATGTGCATTAGGTTGTCGACTTCAGCCCCCGAGGCTTTCGCCTGTTCCCATTGTTCTCGCACACGTTCCGAAGTGCCGTCCGGTTCAACCAGGATGAACGATCCGACCAGCATCTGCGTCTCGGGATCTCGCGCACCGAGTTGCTGTTCGGCAAGGTGCCGCGCCAAACCGGCCGGCAGATCGGCGAGGGTGTAGCGGCGATTCTGACCAGCAACCCTGAGGATCAGGTGTTCGCGGCTGACCTCGACAATGCTGGTCACCATGGTGCCGACGGTCAACTCCGTATCGGCCTGGAGGGTCCCCAGCTCGTCCCGGACCGCCTGCCAAAATCGCTCGACATGGCCCGCCACCTGCTGAACCCTCGCCAACTTCTCGCCATGTGCCGGTAGCGTGACCAATTCATCCGCGCCGTCCAACTGCTGCTTGGCCTGATCGACTTGGCGCTTGCCCAAGAGCTGGCGCGTCCGGGTCAGGCGAACCGCCAGTTGCTCGGCGCGTTGCTTGGCGTCTTCATTCCCCGCAGCGGGTTCGGTGGTGGGGGGCTGTTGCATCGCGGGGGAATCGTCGGGCGTGCTCATCGCCACGTCTTCCCCGGTTGGCGCGTCATCCCCGGCAGGCGTTGGCATGGGGGAGGTGGTGGCGACCAAGTACTTCGCCTTGTCCGCCTCAAGCTGGGCGAGGACTTCCATATCTCCTCCGGCGTCGGTCCAACGTTTGCGGCGATACTCGGGGTCCGCAATGTCGGAGAGGGCGAGGAACGAGGCCTCGACTTTTTGTTTTTGCTGGTCGTCCCCTTCGAGTTGATGCAAGGCAATCGCCCTAGCCAGCCCCTCCGGAATACTCGACCGCTCGTAACCTCTGCTCTGCCCACCGACCCGAACCACCAAGCGGGTGGCATCGTTGGTGGTAACTGTGAACTGAGTGTTGCCGACCTGCAGCTCCGTGCCCGAGCTTAGATTCTCCAGGCCCGCCTCGTACGCCTGATAAAAGGTGTTCAGGTCCCGGGCCAGCCGATGGGTCCGCGCGAATTGCGCTTCCCCTTCCTCTGTCTTGTTCACTTGGCGAACGTCATCCAGCGCCGCCAGGGCGGCAGCCCACTGCTTGTTGCCGATTGCCTGCCACGCGTCTTGCAGGGCGGTGGTGAGTTGGGCGATCTCGGCCGGGGTTGGCTCGACCCGGACAGGAGGGGTGGGCTCGGTGGGGGCACCTTCCATGCCCGCTTCCATTCCGGCCATCGCGTCGTCCGGATTCCCTAAACCACCAATCGCGCCGGTAAGTTCATCGGCCGAGGGGCGATTTCTTCCGGGACGAGGGCGGTCGCGATTCACCGGGCGATTCTCTTCCGGCTCGGGACTGACCGTTGGCGTGGGCGGCGGCTTGGGTGGGTCGTTTTGGGCGACCGGTGGCGGGGTCGGCGCATGGTCCATGACCATGAAGTAGTAGTAGCTTCCGGCACCGGCGGCGACCACCAGCAAGGCCACGGTGATCCACAGACCGAGCTTGGCCCCTTTGGCTTTGGCTCGCACGGCGTTCGCGTTTGATTTTTTGGCGGTCTTGAGCTGAGGACCCGCTGACCCGCCGGGTAAGTCGGCAGTCGCTGCGCCTCCGCTCATGGCGGTCGATTGGGGGTAATATCCAGCGGCCCCTCCGCTTCCGCTGGGCGAACCGCTTGCTGCTCCACTGGGTGGCATGCCGGACATATTTTGCCCGGGATATCCCTGCAGTGAACTCGAATATCCTTGCGGTGAGCTGGGATAGTCCTGGGATGTCCCGTAGTAGCTTTGAGGGGAAGCCGCAGCCGTTTGGCCGTAGTAGGCCCTCAGTTGTTGGTCGTAGGCCGCTTTTTGCGACGGATCGGTCAGGCAGACGCTGGCACTTTGAATTTCGCGGACCAGGGTGACCCGAGCCGTCTCTTCGTCCGGAAGACCAGGATTCGAGGCTTTCTCTAGGGCGGCGGAGGAAGCCGCCCGAATCCGGTGGACATCCTGCTCAAAAGGCGCAATCCCCAATAAGGTATAGCAGTCCGGTCGGGCCGCCACATTCAAGCCGAGCCAGCGTTGGTAGGGATTAATCGTGCCATTCATAGAAGGTTATTGCCTCTGTTCGCTTAAAGGTTCCGGCATGATTATACCACTAAACTCGCCCAAGGTTTCTTTTGGGCCAAGCAAACCACCCAAAGGAGCCCTGTTTGATATGGCCTCACTCTACTAAGACGGGACACAATCGTCTGCGGTTCTTAGCGTTTCGCGATTCCGCGCCGCGACGGCCCCACCCTTCAGGAATCATGCAGCCGAAGCAGCACAGGTCAACCCAAACAGGAACATGCCGATGCGAAATCCGTGGGGAACGAGCGGAGGCCGTTGGATGGATGGTCACTCCTTGGTTCGCGTTCGCCCACCTGAATTAGTGCAGGGGCGGGGTGATTCGCGCCGGAAAACTTCGGGGAGGAGGTCTCGCCCCATGTTTTTTGGCTTTACGGTGGCCCTCGTGGTCCGTCCAATCAGAGCTTACCGGTGGCACCCACGCTTTGAATGATTAATGATTAATGAGTATTAACAAATGAAAAATGCAAAATGAAAGCGGTATGGGCGAGAGCCCTCAGGCCTTTGGCGTGAAATTTCTCAAGCAACAAGGTCTTTTCAAAAAACCATTGGGGCGCCACCATCGTCATAATGGCAGTCGCGTGCCTTACTAAGATCTCGACCCGAGAAACCCATCCGCGGATTCGCCCCCATGAAAACATCCAAGTCACTTCGTTGGCCCTTGTCGCTCTCGATCACCCTCTGCGGCTGCATGCTGCTCATGGTCTTTCTACTGGGAGAGAGAGGAAAGTCGCTCGTGCAACCGGCCGCCGATTTCGAACAATTGCAGAAGCTTTACCGGGACGGAAATTTCGCCGAGTCGCTTGATTTGGCCCGGCGACTGTTTACCGATTCCGAGCAGGATCCGGCCAAGGTGGCCGAGTTCATGTGGGTCGGCACCAACAGCCTGGCGCAACTTGGCCGCCAAAACGAAGCGGACGCCTTGCTGGAAGATACCGTAAAGGCCCACGCGGAAAAGTGGCAAGTGTTGCACGCGGTAGCCAACGCCTACCGGAGTGTTGAGCATCGGGGCTTCATGATCGACAACCAGTTCGAGCGGATCAATCAATCCCGCCGGGGTGGCGGTCGAGGCCAGTTTGTGAATAGTTTCGAACGGGACCGGGTGCGGTCGCTGCAACTGTTCCAAGAGGCGATCAAGCTGATTCGGCAAGAGCCGGCCGACCCGAAGTTCGCCCCGGTCTTTCAGGATCTTTCGTATTTCCTGATTGAGGGTGGCTATGGTCGTCAGGCATGGCGTTTGCAAAACCTGACCGACCTGGAAACCATACCGGACTATGAGGATGGCAATTATTATCCCGCCTCACCCCAGGGAGCGCCGGTCGATGAAGAGGGCAATCCGATCTTTTACCAGGTGCCGGCGAGTTGGGAAGACGCTAAAAGCGACGGCGAGCGGATGCGGTGGGCGATGACCCAGGTGGTGGAGCAGGACGCCGCGCGACTCAACCAGGTTCGGTTCCGCTTGGCCCAACTTTGGCAGAGCCAGTTCGGCGTGCAAACCTTGGCCCAGTATGGCATCTTCCTCCGGGGCAACCAGGACGACGTCCAGTCGGGCACGGTCCTCTCGCTCGAAACCCTCAAAGAGAACGAAACGATCGCGCGGTTGGCCTCCGGGATCAAGCGATTTGACCTGCCGGATGAATTCAACCATCTGAAGCTGTATCGCCAAATCATCGAGAGCAAGGATGGCCACGCCGCCCAGGCGTACGACCAATTGGCGACGGTCTTCGAAAATCGGACCCAGTTCCCCCAAGCCGCCAAGATTTGGCGCGAGGCGATCGAAGTGGTCGGCCCCGGCGGCAACGACTATCGCCAGAAGAAGCTCAACCAAATCGTCGATAACCTGGGGCAGTTTCAGGGTGGGCAGGTCCAGCCAGCCGGCCAAGGGGCAAGCCTTCAGTTTCTGTTTCGCAACGGCAAGTCGGTCGAGCTCACGGCCCACCGGATCGACGAGGAGAAGCTGCTCAAGGACTTGAAAGACTATCTCAAGTCGAACCCACCCCGGCTCGACTACCAGAAATACAACCTGCAGCAGATTGGCTATCGGATTGTCAATCAGAATGAGGACAAGTATGTCGCCGAGCAAGTCGCCCAGTGGACCATGCCGCTAGAGCCTCGACCCAACCATGTCGATCGAAGCGTCACCATCCAGGCCCCGCTGACCAAGGCGGGGGCCTACCTAGTGACCGCTAAGATGAAGGACGGCAACACTTCGAAGATCGTCGTCTGGGTCGCCGATACGGCGATCGCCAGCAAACAACTCTCCGAGGCCCGGCTGTACTATGTGGCCGATGCGGTGACCGGAACCCCGGTGGCCAAGGCGAATGTCGAGTTCTTCGGTTTCCGCCAAGAGCAGGTTCGCAATCGGAACCAGTTCCAGATTACCACCAAGAATTTCGCCGAGCGGACCGACGCCGATGGCCAAATTAAACTTACCAGTGACAAACTCCCGCAGGAGTACCAATGGCTGATCACCGCGAGGACCGATGCGGGTCGGATGGCCTATCTGGGTTTTCAAGGGGTTTGGTACAACCGCATCCACGATCCGCAGTACCACGCGGTCAAGGCGTACGGGATGACCGATCGTCCCGTCTATCGGCCAGGCGATAAGGTGAAATTCAAGTTCTGGGTCCGCAAAGCCCAGTACGACCGGGACGACGTCACTGATTTCGCCAATCAAAAGTTCGAAGTGCGGCTGAATGACCCACAAGGGAACGAACTGCTCAAGCAAAACTACCAGACCGACGAGTACGCCGGGCTCGACGGCGAGTGGGAAATCCCCTCGGACGCCACCCTCGGCAGCTACAACCTCTGGACCGTACATGGCAACGTCCAATTCCGGATCGAGGAGTACAAGAAGCCGGAGTTTGAAGTCACCGTCGACGCCCCGGAGAAGCCGGTGGCTTTGGGCGAGAAGATCGAGGCCAAAATCACCGCCAAGTACTACTTTGGCTCGCCGGTGACCGAGGGGACCGTTAAATACAAAATCGAACGGACCACGCACCAGCAGCGGTGGTACCCGATCGCCCCGTGGGATTGGTTCTATGGCTCCGGTTACTGGTGGTACGCCTACGACTACACCTGGTACCCCGGGTTTGACCGCTGGGTGGGGTGTGTCCGCCCGGCCCCGTTCTGGATCGGCTGGGGGCACAACCCGCCAGAGCTCGTCGCGGAACAGGAAGTGCCGCTGAACGAGGATGGCACGATTACGGTGGAGATCGACACGGCGATCGCCAAGGCCCTGCATGGCCGGGAAGATCACCGCTATACGATCACCGCCGAGGTCCGCGATCAATCCCGCCGCACGATCGTCGGCACCGGCGAGGTGCTGGTGGCCCGGGAACCGTTTCGGGTGTTCACTTGGCTAGACCGTGGCCACTACGAAGTGGGCCAAACGATTCAGGCCAATTTCCGAGCCCAAACCCTCGACCGCAAACCGGTCAGCGGCAAGGGTGAGATCAAGCTCTTCAAAATCACCTACAACCAAGCCCGCGAGCCACAAGAGGCGGAGGTCCAAAGCTGGGAAGTGCAAACTGACGCCCAGGGGGCGATCCGCCAACAGATGCAGGCGACCGCGGCGGGGCAGTATCGCCTGTCGCTCAAACTGACCGACGAGGCGGGCCACACCCAGGAAGGTGCCTACATATTTACCATCCGGGGT
The DNA here is from genome assembly GCA_040880405.1 of Pirellulaceae bacterium. Taxonomy (GTDB): domain Bacteria; phylum Planctomycetota; class Planctomycetia; order Pirellulales; family Pirellulaceae; genus JBBDIM01. The sequence continues at coordinate 33,734 of JBBDIM010000036.1, read as the reverse complement.
GAAGGGTTTGATGGGGCCCAGTACCGCTTCAACCAACTGGAACTGATCCCCGACAAGCAAGAGTACGCCCCAGGCGACAAAGTCAAACTGCAAATCAACACCGATCGCCCCGGCGGCACGCTGCTGCTGTTCATCCGGCCAACCAACGGCATCTACTTGCCACCGCAAGTGCTGCGACTCGCCGGGAAAAGCACCACGCATGAGATCGCGGTCGTTACCAAAGACATGCCCAACTTCTTTGTCGAGGCCCTGACCATCTACGATGGCCAGGTCTTCCAAGAGACGAAGGAGATTGTCGTCCCGCCCGCCACCCGGGTGCTGGACATGAAGGTCGAGCCCAACCAAGAGACCTACAAGCCGGGCGAGAAGGCGAGCATGAAGATCACCCTCGTTGACGAAACGGGCGAGCCGTTCGTCGGCTCGACCGTCGTCTCGATCTACGACAAGGCGGTCGAGTACATCTCCGGCGGGTCGAACGTCGGTGACATTCGCGAGTTCTTCTGGAAATGGCGTCGGCATCACCAACCGCAGGTGGAACACAGCCTCTCGAAACCCTCCCACAACCTGGTGCCGGAGGGAGAAGTGACGCTCGCCCAGATCGGGCAGTTCGGCGGAATGTTGGGCATCGAAATGGATGAACTCGCCGATCGCCCGGATGTCATGATGAACGCTCGTGGTCGCGCTATGGGTGGCATGGCGATGCCGATGGCGGCTCAATCCCGCAGCAGGTCCTTTGCTGCGGACGCGGCGCCCGCCGCCGAAATGGAGATGGCCGCGGCACCGATGGATAAAATGGAGAAACAAGTGGCGGCGGGTGAAGGTCAGGCTCAGCCCGATTTCGTCGACCCCACCGTCCGCACCAACTTCGTCGATACGGCACTCTGGGTCGCCTCGCTCACCACCAACGAAAAGGGGGAGGCGGAGGTTTCCCTGGACATGCCGGAGAGTCTCACCACGTGGAAGATCAGGGCCTGGGGCCTGGGACATGGCACCAAGGTCGGCTCGGCCGAGGCGGATGTCGTGACCCGGAAGAATTTGCTCGTTCGCTTGCAGGCCCCTCGGTTCTTCGTCCAGAAGGACGAGGTGGTCCTCTCGGCCAACGTCCATAACTATCTGGAAACGGCCAAGGATGTGAAGGTGGTGCTGCATATCCCTGGCAGCATTCTGGAATCGGAACACCCGCTGGAGCAAACCGTTCGCATCGAAGCAGGGGGCGAAAAACGGGTCGACTGGCGCGTCACGGTGAAGTCGGAAGGAGAGGCGACCATCCGCATGAGCGCCTTGACCGACGAGGAATCGGACGCCATGGAGATGACCTTCCCGGCGAAGGTCCACGGGATGCTCAAAACCGAATCGTGGGCCGGAACCGTGCAACCGGACAGCGAGTCGCAGACGATCAACTTCCGCGTGCCGGAAGAGCGGCGTCCGGATGACAGCCGGTTGATCGTGCGATATTCTCCGTCGCTGGCGGCGTCGATGGTCGATGCCCTGCCCTATCTGATTGAGTACCCCTATGGCTGCACCGAGCAGACCTTGAACCGGTTCCTGCCGAGCGTGATCACCCAAAAGGTGCTCATCGACATGCAATTGGACCTCGCCAAGATCCAAGAAGAACGGGCCAACCTGAACGCCCAAGAACTGGGCGACCCGGCCGTCCGGGCCAAGCAGTGGCAACGGTTCGAGCGCAACCCGGTGTTCGATCAGGCGGAGCTCACCAAGATCGTGAAGGATGGGGTCGAGAAGCTCACCGAGATGCAGCTTTCCGATGGTGGCTGGGGTTGGTTCTCCGGCCATGGCGAGCGGAGTACTCCGCACACCACCGCGGTGGTCGTCCGGGGGCTGATGGTTGCCCGGGATAACGACGTCGCGATCGTGCCGGATGTGATCGAGCGGGGCCTGGAGTGGTTGGTTCGGTACCAAGCCCAGGAGCTACAAAAACTGCAAAACGCCGACGGCAAAAAGGATCCGTGGAAGCTCAAGGCAGATCACCTAGACGCGATGGTCTATGCCATTTTGGTCGAGGCGGACCGGGACAACCCCGAGATGCGGAACCTGATTTACCGCGACCGGAACAACCTCAGCCTGTACGCCAAGGCGATGTTCGCCCTGGCCCTACACCAAGTGGAGGACGCCGACAAACTGGCGATGGTCCGCCGCAATATCGAGCAGTTCCTGATCACGGACGAAGAGAACGAAACGGCGTATCTCGACGCACCGGGCTCTCCCTGGTGGTATTGGTACGGCGATGTGATCGAAGGGAACGCCTACTACCTGAAGCTGATGTCGGCGGTCGATCCGGAGAACGTCACGACTCGCCGGTTGGTCAAGTACTTGCTCAACAACCGCAAGCATGCGACCTACTGGAAGTCGACCCGAGACACCGCGTTGGTCATCGAGGCAATGGCCGATTACCTGAGGGCGACCGATGAAATGGCCCCCGACATGACCGTGGAGCTGTTCATCGATGGCGAAAAGAAGGGCGAGACCAAGTTCACCAAGGAAAACCTGTTCACCGCCAACAACACGTTGGAGTTGACCGGCGATCAGGTAACCAGCGGCGAGCACAAGCTGGAGATCCGCCGAAAAGGGAAAGGGGCGGTTTACTTCAGCACCTACCTGACCAACTTCACCCTGGAGGACCCAATCACCAAAGCGGGCCTGGAAGTGAAGGTCGAGCGGCGGTACTACCGGTTGGACCGAGTCGACGCCACCAAAGCGGTAGCGGGAGACCGCGGTCAGGCGATCGACCAAAAGGTGGAGAAGTTTGAGCGCACGCTCCTCAAGAGTGGTGACGAGGTCACCAGCGGCGATCTGATCGAGATCGAACTGTTGATGGAAAGCAAGAACGACTACGAGTACATCATGTTCGAGGATCAAAAGGCGGCCGGGATGGAACCGGTGGAGGTCCGCAGCGGCTACGGTGGCAACAGCCTCGGCGCCTACATGGAGCTCCGCGACGACCGAGTCACTTTCTTCCTCCGCACCCTGCCGCACGGTCGCCACTCGGCCACCTACCGCATGCGAGCGGAAATCCCCGGCAAATTCAGCGCCCTACCAGCCATCGCCCAAGGCATGTACGCCCCGGAACTGGTAGGAAACTCGGACGAGCTGAAGATTGTGATTGTGGATCAGGAGTAACGTGGGAAAGTAAAACACCTACGTAGCCACGCTTGCCAAAAGCGTGGGGGAACTGCCAACCCGCAACGCACACCGGGCGAAACCAACCCGCAGCACCCCCACGCTCTACGCGAGCGTGGCTACGTGAAAACCGCGAGCATCGCCGCGCTTCCCAAAAGACGCAACCGTAGCCACGCTTGCCAAAAGCGTGGGGGAACCGCCAACCCGCAACGCACTCAGGGCAAAACCAACTCGCGGCGCCCCCACGCTCTACGCGAGCGTGGCTACGTAAAAATCGCGAGCATCGCCGCGTTTCCCAAAAAACGCAACCGTAGCCACGCTTGCCAAAAGCGTGGGGGAACCGCCAACCCGCAACGCACTCAGGGCAAAACCAACCCGCGGGGCCCCCACGCTCTACGCGAGCGTGGCTCCGTAAGACGCTCAACCGTGCAACAGCGTCGCCCACTCTTCTTCCGTCGCCATTCCGGCGGAAGGTTCCCGCAGTTCCAGTTCGACGAGCGTCCCGTCCGCCGGTTTGGTGGAGACGCCCGCCTTCACAGGGTTTTCCGCGTGGAGGGCCCGAAACCGGAACAATTTGACAAACGCCCCCACGACCAACGCGACTTCCAACTGGCCGAGATGTTTGCCGGGGCAAACGCGGGAGCCATGCCCGAAGCCGAAGTGCAGATGCTCCTTGGAATGCAATTTATCGGCCGCCAGTTTTTCCCAACGCTCTGGGGCGAATAGGCCCGCGTCGAAACCGGTTATCGCCTCGCCCCAATGATCGGGATGCCGATTGGCATGCCAGACGTCCAACAAGATATGGGTCCCTTTGGGAATCTCCATCACACGCCCATCTGCCGCCAGAACCTGGGTCGTCACGTTCGCCTTGCGCGGAAGAAAATAGAGCGACGGCGTGAGCCGAAGCGATTCCTCAAGAACCGCATTAAGATCTCGGGCCGACGCGAGCTTATCCGGTGAGAATTCCGGCATGGGGCCGACTTCGCGAAAGATCTTCTCCTGCCAGATCTCGTTCCGGGCCAGGTGCGAGATGGCCCAAGTGGCGTAGGATGTCGTCGCTTCCAACGCCCCCGCGAGAAACACCTTGACGTTGCTCCGCAAGGCCTCATCAGGCGCGTCGGTCTTCAGCTTGCCCCACAATCCCTTGCCACTCGGCCGGGCGGCAAGCACCAAATCGGTCAATTGATCAAACGCCTGAAAGTCTCGAGTCGCCTGCGCATAGCGGCGACTGAATCGCGCGAGCAACTCGCGCGAAATGCCCAGTCGATTGATCACCGTGTCGCGCACGATATGATCGATTACCCGTTCCAGCGCGGGTACATAGTGCTCGCGGAGTTCCTCGTAAGCGACCGAAACGCCGAGGAAACATTCCAGCAGCATCTCCAGCATAAGCGTCTTGATCTCTGGCTCGACGGCAAGCTGGATCTGCCGTGTGCCGGTCTCAAGTAAGCGCTTCCTCAGCAGCATGAGTCGTTGCCGCACCGTGCGGCGAAGCGTCGCCGAGAACTCGTGGAAGATCTCTTCCTGGAACAGGGCCGTCTTGCCAAACGGACCCGCGGAGACCTTCCGCTGCCGTCGCCATGCCGCCCCATTTCCAAACAGCAGCGTGTCCTCACCAGTTGCCCGAGCGATTCCGGTGGAGGGGAGCGTGTCCCGATCGAACTGCCCCTCACGGTCGCCGGTGGCGGTCAGAATCGCCCGGATAATCGCGGGATCACGCGTCACAAGCACCGGAGCCAAGCCGGGTACTTTCAGATATCGATTATGCCGCCCAGGGCCTGTCTCTTCGTCGGCTCGCCAGAAATAGGTTTCGAGAATCTCGATGGGACATTGATAGTTCCAAGGATGCGGAAAGGGGAGCGTCGGCCGACCCGGCTGCCGGAATAGCGGAACCCGGGTTGGTAGGCAGTCACCGCCAAAGGGATTTTTGGCCATGGATCAATTCAGCGTAAGCGAAAAGAGACAACTAAAGCCAAGCAGAACCCCTGCATTTTCCCCCCATCACGGAGGAAAAGCGAGTGGTCTTCTATGATCGCGGAATCGACGGGAATTTTGGTCAGTGGCAAAGCTCAAGAACACCGCCGAAAAACAACTTCTCGACTCCACCGCACCTAAACTGGACAGCGCCAACTACCCTGAATTTTTTAACCACGAATGACCCGAATGACACGAATCGCAAGCGACGAAAACGCCCCTCTTGAGGCTTCAAAATTCACCGGTGAAATGGATGAGAGATAAGAAAGGTTCGAGAAATCGACACACCCTGAATCCTCTCTTCTATTCGTGTCATTCGTGTTATTCGTGGTTGATCCTTCGAGTTTAAACCTGGTGTTGTGCTCCTCAGCATCGTCCGAGAAATTTAGAAACGCAGAGGCGCGGAGAGCGCTGAGCAACGGTCTCTGCGACCTCCGCGCCTCTGCGTTTCAATCCCGTTGGACTTTGAAGTTCTCAAAGGGCCTCCAGCTCAATTGTCGCGACAGTGTCGCGACTTTCTCTCGATCCTCAAATACCTGAGAAAACTGAACCATGCGAAATAGATTCCGTTTCGAGAATCCTTTTCCGAATTCAGGTGTCAATTGTGCCGACAGTGTCGGCACAATCTCCTCGCCATAAGTTGCCCTGGCCGAATTCAGAATCTCTTTATGGACTCTCCGGCCCACTTCCCAATAAAGCCGCACCAAGGCGGAATTAACCGATTGGGCAACCCCTTCCCGGGTACTCAAGATCAGCGACCGCAGCTCTTCGAGCAGTGGCCCAGGGGACATGATTACCTCGGTATGCTGCTGTTTGGGAACCTTCGCGTTGTCTGCCTTCTTGCGTTTTGCCATGGGTGTTGATGGTTCCTGGTCCGGATTATTTCGAGTCCCAAAGTATACCCTACTCCAACAAACCCCGTTTCCGCAGCTCGCTCTTCAAGCGATAGGCCGTCGGTTGCTGCTTGATCAGATTCTCCGCCTGCCGCCGAGCGATCTTATCCCCCTCGTCGCCGCCGATCGCCTCTCGCAGATCGAGGAGAATATCCGCGGCGATATCGTAGTTCACTGTTTTCCGGGCGTCGACCAGTTGCTCTGTCTCGCGCAGCCATTTGTCCGGGTCTTTTCGCAAGGCATTCAAACGGGAGGCCCGCTCTTGTGCTGCATTCGCTTCGGCCTTGCGGGCCTGCCGTGCGTTTTCCGTATCTCGCAGAGCGTCCGCATCCCGCACAAGTTCTTCGAAACTTCGCTGCTTATCGATCGTCGGCCAACCGCCGGAGGATTGAGAATCGCGAGTCTCTGCGAGCAAACGCGCCTTTTCGCCCGAGGTATCTCCCTTCAACAGTCGCAGCAGCAGCTCTTTCGTCGTCGGCTCGTCTAGGGCATCGACCCAGGTGGTGACGGGATCTTGAGAATCTTCGGGCGGAGCGTCATCGACGTCCATTCCAGCCACGACCAACAGGAGCGGATCGAGTCCATAGAACCAGAGGAGATCGCCGCAATCGGCCTCAATGCCAGCAATCCCGTGCGGCACCGGCGGCTCGATCGTCTCCGCCGGGTCGTTGTAGTCATCGTCCGCCGCACACAACCAAAGCAAATAGAGCGCCCTCAGGTCACCGCTCATCAATCGGTCGCGAACCTGAATGGCCGCCTTGAGGTACGGCTCGGTATCGCCATAGGTGAATCGGTCGTTCGCATCGTGGAACGGTTCGAGCGTTAAAATTCCCCCACTGCCTTCGGCATCTTTTTTCCACAGGAGTTGCTCGCCATCCACATACTTCGACCAAACACTTTCAGCCACCGGAAAACCGTGCGGCAAACGCAGCTTGATTACCCGGGTGCCGTAATTCGTATACTCCAGGTAAACGTCAAAACCCCCTCGGAGCAAGGCGTCGACGTCGCCCCGAAACGAGCTGTAATCGTATTCACACGACAGCGTCCAGCGCGATACATCGGCGCGACTGGACTGCGCCTCCGCAAATTCCAACTGTTTGTCATTGAGTGGGCCGTCAACCGCCTGAAAGACCACATATTGATATTCGCTCACTTTTGGCCTCGTAGCTTTGCCCGTGATTCAACGCACATAGAACTAAGTAGATCGACTATCCGCCTCTCGGCCACCCAATCAACCGAAACCTAGGCATTTGGAGCCCCTATTTTTGCCCCATTGGAGCCCCATTGAAACCCTTGTGGGCTCCAAACACAAAAAAACCGGCTGGCCAAAAACCACCCGGCTTATCGTAAGTTGTTCTGAAATAACAGGTTAAAAGTAGCGGCAGAGGGATTCGAACCCCCGACACGCGGATTATGATGACTCCGCTCTACTTTGCCGTAACTCGTTTCTACAAAACGACTTATCGCATCAATCCTGGTTAATTAATACCCTTTTTTGACCTTTTCCATACCCTTTTTTTACCCCTTCGGGTTCCGGAATGCAATCGGATATTCTGCCGTACTCGGCAGTATTGCTTAAGACTTGTGCATTAATTTTTTAGCGACTATTGACAATTTTTCCCGATTCCAACATAATAGAGTGATGCTCTCAAGAGGGAAAGCGAGGCCCCTTGAGATACCTTAACCTTCTGCCTGATCTACCCGGACCTTCCTTCGCTCCAACATCGTTTCCCGATTGGAAGGTTTCCCGTGGCATCTTCGGCCCCCCTTCGAAAACTTTGCCTTGCCCGCTGCGGCTTTGATCCAGACGATCTTTCCGAGATTGAGCTTAAGGCCCGCTTGCCCGACATCATCAAAGCGGTGAACGCTGAGTTAGTCGCTACTTGTGGGGTGGTCCATCGCCAAGTGGTGGAAGTTCAAAAGGCCGCAAGGCTTCAACTCCATTACCAGACCTCCTATATCCCTTCTGAGGGTTTGGAACGAGACGAGCGTCTGCCGGACGTTTCCGAGATTTCCGGAATGCCGGGGGACCCAAACGCAATCCTAGATGACATTTTCCCGCAATAAGGTGACCCAATGAAAATGCTGTACGCCGTGCTTGGCCTAAAAAACGGCACCCTTCCCGCTGGGACGTTTTGTATCGCTACCAACCCTGACGACGTTGTCGCCAAGTCCATCGGCCCGCTAGGGGGTGAAAGTGGCAAGATCACCCATATCATTCCCGTGTGCGAAGCCAGTGTGGGAGCCCTCACCCGGAATGGCCTGCTAGGTGCTTGCTCTGAGTCCGATCAAATCGAGTTCTTAGCGTCTACCGTTCTGGCAATCGCTACCGTGCTGAGTGATCAGAACCAAGCCCTGAAAAGTTCTCTCCAAGGGTTAATGGGGACGCTTGGCGAAAAACTCGGCCTGAGGCACTTTAATTTTGTCGTGGTGGTCGGCGATACGGGAGAAACCCAGCGACACGAGACGTTGGCGGCCAGCTTGGAGCTTGCTCAAAACGCTGCTTTGGAATTCGCCGTTGCCGAGTATGGCGAGTCCGCTCAAGTCACCTCAATTCAAGAGATAACCAACCGATGAACGCACTACGCGAAAACTACTTTGAGGCCCTGAAAGCCGCTCAACGGCTGGAACGCCCCCGCAAGCAGCTTGTGAGCAAGTCCGCTCTTGGCCCTCAGATCGTTACCGTTCACGATTCGTCCGGGGTGGTTATGGGGTTCGGCCCTGTCGAAAGGGTCCCGCCCGACGTGGTCCAGGCAGAGCTACGAAAAGAGGAAATCGCCAAGGGTGCCGACCTGGACCCAAACGCAATTTTTGACGATTCGCCACTTATGCCGGACTTCCAATCAAGTGGAGTCCAGGACATCGCCAAGTCGGCTGAACTGGATGACGAATACCCGGAACTGATCGGAATCTTTCCCCCGTTTTTACGGTAGGCCCATGTTGAGCGACCAACTAGAGCAAATCGTAGGGGCGGTGCGGGATCGCCTGGATGGCTGCCGGGTGGTCGATGTCGCCAACGATTGCCACCTTTCGCAAAGTGGCATTTATCGGATTTTGGCGGGCGGGCATCCCAGTTTGGCGACGTTGAAAACCCTCTGCCATTACTTTGACAACCACGGCCCCGACGACATCAGGTGAGGCAATGAAGGCAATTTATCTCGTGCGATACCGGATGGTAGGTCAAAAGACCATTCACCTTTACACGACCTTCACAAAGTCGCTGCCTTCTGCCCTGGCTGCCTTTCATGCCTTTATGGGGTCCAAAGGTGCGGAGCACTTCCAATATCAACACTTAAACCACCGCGAGATAATGGAGAGGGATTTTAAGTGGCATAGTCACCAGCGATTCCTAGAGAAACTACCACGGGAAGAGCTTATCGAATTTCTGGAAATAAGGTCGGCCCGACAAATCCGAGAACGGGGAACCCCTGACCAACAAACCAAACAATTGATCAATCATTTTGGAGTAACCGTCTAATGAGCACTGAAACCACAATTCGAAGTCGGGCCGAAATACTGAAAGAGATTGCCCACCATGAAGATTGCATCCAGGACCTAAGGCAACAATTGCCCACTTGCATCAAGTCCTTTTTCGTTTTCAGGGTCCATCCCGGAAAAACGTCATGGGCCTACGGCCTAAGTCGGGATGAAGCTGAGAAGAAAGTGACAGAGCGAATGAACCGTGATTATCCGATTGACGGATGGCACTTCACTTCAAGGGCTGTTTCCCAATTCAATGATCCCCAAGCCGCTTGTGGGGAGTCCTCCGGAAACTTGCTCCGGTGCCTGACCGAAAGTGATGCTCTGGATTTCCTCAAAGACTGGCGGGCTAACAAGTCGGGCCGACCTGAAACCGAAACCCCCAAAAACGGCTACAAAAGCCGCTTAGAGCTTGATATTGAAGAATACGAAATGATGCAACGGCGTAAGGCTCAAGACCGCTAATCGTCAAAGGGATCGGACTTGCGAAGTGAATCGTGAAGGGCCTTCATCTCTTTACCGATTACATCTACCCGCTTTTTCAACTCCTCAACACACGCTTCAGCAGTAGGAACTTCGTTGTTATCCAATACGCTATACATCACAATGAGATGCCGAATTGCCTCTCCACACTTAACTCCAGAATCGCCGAATAAAATTCCCAACGAAACGACATCTGCATTTAGAACAATGACAACTGCCTCGACCTCTCGCCTTTGCGTTTTCAATTTTTCAGCAATCGCGTCTAGTTTATCTTTCGTCTGCTTGAGGCTTGAGGGTGACACAAAAGCCCGACTCCCACTTTGAGAAAGTTCTTTATGAATTTCTATCTGCCTATTTTGTTGTGCATTCACCTCGTTTTGTTCAACGACGATACCATGAACTGTCCGAAATGCATAGAGAAACCCTTGAGCGTGTTCATTGGTCAGTCGAAATAGCCTTGCCGCTTCCTGACGCTTGTTTTCCTGGCGGGAGTATATTCCCGCAACGTAAACACCGAACAACGGGCCAAGAAATACGGCGATGATTGTGGCCACTGAAACAACTAAATCCAGATCGTCCATTGCCTATTTCCTACCTGAAAAACGCGATTTCCGCCGACAAAAAAAAATACATACGTGGTGAGGGTGTGCGGCATTTTAGCGGAAAATGGACTCGCTTAACTCATTTTTCAAAAACCGGAATTTTCGTCCCTGATTTTTTACATTGAGCTTGTTTGCGTCTCTACTCATAAGGCAGTTCTGAAGAGCTTGTGAAGTGATCTTGGTAAGTGGTTGGGCGTCATCCCTGACCCTTACTAAGCGTAGCCGTAATGGTTCGGTGTTGGAAGTGTTCCAAGGACTTCCAATAGCCACCCGGACTATCGGCGATTGGGTTGTAGCTTGGGGCCTTAGCGTTTATGACATTTCAACTAAGGTCCCTTGCTCCCCTTTTTTGGTAAGGTCACCCCGACCTTTCCCGGCTCCACTCGGTTGGAGCGTTCTACGCCAAATGCCGTTCACTTGGCTGCTCTGGCTTCCGGCCCGACGATCCGGCCCCGTTGTCGACGTTTCGGGCCGTTGGCCCTGGAAGCGTTCCAGGTGACTTTGGAAGTAACTTTTCACTTCCAACATGCGACATTTAGGGTCAATCGCTTTTCTGATTTTTCGCACCCCAAAAACCACGGGAAAATAGGCCCTGCAAACCTCCCAGGTGTGCCACCAACTGGAGTATACTCAAATGGCGTAGGGTGTTTCAGCGTTTCAGGTTCACTTGATTGGAGGACAGGGGGATGGGGGGGTTCAAAAAAGTAGCGTGCTATATCCGGGTATCCACGGTGGGTCAGAATCTAGCAGGCCAAAAGCGGGAAATCATGGCCTGGCTTAGCGGCAACGGGATCGATCCCGAAAACGTGGTCTGGTTTGTGGACCGGGAAAGCGGCGATTCATTGGCCCGCCCTGGCTTTGAAAGGCTACAGAAAGCCATTTTTGCCGGGGAAGTCGGTACGGTTGTGGTGTGGAAACTTGATCGGTTGTCCCGCAAGCTACGGGATGGATTGGACGTGCTTTGCGATTGGTCTGAAAAGGGCCTGAGAATCGTCTCTGTCACGCAACAGATAGACCTATCCGGTACGGTTGGGCGGATGATTGCTGCGGTCCTCTTGGGTGTTGCGGAAATGGAACAATCCACTAGGCGAGAACGCCAGAAAGCGGGCATCGACGCTGCTAGGGAAAGAGGGGTTTATCTCGGTAGAAAAGCGGGATCGACGAAAGCAGATAAAACGCGGGCAAAGGCCCTGTTAGAGAAAGGCATGACTCATTCGGAGATTGGCTTAGCTCTTGGGGTAAGTCGCCGGACTGTCCTGAGATATATTGCGGGGTGAGATTTTAGGGCCTGAAATTTTAGTGGGGGGAAAACCGGCTTTCGGATACATAGGGCCGCGTACTCAAAAACTTGCGGGGGGAGTTCTTTTCTAACTCTGAAAATGACGGGGGAGGTACTTTTCTACACTGTAAGGGGCCTTAGGTCGTAAGGTGTCTATCTGGCTTCTATAGTCTTCCTGCGTTAGCTCGGATCATCGGTGCCCGACCTTTTCAGCGTGTTCCAGGGGCTTGTGGTGGTCGGGGCCGGACTTTGGGTCCAATCGATTGGAGCTTACCAGTCTCCGGGAAACTCAATCATTGCCCCTTTTGGTAGCTCTCGCGATATTTCGGTCCTGACCCTATCGATAAAATCCTGCTCTTCATCGTTTGCGGGTTGGGGGCGTCTTCCAAGGGTGATTTCCTTAATGATGGTTTGCATACGCTCGGAATCAATCATCTGGCTTACTTTCTAAGGGGATCGGCTGCCCGACCTGTCCCGCGTTACTCCGGTGCTTTTACTATACCTTCCCACCATGGTTTCCCGTCCTTTCTGTAATCGTAAACATAGACGTCTTGCACGTCTTCCCCGGACTCCAACTGACGCAAGTAGACGTTGTGTTCAAGTGGCCCGTAAAATGTAAGCGTGGCTTTTCCTGAGTCCGGGTCAGTATTACCATCAATTACCAAGTCTCGCATGTTTAAGGCGTCCGGGGCCGTGGGTGCTTCGAATTCCACGCCATCCCATGGGCCACCTTCAAACTTCAGTAAAGGCATGTGCTTTCCTTCCAGGTTCATCGGGTAAGGTTCAAGTCCAATCGATTGGAGTTTCCCCGAAGTCCCCCCCTTTTGCAAGATGCCTGTTTCGGACGTGCCTTTTCGCTGTTTTTCTAGGGATTCTCAGTGATTAAGAGAAGGCCAGCACCAAAGGCTCACTTACCTTCCCTCATTGCCGCCTCTTCTCTCGATAGATCTTCTGTTGCGGGATAGATTCCTTTCATCTGAAGGACAGCGGCTAGATCAGACGCCAAATAATTCCTCTCAAATTCCTTGTAATTGAAATACGCCGGATTATCGCACTCTGCCAATTCACGTTTCCATTTCCCAATAGATCTCCACACGGCATAAATGGCTGCTGCCTCACCCCGAATTTTCTCGTCATCTGTCCACTCGGATTCTAAGAAACGCTGAAGTATCTCATGGTGGACTTCATGGCACCGGCCTTCGACTTCAAAGTAACGATCTTTGTTATTCTCTAGCTCGACGAGTCCAATGCTGCCGGTTACTTGGCCACGCTCAAACACCCCATGAATCTCTTGTGTCTCAACGTCGATAAAACATCGTGAGGAATCGAATGAAAAGTCAGTATCTTTCATATAGTGATCGAGAACCCAACACCAATCACCATCATCTAGGATCACTGAAATCGCTTCCTGTCTCTTCTCTTCATCAATCTTCATCTTACTTTCCTCAAAAATACAGTCGTGAAACATAGGCCAAACGCACAATATCTAATTCAGGGACGCCATCACTTGGAATCCCCGCTCGGTTTCGGATTATATTGGCCGGACCTTGGCTCCACTCGATTGGAGCTTTTCAAAATGCCGATTCCGGACGTTCTGGACACCCGGAAAGGCCGTTTTCCGGGGAAATCGAGTTATTAACTTGCCCGATGCACTTCTAGGGGGCGTGAACCCCCATTTTACCCGATTCTTCACTACTTCGCAAACGATTCTTTACGAGTTCACCCCGATCGTCATTCCCGCCCCATGGCGTCTGGCTTGCCGAGTGGAGCCCTTCCAGGTTTGCCGGGTGATTTATCGTCGGGGCCAAGTAAGGGCATCACAGTGTAAGCCGATAGGCGTGGTGTGGCGTTCATGGGGCGTCGGGCCGGACTTCCCTTGACTGGTTCCAGGGGGGCGGTGCTTGTGGTGCCATCGGGCCGGACCTTGGTTGGCTGTGGGGCTCGTGTCGTTTCCAGGATCGCCCCCGGAATTTCGGGGTGATCAATCGCCGAGTAAGCAAAGGGGGCCGCATGGCCTGCCTGTGGTGCTGTGGGTGCTGTTTCAGGTGCCCGACCTCCGCCCCCCTGCTCCGGCTCCAATCGGTTGGAGCCCCAACCGGCCCGAAATTTCCGAAAAGTCGGGCCCGACCCGAAAATTCGAAGCAACGCGGGGAAAACTCCAAAATTTTGGACTCGCGACCAAAAATTATTATCACTCTCTCACAATATCACTCTCACTACTCCACTCAATTGGAGCTATCATACGTAGTAAGTCGGGGACCTACCAACATATCTATAGAGTAGGCATAGGTAGTAAGTGACTCTCTATCGCAAGCCCCCTTATGCCCCTTTCTATACGTGATTGACCTGTTTTCCTGTTTGAAAGGTAGTTAATATTGGGGGCTATCTAACTAGCAAGTTATGGCCATTTGTTTTTTGAGGCGGATAAGGCGGTTCTTAGTCGCTTCACTCTTCTCCGGTCCCAACCCTTTCCGAGTGATCGGGCAACCTCCGATGCGGGCCGGTGCTGGCTTTCCAGGATGAAGGTGGCTTCCGATTCCGATATCGCATCAAGCGGCCTGCCGCCTTTGAATCCCGGATTGCTTTGACCCATGATTCGATTCGCCGCCCTCCGGCATCGGGCGTTCAAGATATCGTCATCGGTGATTGAAAGTGGCACAATCGAGATAAAGGCCACCCCGTCAAACCGCCTTAGCTTGTGGGGCTGACGAGTAAATCTTCGGTGCTCAAAGGCGACGATCGGACAACGGGTTTGCCTAGCGTAGTCGATTGCTCTGATAAGCTGTGGGCGGTGGATCGGCCCGATTGTTCGGGAGTCACTAGCCACGTCATGGAATGCGGCGATCATTCGCAAACCGTGGGAATCGGCAAACGCGGCGATGGTTTCAGGCTGCCATTCCCCCGTATGTCTTTCCCGGTCCGTTTGGCTTGGCGATTCACGGGAGTAGGCAATCAATCCCTCGCAAGAAATCCACGAAAGGGACTCGGCACCGAAAAGCGGAATTGCGGAATCTTCGCCGGAATTGCTTGCCAAGTCTTGAGAAGTTGTTACAATATCGGCAGTCACAATTTATTCCTAAGTGAATTGTGGTTGATAGTCACGGCCTTCCCTCAAGTTGGCTGTGGTTGATAGAGCTTTCCCCGCTCTTCTCTGAATTTTGCCCGGACGTGTTGACCGCACTTCCGGGCATTTTTTTTTGAATGTCAACCGGCGATCGTTTGCCGCTTCACTTCTTGAATCATTTGCTGAATTGCCTCTTGCTGGCGATTTTCGAATTCCTGAATTTGGCGAATCGCCGCTTGTGTCTGTCGCTTTTCATGTTCCATTTGCTCCAAGAGCAAAAGCAGTTCGTTTGACGGTTGGTCGGGTTTGGCTGCCGGTGTTTCGGTCGGGGCGGGTTGCTCCTCTGGTTTTGGTTCCGGCCTGTCGGTCGGGGTGTTCACTGCGGGGGCCGGGGCCGGTGGTAGTGCCACTGTCCCTAGTGAATGTCGCCGCTCATATCGGGCAACGGCCAAGCAACGGGAAACGATCGATTGATTTATCTTCCCGCCGAGTTCAGTGGTGAAGCCCTCTTGATCCAAAATCTCGGCGGCTTCTGTCTGGGTCATTCGTTGGAGTTCGATTAGCTCCAGAATGCGAGAGAAAATTGGTCGGTAAAATTCGGGAAACTTGCTTCTCCGGGCCATGATAGCTCTCCTGTCGGCGATAGAGGGGACTATAGAATAGTCTATCTTACATAGTCCGGCCTGAATATGCAAGCAAAATATGTATAGGTTTTCCCAAGTGTCCTATTGAGGCCGGTTTTCATAGGGTCACCCTGACCCGAAGGTCATGTATAAACCGACCTATAGTATTTCGCCGACCTCGGCATAATTTCTCGATTGGACACGAAAAAGGCCCCCGGTTGTTAGTCGGGGGCCTGTGGGAGTGGGTCGGGTTGGCAGTGAGGGGTCAGAACCCGAACAACTTAGCTAGCTTATCGGTTTCCGTGAATAGTTCGTCGAAGTGCTGGGAAACATAATGGCGTTTTACCCCGCCCTCAGAATGGGCTAAGAATAGGCCGGTAAGGTCCGGTCGGGTTCGCTCGATTTCATTGGCTGCGGACTTCCTGAGATGTTTAAAACTCCGGGGGTCCCCTTTGAGCCCTACCCGCTTCGAGTTCTTCACCCGGTCGAAAGCTAGGCGAATCGAGTCCAGGGTGATAAGGTTACCCTTGCCGTTGACCTGTTCGGCGTAGAGTGGGCTTCCCTTTTGATCAACCAGCACGGGGCCGGGGTTCGGGTTGTGGTGCTTCAAGAGTAGGTCCATTGTCGACCGCCAAAGCTTTGCTTTGCTGGCAATCCCTGTTTTCTTCCGGTCCCGTGTGACGATACCCGTATCCCAGTCCACCATATCCGGGGTAAGGGTTGCAATGTCCCGCTGAGTATAGCCAAGGTTCAATCCCAACATGACGTAAAGTCGCGTCCGTTCGGTGGCATGTTTGGCAAGCAGCTTGATTTCCTCCGGGGTCCAAAAAATCGGCTTTGGCTTGTCTAGCTTTACCCTTCCGTAGGTCCGCAAGTCTTTAGGAAGTTCGTCCAGGATATTTTGGTCCACCAACCAGTGAAGCCACTTGGCCACCGTGTCGAGTCTCTTTTTTAGCGTGGCCTTGCTAATGCCGTGCTTGCTTCCGGGATCGGTGAATTCCCACTGATGATCCCTGTAGTGATTGAGAATTGCCGGGTGAAGTTGGTTTAAGTGGGCCACCGTGGGATAGTTCGCCAGCAGAAAGTCCCGAAATACCTGTAACTTGGCCTTATCTTCACTCCACTGTTTCAGGCTAAGTTCTCCCCGCTGGGCTTGCTTGTGCCGATGATCTAGCCAAAAGTCCGCAAGCACTCGAATTCGGGTTTCCCCGTGGTACGGACTACCGTTTCCATTGGTGGCGACTTGCTCCGGGTGAAGCATGGGGCCAAAGCCGGTTCCTAGCATCCATTTCGGATGATTCGACGATTCCCCGGCCTGCGGTGCTTCGGGGCGGGCTCTCTTGGCCACCGTGGCCCCGTTCGTGCTGACCGTGGGTGTGGCCATCGGGGGAATGTACACGGGGGCAGATTGCAAGACTTGGCTTTCCGGGATGATTGCCCCTGTTTCCGTGTAAGGGTTCGGCCCCAGCCCGTCTAGAAATGCCTTGAGACGTTCCCACTCCCTGAGTGCGGCAAGGTAGCCCGCCCGGTCTTTTTTTCCCTGACTAGGCGACTTGAGAAAGTACGTCTTGCCGAGATACCTTTTCCGCCATCGTCGGGTTTGGGCGATCCACGTCAGTTCATGTTGGTACGGCATCGGTTGGGCTCCCTGAGAGAATTGACCTTGTAAGCGGTCAAAGCGGGGGCAATCTATCAACCGGGCTGCTATCGTGTCCAACGTCCCCTCGGGCTCCAATCACCGATTGGAGTTTTGGGGTCCCAAGTTTTTACCTTTTGGGAGCCCCTTGGGACCCTTTCGGGAGCCCTTTGGGTGCCAGACACGAAAAAAACCGGTCGATGGAAAATCAACCGGTTCGGCGTAAATCGTTTAAAAACAAGCACTTAAAAGTAGCGGCAGAGGGACTCGAACCCCCGACACGCGGATTATGATTCCGCTGCTCTAACCAACTGAGCTATGCCGCCAATGCGAATCATACAAGGTAGAATTCTCGCTTCTTCTCGTCAACGGGGACTCCTGGGGGAAAATTGCCGCTGGGATGCGTGGAGTGGGGGATTAATTGGTGCGACCCGCAAAATTAGGGCTGGGTAGTCTGTTTCGTTTGGAGGTGGGTAAGGAGTATTGGAGCCTGGTTGTTCTCCTGGGGGCGGTTGTGTTCCATAATAGGGAATCCTCTTCTGAAATCCCGCCGGTGGCCTGTTGGGCCGCTTGATCGATCCTCCGTTTGAAATCCCGCATGTCGCGTCATAAGCAGTCTCGTCAGTCGAATCGGTCCCGCAATAACCCGCAATATGTGGCGATGCTGCGGAAGGTTTTTCCGGTGATCGCCCTGATTGTGGTGTTGGTCTCGGCGTTGGCCGCGGTTGTTTCCGATTGGTTTGTAGCGATTCCGGCCGACCGGCAGGCGAAGTTTGTGGGGCGGACGACCTGTATCGAGTGCCACCAGGATCAGCATGCCGACTGGGAAGGCTCCTATCACGACAAGGCGATGGACCTGGCCACCGACGAGACGGTGCTCGGGGATTTCGACGACGCCGAGTTTACCCACTTCGACATCAAGTCGAAAATGTTTCGCCGCGATGGCAAGTTTTGGATCAACACGGAAGGGCCGACCGGGACGCTGCAGGACTTCGAGGTGAAGTATGTCTTCGGGGTCGATCCGCTCCAGCAGTATATGGTCGAACTAGAGCCGCCGACGCCCGGTTCTGAGTCGGGGGCTATTGGCCGAACCCAGGTTCTGCGTATCTCTTGGGACACCCAGGCGGGCAAATGGTTCTACCTCCCACCCCCGGATGTCGCAGAAAAGCTGGCCCCGGAAGATCCGCTGCACTGGACCGGGGCGGCCCAGAACTGGAATCACATGTGTGCCGATTGCCACTCGACCAACTTGCAAAAAAACCACGACCTGGCGAGCAACACCTTTCACACGACGTTTTCCGAGATCAACGTCAGTTGTGAATCGTGCCATGGCCCAGGCAGCATCCATGTCGAACTGGCCAACCAGAAGAGCCTGTTTTGGGACCGGAACCACGGGTACGGCCTCAAAAAGCTGAAAGGGGCGGATAATGTCGCCCAGGTGGAATCGTGCGGAGCGTGTCATTCCAGGCGGCAAGTGGTTTGCTCGAAACAGCAATTGCGTGACTCCTATTATGACCAGTTCAACAACGAGCTGATCATGCCCAATGTCTACCACTGCGATGGTCAGGTGCTCGACGAGAACTACGTCTATGGCTCGTTCCTGCAAAGCAAGATGTTCCATAAGGGGATTCGCTGCACCGATTGCCACGACCCCCACAGCACCAAGGTGAAGTTCGAGGGGAACAAGCTCTGCACCGATTGCCACACGCACCCCTCCGGCAAGTTCGATACGCCAGGGCATCATTTCCACGAGGTGGGAAGCACCGGGGCCTCGTGTGTGGAGTGCCACATGCCGGAAACGACCTACATGGAGGTCGACCCGCGGCGTGATCATAGCATTCGCGTGCCGCGGCCCGATCTGTCGGTGAATCTTGGCACCCCCAACGCGTGTACCAAGTGCCATCTCGACCGGGCCAACATCAGCGATGAGAAACGGGCCAAGCTGCCTCGGTACGATCAATGGATCATTGCGGCTCGCAACGGTGATGAGGAAGTTCAAGCTGCACTCAAAGAAGTAGACCAGTGGGCCGCCGAGGCGGTGACCAAGTGGTATGGGCAAGACCTGGGGGCGCATCAGGATCATTTCGCCTACGCCTTGAGCGCGGCTTGGGAGGGTGATCCCGAGTCGCAAATCTTGCTTGATCGGCTGGCCCGAAACGCGAACAGCCCCGGGATTGTGAGGGCGAGCGCTTTGGTTCAACTGGGCCAGTTCGCGACGCCGGAGATGGTGAAAACTTCGCTCCGTTTGATCTCCGATCCTGACCCGCAAATCCGGATCGCGGCGATTGGCAATCTCGACGGGGCCCAGTACGAGACGGGCCGAGTCCAGGATTCGTTGCTGGCTCGGCTGGATGACGACATCCGGGCGGTGCGAATCGAAGCGGCGCGAGTTTTAGTGGGGACCGATCCGCAGGTGTTTGCCCTCCGCGAGAAACAGGCGGCCTTTGATAATGCGTATCAGGAGTTAGCCGACTCGATCATGCGGAACTCCGACCTCGCTTCTTCCCACCATTCGCTGGGTCTGCTGCATGAACGGGCCGGGGACTTGGAAGCGGCCGAAAAGGCGTATCGCAATGCCATCCGTGTCCAAAAAAATGTGACCGGCCCCCGGGCGAATCTGGCCCAAATCCTAGAGACGAAAAACCGCCGGGAAGAGGGACAGATGCGGCAATTGGTCCTTCAAAGAAATCGCGCCGCAGCCGAAAAGATGACCCCGAAGCTGGCCTCCAGAGCAGTAGAAATCCAGCGACTGCGCCAGGAAGAATTGGAGAATCTGGCCCGCGATGTCAAGCTGCTGCCGACCTCGGCCCCGCTGCAATATCGGTACGGCTTGGCACTTTATCTGGCGGCGGGTGGCCTGCGCCCGGAGGATCGCGCGGAAGCGTATCGGCAGGCCTTGGCCGCGATTGAAGAGGCGGTGGAGCTTGAGCCTGGTTCGCCCGATTACCTCATGGCCCTGGCTCTGCTGGGGCAGAAAATGGAACGCTGGGAAGAGGCGGACCGAGCGATTGACCAACTGCTGGAGATCAACCCCAACGCGCCAGGCGTGCGGGAAATCGCCCAGCAAATCAAGGCTCGGCAACAGCCGGAAAGCCAACCGCCGGGCGGAATGCCAGGTCGGGTTTCGCCGACTTCGCGAACTCCGGGGCATACGCCTTAGTCCGGCGAGTTTGCCCGGCGACCATTTTCCATCGGGTGCGATGCCCATGTTCGGAAAGCGTGGCCATGTTTTGGCGGGTTGATGTTTCACTTCTCGGAAAAAGGCAAAATCTTCTCGCACGTCACCGGGCAGTTCGGGCTGCTCCGCTTTGAATGATTAATGAGTATTGGAGAATGAAAAATGCAAAATAAAAGCGGAAGGACGCGAGCTATCCGGTTTTTGGCGTGACGATCCCCCACTGGCAACGCCGCCTAATGGAACCTGAGACGGCGTCCGAACTTCTCGGAAAGGGCAAAGCATCCCTCACTTCTCATGCCCACGTTGGAGGGCGTGGGCATGGCACCCAGACCGACTCCTTAGCCGGCAGGTTCTCCCCGCGACGAATTGCGGGGCGGGCGATTTCCCTGGTCTGGCCGCTGTGGTAAATTACGCGGTCTTGCCGGTGGCTGCGGTTTTGTGGTGGCGGCAAGTGGAACTGATTGAACTCCCCCCTGCCCTTTTACAGAGAGAGCTCGCCGAATATGAAGGCGATCGCCGTTACCCCAGGCACACCTAACAGCGTCCACCTGGCCGATATCCCGACCCCCTCGCTCGATCAATTTCCCAATGGCAAGGGTGTTCTGGTTCGCGTCCTCAAAGTCGGGGTCGACGCCACCGATAAAGAGATCAACGACTCCCTCTACGGCAACGCCCCTCCCGGCGATAACCATTTGGTGCTGGGGCATGAATCGTACGGCGTGGTGGAAGCGGTCGGCGACAAGGTCACTCGGGTCAAGCCGGGCGACTATGTCACCGCCACGGTCCGCCGCCCGGGTGGTTCGATCTACGATAAGATCGGCACCTACGACATGACCAGCGAGGAGGTTTACTTCGAGCGGGGGATCAATCTGCTGCATGGTTACCTGACGGAGTACTTCGTCGACGAAGAGGAATACATCGTCCGGGTCCCCGTCGGCCTGAAGCACTTGCACGTGCTGATGGAACCGATGAGCTGCGTCGCCAAAGCGGTGCAACAGGCGTATGAGGTGCAGCGGCGGATGCGGGTTTGGCGGCCGAAGGTCGCTTGGGTGATGGGGGCGGGGCAGATTGGCCTCTTGAGTACCTTGGCGCTGAAGCTGCGGGGTTTGCAGGTTTACACCATGGCACGCTCGGCCGGGCCGAACCTGAAGGGGGAGATCGTCGAGGGGATGGAGTCGACCTACATCAGCACCCGGGAAGAGCCGCTGGAAGAATTGGTCAAACGTACCGGCCGCCCCGACATCATCATCGAAGCGACCGGGAGCAGTGTGATCGCGTTCGAAAGCATGCGCTACCTGGGGCACAACGGCGTCCTGGTCTTCACCAGCGTGACCGGAGCCGATACCCGGCACGAGATCCCCAGCGACAAAATCAACATCGAATGGGTGCTGGGCAACAAACTGCTGCTCGGGAGCGTCAACGCCAACAGCGAACACTTCGAATCAGGCATCAAAGACATGGCCCTGGGCGAAGTCATGTTCCCCGGCGTGCTGCCCCGCATCCTGACCAACCCGGTTGAAGGCCTGGACAACTATCAGGAAATGATGCGACTGCTGGTTGAGGACAATAACGCGTTGAAGGTGTATGTGAACGTGGCTGAGGAGTAGGTTGCCGAGCGAATTGGCGATTCGTTTTTGACTACGAATGACACAAATAAGGAAGGGAAGGGGACGTTTGCCCCCTTCCCTTTTTGCTTCATGCTGCCTTAGTGAGACTTCAGAGCCCCATCGAACGAGTCACACCACCATTTGCAGAAAAAGGGGGAAACGTAGTCCGAAGCATGGGGACCCCATTTTACCGTTCATTCAAGCCAAGATTCGATTATTCGTAATCAGCAGCGTCCAATTTTCGAATGCGATCACGGAATACTTTGTCCACTCGAAGCAAGCGATCGATAATCCAGTCGTGCTGGCGTGGCCAATCGTCTCGATCCGAAGGATCGGCTTCTGTTAGCGTCGTGCCGATTCGCCATTGTAATAGCCGCTCAGGCCTTTCCCAGTCCAAAGTGCTTCCGAATTCAGCTTCAATCTCTGATTTTTGCGATTCCAATTGCGGAAAACAAATAGGCGATTGTTTTTTATCCATCAACAGGAGAACGGATATTTCGTTTGCGGCTGGCCGAACCTTTGCAGCTTGCCAGAACCCCGATCGGCCGATAGTAAAGTCGTTCGAGTCTTGCGGAAGTGGTGTAGTTGCCGATAGTGAGCAGCGGCGCTCAAACAAGCGACGGTGGAGCGCGATCCAGTAGTCGAGCAGCAACTGCTTTGACGCAGACTTTTCCTTTGTCTGATCATGCGCAAGCCGCAAATCCGCCAACAACTTGGACTCAATCTCGCCCAGAACAGAAATCAACCACTTGTGATGCTCCAGCCAGTCGTAGTGATCACGAATCGAAACGCTGGATTTAGTCCAAGTAATGGTGGAGTTTTTTCTGGAGTCCCAAGCAGGGGTATTCGAGAACACCATGCTATCACCGGAGTGCTGCGTCTCCAACTGCTCATAGATCCTTTGGCCACGAGTTCGTGAAAAACGCAGTTGAATTAAAAGCTGCTTCTGGTTCGGTACAATCCGAGCAAGGAGATTAACATCCGCCATATCGAGAAAAAAGGAGCAGATTTGACCTTCCGGCATCCGTACGGGACGAAGGTGGACGCCACTCTCCGTCAGTAAGTCACTGAACGCCTTCCAATACCGGATTCGCCGATCACGACCCTTGTTCTCGCTCGTCTCGGCCTTCGTCGGCGGGACATAGACGATGTCTCCTTTCGGACGTTGCCAAAGTTTTGTCAACTTTGTTCCCAGTTCCTGAGTCCTCTTCGAGATCTCCTCTTCATTCCACGCCTCGACTTTGGTGAAGTATTTATTGAGCGAGAATTTGCTCTCCTGGTACGCGGTTTTCTTTTCGGCAAAACCACGATTCCCCAACGACTGGTTGTAGCCAGTGAGCGTCAAGTTTCCGATCGTATGCAAGTAGCGATCATGAATCTTTTTGTGCTGATCACCTAACATCTCCTTCCACTGTTTACCAGCGACTCCGCCAGGAAGCTTCTGCGGCATAACATGCTCGATCTGAATGTCTTTCGTTAAATCGACGACCTCCTTTTGCCCATCGCTTTGCTCCAGCATCTCCAGCATGATGCGGCATTTCTTGAACTCTCGTCGATAAACGGGGAATTCGGCCAGACGTTTTTCGAAAGTTTCGTCATCTGGCCAACCCCGCCGCAGCAGATAGCCCTGCAACTGCTCTCTTACCTCACCGGAGATTTGACCTGCCAGTTCACTGAACCAGCGGCCGTAAGCACGGGTCGATTCGCCACAAATCGATCGTCGCAGCAGAAAGCTGTTCAAATCAGAAACACAGCCGACAAAGTTGTCGTCGGTGATTTCCCCAGTGTCTCGCATATTTAGTAGATTCAGGACAACTGGATTGGCCGTCGATGTATCCATTAACGAAAAGTGGCGAATAGCTCTTGCCGCAGTTAGCGGAAGCCCCTTCCCTTGCTCAGCGATTTGCTTGGCAAAGACAACGTAGCGATGCAATTCCGAGACGATCTCCGCTGGCGACTTTGTCTCAAAATCGTAGAACTTTTTGAAGTCCGCGAACGTTTCCTTTGCCTTCGAGTACTTCCCTTCTCGCATTAAAAAATCGCGATAGAATCCGGTTGGTCCAACCACAACGCCGCGGTCGGTCGGTTCAAACTCTTTCTCGAAGACCTCCCAGTGATCTTTTTGAAATTCCTCCTGGTCTGCCAATTGAATCTGCATGAACAGAAAGTTGCGGATTAGGTCTGACTCTTGTAGTGGAAGTCCAGTCGAATTGAGACTCTCAAAAATCTCGTATGGATCCTCTTCGTCGAGCGTGATTGTCACAAGATAGAGCCGACCGGCAATGACATCGAAACATCGGCGAAGATAAGTGGGATCGTTGTGCGCATGCGTACGGACAACTTTTCGAAAAAATTCGTGAGCTGCGATCAATCTCGCTGTCGACTCGCTCGTTTTTTTTCGATCGATCAAGGCGGCAAACAGCTCACGATCGCCCGTTCGAGGTATGAGCTTGTAGCGATCCAGCCCCTTTTTGTACTTGTTGACCAAGAAGTGGTCCTCAATCTCATCCGCGAATTCATCGTCGCCATTTTCCCGGGCCTCATTTCGGATCGCCGTCAGCAAGAGGGACAATGTCGTAAGACGCTGCTGCCCGTCAATTAACTGAAATTGGGGCAACTTGCCGGGTGCCGCTGAAATCAGTGCGCAGACCAATGGCCCCAGAAAATGCTTCTTCGCCGGTTCTTCCTCCAACAGTGAATGAACGTCATCGACAATCCGCTCCCAATTTCCTCGTTCCCAAGAATAGGATCGCTGAAAAAAGGGAATGAGGAATTGGGCGTTCGCATGCAGTATCTCTTGCAGCGGCTGGGCATTTGCTTTCATCGAGATCTATTTGGAATTTCAGGGCGAGACTGGGGGTTTTGAGGCTTTGTTCGTACCGTAAGACTACGTAACGGGCGAATGTCTATCCATACCTTTGTCCCACCTGATTGCCTAAAAAGTCGAAAATGTCACGGCCCTATAACCTGCGATTTCGGCAGTTTCTGCCTAGTTGTACCGAAGAACCATTGAGTAGCGACGACGTTGCTTCATTCGTTCAATATTTTCAATTTACGTCATCGGCAGAAGAGGTTTCCTCCCTGCCAAACTTCGTTTTCGCGCCGCAGGCCATCGCCCGATCTGCTAAAATGCAACGCATCCCACCCATCCTTGGCGTTCGCATTGAGATTCCCCCATGAAAAAACCTAAAAGTGGCGGCGGTTGGCAGGCTATTCGTTATTCGTTTACCAAGGCGCAGCAGTCAGGCGGCTACCTCAAGTTTTGGAAGGCGATGCGTTCTAAGAATGCTTGTAAGACCTGCGCCTTGGGGATGGGTGGTCAGAAAGGGGGCATGGTTAATGAGGCGGGAAGTTTTCCGGAGGTCTGCAAAAAGTCGATGCAGGCGATGGCGGCCGATATGCAAGCCGGGATTCCGGAGAGTTTTTGGCAGACCTACAGTATTGCCCAACTGCAAAAGTTCTCCCCCTACCAAATGGAACACGCCGGCCGGTTGACCCAGCCGATGCTGTACGAAAAGGGGACGCAGCATTACCGGCCGATTGCGTGGGAAGAGGCGTTCCAGCGAATCAGCAGCAAGCTCAAGCAGTTGACCGCGGACGAGACCTTTTGGTACTTCAGCGGCCGTAGCTCGATGGAAGCCGGGTTTCTGCTGCAATTGTTTGCCCGGATGTATGGCACCAACAATGTGAACAATTGCAGTTACTACTGCCATCAGGCCAGCGGTGTCGGGCTGGCGAGCACCATGGGCAGCGGGACCGCTTCGATTGTGCTGGAGGATGTCGACAAGGCGGACTTGGTGTTTGTGATCGGGGGGAACCCTTCAAGCAATCACCCTCGGTTGATGTCGAACTTGAAGCATCTCCGCCGCCGAGGTGGCGAGGTGATTGTGATCAACCCGGTGATCGAGACAGGGCTGGTCAACTTCAAGGTCCCGAGCGATCCGATTAGCCTGTTGTTCGGCACCAAGATCGCCACGCTGTATGTTCAGCCTGATATCGGGGGGGACTTGGCGCTACTATGGGGTGTCGCCAAACGGATCGACGAGATGGGGGCCGCCGATACGGATTTTCTGGCCAATCACTGCGAAAACAGCGAGGCGTGGTTGGCCCACTTGCGGGCCATGCCATGGGAAGAAATCCTCACCAAGTCAGGTGTTAAACAGGCCGAGATCGACGCCATCGCCACCAAGTACGCCGCCGCCAAGCGGGTTGTGTTTAGCTGGACGATGGGCATCACGCACCATGCCCACGGCGTCGAAAACGTCCAGGCGATCGCGGCGCTGGCGGCCATGCGGGGGATGATCGGCAAAGAGGGGGCGGGGCTGATGCCAATCCGCGGTCATTCCAATGTCCAGGGGATCGGGTCGGTTGGGGTGACGCCCGCTTTGAAGCAGGCGATCTTCGACCGCTTGCAGCAGGAGTACCAAATCCAACTCCCGACCACCGCCGGGCTCGACACCATGGCATGCATGGAAGAGTCGGACGCCCAGCGGCTGAAGCTGGGGGTTTGCTTGGGTGGAAATTTGTATGGCTCGAACCCGGACCAGAAGTTCGCCGCTCAGGCGATGCAGAAGTTGGAGACACTGGTTTATCTGAGTACGACGCTCAACACCGGACACGCCCATGGTTTGGCCGATGAAACGATCATCTTGCCGGTCGCGGCGCGGGATGAGGAACCGTACCAGACCACGCAAGAATCGATGTTCAACTACGTTCGGCTTTCCGAGGGTGGCCCCGCGCGGCTGAGCGGCCCGAAGCCGGAGGTCGAGGTGATCGCCACCATTGCCCAGCAGGTGTTGGGCAACACCGGCCCGATCGACTGGCAATCGATGCAGGACACCGGCAAAATCCGAGCGGCGATCAGCAAGGTGGTGCCGGGGTTCGAGAAGATCGGCCAGATCGACAAAACCAAACAGGAATTCCAGATCGATGGCCGGACCTTTCACGAAAAGAAATTCCCCACACCCAGCGGCCGCCTGATCTTGTTCAACCACAAGCTTCCGCCACTGAAAGGGACCGGCAAGAACGAGTTGCGGTTGATGACGGTTCGCAGCGAGGGTCAGTTCAACACGGTGGTGTACGAAGAGTACGACATCTACCGCGGCATCGATCGCCGCGATGTCATCCTCTTGCACCCGGACGACTTGCGGCGGCTGGGACTTGAGGACAAACAGCGGATACGCATTACGTCCGATACCGGCCAAATCGATAATTTCCTGGCCATCGCGTACGACGACATCAAACCGGGCAACGCCCTGATGTACTACCCGGAGGCCAACATCCTGGTCTCCCGCTACTCCGACCCGCAGTCGAAGACCCCGGCGTTTAAAGGGGTGGTGATTCAGGTGATTGCGCTTGCGTCGAACGAGCAAAAGCGAGCCGAGACGCTGGAAAACGCCTTGTGATGGGGTGATCGTCAAAAGCCCTCCGGCCAATCATCAAGAGAATGCCGCAGTGAAATCCCATTTCGGAAATTGCAATTCAAGGAAGACACCGCCGGCCTGAAAGTGCCTCAATTGCCGAGGATTTCGCGCGACAAAGCGTCAGCCAAGCCCGCGGCATTGGAAAATCTGGGATTATTTTTTCTCTTCGGCGTTACACCCCTGCGATGAACCTATTGAGGCTATGGCGCTGAAACGCTCGGAGCCTGATATTTTAGAGATCGGCACGCTAGCCATCGAAATCGATTGGTCACCCAATTTGATGCCGGAGTTTTCCCATGTCACCGTTGAATAACGAGCTTTACCAAGCGTACCTTTTGGGCAAACTGCCGGAAGAGCAGGCGGAGGAGGTGGAGCGGTGGCTGGAGGATAAATCGCAGCGAGGCGAAGAGACCGTCGACCAGCTTGCCCTGGCCAAGGATACGCTCTTGATGGGGCTGCGGCGATCGCCGCGGCAAGATCCTGTCCTAGCGGAACCTGAGTTAGATTCCGTCTTGCACCGGATCGTGGCCCTCGGGCCCGAGCTGCTTTCCTCTGATCGGATCGAACACGCCAATGAGCCGATCGAGACCATCGGGGCTTACCAGTTATTGGAGAAGCTGGGCGAAGGGGGCATGGGCACGGTCTACAAAGCGCTGCATACCCGACTTAAAAAAGTCGTGGCCCTCAAGGTGTTGGCGATCGATCGCTTGCGAAATCCCGAATCCATCAAACGATTCGAGCGAGAGATGGAAGCCGCGGGCCGTCTTGATCATCCTCATTTAGTAAGGGCCATGGATGCCGGCGAGTTGGATGGGCGGCACTTTTTGGTCATGGAATACATCGAGGGCGTTGATCTGTCGCAGCTTTCTCGATCGATCGGCCCGCTGCCAGTCCCCGAGGCCTGCGAGCTGATCCGCCAGGCCGCTCTCGGTCTGCAGGATGCCTATGAGCATGGCTTGGTCCATCGCGATGTGAAACCCTCGAATCTATTTCTCGCGAAATCGCGAAATCAGCCACCGATCGTCAAGGTGTTGGATCTCGGGCTCGCGTTGCTTTCCGATACGACTTCAGCCGATGGCGAAGAATTAACCTCGGCGGGCCAAATTATGGGGACAGTCGACTATATGGCCCCGGAACAGGGTGGTGACACCCACAATGTCGATATCCGGGCGGATGTCTATTCCTTGGGAGCGACGCTCTATAAGTTACTTACGAGTGAATCACTCTATCATGGCGAGGCGTATCGAACATCCATCCAAAAACTGACGGCACTCGTATCTCAGCCGGTCCCACCGATCGAAGGCCGCCGCTCAGGAATTCCGCCGGAGCTGGCAAAGATCGTCCATCAGATGCTGGATAAGGATCCACGGAACCGCCCAGCAACTCCTCAAGAGGTTGCGGTCGCATTGGCTCCTTTCGCCGCCGAGGCAAATCTGCGGAGACTACTCGACTTCGCCGTTCCGGAGCTTGAAAACTCGGACGGCAGCGCCTCAACCGGTGGCAGTCTACGCATGTCGGCCGATACCGTAACCATCCCGCCCTCTTTTTCGCCCGAACCGACACCCCAAGCGGGTGTGTCCAAGAATGGCTCCGGTAATCGGGGGAACGCTGTCCGGCTCTGGCTCACCCTGGGGGGATTCGCGGCGGCCCTTTGCCTCGGCCTGATCTTACTGCGAATCCAAACTGATCACGGCACGCTCATCGTCGAAGTTGCCGCCGAGGCCGCGTCCGAAATTGAGACTCGACTGGAGGCAGGGGGACTTGAGGTTGTTGATAAAAAGAACAACCGAACCTGGAGTATCCAGGCATTCTCCCAAACCGATGGCCAGCCGAGCCAACGTCTCCCGAGCGGAGAGTATGAGGTCCAAACGGGGTCCGGCCTCCGCGTCAGTGACGCGAGTGGCGCGAGACTCGACACGTCCAGTTTTGAACTGCGCCGAGGCGACCAACTTCGACTCCGGGTCAGCCTGGAACCGGCCGCGTTAGACGCTTCGTCCAAGTCGGAGGACGCGCGTCTGGCGAACGTTGCCTCGCCTCAAATGGCGGAAGATACCGAGCTGAATTCGGCGCGCCCGCCACTAACGGATCA
This sequence comes from Pirellulaceae bacterium, assembly GCA_040880405.1. Taxonomy (GTDB): domain Bacteria; phylum Planctomycetota; class Planctomycetia; order Pirellulales; family Pirellulaceae; genus JBBDIM01. The sequence continues at coordinate 4,265 of JBBDIM010000036.1, read as the reverse complement.
ACAGTTGCAATCCCTGGATCTCAAAGGCATGACCTCGCTTCGAGTGGATGCCGCGACACTTTCAAAGGCTGGTTGGGGGAAACTGGCCCAGGGCCTCGACTTGGAGTCGCTCGACATTGTGGTCGAGCAAGACTCCGGGTCGACCCTGACGGACGAGCAGTTGAATCGGATTACGGCCCTACCAAAGTTGCATCGGCTGGTGATCCCGGCACAGAATATGACGAAGGAGAACGGTCCGATCTTGGCGCGGGCCAAACAACTTCGAGTCTTGGTTCTCACGGGGACTTCTCGTGAGGACTTTACGGAGGAGCAGGCCCTGGTACTCTGGTCCCTGTCGAACTTAGAATCGATAAATTGGCGATTTGTCACGCCCAAGTTGTTGGCCCTGCAAACTTTAAGCGGACTGCCATTTCTGACGCACTTGGGGGCGGAAGGTTGCAGCTTGGGGGACGCGCATTTCGAGGAGATCGCGAAATTCCCGCAATTGCGAGAATTGCAGCTCAATGCGTCCGGTATTACGCCACTAGGAGTCGAGCGGCTGACGAGTATGGCACCCAAGTTAACGCTCACGGGAGATATTCCCGTGTCTGATTTCGCCGCAGAGCGGGAAGTCGCGGAGTGGCTCTTGGAGATTCCGGCAAACCAATTTTCCATGGCAATTTGCTTGCGTTCGACCTTCGAGACGCTCCGCCTCAAAGCCGACGATTCCCTGCCCGACGAACCGTTCTTTGTGACGGAGATTCGGATCGATGCCGGCAAGGCCCCGCAAGGGGATTGGTCGCCGCTGGGTCGATTGCGCTCCCTTAGCAAGCTATACCTCTTTGGCATCCGTGAATTTAACGACGCTTCTTTAATTCGCCTCAACGGAATCAGGGACAGCATCCAAACTTTGGAGCTTAATTATACGTCGGTCCGCGGGCTTGGTTTTAAGGCCCTCGCGGGTGCCCCTAAACTGCATCGTCTCATCTGCAATCGCAGTTTTAGGATGGACGATTCCGTAATGCCCTGGATCGCCACATTGCCTCGGCTTGAAGTTCTGAGCCTCCTAGAGGCCAAAATAACGGACGCTGGTCTCCGGGAGTTGGCCAAGGGAGCTCCACAGCTCAATTATTTAATCCTTCCTCGCCGAACGGAGATAACGGATGACGGGTTGGCAGCTTTGGCCACAATGAGCTTGCTAACAAGTGTCGATCTCCCACCACAAATTACCGTCGATGGTGTTCGTCATTTGCTTAAGATGCCACAACTTCAACATGTTAAACTGACTCTGAAACAGTGTACGCCTGAGGTGCTTGAGGTCTTGGCTAAGCTTCCCAATCTACACAAGCTGACTATCGCTCCCAACACGGGAGCCCTATTCACCGCGGGACATCTGGATACCGTGGCAAAGCTACCCCACTTGCGCATGCTCTCATTGGAACCCTCAATCGAACTTGCCATCGCCGAGCGATTGCACGAGCTACCGCAGGTTTATGAATTGCGATTCGGGGCGACAAACCTGACCTCAGAGTATATGGCGGGTATTGCGAAGATGCCGAAACTCAAGCTGCTCGACGTGCGTCATTCCTCCATTTCAGAACTCGATTGGGAGCAGTTTAAAACCGCTCGACCCGATGTCGATATCCACGATGCCCGTGTCGTACCGGACACGAGTCAGAAAGATGGCGAACCCCCGGAAACTCCCGTTTCAAGCGATCCCAAGGAAGATTGAACCAAGGGGGATCGAAGCGTTTTGAAACAATCGTGGCGCATTGTGACGAGTCCGATCGGGCAAGATCCTGAATTCGGCTCGCAACCCTCTTCACAGATCTTGCAACTCGTCCAATTCCTGCCTCAGCCTTCTTAGCACCCGATACCTGGCCTGACGCACCGCGCCGGGGGTCATTCCCAAAGACTCTGCCACCTCGGTCGCGGATTGTTGTTCAATTGCCGCTTGCCAGAAGGCCTGCCAGTTGTGGGGCGCAAAGTCGGGGCGGATTAGTTCCAGGGTGGCATGCAGCACCTGGAGACCGTCGTCCTCTGCCATCGACTGGTCGTCCGGAAACCGTTGGGCGGAGGTTTCATGGGCGGGAATGGAGGCCAATTGATCTTGAAACTCGCTGCCACCCTGCGGTGCCGGGTCCTTTTGTTGACGACGGAAGTGATCCATGACCTTGAATCGGGTAATGCCGTACAACCACCCGCGGAATGAATCACCCGACCGGTCGCGATGGAATTTATGGATACCAAGGGCAACTGCCTGAAAGACGTTCTGCGAGATATCCTCGACATCCTGGGCCGCCACGCCGGCCCGGCGGCACCACCGATAGACCAACGGGCCGTAGATATGGACCATTCGCGCCCAGGCCGAGTGGTCTTGCGACTTCACCCGGCGGAGGAGGCTTTGAGAAGTCGAATTGTGAGCAGAGATCGAACCCTCGGCAACATTCATCGAACTTCTCCAGGTCTCACGGAGTGACTCGCCGCATCCGCCGATTTTACCACTGCAACGCACTGGTTCCCACGGTAGCAGACTCGACCCTGGTAGTCAAACTAGGGGGCCACTGCCTGGCCACTCGCGATATTCAAACCCATGCGGCGAATCCGGTGCCACCATTTCAAGGAACTTGGGACTTCTCGTTTGGAAAAATGCTCGTTTCAATTTAAAAATGGACAAACGACTCAACCCACGACAATTCACGTTCCGCTGCCTGTGGGTTCCCAGTCAACACCTTAAGGATCCAGAAAAATGTCGTTTCATGTTATTGAGGTCGCCAACGGCCGGGTCATTCAAGTCGAACTCCAAGGCAAACTGACCAAAGAGGCGTACGAAGAGTTCGTCCCGCTGACCGAGCAGCGAATCCAGGAGTATGGCAAAATCCGCATGCTGGTGGTCCTCAACGATTTCCAGGGCTGGGACATGGGAGCCCTGTGGGAAGACATCAAGTTCAGCACAAAACATTTCAGCGACATCGAGCGGCTGGCGATCGTCGGGGAAAGCAAGTGGGAAAAAGGAATGGCCAACTTCTGCCGACCCTTTACCACCGCCGAGATCAAGTATTTTGAGCACGAGGAAGTGGAGGCGGCGAAGGTGTGGATTGGAGTGGAAGGATAGTTTCGCGTCAGCGATTGGTATTCCCCGGTGAAAAAATGGAATCGATTGCTCTATTCATCTTTCGGTGTCCGGTTGTTTTCCATGCGTCTGTGGTAGATTAGCCGAGAGATTGTTTTACATTTTCAGCTCTCGACTCTTTTTCAACGACTCATTCCGATATGGCCGTGCCCGACTTCCAATCAATGTTTATTCCCTTCTTGCAGATCCTCTCCGATGGCAACGAGCACCAGATTAAGGTCATCGCTGAAATGATTGCCAATAAGATGCAACTGTCAAAGGCTGATCGCGAGATGATGCTTCCTAGCGGCAATCAGCGACGATTAGCGAATCGAGTTGGCTGGGCACGGACACATCTCAAACATGCGGGGTTGATCGAGTACACCAAACGTGGCGTGATGAAGATCACTGATCGTGGAACCCAGCTACTTGCCAGCAATCCGACCGCTTTGACTTTAAAGGATTTGGATCAATTCGAGGATCATAAAGCTTGGCGATCGGGGCAGTATGGAAACGACGTAGAGGAAACGAATACCCATCCCGAGCTAACGCCTTCTGAGCAATTGTCGGAATTGGCGGGGAGCTTGGATCGGCAATTAACGGAAGATTTGCTCGCTCAAGTCCGGAGCATGAATCCCTACAAGTTCGAGCAGTTGGTGATCGATCTTCTCTTTGCGATGGGTTACGGCGGTTCTCGTGCGGAAGCGGCCAAAGTCACCAAGGCGTCCAACGATGAAGGAATCGATGGCATCATCAACGAAGATCGACTTGGCCTGGATGTGATCTATGTCCAAGCTAAGCGATGGAAAGATGGCGTTGGTCGCAAGGAGATTCAGGCGTTTGTCGGTGCACTGGCTGGCAAACAGGCAACGAAAGGCGTTTTCATAACAACTAGCAGCTTCCGAGAGACGGCGGTTGAATATGCACGTGCGGTTGCCCAGAAAATCGTGTTGATTGATGGCGCAACCCTTGGCCAGTTGATGATCGAATATGATATCGGAGTATCACACGATCAAACGTTTATCGTTAAGAAGGTCGACTTCGACTACTTTGATGAAATCTAATCGAGTGGATCGCTTGAATCGTCCCTTCAGGACTCACGATTTACTGTTGTCGATTACCCAGGACTTTGTCCTTTTCTAAGCAGTGTCAAGGGTCAAAACGCTAGGGGATG
>JBBDIM010000035.1:9188-45501 GCA_040880405.1 Pirellulaceae bacterium | reverse complement strand
CATCGGTCAGCCATTGTTGCCAAACGGCCGGATTGGACTGGCAAAGTTTGACCGTACGAGGATTGGGAAAGCCGCTCCGAGTGCCGTCCGGCTGCAGCGCGAAGAACTCACGGTGACTCTCGTTAAATCGTTCCCACCAATCAGTGAAGGCATGGCCACCCTCAAGTTCCAACGAGCTCAATTGCAGCCGCTGCTGTCGAGTCCAATCTTGAGCACGTCCATAACCCCGATTCCCCCGGGCCGAAAAGTTGAACAGGCCTGAGCGAGCGCGGATTTGCGGATGATACCGGTACGTCATCGCCGGGATCGAAATCGTTTTACTTCGAGGAACGTCTTCGCCCAATTCTCCCGGCCAGAGCCAGCGAACGCTGAGTTGCTCCTGGAGGAAAGTGTACACGGCGTTGACCGTACCAAACTCCATTCGCAAGTCAGCGTCCTGCCCGTCAACGCTGACAACCGGCCCATCGCGGCCCGCGATCACCAGATGATCGGCGCTCGCTGCCATTAGGATTTCTTCAGGATGCTTGAACTCGAAATCGATATCGGAAAAAATCTCCAAAACTCGGGGCTGGTAGCCGATCCAGACAGCGCGTGGTGGAATGGCATCCGATAGCCCCTGGAGGATTTTCGGTTTCGCTCCGCTGATCTTTTCTACGTAGCCGGCGAACTCTTCTGCGGCCTGCCGGATTACGGGCGGAGCGTTCTCCGGAAGGATGATCGGAGCCTGGACCACGCCATTCTTGACCAGCACAAACTCCTCCGCCTGAGTCGACGATATCGCGGCGAACATACCCAAAAAAAGTACGATATATTTGACGCTCATTGCCTGGTTTCTCATGGTTTCGATCGAGGTTGCACCGCGAAGGTGGGAAAGAAGACACCATGCGACGCGAAAAAGTCTTCACGGCGTTGGATCACGACTTAGTAGGCATAGCGGTCCTATGGAGCCATGCGATGGCGATCCGGTTTAAGTCTAACTCGTTGGAGAGGCTGGACGCAACGAATCGTTGGGTGAAAGAAAGTCCGATTTCGCCGATGAGCAACGTCCGAGGAACGACGAGCGGTGCTCGAGAAAGCCGAACTTGAGCTGGATAAGTTCTGTTCGTTTCCAGCCTCCGCCACTTGGGGGGATGGTGTCTTCCAATTGCCCGAAGCGGGGAACTTGATTATCTTGCTTATGCGTCCGTTCCTTTATCAATCCTGGAAAGAACTAGCAGACCACACTAATGGGAAGAAGTTTCGAAAACCGGAAGCACTCGATCGCCAAGACCGCTGGTCAGAAGTCGAAGCTGTACTCCAAGTACGGGAAAATGCTGTACGTAGCGGCCAAGAACGGTGTGCCCGATCCGGAATCCAACCCGACGCTCAAGAATTTGATGGAGAAGGCCAAGGCGGAGCAAGTTCCGTCCCATGTAATCGAAAAAGCGATTGAGAAGGCCCAGGGGGCGGGCGGAGAGGATTACTCGGAGGCTCGATACGAAGGGTTTGGCCCTGGGGGAAGTTCGGTCATCGTAGAATGTCTGACCGATAATCCGAACCGCACGATTACCGACGTTCGCAACTGTTTCACGAAATCCGGCGCGAAACTAGGCAGCACCGGCTCGGTCGGTCATTTATTCGATCACCTCGCGATCCTCTCCTTCAAAGGCGAGGGGCAAGATCAAGTGCTTGAAGCGATGCTCGAGGCGGACGTCAATGTCGATGACGTTGAGGAAGACAAGGGCCGGCTAACGGTTTTCGCGGACGCGAGTGATTTTTTCAAGGCAAAGCAAGCGCTCTTGGAAGCGAACCCGGATATCGAGTTCGAACTTCAGGAAATCGCGTTCGTGCCCCAATCCAGTATCGAACTCAGTGGCGATGAAGCCAAGGCGTTTGAGAAGTTTTTGGATATGCTGCACGACTGCGACGACGTGCAAAACGTCTACCACAACGCCCAGTTGCCGGATTAGGATGCAGTCCACATAGGTGCGATCCAAGGGCGGCAAACATCGGACTACCGCGTTGAGATCATCGAACGGATATCGGCTTAAAACCGAACGGAATTTCGGCATGATCCACCTCCGAGTCGAAACCCAAATCGCCGCTCCGCTCGCTCGCTGTTTTGATTTGTCCCGGTCGGTCGATTCCCATGTATTGTCTGCCGCCGCAACCGACGAACGGGTGGTTGCGGGGCGAACCAGTGGGATGAGTAGGGAAGTCGAAATCGTCGCATTGCCCCCCTTGTGGCGGCGCAAGGTTGTACGTACAGTGGTGGTTTTCGCGTATCCACAAAAGGGGGCTTTTGGGGCATGGGCATCCAGTACCAGATCAAGTTCGCGCATCAGTCGGAACTGGAACTCGACGCAGCAATCCGCGAATTGCCCTATTTCGTCGATTTCGACCCACCCAGTCGGCTGTACAACCTGTGGCTCGAACCGGACCGTGCGATTCCGGGAGAGATGCCCGATGCGTGGGTCGCGATTGATTCGGACGGGATCTATTGCTGCCTTAATCGCAGCGCGGAGTCCTATCCCATTCGCGACGCATTGGTCGCGAGCGCCGAGCGATTTCAGACCGAGGTGATCGTCGATGAGCTGTAGGGCCAATCGACTGTCGGCCTCCTTGAGCGAGTTATCGCCGGTCGGTAATTCGCACGGATGTGATCACTTAAATGCAACCGCAGGCCGATTACTTGGCTGGGCGTGCTGTGACGCGGCTCAGCACCATTTTTCGGGTGGTAAAGCCAACGAAAACAAAAGCCAAAATCCCGATTAAACCGACGACCAAGGCGGGCTGGGCCAACGCCATTGCCGAAGTGGTAAAGGTTCCGATCATCAGACCGACAATTCCTAAACCGGTCAGGACCGATTCCACAAAACGCGACACGGAGAACAACGGTCGCGCCGCGCTGCTGTCTGAGGCCTTGCTATCAGAGAGTTTCATACACCTGCCGCCAAATAGGGAGACGAATATCGGGGAGACGTTTGAACTCTATTTTCACCTCTGGGAGACCCCAAGGCAATTGATAATCGGGATCAAATTTAAGGGAAGTCGGGCGAATTCGGCTTTGCGACAAAAGAATCTGGGAGGGGGAACGAAATTGCACCCCATTCGGCGCTACAAACCGAGCGACCTATCCGCCGTGATCGACATTTACCGCCGGTCCGTCCATGAGGTGGCATGCTGCGATTATTCCCCGGAACAACTCGCGGCTTGGGCTCCCGCGAAGATGGACATGCACGCCTGGAGCAAGCGGCTGGCCGAAGGAGGCGTCTTTGTGGCGGACCAGGCCGGGACATTAACCGGTTTTATCCGTGTCGATGCCCAAGGCCATATCGACTTGTTGTTCGTCCATCCCGATTTTCAGCGGCAAGGGATCGCATTGAGGCTGTTTCAGGCGGCGGATGGGTGGGCCTGTGACGCGGGTGTCACTCAATTGACCGCGGATGTCAGCCTGACCGCTCGTCCATTCTTCGAACGGGTGGGATTCCAGGTCGTGACGCCCCAGGTTGTCGAGCGGAATGGAGTGGAGCTAACCAATTTTCAAATGGTGAGAAGTCCCGCACCGCAAGGAACGGATTGAACATCACGAGAGCGGTTTCCCCCAACCGCCACCCCCAGGTGTGCGAAGCACCAACTGATCCCCCGGCTGAACCGAGAGCGAGGTGATCCCCGGTAGATCGATCTCTTCGCCAGACGCGCGGCGGAGGAGATTTTCCCCGAGGGCACCCGCTTCGCCACCCGCGCGGCCGTAGGGTGGATAAGGCCCGCGGCGCTGGGTTAAGAGCGAGACCTGCAAGGGGCGAAGCATTTCGATCACGCGCTCCGCACCATCGCCACCGCGATACTTCCCTGCCCCGCCTGAGCCGCGGCGGATGCGGAACTCGCGGATTCGCGCCGGGAACCGTAGTTCAAACACTTCGGGATCGGTTAGTCGGGTGTTTGTCATGTGGGTATGAACGGCCGATGCCCCAGGCCCTTGTGGCGTTGCACCCGCGCCACCGCAGATGGTTTCGTAATAGCCAAACGATTGGTCCCCGAAGCTGAGGTTGTTCATGGTCCCTTGGCTGGCGGCGGCCAGGTTCAACGCGCCCAGTAGTACGTCGACGATCCGCTGCGAGGTCTCGACATTGCCACCCGCCACGGCGGCCCGTTCTTGGGGCGATGTCTTGCGAGGCGGGTTAAGTAAGCATTCCGGGATGTGGATGCTGACCGGTTCCAACACGCCTTGGTTTAGTGGAATCTCCTCGTCCAACAGGCAGCGCAGGCAATACATCACCGCCGCCGTCACAATCGCCCGGTTGCAGTTGAGGTTTCCCGGGTGAACCGGCCCGGTGCCGGTGAAGTCGATCTCGGCCGTTTCTCCCCGCACCGTGATGGCGACCGAAATGGGTGACCCATCGTCCAGGTGATCGGTGAAACGATGAACTCCCTGAGGCAACCGGGCAATCGCGGCCCTCGTTTTGTGGGCTGCCGCGTCTTGGATATGTCCGGCATAGGCCTGAAGCGGCACAAGCCCATACCCGGCGATCAGCTTTTGAAGCTCTGAAATTCCGTGATGATTCGCCGCGATTTGGGCGGAGATGTCCGCCAGATTGTCCGCGACGTTGCGTGAAGGATAGGAACCGCCACCCAGGATCGCTTCGAACTCGTTCCAGCGCGGGTTACCGGCGTCGAACAGTTTGAAATTCTCAATCAACACTCCTTCCTCCGCCAAATTGGTCGAGCCGGAAGGCATGGAACCCGCGGCGATTCCGCCGATCTCTGCATGATGGGCCCGGCTCGCGGTGAAGAAGCTGGGGGCATTGCCTGTGGTGAAGAGCGGCGTGATAACGGTCACATCCGGCAGGTGTGAACCACCCCGGTACGGATCGTTGGTCACAAACACATCGCCGGGCCGCATGGTGGGATGGGTTTGGATCGTCGCCTTGACCGTTTCCCCCATCGCCCCAAGATGGACCGGAATATGCGGGGCATTGGCGATCAGGTCTCCGGTCCCGGTAAACACCGCGCAGCTAAAGTCGAGCCGCTCCTTGACGTTAACACTGACCGAGGTGTTTCGCAGGGCGACGCCCATCTGCTCGGCGATCGCCGCGAACTGGTTGTTGACGATTTCCAGGAGCACCGGGTCGGGCTGATCGGTATCGATCTCAAGCGGAGTGGTGCCCTGGTCGCTCTCTCCTGCCCGAGTGACCAACAGCTCGCCCCCGCTCAGCATCTCGGCACTCCAGCCGGGGTCGATCACCGTGGTGGCGTGCGGCTCGGCAATCAAGGCGGGGCCCTCGATCACGGCCCCCGCGGATAACTTATTTCGCTGGTACCAGGGAGTAGAAACTTCCGCTTGGGCAAACCAAACCGGCACACTACCCTCTCGCTCTGCGCAGTGGTGCTCCGCGCGCACGGAGCAAGTCTCCTGTTCCAATGTCTTGCCGACTGCCTCAACCCTAATGGCGACCACTTCCACACGCTTCCCCGCACGGTCGTAGCCGTACCGCCTGCGATGTTCCTGGTGATATCTTTCCACCAGCGTTTCGACCGGCGCAGCCGGCAATGAGAGCGAGGCCTCCAGCCCTAAATACCGGAGCTCCACCTGCTCTTGGTATTGGATGACGTCTCGCGGAATTTCTTCCGCGATCACCCCCCTGCCCGCTTCGTCACGAAGTTGATCTAGCCAAATCGCCAACTTGTCTTGCGCATCTTCCCAGACTTGATAAACGCCACGCGTCGCAAAGTGGCTTGTTTCGGCCGCGCCGATTCCCACGGCGCTCAATATTCCCGCGTCCGGGTGCAGCAGCAACTGCCGAATCCCCAGTTGATCCGCCACCGCGCAGGCATGCTGACCCGCCGCTCCGCCGAACGGGACCAAGACGTGGTCGCGCGGATCGTATCCCTTGGCGACCGAAATCGTGCGGATCGCCTCGGCGATGTTGGCGTTGGCGATTTTCAGGAAGCCCTCGGCGATTTCCCGGATGGAAAGTCGCCCGCCGGTAGTGTGTTCCACGTCCCGGCGGACTTCCGCCAGGCGGCGTACAACCGCCGCACCATCCAGCGCAAATGGAAATCGGGTTGCCTGGAGTTTGCCCAAGGCGAAGTTGACATCCGTTACACAAAGCGGCCCACCTCGGCCATAGCAGGCGGGGCCAGGCTCGGCTCCGGCGCTTTCCGGACCAACCACGAGTTTGACCCCATCGAACCGGCAAATCGAACCACCCCCGGCCGCGACGGTTTCAATGGCCATCATCGGGGCGACGATCCGCACGCCCGCTTTTTCGGTTTCGTATTGGCGGGGATAATCGCCATCGAAGCGGGAGACATCGGTGCTGGTGCCTCCCATATCGAAGCCAATCGCTTTGGCGAAACCGGCTCGCTTGGCGGCGGCGGAAAACCCCACCACCCCGCCGGCCGGGCCAGAAAGGATACTATCCTTGCCGGAAAATGATTCCGCCGAGACCAGCCCACCGGCGGAGGTTAACAATCGCAGACGGCTACCTGCCCCCAGTGCCGAGCCGATGTTATGCACGTAGTTTCGCAGGACTGGATTAAGGTAAGCGTCCACGACCGTCGTGTCACCCCGGGCCACAATCTTGATCAGCGGCGCGACCTCATGAGAGAGGCTGATGCTGGTAAACCCAATTTCCCGGGCCAAGTCGCGGACCTGTCGTTCATGCTGGGGATTGCGGTACCCATGCAAAAGGCAAACCGCGAGGGAGCGAATCCCATTGCGAAACAGTGCTCGCAGCTTGGGCCGCAGGTCCTCGATATCGAGCGGCTCAATTACCGCGCCTTCGGCATCTAACCGCTCGATCGCCTCGACCGTCTGTTGAACCAAAGTCGCGGGCTTGTGAATATCGAGCCGAAACAGGTGGGGACGGTTTTGATACCCGATTTCTAGAATGTCGGCAAACCCCTGGGTAATCACCAACCCCACCGCGGCCCCGCCGCGAGTCAAAAGGGCGTTCGTGCCGCGGGTTGTTCCCAGCCGAACATCGACCTCCGGAATCGCCTCATTTCGCGAAAGTCCCAGTAGGTAGCGGATGGCGACCAGCGGTGCCTCCTCGTTGCCATCCAACAGATAGATTTGCCCCGGTTGGGGCGGCGGATCAAGCGGTTCGACCAATTCAAAACAGGCTGCGTGAGGATCGAACGCTTGGACGTGACATTCCCGCTCCACGCTGCCCGCCTCATCCAAAAGAAGCAGCCGGTAGCCGCGCCAGACATCCACCGGGTCGTCACTTCGCGCAGGATCAAAAATCCGCTCGGCCGTGCTTTGGGGTGCGACGCTCCCCTGGATCTTTCCGGAACTGAGAACCTTGCAGCGACGAAGCGTGGCGTGTACGCCACGCAGAAGACAATCGGTAAACGTCCCGCCGACATCAATCCAGAATTCGGGTCGCATAGGATTCAACACTTTGGGGGCACGGCGAAGTCTGACGGTGTCCTTCTCACATGAAACAAGGCACCGACAAGATACGCAACCGCAATTCAATTCGCAAGCAATGCACCGAGGATATCTGCGGATTCGGCATGTCGAGAGCGGACTGCTCCTACGCCAACACTCCCTGCACCACCTTGGCCGGTTCCACCCCGGTTAGCTTCATGTCGAGACCTTGGAACTTCACGCTGAAGCGTTTGTGGTCGATGCCCAGCAGGTGAAGCATCGTCGCATGAAGATCGCGGACATGGACGATGTTTTCGACCGCGTGGTAGCCCAGTTCATCCGTCGCGCCATAGGTGGTGCCCGCCTTGATACCGCCACCGGCCAGCCACATGCTGAAGCCCTTGATGTGGTGATCTCGTCCGACGCCCCCTTTGTATTGGATCATCGGCGTGCGGCCGAACTCCCCACCCCACACCACGAGGGTGTCTTCCAGCATGCCCCGTTGCTTGAGGTCGGTGAGGAGGGCGTAAGTCGGTTTGTCGGTCAGATTGCAGCAAACATCCATGTACTTTTCGAGGCCGTTGTGGTGATCCCAGCCCCGGTGATAGAGATGAATGAAGCGGACACCTCGTTCGGCCAGTCGGCGAGCTAATAGACAGTTGGATGCGAACGAGCCATCGCCGGGCGTGGCGCCATACATGTCCAGCACATGTTGCGATTCGTCCGACATATCGGTCAATTCGGGGACCGACATTTGCATCCGGTAGGCCATCTCGTAGGCGGAAATCCGCGTGGCGATTTCCGGGTCGTCGATGTCGGCGAGTTGTCTCCGATTGAGCTTAGAGACCGCCTCAATCACGCCCCGCTGTTGATTGTCGCTAATCCCAGGTGGATTGCGGACAAAATTCACGGGGTCTCCGGTACCGCTAAACTCGACCCCTTGGTATTGGCTGGGCAAAAAGCCGCTGGCCCACTGCCGCGAGGCGATCGGTTGCGGGTTGCGCCCCCCGGTGCTCGTCAGCACGACAAAACCGGGCAGATTGTCGGACTCGCTGCCAATCCCGTAGTTGACCCAAGATCCCATCGACGGTCGACCGCTGATCGCCGTCCCGGTATTCATAAAGGTGTGGGCCGGGTCGTGATTGATTTGCTCGGTGACCATTGAGCGGACGATACAAATGTCATCCGCTATTTTCGATTGCCACGGCAGGAAATCGCTGATCTCCTGGCCGTTTCGCCCATACTTTTGGAACTTGGCCAGCCCACCGAGGCACTTTAGTTCCTGACCTTGGAGCTGCGCGATTGGCTGACCGGCGGTGAACGATTCTGGCATCGGCTCACCATTCATTTTGGTGAGCATCGGCTTATTGTCGAACGTCTCGAACTGCGACGGCCCTCCCGACATGCAAAGGAAGATCACGCGTTTGATTTTGGGCGGAAAGTGTGGCAAGCCTGGTAGGCCCGGGATGCCGCGAGGGGTGGCTGACGCTTCGCCGGAAGTGTTAAACTCCGCGGCGTTGCCCTCTTTTGCCAGGAGCGAGGCGAGCGCGGTCGAGCCGATTCCGAAACCGGCCTGGGCCAGAAACGCGCGGCGATTTAACTGCATGAGTTGTCGCGTGGGAAGGCTTTGGGGCATGGTATCACCTACGGGCAATGAATTCGTCCAGATTAAAAATCACACGGGCGACCTGAGTCCAAGCCGCCAGTTCGGCGGCGTCGAGCTGCTGCTCTCGCGAAGCAATCCCCACTTCCAACAACTTCGCCGCTTCTTCGGGATGTGCTCGGAACTTTTCTCGGTTTTCGGTTAGAACCTCGACCAAGACCTCCAGCTCATCCGGCTCCAGCGGTCGCGAAAGCGCAGCCTTATACGCGAACCGGATCCGGGCCTCATCGGTATCGCCCCCCTCCAATAAGATCCGGCTGGCAAAGGCCCGCGCGGCTTCGACGAAGCTCGGATCGTTCAACAACGCCAAGGCGGCCAAGGGGGTGTTCGAGCGCGGTCGCTCCGCCGTGCATTCCTCTCGGCTCGGGGCATCAAATGCCTTTAGCGTCGGGTGCAGAAATTGTCGTTGCCAATGGACATACACGCCCCGCCGCCATTGTTGCTCGTCCTCACTCGACTTGTAGGTTCGCGTGGGAAAGTTGAGGTGGCGGTAGTACCCGTCCGGTTGATAGGGTTTCACGCTAGGGCCGCCGTACGCTAAATTCAGCAAGCCGCTTGTGGCCAGGGCGTTGTCGCGAATCATCTCCGCGGGGAGGCGGTGTCTCGACTGGTGGGTATAGAACCGGTTCAGGGGATCTTCGCCGCGAATCTCGGCGGTGGTATCCGACGATTGCCGATACGCGGCGGTCATCACCATTTGCTTGACCATCTGCTTAATGTCCCAGCCGCTCTCATAAAAGTCGATCGCGAGGTGATCCAGTAATTCCGGATGGACCGGAGGTTCCCCCTGGCCGCCGAAATCATCCAGGCTTTTCGACAGCCCAACCCCATACAGCAAATACCACAGCCGATTCACAAACACCCGGGCCGTTAGCCCGCCGACACCCTCTTGCGGGTCGGTAAGCCAGTTGGCTAAATCGAGTCGCGTCGCTCGTTTTCCTTCGGTCTCTAGCACGCCCATAAATTCCGGGATGGCGGCGGTTACGACCTCGCCGCTGTCGTCCAACCAATCGCCACGCGGCAGGACCCGCATTTCTCGCGGCTCGATCGACTCAGTGACCATCGTCACCCGCGTGGCGTTTTTGAGCGTTTCCAGCTCTTTTTCAAGCTGCTTACGCTGGGCCACCAACTCCGGATTCGCGTCTTCACCCTGTGCTTCAATTTCCTGTTTGGCTTCCGAGATTTGGGCTTCTAGTTTTGCGATTTGCTCGCGCTCGCGCCGCGTATGAACCGGGATCTCCGGCGGCCTTTTGGTTGGCAAGGCGTTAGATCCGAGTCGGAAATGTTGTGCCTCGTCCACGTCGGCGAAAAAAACCGCCATGGCGTAGAAATCCTTGATGGTGTACGGATCGAATTTGTGCGTATGGCACTGGGCGCACCCCACAGTCGCCCCCATCCAGACACTGGAGAGATTCCGGACTCGATCCGCGGCGTAGATCGCTAGATATTCCTTTTCCTGCAAACCTCCCTCATGCGTTGTTTGCAGCATCCGGTTGTAGCCGGTGGCGATCTTCTGGTCGATCGTGCTCTCAGGGAGCAAGTCTCCCGCCAATTGTTCCCGCGTGAATTGATCGAACGGCAGGTTGTCGTTCAGGGCGTCCAGGACATAGTCGCGGTAGGGAGTGATGTTGTGTTCTTGGTCGCCATGATAGCCGACCGTATCGGCGAAACGGACCAAATCGAGCCAGTAAACGGCCATCCGCTCGCCATATCGATCGGAGGACAGCAGTCGATCGACCACCTTCTCGTACGCCGTCGGCGAATCGTCCTGAAGAAAGTCGTCCACTTCCTCCGGGGTCGGAGGCAGGCCGGTCAGGTCGAACGACAACCGCCGGATCAGGGTTACCTTGTCCGCTTCCGGTGCCGGCTTGAAACCCTTCGACTCCATTCTTGCCAACAGAAAACGATCGATCTCGGTTTGCGACCAGGCTTCATTTTCGACTTCCGGTACTGGGTGGCGTTTGGGTGGAACGTAAGCCCAATACGGTTCGTATTCAGCGCCATGCTCAATCCAGCGACGCAAAATATCGATTTGCTGCGCGCTAAGAACTTTGCCGAACTCGGGCGGGGGCATTTGGGCATCCGCGTCGTCGCTGATGATTCGCTGAAACGCCTCGCTGCCATCGAGATCCCCCGGAACGATCGCGTACTCATGCGCGTGCTGGCCGACATCAAGCCGCAGATCCGCCTCGCGGTGCTCCGGATCAGGGCCATGACAGGCGAAGCAGTTCTCCGTAAGAATCGGCCGAACCTCCTGGTTGTAATCCGGTTTCTCACTGGCGCGGGCAGTCTCAACTTCCCAACCGGTAAGGCCAAGGAAGGAAATCGTCAGAAAGCCTACGAGCGATTTCGTGAGTGAGGTGAATCGATTGGTCATGGCTTCGGGGGGAGGTAGGTTTACAAAGTTCGATAACCCATCATCGCGCGATCGTGCCGCTGGACATCTTCATCGAAAAGGGCTTTTCTAGTCGATCGCGATCTCGGCGACCTCAAATTCAAATGGGCGCACAGGTGAAGTACCGTCGCGTTGATACTAAACTGCCTCGGAGGGGTGATCATCGTCGAGGAACAAATCCTTGCCGACGAACCGCGACTCTTTATTAAAGTATAGCCGGATTAACAGGAATGTCTTCACCGCGAAGCCGTGGGGCCGGATTCCTGGAACGCACGATTTCGCTGAATTCGCGTCGGTCAATGTGATGGCTCGCCTGATGCTCTCGCTCGACTAATTTTCCTTGCCCGGCGGGGAAATTCCCGGAAGCTACGGACGAAGTCCTCGGTTTTGAGCGTTTCTTAGCAAGGCGTCCTAGGACGACGTACTCAACGGTGCTCTAACCGAGAAGAAGCGAGGGGGTGGAAGCGGTCAAGGTGGTTTTCTGCTATACTGTTAGAAAATTCGAAGCACTCATGCGCTGGCAAGCTGGTTTTCTTGTCTCGATTTTCCTCCGCACAAGCGGATCGACGCCGTGGTTGATCGCCTGTGCCAAGTGATGGTCTTAGTCGAGTGAGGTTTTTCCTCGCGGCTTGGATGACCATCCGTTCCTTCGCGAAAACCAGAGGTGGCGTAGTCCACCACGATGAGCAATTCATCGAGTTCCGCCAGTCGGAAGCCGAGTCTCACGGCAGACGCCCCTAATTTTTTGTAAGGAGCAACATGACCGAAAAGAACCCGGACAAGGGATACGTGGCGATCTTAGGCTGGAGTCTCAAGGCAATCGATGCGATCGACCGATTCGACCGACGATATGTGATCGTCGCTCCGGAATGGGCCGAGCAATACGCCGAAGAGCACGATATTCCGTACATCAAATGGAATTTCGAGCGACTTAACGACCGATCGTTTGAGATCGCCCAAATTCTTCAGGAGCGGGGCGTCGATGTGGCGATTCCGCTCTACGAAGAGACCGTTGAATGGGCCGGTGCGATCAACTCGGTATTGCTCGATCAGCCGCGACTATTTGGCCAGGCGATGCTCTTCCGCGACAAGGCGCTGATGAAACGTCGCGCCCAGTTGGGCGGTATTCGTGTCGGCATCTTTGAAGAAGCCCACGACAAGGGGGACGTGATCCGTTTTCTCAAACGCGTCAATCAAACGCTCCTTAAACTCGATGGCGATCCGAACGATCCAATCCACATGAAGGCATTCGACAAAGCAGGTTGCCTGGGGCATCGCGTGGTTCGCACGCCGGACGATGTCGACAATATCCCGGACCATGAGTTTCCGGCTCTGCTGGAAAGCCACTTGGATGGCTGGGAGTTCGCGGTCGAGGCGTGGATTCATAACGGGAAGATCCAGTTTCTAAACATCTCGGAATATGTGACGCTGGGGTACTCGGTGTTCGTCCCCGCGACGCCGGAACTGGAGAGCTACCGCGCCCAGATTACGCAGGAAATCGAGAAGCTGATTAAGGCGTTTGATATCGAGTTCGGATTCATTCATCCGGAGTATTTTGTCACCAACGATGGTGTGATGTATTTCGGAGAGGTCGCTTACCGGCCCCCTGGGTTCAACGTGTTCGAACTATTGGAACGCGCTTATGGATTCAACGCGTATCAGGGGTTGGTGCTGGCTTTCGATCCAAAGACGACGGAAGAGGAACTACGGTCCTTCTTCCCACAACCGGTGGTTGATGCGAAGGGGCACGCGGGCTGTTTTGGCGTCTATCCCCGTAGACGCGTGGTGACCGACTTGCGGGTTCCTGACGAAACGGAGGATCATCCCTACTTTGAATTTCACGAGCTGAATCCGCCTCAGGAACAGAAAGTGACCAAGCGCGTCGCCTTTGGCACCCATTGGGGATTGATCTATTTCTTTGGTGACGACGCGCACCAGTTGCGAGATCTGCTAAAACATCAGGAAGAACTCGATTTCTACGTCTGATGGAGCGGATATGACGGATAAGATCAAGATCTCCCTTGAGGACGCGGGCGCGCGACTTCAGCATCTCGCCCCGCAACTCGATAACGCCCAAGCTCGCCTGGCCGAAAGTCGGGCGTTCGCCAAAGCAACACACGTCGGCCGGGTCCTCGAATTGATCCGCCGCGTGATGCTGTTGCCGGGGGGCGTCGAGTTGGTCTATGCGCGGATCGGAGACCTGGAGCAAGCCGGAATTTTCGCAGGCAGCGACTGGGAACGTCCCGAACGTCTGCAACCCAGCATCGCCGCCAACACGGTGCGGATCGGCAATCCCCAAACGATCCTTCTGGAGTGTCTCAGCGAACTTCGCTTGGCGGCGGTGGCGCAAGGTGAACTGAGCCACACCCATTTGTCTAGCGAGCAAGCGGCCCACCTATTGACGCAGATTTTGGCCCTGAATCTGCAATTGATTTTTGGGCAACTCAACGAGGCGGAACGTCTGCACCTCGGAAATCTGGCTGAGCTGGTCTCTCGGCACTATCAGTTCGTGGTTGGTCAAATCGGCTTCGGCAATATTATCGAACAGTTGATCCATGAGATTTGGCGCATCCTCTCGCAGCGACCGGTTCAGGTTGATCATGTCAAAGAGATGGCGACTCAGGTCGCGATCTGTTTGTCGGACGATACGGATGGTTCGATTGGATCGTCTCGCGGTGCGGATCGCCTGATCAGCGCCCTCTACGGGCCGACTCGCGGTTGCCAGGAAGACCCCGGTTTCGAGGTCTATCTGAAACGCTTGGAGAAGATGGACGCGCAATCGCTGCGGAACGAAGCGTTAGGGTTCGGTAGAGCGATGCACGATACTGGCTTGGTTTCGCCCTATCATCCGGTGTTCCTGAGATTTATCCGCGGGCGGCACGACGAACTGATTTCCGAGGCCCTGGGGCTCAGCAACACCGGCTACGACGGCCTGGTCTGCTACAGCACCTTGGTCCATCGATTGATCGACGAGGCGGTCTGGCCTGAAACGCCCCAGGCCGTGTACGGTTTGGCGGGGATGCTGGAACGAGGTATCCTCTACATGCCACCAATCGCACCCGCCCTGTGGCGGCAGATTAATTTGCCTTTGTGCCCCGCCGCGATTGCGCGTTTGGGAGGCGATTCCGGGGCACATCCCGCGCCGCGGGTGAAGCTGCTCGCCGGGATCGTCAACATCCTAGGGCAGCCACTGGGAATTGGACAAGGCAACAATCCGACCTGCCAATCGGCCCGCGCGATGTCGATGTGGGCCTGCAACGATCCCGATTACCTGCTGCAAACCGTGGCCTGGGCGGCGCGAGATAACGATATCGTGATGCACTTTGAAGGGCAAGCAATTCACTCCATCCAGTTACCCGCGGGGCCTGCGCCGCTATCCGATGTCGACCCTGTCTCGGCCGTGATGGTCCCTCATTTAGACGCCATCTATCATGAGATGGGCCGACTTTGTGTCGGCCGCGCGGAAGACCCGCACCGCTGGATCAACCCGGAATTTCATGGCTGGTGGGTGGGTCACGAGTTTGCGATCGCGGTGGACGTCCCAACCGGCAAGCTCAGAGACTATTCGAACTTCCTGGAATTGTTCTATGGTTGCTACCATCCGCTGTACAACGGCAACAACCCGGTCATCCATCCGCAGCCGGCTGGGATCGCAATCACCGATAGCGCCTTGCGATTTTTGGGTTGGCACGCCATCTCGATCCAGCGCGTGGGGCTCGACCCGGAAGGGGTCATGCGGATCTATTTTTTCAATCCCAATAACGACAGCGGCCAAGACTGGGGAGACGGCATCCAGGTCTCCACCGCTGGACAAGGGGAACGCTACGGCGAGTCCTCCCTCCCCTTCCCCGCCTTCACTTCCCGGCTCTACATCTTCCACTACGACCCCCGCGAAGTCCCGGAGCAAATCTCCATCCCGGCAGAAGAGATCCAAGAAGTGATTAGCCTCGCCACCAAAAGCTGGGCTCAAGGGCGGGAAGTGGGTTAGTCTAGCGACTTGCAAAGGTCCGGAGAGGGTTGCCAGATAGTCGATGTCAGATGGCTCGAAGTGGAACTGCTTGAGTAGCTCGATCGCCGGGCCGAGTCCGGCCGCGATCGCGTATCGACCACGGGAATTATTTGGTATCCTGAGACGGTCCCGATTTCCTTCGCTTCACTTCCTCCGATCGTAAACGCACCATGCGGCAATATCTTGATTTGATGCAGACAATTCTCGACCACGGTTGCGAAAAGCACGACCGCACCGGGACCGGAACGCTGAGTATCTTTGGCCATCAAATGCGGTTCGATCTCAGCGCAGGATTTCCCGCGGTTACCACCAAAAAACTGCATCTGCGGTCGATCATTCACGAACTACTCTGGTTTTTGCAGGGAGATACCAACATTGAGTACCTCCGTGAGAACCAGGTTCGCATTTGGGACGAGTGGGCTGATGAACAGGGAAACCTGGGCCCGGTGTATGGTCATCAGTGGCGAAGTTGGCCCACGCCAGGCGGTGGCAAGATCGACCAGATCAGCGAGGTGGTTCGGCAAATCCGCGAGAATCCCGATTCCCGGCGGCTCATTGTCTCGGCCTGGAACGTGGCCGATGTCCCGCACATGGCGCTGCCCCCTTGTCACTTGCTGTTTCAGTTTTACGTGGCCCAGGGGAAGCTCTCCTGCCAGTTGTATCAGCGAAGTGCCGACGTGTTTTTGGGCGTCCCCTTCAACATTGCCTCGTATGCCCTGCTGACCATGATGATGGCCCAAGTTACCGGCCTGGAGCCAGGTGAGTTCATCCACACCTTCGGCGACGCCCATCTCTATACCAACCACTTGGAACAGGCCCGGTTACAGTTGAGCCGCGAGCCCAAACCGTTGCCCACGATGCAGATCAATCCGGAGGTAACCGACCTGTTCGCCTTCCGGTTCGAGGATTTTGAACTGTGCGATTACGATCCTCACCCGCACATCAAGGCCCCGGTGGCGGTATGAAGGTGTCGTTGGTAGTCGCGATGTCGGAAAACCGGGTGATTGGCCGCGACGGCGATATGCCATGGCGGCTCTCTTCCGACCTGAAGCGTTTCAAGCAATTGACGATGGGGCACGCCATCGTCATGGGGCGGAAAACCTATGAGTCGATCGGTCGGCTCCTCCCCGGGCGGACGACGATCATCCTGTCAAGGCAAGCCGGTTATCGAGTGGAGGGAGCGATCGTCGTGGCCGACTTGGAACAAGCAACAGTCGCCGCATCATCGGCACATCCCGGCACCCAGGAGTTGTTCGTGATCGGTGGCGGGCGGGTCTACGAGATCGCGTTACCGCTGGCGAACACAATCTATCTCACCCGGGTCCAGACCGAGATCCGCGATGGCGATACCTGGTTTCCGGAAGTAGATTGGAGCGCGTGGCACCAGGTCCACCAAGAGGCGGTTTCATCCGACTCGAAGAACGACTATCCCACGACCTACGAAATCTGGCGACGGGTTTAACTGGACATCGCCACCTTCCGCGAGTGCAAAAGGGGGCAGGACTCTTTTTAGGTGCGCGTGTACCAATTGTTAACGGGTTGCTAAAAAGAGTCCTGACCCCTTTTGCACGGCCACTGTTGATTCCTAAAAGTTCACGGTGAACTGGGTGTAAAAGAAGTCGGCGTCCCCGGCAAATACATCCGGATTGATCGCGTTCTGGTCGCTGAAGTAGGTCCCAGAGAAGAAGTGCGAGTAGCCGAACAGGATGTCGCTTCTGGGGCTAATCTGGTAACGGGCCATTAGGTCGAGCTCCTGTCCCAGGTATTGCGATCCTGCGGCGGTTACTCCCGGGAAGGGACGCATGACCAGGTCATAAGGCACGTCGTCACCCGACTGGCGATGGAAGACATGGTGCCAGGCGGTGAGGGTCCACTTTTCGCTCGGTTTCATGGTCAGCATCACGCTGAAATCTTCCAGGTTCCGCCGGCCAAACAAATCCATCCAGCCCCAGTAGCGGTGCCCCAAGGGGAACAGGTGATGGTAGCCATTGCCTTGGACATCGTCGCCGGAGGACCAATCATAATAGGCCCAGAGCGAGGGTTTCCAAAGAAGGTTATCGAAGTCATGACCCACACCGATCGAGTAGGCCCCGGCGCTGTGGTCGTTGTCTTGAAAGTCGCCCAGTTGATACGCACCTTCCAGTTCATAGCTCAGCCAGCCGGCGTCACCAAACACGCGAGAGCCGAGCGTCTGGTATTGGAACTGTTGGATGTCGTCTTCGTATCCCAGCCAATAACCTTCCACGGTACCGATCGGCGTATCGCGGAGGGTGGAGTAAATCCCGTAAAAAGCCTGATTTTGGTTGGGTGAGTCGAACCGATCAGTCGTCCCGTTCATCGGCCGCGTGATGAAAGCGTCGATATCGAGGCGTTCCCCCTTGTAAAACAGCTTTCCCCCTTCAAAGTTCCGCCGCGTGTTGGACCAGTCCAATGGCGAAACGGCCCGTTGGCTACCGTACAACAGTTCTTGGCGACCGTAACGGCCCCATAATTCCCCACTCGCTAGTTCCGCCAGGCGGACATCGACGAACAAGTTGAGCGCGTCCCAGTAGTCCTCTTCGACCGGGCGAGGAGTCCGCCGCTCGAATTCACTCACCGCGTGTCGCATCTCGCCGTAGAAGCGGAGGTTGTCGTTCACCTGATAGTTGGCGTAAAGCCGCAGCCGATGCAGCAGGAAATCGTCGTTCAGGCCGGTGTACCCATTCCGCATCCCTGACTCATGGTGCTGCCGCATTCGGTACTCGCCACCAAAGTCGAGCACTCCGCAGTTGCCCGCCGGGAGCCGCTTGAAGTTTTCGCCCAGGTGCCAGTCGTCGTAGGCGGGGTCGAGCAGGTAGGAGAAGTCGTTATCGTAGTACACTCCCTTGTAGGGACTGCCCTTCGGCTTAGGCGGCGCGACTTTCGGTGCGGTAAAGTACTTCGGTTGGGCGACTCGAGGGTGCGGTTCTTCAAAACGAGGAACCTCCGGAACCGTCAAATCATCCGCTGGAGGAGCGGTCTCCTGCTCAAACCATACGGTTTCCTCAGCCGGAAGATCCGGAATGTCCGGTAAAGCTTGGGGATCTGCCAAAAGAGTTCCAGTGATGAGTGAGACAGCGCACCCCACGAGCAGCGCCGCACTCGATAGACGAAACGTTTTAACGATCTTCATCACGGTATCCTTCACCGAACGGGAAACTCCATTTGCACCGCTATCATGCAGTCGCTTTGGTGACTTCGGCGATATCTTGAATAACGATCCACCGAAATTGCCGAAATGCGGACTAAGACTCAAGTTGCCCCGCACCCTGAGCACGGAATAACCATTAGGGTCCAACAAGTGATCTCTGGATTGGCATTCGCGCGGAAGATCTGCCCGGTGAGACTGCCTGGGATGCCTCACGAATTTGCACCCTTTCAATGAACCAGACGTGCGGTGAAAGTTGCGGCCAGTGTCCTTACCGCTTAGCTGGTAGGGTGTTACGGGAATAACGAAGCTAACGGCACGGCGATTGCGTCTCAAGGATTCCGGTCGTTGGAGGTGGTCAACTCGTGTGCTCAATCGAGTAGCGAGACGCACACCGACAACCTGTCCTGATCGTTCTTCATGCAGACGGATGCCGTGCCCAATGGATCAACCTCGCTCAAACTGCCCGCGAAGCCGCCTGCCGCTGGTAATGTTTCTGACCATGCTTGTGATCGGGGGTTGCGCTCCGGAATCTGCCAATGGTCCGTCGCTTTCGCGACTCGATCTGAAGTCGCTCACCGCGGAACTGGAATCGCTTCAGGCGACCGCTCCCGCAGGGCTGTTCGACGGGAGTTTGGGGAGACAGGGACTCGCGCCAGAAAAGTCGCGCGTCAAGCTCGGCTTCATCAAGCTGACCGATTGTGCCCCGCTGGTCCTCGCCAAGGAACTTGGCTACTTCCGCGCCGAGGGGCTGGAGGTCGATGTCGAGGCCCAGCCCAACTGGAAAACCTTGCTGGACCGCGTGATCAACGGAGAGCTTGACGGGGCCCACATGCTTTCAGGGCAACCGATCGCCGCGACCATCGGGATTGGGACCAAAGCGGAGGTGATCACCGCCCTAACACTCAACCTCAACGGCAACGCGATCACAGTCTCCAACCGCATCTGGCGCGAGATGCAAGAGAACGACCCAAAGCTCAACACGCCCACACCTCCGCATCCCATCACCGCAGATGCCCTCCGTCCGATTGTCGAGCGATATCAGGCGACCGGCTCCCCCTTGCGGATGGGCATGGTGTTCCCGGTTTCCACGCACAACTACGAGCTCCGCTACTGGCTGGCCGCCGCTGGGATTCATCCTGGGCTGTATACCGAGAGCGATACGGTCGGTGAAACGAGCGCTCAGGTGCTGCTCTCCGTCACGCCGCCGCCGATGATGCCGACCGTCCTGGAAGCGGGCAACCTGCAAGGGTACTGCGTCGGCGAACCATGGAACCAGCAGGCGGTCGCCAAGGGGATCGGGGTTCCTGTCTCCACCAACTACGACATCTGGCGCAACAATCCAGAAAAGGTGTTCGGCGTGACCAAGGACTGGCACGACCAGCATCCCCACACCCATGTGGCCCTACTCAAGGCGATTATCAAGGCTTGCAAATGGTTGGACGAGACCGACGCCGAGGGCAAGCTAGTCAATCGCGAACAGGCATGCCGAATCCTTGCCAAGTCGAACTATGTGGGAGCGGACTATGAGGTAATCAAAAACTCGATGACCGGGCACTTCTATTTCCAATCGACCGATCGCCGCGAAATGCCGGAGTTCAACGTCTTTTTCAAACATCACTGCAATTATCCCTGGTACAGCGACGGTGTCTGGTTTCTGACCCAGATGCGACGTTGGGGACAGATTACCGAGTCCAAGCCTGCCCAGTGGTACGACGAGACGGCTCGCAAAGTTTATCGTCCCGAGATCTATCGTCAGGCGGCCGAGTTGCTACTGGATGAGGGTGTCCTGGAGCCGAAGGATATTCCCTCACCGGAGTTGGACGGCTATCGCGCAGCCACCGACGAGTTCATCGATGGCGTGACGTTCGATGGCCGCGATCCGCTGGGATATCTCAAGGCTCACCAGATCGGGAATCAGGAGTAAAGGGAACAAGGCATGAAGTACAAATTGATTCGCATTCTGGATGTCGCGGGCCTGCAGGTTTTTCAACCGCTGGTGCTGCTTTGTTACGGCGAAGAGCCGCGGCACCAACTCAAGCAGATCGCTCTTTACATCGGCACGCCGGTGTTGGTGATGGCGGCCTGCGTGTGGATGTGGAACTTTCTCGGCCCCCGGCACAAAACCCGCTCCGGAGAGGTCCCCACGCCGTGGCGAGTGGTCGAGGCGTACGATGGAATCGTTCATTTCCACAACCGCGAATACACCAAGCTGGCCGACTACGAGCGAGAAGGAGAAGCCCGAGAAGAGGCACTCCGCAAGGCTCAGGAGGACCTGGCAGGTTTGGACCAGGCGTTCCTTTCGTTGGCCGATGAAGCGGATGGAGTTCTGGAAAGCCTGGCAGAGGACGATCCTTCTGCACCTGAAGCGGCGAGTACGCAAGATCTGTCACCACGCAAGATTGCCGAACAGCGAATGGCGATGGTCGATCAAAAAGTGGCTCGCCTAGCGGGTGAAAAAATCGCGCCGAGTCAGCACCTGGTCGATCTACAAGCGGACGTCTATCGGCACCGGCAAGCCCTGCGGCAATGGGAACTTCAGCAGCAGGCTGAAGGACTGACTTCTGGAGATACAGACCGGCGGGTCGCCTATGTCGATCAGGTCCGTGACCACCAAAGTCAAACCGATCAGGAACAGGCTCACCTACAACAACTCCGCGAAGAGCTGGCCAAGGTGAAACAAGCCAACACGCCGGAAGTGGCTCGGCTGCACCGCAACTTGAGCTATCTTCAGCAACAGGCGGAATTTCTAAAGCAGAGGATCAATCTGCTAACCGACGGCAGCCGGGCTGAAAAACTGGCGACGGTGGGGACGGAACTGGAAACGGCCCAGGCCGACTTGGCCACCGCGCAAGGGGCCGAGCTGTTTGTGGCCGCTCAAAACGTCTTGCGACAAGAACAGCGTCTGGCCAGGGTTGCCGGTTCGCGGTTGTCCACGCCTCCCACGTTCTTCGATCAAATCGCGACGAGCCTAAAATGTGTATTCGCCGGCTTCCTGATCGCCACGGTGGTCGCCATCCCGGTCGGGATCTTCTGCGGCATGAGCCGCGTGGTGATGGCCTCGCTGACGCCGCTGATCTCGCTGTTCAAGCCAGTCTCGCCGATCGTCTGGTTGCCGATTGTGTTTATCATCGTCGGCGGGTTTATCGAAAAACCGGAGGAGGCCTGGGTTCAACCGGCGTTTCTTAGCTCGGCGATCACTGTCGCCCTTTGCTCACTCTGGCCGACACTGGTAAACACCGCGCTCGGGGTCGCCTCGATCGATCAGGATCACTTGAATGTCGCCCGAGTGTTGCGACTGGGACTGTGGGATCGTCTAACGAAAATCGTGATCCCCTCCGCCCTCCCCTTAATCTTCACCGGTTTGCGGATTTCGCTCGGGGTGGGCTGGATGGTGTTGATCGCCGCGGAATTGCTTTCCTCAAGCCCCGGGCTGGGGAAATTCGTGTGGGACATGTTCAACAACGGGTCGTCCGAAACCTTCGCCCAGATGTTTGTGGTGTGTGGGTTTGTCGGCATCATCGGCCTGCTACTGGATCGGATCATGATCGTTTGCCAACGCCTTGTCAGCTTCGATGGAGCACCGTCCGGATTATGAGCACCACGACCACCCAATCCCCGGCCATCGGCGAGGCACCCGCCCTGGAGCTGGAAAATGCCTGTGTCGGATTCGGTCCTTCGTCCGCTCGGCACGAGGTCCTTTCCAAGGTGAACCTGCGGGTCTCCCCAGGCGAGTTCGTGGCGGTGCTGGGGTTTTCCGGCAGCGGCAAAAGCACGCTCATTTCCCTTTTGGCGGGACTCACCGTGCCCGATAGTGGAACGGTGCGGCTCAACGGTCACGTCAATCCGCTCCCAGGTCCGGAGCGGGGAATCATGTTTCAAAACTACTCGCTGCTTCCTTGGCTTACCGTGTTTGGGAATGTCGAGATCGCCGTCCGGCAAGTGTTTCCGCGGCTTTCGCCCAAGCAGCGCCGCGAGCATGTCCAGCGATACCTCGACATGGTCAGCCTCAGCGGTTCGGAAGAAAAACGCCCCGCCCAACTCTCCGGCGGGATGCGGCAGCGGCTCTCGCTGGCCCGGACATTGGCGATGAGGCCGGATGTGCTGCTACTGGATGAACCGCTGAGTGCCCTCGATGCCTTGACCCGCAGCGTGCTCCAGGACGAGATTCTGCGGATCTGGGATGAAGATCGCCGCACGGTGGTCATGATCACCAACGATGTCGACGAGGCGGTGTTGATGGCGGATCGGATCATTCCGCTCAAGCCGGGTCCGGAAGCAACGTTGGTACAAGATTTTCCGGTCACCCTGGAGCGTCCCCGCGATCGCACGACCCTCAACTTCGATCCCCGCTTCAAGAAACTCCGCAACGAGATTACTCGGACGATGATCGAGCTAAACCAAGAGACCAAAGCCCACGCGACCGAGACCTTACCGGCCCCGCCGACCATTCGCCCGATTCGGCTCAACGCCGCTTCATGAGTGAAAAAGGGGTCAGGACTCTTTTTCATCAGACGTGTTCGATCTTGAGAACCTATTGCGAAAAAGAGTCCTGACCCCTTTTTCACGGCCACCCCGCTTTATAAAAACCCCGCTGGGAAACAGTGTATGAACCAAACACCCACCGAACGCCGATTCGTCGAGATCTTTCGCCTGACCAAGGCATATCCCAATCCGTTTGGGGACGATGTGGTGGTGGTCGAGGATTTCAACCTGATCCTGCGGCGGGGCGAACTGGTCAGCTTGATCGGGCATTCCGGCTGCGGCAAGTCGACCGTGCTGACGATGCTGGCCGGGCTCAATCCGATTAGCAGTGGCAACATCGCCGTCGCAGGGCGCGAAGTCTCCGGCCCCGGTCCTGATCGCGCCGTGGTCTTCCAGTCTCCTTGCCTGTTGCCTTGGATGACGGCACTGCAAAACGTGCGGCTGGGTGTCGATCGGATCTATCCCCACGCTTCCAAAACCGAACGCCGCGAACTGTGCGAATACTATCTGGCTTTGGTCGGTTTGGGAGAGTCGCTGCACAAGTATCCGCGTGAGATGTCAGGCGGGATGCAGCAGCGCGTTGGGATCGCGCGAGCGATTGCCTTGCGTCCCGATGTCCTGCTATTAGACGAACCGTTTGGCCGACTCGATTCGCTGACTCGGATGGAGCTTCAGGATGTCATCCTGGCAATTCTGGACCAGGAACGAATCACGACGATGCTGGTCACCCACGACGTCGATGAGGCCCTGTTCATGTCAGACCGCATCTGCATGATGACCAACGGACCGAAGGCTCGCGTGGGCCAGATCCTAGAGATGCCAATGGAGCGACCCCGCAATCGTGCCGAGACCTTGGGTCATCCCCTCTACTACGACCTGCGTGGTTGTCTGGTCGATTTCCTGAAGCGGCAAGAACTGCGGAAGCACCAAGCGGCGGTGCCCAAAAAGTCTGGGACAAGCGAAGAAACGACGCAGCATCGAACATCCGCCGAGCGGCAACTGAGTGAGGTGGCTGGTTAAGCCGATCGGAAATGGCAACTTTGACCGACAACCCGACGCAATCGCCTCCGCGGACCTTCGATCTGGTCGAGCTCCTGCTCTCCGAACAGCAGGATTTGTCCGCCGTTTCGCGGTTCGCCCAGCGGCATGCCGAGGTTGAGTATCCGCTGCTCCAGCCCACCTATCGCGACTTGATCCCACTCTCGCAGCCGGGGCCAGGCGAGCAGTTTGCCTTTGAGGTCGATCTCAACGCCTGTTCCGGCTGCAAGGCGTGCGTGGTCGCCTGCCATAACCTTAACGGACTGGAGGAAGAAGAGACGTGGCGGAGCGTGGGGCTGCTTCAGACCATGGAAGAGGCCAATCCGATCGTCCAACACGTAACCACCGCCTGCCACCACTGCGTCGATCCGGGTTGCCTCTCCGGTTGTCCCGTCAAAGCGTACGAGAAAGACCCCGTGACCGGTATTGTCGTTCACCTGGATGACCAATGCATCGGCTGCCAATACTGTACGCTGATGTGCCCTTACGATGTCCCGCAGTACAGCAAAACCAAGGGGATCGTCCGCAAGTGCGACATGTGCCACACGCGGCTCGCTTCCGGCGAGGCCCCCGCCTGCGTGCAGTCGTGTCCTAGTCGGGCGATCAAAATCGCGGTGGTCTCGCAAGAGGAAACGGTCGCCCTGGCCGAGCGGAACGAATTCCTGCCGACGGCGGCCGATCCTCGGATCACCAAACCAACGACTCGGTTTGTGGGACGTCTTCCCGATACCGCGGGAGTCAGCGGAAGTCAAAACGGCCTTCGACCCTCGCACGGTCACTTGCCGTTGGTGCTGCTACTGGTACTTTCACAAGTCTCGCTTGGTGCGGTGGTTGCGAGTCTAATCGCATCGGTCTGGAGCACTGCCGAACAAGCGGGAATGGCCACGGCCATCTTAGCAACCCTAACAGCCCTCGCCGCGATGCTAGTCGCGCCAATTCACTTGGGTAGGCCGCTCTACGGTTTCCGCGTGTTTCTGGGGCTGCGGACCTCTTGGCTGAGCCGAGAAGCGGTGTTGCTGGGTAAATATACGCCCTTGGTCGGAGCGTATCTGGCAACCCATTTCCTTGCGGAAACCTCGTGGAATGTGGTAGTCGACTATCGCGGGCTAATCGGTGGCATAGCCTTGTTGTTTGGAACCGCGGCGGTCTTTTGCTCCGCGATGATCTACATCGTCACCCGGCGAGCCTTATGGCGTCACTGGCGAACGTTCGCGCAGTTTGCGGCGACGGTGCTCTTGGCGGTCGGCTTGGGGCTCTTTGTCGAAGGGGCGTTAGTAGGCGATCTAGCCCACGGAAAAAATTTCCAGCTGCTGGCGGTGGGCGGAGTCGTCTCTCTGCTGCTCGTGCGAATCGCCGCGGCCGTTTGGTTTCGGCGATTCACCTTCGGGGAACTATCCCAACCGCTGGTCCGCTCCGCGAAGCTACTCCGCGGGCGACTGGTCACGTTTGCGACGTGGCGGGAGTTGCTATGGGGCACCGGGGGCGGATTGATGATCATGCTGCTGCTCGGATCCACCGCCGAAGCGGACCTCTGGATCGTGGGCGTCCTGCTGATCGCGTTTTGTTTGTTCGCGGCGGAAACGCTCGATCGATTCCTCTACTTCGCCGCCGAGTCGACCCCCACCATGCCGGGCCAACCGAAGTAGCATAGCTGAACAACGTCAGGTTCAATGATTCTTGGACCACGAGGATTTTAGACACGAAGGCCACGAGCAAGCGACAAAGAAAAATCCTTAGCCCCAAAGGGGCTATTCAAGACAGCCCAGGACGAAGTCCTGGGTTCAATGACAGCAAAAAAATAAGAGTCCTGAAGGGACGATTCAAACACTGCCATGTCCAACCTATTTCAAAACGCCAAAGAAAAGCTATCCCAAGTGGTATTGGCCAAGTCGGGGATTCTCACTTCCGATTTGGTCCGCTCCCCCGGGAAGTTTGGCTTGGGACAGGTGCCGGAGAAAATTGATCCGGACCGGACCACCACCAGTGTTTGCGGGTTCTGTTCGACAGGCTGTGGGTTGGATATCCATCTAAAGAATGGCGAGGCCGTTAACCTCACGCCCGCTACGGATTGGCCGGTCAATCTCGGGATGGCCTGTCCCAAAGGTTGGGAATCGCTGGAGGTCCTCAAAGCGGACGATCGGGCCACCACGCCGCTGTTGCGGGACGAGCGAGCGCGGCAGGTCGCCATCGACTGGCAAACCGCCGCTCAGACATTTGCCACGCGTTTTCAAGCGATCCAGGAAAAACATGGCCCGGAGTCGGTCGCGTTTCTCAGCACCGGGCAAATCGCAACCGAGGAGATGTTTTTCCTCGGGGCGCTGGCGAAGTTCGGGATGGGGATGCTCCACGGGGATGGCAACACCCGGCAGTGCATGGCGACCGCCGTGGTGGCGTACAAGGAGGCGTTCGGGTTCGATGCGCCACCCTTCACGTACGCCGATTTTGAGCAATCGGATGTGATCGTGTTGGTTGGCTCGAACCTCTGCATTGCCCATCCGATCCTATGGCAACGGGTACTCCAAAATCCGCACCGGCCGCGGATCGTGGTGATCGATCCTCGCCGGACCGAAACCGCCCAAGCCGCCACAGATCATCTGCCGATTCGACCCAAGTCCGACCTGACGCTGCTCTACACGTTAGCGAATCTCTTGATTCAAAGAGGCTGGATCGACCAAGAGTTCATCGCCCGGCATACCAATGATTTTGACGCGTTCCGCGAGCACGTCGTCGGATACACATTGGAGGCCGCCGAAGCCGAATGTGGCATACCAGCCGATCAGATTGCGTCGCTGGCGACGTTGATCCATCAAGGGCAACGCGTATCGTTCTGGTGGACGATGGGGGTGAATCAAAGTCACCAAGGTGTCCGGACCGCTCAGGCGATTATCAACCTGGCCCTGATGACCGGAAACATCGGTCGACCAGGTACCGGGGCCAACTCGATTACCGGCCAATGCAACGCAATGGGCTCGCGCCTTTTCAGTAACACGACTAATCTGTTGGGCGGCCATGATTTCGCCAACGAAGCGGACCGCGAGAAGATCGCGGACATCTTGGAGATCCCGGTCGAGCGAATCCCCAGCCAATCGAGTTGGAGTTACGACCGGATCATGGCAGGGATTCGGGAAGAGCGAATCAAAGGCTTGTGGGTGATCGCCACCAATCCGGCCCATTCATGGATTGATCAAAACGAAGCCAAGCAAACGCTCGCGAAGCTCGATTTCCTCGTCGTGCAGGATATGTACCACTCGACGGAGACGGCACAAATGGCCGATCTGCTGCTGCCGGCGGCTGGTTGGGGCGAGAAGGAAGGGACCTTCATCAACTCCGAACGGCGATTCGGGTTGCACAAAAAAGTGACCAAGGCACCTGGCCAAGCGTTGGCCGATTTCCAAATTTTTCGGCTCTTGGCCAAGGCTTGGGGCTGCGGCGATTGGTTTCAAGATTGGACCACGCCGGAGCAAGTGTTTCAGAAGATGAAACGCTGCTCGGCCGATCGGCCGTGTGATATCACGGGAATCAGCGAGTACGCCATGCTGGACGATCAACGTGGCGTGCAATGGCCATGTGTTGCCAACGACGTAGCGCCGCCAAGCCGAGAAAGGCGACTCTTTGAAGATGGAACTTTTTATCACACGGATGGAAAGGCCCGGTTTGTGTTTGAACGTTCCCGCAGTTCACCGGATGCGGTTTCAGACCAGTTCCCATTTCGACTTCTCACCGGCCGAGGCACCGCTGCCCAGTGGCACACGCAAACGAAAACCGCCAAAAGTGCCACGCTTCGCAAACTCTATCCTGAAACGTTGCTCTTGCAAATGCATCCAGAGGACGCGGCCCGGTTGGAAATCGGCGAAGACGACTGGATCACGGTTGCTTCATCGCAGGGAACCATCCCAGCGCGCGCGCAACTCTCCCGGAATGTTGGGCGAGGGAACCTCTTCCTGCCAATGCACGACGCGCGCGTGAATCGACTCACCGCGGCGCGGTTTGATCCCTACTCTCGTCAGCCCTCATACAAAGACACTCCCGTTTTCGTAGTGAAACGCTGATGATAACATTCGCGGTATCGTGCGGTAATTAGAGATAAAGTATTGATGAACTCGTGAGGAATCCGCGATCTCTGGCAACAACGCGCGCCAAGAGTGACCTGTTCCACCAGAAGTTGTCTGCTATATTTACCGAAGTAGTCACGCCTGCGCGTGTTACAACGCGCCATCATGTAGGTCGCGTGGAATTTTGCCACAGCATCTCGGGAGAACGATAGCCATGACGGTCGCATTAGCGAAAGTAAGATCCCTTTGTTCGGATCCGGAAGTTAACTTGGTAAAAGCCAGTCGACGTCCCGAATTAGGGACACTGACGGTGGCCAAGACAAGGCAAAACATTGATCGTGCCAAAAAGCATGTCGACAAATGGCGGGACAAAGGCCGCGATCAGTCGCGGGCCAAAAGCGATAAGGCCGGCTTTCCGGACCAGGATACTCGGACGCAAACGAAAACCGAAATCTTCGAAGACGCGTTGAAAAACTTCGAGGAACACTTGGCCAAGTTAGAAGCGGCGGGTGCCGAGCCCGCGCCGAAGGCCCGCAAGACTCAGTCTAAACCCGCGCGGAACGCGACGCATCGCTCCTCTCGAGCGGAGGTTCGGCAGGAACTGGCTGGCAAGGAAGAGAAGTTAAACCAGAAGAAGACCGCTTCGAAAAAGAAAAGTGCTCCCAAGAAGAAAGCGGCCACCAAGGCGTCCCCGAAATCCGCGGCCGCCAAAAAAGCGGCGAAACGCAAGCAAGCCAAGACCGCCAGCAAAGTCAAATCGGCGGTCGAAAAGCAACTGGGCGCGGGCGGGGCGACTGATGTGAGCGGAAGTCCTACGGGATCGATCGGCCTGAATCCAACCAAGAAGAACCAGCGCAAGGCCAAAACCGCCGCCAAACAGGCGCGGATCGCTGAGAGCGGATTGACCACGCGCACCCGAGGTCATGTCTCGGCCCGCACCAAACGCTCGGCTGGCCGTCGAGGCAATGCCTAACGTATAGCAAAAAAACTGAGGAAAGCGGCCTGGCGATGAATTCGCCAGGCCGTTTTTCATTCACGAAAAAAGCCCGATCATGCGATCGGGCTTCGTGGGGATCTCAATATTTTCAGCATGTCCGCCTATCGACGCGGCTGATTGTAGCTCATCGGGCGGATCGGCTCAGGCGTGTTGATCAGGTCCGCTTCATACTCGGCGTAGACCTTGGCGAACACGCCATTGGAATACGGCAAACCAGGATCGTCGACCCAACCGCGGGCGATCTCTTGCTGTTGTGGGATGTGCAGCATGTTGTAAGGGCGGAAGTAGTAATAGGTTTGCGGATAGGCTTCGTACGGGTAGCGCGGCGTCATGTTGCCTGGAGCGTGCCAGGGGCTGGGCAAGCAATGCTTGGCCCAGTATCCGCCATGATGAAGTCCGAGACCTCCGCAGCCATGGAGAAGGCCTCCATGCCCGCACGCCCCGCAGTTTCCACATTCACCGCAATCCGACGGACAGCCGGTGTCGCAACCACATCCGCTGGTATCCGAGGAAAAGTAGTGCGGTGTTTTTTCCTGGGAATCGTAAGTAATGGGTGCCGGTGGAGCCATGGAACTATCCACGGCGTCCGAAGGGGACTCGTTTTGCTTCCAAGCGAGGTTAGCCTTCGCAATGGAGCGAGTCGAGACAGGGCGTGTCGCGGGAGTGGGCCGCGCCTTGGTGACCGGAGCCAGTGTGCTAGGCTCGGCCTGATAATTCGCGGCTTGGATTACCACGTCGCGTTCTCGTTCTCGAACATTTTTGTCGAAGAGCGAGGGGGATAACGACTCGGATGCGTAAACCATCACCGGCTGCTGCAAAGAGTCGTTCTCGTGGTTCTGAACTTCCTGGGCGTTTCCACCCAGC
Source organism: Pirellulaceae bacterium (assembly GCA_040880405.1). Classification (GTDB taxonomy): domain Bacteria; phylum Planctomycetota; class Planctomycetia; order Pirellulales; family Pirellulaceae; genus JBBDIM01. Next base: position 15,475 of record JBBDIM010000035.1, on the reverse strand, counting down.
ACGACGGCCGTGATCAAAAGTAAGCTGGTCATAATTAAGATCCCGTTGTTTCAAAAAAGTCATGCGATTCAAGGGAAGTTCGCCATGGATGCGAACTCCCTCCGGAAACTCGCTTAGCTGACGAAGTCACCCATACGGCAAGTGTTGGGTTGCATCGACCCGATTCGAGGCAAGGGTAGCCAATCGCGACGATAATTCGGGTTACCCTCATTTTTCGGCTAGTTCGCACCGCATTTTCCTGAAAACAGAATGCGATTGAATCTCCTTCTCTAGTCTGCCCAAACTTACAGGCGTTCGAAATCAAAAATCGAGCGTCGGATAAAAAATTCTGAGTTTGTCACCCTTGCGTGTGGGGACCTCAATCCCATGAAAAATCCCCCCCAACCTTCCCAGTGTTCTAGATTGAGGCCTATTCCCGTCACAAAACGAAAGGTCTCAGGGTCGCTAGCACCATCATAATCGGTACGGGCCGAAAATAAGGCTTAACTCATGCGATGCGGACGTCCGAAAAATCTGGTGGTCCATTAGCGCGGTCGCAGTAGGACCCAAACAAGAAATCACGCGGCCTAGGTGCTGGTGATTTGATCCCCGCACCTTTTGCTGCGACAAACGGTCACTCAATTTTTCCGCCTGGTGGTTATCAAAATGAAACACCTTAGCCCAATCCGTTTGAGTTCAAGATGTCGCTGGTTGACAGTCTTGGCTATGTTAGGCGCAATGACGACTGCGCCTGCTGTCGTCTTCGCGCAACTCGGGGCCGAGCTACCCAGCCCCCGGAACGCGGGTCTTCTGGAGAGACCAGAGGCTTCCGTGCTAATGAAGGAGTCCGATTTAATTCGTGAAGTTCTCGAACCGGAACTAATCTTCCGAGTCGATCCTTCGCGATCCAAGATCTTGCGGACCAAGATGCCGATTACGCGAGTCGCCATCACCAACCCGGCGGTGGTTGAGGTCAACGAATTTGGCCCCACCGAACTGGAGGTCATCGGCCTGCGATCAGGGGAAACCACGGTGACCCTCTGGTTCGCCGCGCCCGATGGCACCACCACCATCCTTCGCTACCTGGTGAAAGTAGCCGCCGATGAGGGGGAACAACATCGAGCCGACATCGAGTACGGCAAGTTGCAGGCCCGCATCAATGAGATGTTTCCCAATAGCTTTGTGCAGTTGATTCCCATCGCGGATAAACTGATTGTCCGCGGCCAGGCTCGTGACGCTCAGGAAGCGGCTCAGATTCTGGGTGTCTTGGGTGGTCAATCGGTCAATCAGGTCGGCAATCTCAACACGGCTGGCGTCAGCTCGCTCACGGTTGCCACGCTGCCGGGTGCCGAGGATCTGCGTACCCAAAGCATTGTCAACTTGTTGCATGTCCCTGGCGAGCAACAAGTGATGCTGAAGGTTCGGATCGCGGAATTGCAGCGTAGCGCCGCCCGTGAACTGGGGCTCAACTTTGGCGTGACCGAAAACTCCTTCTCCATCTCGCACGTGATCGGGGCGAGCGGAAATCTTTCCGCGATTCTCGATAACGGCGACGTCGAGCTATTCATTCGGGCCACCAGTAGCAACGGGATGGCCAAAATTTTGGCCGAACCGACCCTGGTGACCATCAGTGGCCAGCCCGCCAACTTCATCGCGGGTGGTGAGTTCGCCGTCCCCACCGCGGTTGGCGTGGGTGGGATCGGTGCGGTTTCGACCAGCTTCCGCGGGTTCGGTACCCAGCTTGCCTTTACTCCCACCGTGCTGGATAAGGACAAGATTCGCCTGCGGGTCGCTCCTTCGTTCAGCAGCATCAACAACCAGAATTCGGTCGATGGCATTCCCGGCTTGGACGTTCGCGGTGTCACCACCACGGTCGACTTGCGGGAAGGTCAGTGGTTGGCCGTTGCCGGTTTGATCCAGGATGAGCAGGAAGGTTCTCGGACCCGGTTGCCCTTCCTCGGCGACATCCCGATTGTGGGCGCTGCCTTCGGCTCGCAAACCTCCCGTCGCACCGAGACCGAGTTGGTTGTGCTGGTTAGCCCTGAGTTGGTTCACCCGCTGGAACGGGAACAGGTTCCGTTGTATCTGCCGGGCATGGCGGTCACCGACCCGACCGACAAGGCATTCTATCTGCATCAGCAGATCGAAGGCCGACCAGGCGTCGATCACCGAAGCACTGTCTGGCCTGCCCAGCGGAGTAACATCCGGCTCGATAATCACGAGACCATTAAGGCCCAGCGTCAGGCTCGCAAGTTGCACCGGTCTTACCACGAGAGTGAGTCGTATTATCTATCGGGACCGCAAGGTTTCTCCGAATAATATCCATCGCCGCTTTGTCCCGGCTTCCGCGGCCGCGACAAGGCGAATGACCCAAAACATTCCCGCGATCACCTGATATTTCAAGGACCTGTAAAATGACCGTTTCTGTTACCTACAAGCCGGGATGCTGGGCCTTGGCCCTCCTGGCGGCCGGGGCGATTGGTTGCCAGTCGGGTGCCCGGGTCCTCCCGGATTCGCCTCCGATGCTTGGAGCCGATGTCGACGCCATCAACCAAATCCAGGAAGAGAACGCCGAGGCGGCCAAATTCGTGATCTACCAACACGAATTTGTCCCCAACTTCCTCGATACCAATGGCGACCCGAAGGCTTGGCGTTTGAATGAGGATGGCGAAGACCACGTCAAACAAATCGCCACCAACCTCTTACGCGGGGTCGAGATGCCGGTTGTCGTCGAGCGGAGCCGAACTAGCGCCCGGCCCGATACCGAGTACGGCTACGCAGTTCACTTGAACGATCAGCTCGACCAACAACGCCGCCAAGTGGTCGTCAACTCGTTGGTGGCCATGGGCGTGGAAGACGCCGACGGCCGGGTTGTTGTCGCTCCCGCCTTCTCTGAGGGACTCACCAGTCCGGAAGCGGTTCGCGCCTACAACATGGGCCTCTCCGGAGGACGTGGCGGTGCCGGATTCGGTGGTGGTTTTGGCGGAATGGGTGGTGGCGGTGGCTTTGGCGGGTTTGGCGGCGGATTCTAGAAATCCATCGCTGCGAAGCGAAAGTTCAATACGTGTTCAATTTTAAGGTGGCAGGTTTACCATGTTGATAAAATCGTCTCACATCCAGGCTGTGCTCGTGGTGCTATTGTCTTGCGGGGCATCCGGGTGTGCGACGACCAATCAAAGCCTGCTACCTTGGAACACAACCGTCCGCAACACCCCCATGTACGACCAGCAGCTCAGCCTCGCTCGGCTATCGGAGCGGCATGGCAACATAACGGGTGCCAAGAAAATCTATCGTGACGTCCTGATCAAAGACCCAGAAAACTTGCTCGCGCTGCATCGCATGGGTGTGGTCTCCGGCAAGCAGGGAGATTTTGATTCGGCCCTTGAGTATCTAACCGCCGCCCAGAGCATTGGAAGCCCTTCGGCTGAGTTGCTGAGCGATATCGGCTACATGCATTACCTGGCCGATAACCATGAGCAAGCTCAACTGGCGTACCGCGAGGCTCTCAATATCGATCCGGACTACCTTGCGGCTCGGACCAACTTGGGAATGCTCCTGGGTGAATTGGGAGAGTACGACGCCGCGTTCCGCGAATTCCGCGCGGTGAGCGATGACGCCGAGGCGTACTCGAATCTGGCGTACGTGCAGTCGCAGCGAGGCGACTTGGAGACGGCTAAGCAAAACTATCTCAAGGCGTTAAGCCTCGATCGTTCGCTCAAAGCGGCCGCCGAGGCCTTGGTTCAGCTTGAGGGGCATCAACCACCAATCCAGCAATTTGTCCCCGGCCCACCTCGCGAAGGTGGCGAGAACCGCGGCGAGACGCAAAGCATCGCCCAGCAAGATGGCGGCAACTCAGCGGAGATCGCCCAGGCCAATTGGGCCAAAGCCACCGACATGGTCGCCCAATCCCAGGTGAGCCAGGCGACCGGCGAAGGCCCGACATCCGAAGCGGCCCCGTCAACCACGCTTCCAACCGCGCTTCCAGCCACCTACCAGGTGACCACACCCTCGCAAGGCAGGGCGTTGCCTTCGCTGGAGAGCGGTTCCCAGGCCGCGCCCGGCGGGCAGTATCCGATGACCCTGACTCCAGAGGCCAGCTACCCGACCACCGGCGATCGTTCCCTGTCGCAGCCAACCGGCAACTTCGCGCCGGTTTCGCAGCCGGGGTTCGATTCTTACCCCAACACCAACTTCATGACCGAAGTGCAGAACGCGATTCAAGGTGGCTAGTGCATCGAACGAGTTAGCGATCGGGCGTTCCGATCACTGACGGGTTGGCCGTCGCCTCTTCCAGCAGTTCGTCCTGATTCAGCACCCCACCCTCTTGCGTTTCCCGCAGGGTAAAGTTCCTCAGTTCCATGACGGCGGGCCCCAGCAGCAGCACGTAGATCGGCGGGGCCAGGAAGAAGATCACCGGGAACAGCAACTTAACCGAGGTTCGGTTCCCCTTCTCTTCGGCGCGTTGACGCCGCGATTCTCGAATGCTATCGGCGAACTCATGAAACGCCGTCCCGACATTGCCACCCAGTTTCTCCGCGTGGTGAATCAACGTCGAGAGGGCCGTCACGTCCGGTTGGTCGACTCGTTTGGCGAACTCGCGCAGGCCATGATCCAGCGATCGGGCTGCCGCCTGACCATCCAAAATCGCCAATTCGCAGGCCAAGTCGGGATGCGAGCCTTTGAGCTCCAGTCCCACATGGTTGATCGCCCTTTGCAGCGGCATCCCGGCCGACATGGTCATCGTGATCATATCGAGGGCGTCCGGCAGGGCGTAGTGGATTCGTTTGACCCGGCCCGCGGCGGTTCCGGAAAGAATGACCCGCGGAATCGCCCAAATCATCGCCAGCACGATGCCGCCCAGCATCAAGATCCGGATCGTCATTACTTGGCCTTGGTCGACCGTCACATAAACGGCCGCCGCTAAAAACAGGAGCCACGCAAAGATCGCCGCGTTTCTCAGGGCCAAAAAATCCTCGGCCGCGTACCGGCCATAGTAGCCCGCCTTGACCATGTCCGCTTGAATCTTGTTTCGCCCCTCGTCCGAGATCGGCACCATGTAGGCAAACATCTTGGTGAAGATCCCCAGCGAGCGGCCGCTGGAGCTTTCCAGATAGTCCATCGCGCGGTTCTGCCCGGCCGACATCAACAGGCTGCCCCCCACGAACAACACCAGGGTGATACCGAGAAAGGTCCCTAGCACCTCGAAATCGCTGAACATCCCGCCGCCGCGGAGCGCTTCCAGGTTCAACGCTTCCAGGTTGAGTGAGTCCAACAGTCCGAACATCGTGTTTGCGCCTATTGCCCGGTCGCTCGATCCGCCAGCGGCGGTCGGTCCCGGTATGGGAAAAAGCCGTTAATAATCCGATTTCAACATCCGCCAAATGATCAACAAGCCGATCACCTCGGAAGCCACCGCCGCGATCAACACCATCCGGCCGGTCGGGTCGTCCCACAGCATCGCCCCATATTCCGGTTGGGCGAAAAACAGGTACGCGAACAACAGCGGTCCCATCGCGGCGATGATCGTGGCCGAGATCCGGCCCGCTCCGGTGACACTTTTGAGTTGGCGATGGTACGCCATCCGGTCGCGAATCACCTTCGAAAGCCGCTCCAGCGTATGCGGCAGGTTCCCACCCGCGTCTCGGTGAACACTCAAGGCGGAGGCGAAAATCCGCGTATCCATGGTCGGAATCCGGTAGCTGAGCGACTGCATCGCCACGGAGATGGAAAGACCCATCTCCAGATGTTTCGCCACCCGGCGGAACTCGCCCGCCACGGGGTCCGCCAAGGCGTCCCCGACCAAAATCAAGGCCTGATCCAAACTTTCGCCGGCCCTTACCGCTCTGGCTAACAGGTCGAGCGCCCCGGGAAACTGGGCCTGAAACTTTTTCAATTGTCGATCCGCCGCGATCCCCAGCACCACGAAGCAGAGGATCAAAACCAGCACCCCCGCCACCATCGTGATCAGCGGATCCTCGGTAACCACCCACGCCGCCGCTCCGCCGGTCAAGCCGATCAGCAGAAACAGGGCCGCGGTCATCGTGCCACTGAGGTGCAGGTTGGTGAGATAGGAGGCTCGTTCCAGCCACAGGTCGAACCGAACGACCGGGCCAAGCTCCTCCGGCGATTCAACCCGCTTGGGAAGTTTCTTCAGCAAGGCGGCGTCAGAGAGTTGCCGTCCCCCGTACATCACATCGCGGATCGCCATCAGCATCGCGCCAAGCGCGGCCGCCACGCCGCCGAATACCACGTAAGGTAAGGCCTGGCCACTGATGGGTATGACAAACTGATCCACGTTACGTCTTCCT
>JBBDIM010000035.1:0-9088 GCA_040880405.1 Pirellulaceae bacterium | reverse complement strand
AGGTAAGGCCTGGCCACTGATGGGTATGACAAACTGATCCACGTTACGTCTTCCTCTCTTGAAATTTTCGTTGCCGTGTCCGCTCGTGGTAGGGTGGGTGGAGTCTTCGCCAGCCCACCATCGCCAGCCAAGTTGGTAGTGGCAACGCGGTCAGGATTTGGACAGTCGCCGCTAACTTCGTCCCTAATCCGCGCCTGCGATTCCAAACACGCACCAATGGTGGGTTACGCCCTATCGGGCTTCACCCACCCTACCGCTGTTAAAATGATCGCCGCCGTGTCCGCTAATCCGCCTTGAAAATCGAGCGGTCGATCTCCACGCCCGATTCGATAAACCGTCGTAGGCAGTTCGGCTCGTAACCGCAGGCCACCAGTCGGCCGGTTGCGTTACCGTCGGAGTCGAGCCCCTGATGTTCGAAGCGGAAGATGTCGGCCAGTTGGTACTCGCCATCTTCGACGCCCAAAATCTCGGCCACTCGCATCACCCGGCGGACACCCCCTTTGAGCCGCGCCACATGCACGATCACCCGAATCCCCGCCGCCACGTACTTGCGAACCACCCCGATCGGCAGTTCAAAACCAGCCATCGCCACCATCATCTCCAGACGGTGCAAGGCGTCGAACGTGTCGTTGGCGTGAATCGTGGTCAGCGAACCCTCGTGACCGGTGTTCATCGCTTGCAGCATGTCCAACGCTTCCGCTCCACGAACCTCCCCCACCAGAATCCGGTCGGGCCGCATCCGCAAACTGTTGCGGACCAAATCTCGCGGCGTCACTTCGCCGCTCCCTTCGCTGTTGGAAGGGCGAGTCTCCAGGCCGACCACATGCGGATGCTGAAGCATCAACTCGGCGGAATCCTCGATCGTCACGATCCGCTCGTCATGCGGGATCGAACCACTCAGCGCGTTGAGCAGGGTGGTTTTCCCGGCACCGGTTCCCCCGGAGATCAAAAAGCTGATCCGCCCGGCAACCGCCGCTTGCAGGAAATCCACAATCCGCTGGTCCAGCGTGCCGTTGCCGATTAGGTTTTTCAGTTGCAGATGCTCCGCCCCAAAGCGCCGAATCGACAGCTTGGGGCCGTTCAAGGCCAAAGGTGGAACCACGGCGTTGACTCGGGAACCGTCCGGCAGCCGCGCGTCGACCATCGGGCTCACTTCGTCGATCCGTCGTCCGACGCGGGAGACAATCCGCTGAATGATTCGCTGCAAATGGGCGTTGTCGGCGAATTTGATGTCGGTTTTTTTGAGCCGCCCATGCCGTTCCACCAGCACATCGTGGGCGTGGTTCACCAGGATGTCGCTCACCGTGGGGTCGGTCATCAGCGGCTCAAGCGGGCCCAGCCCGAACACCTCGTCTTGCAGTTCTTCCAGCAGACGCTCTTGCAGCGCCTTGTCGATCCGGGGTCGATGGGCCTTGATCAGCTCGGACGACAGGCTCCGCACGTTGTCTCGCATCCGCTGGTCGTCGATCCGCGCGATCAGCGACAGGTCGAGCGATTCCACCAGCGCCTCGTGGATGCCCGTTTTGAGCTGCTGGAACTCAATTTCCACCTTGGCCGGGTCGACCGGGGCCGTCTCGGCTTGCTTCTCGGCGTGGGCCGCGGCTTTCGATTTTCCGAGTCGCAGGATCATAATGGCAGGACTTCCGAGGTGATAAGATCGCCACAGTAAAAAGGTTCAGGCCGGATCGGATGGCCCCCCTACTCTTCCTCGCCACCCGCACCAGCGACCGGAATCGCCACTTCGTCCTGCCGTAAGGGGCGGATCTGGGCTTCGCGGCGGGCTCCGTCTCGCGCTAGGGCCTCGGGGTCGATGTCACTCCGGTCTTTTGAGCGGAACTCGACCTGCGAGATCTGATGGCCACGGAACACCTCGATCCGGTGTTTGTCGTTCGGACGATTCAAGAGTTGATCCATCGTCAGCCCGGCGAATTGGTTCCCCGGCACAATGTCGTCCGGGTGCCGCAGAACCAAGGCCAAGGTGCCGCGGTCTTCCACCACTCGCAGGGCCATCGCCTGCTGCGGGGTGACGCTCAGGGTAACAGTCGCCTGGTCTCGGCTGACTTGCCGGTCGCCGTTTCGGATCGGGGTCGATTCGTTGGTGGAGCGGTTCATCGCCAACACCTTCACCCCTTCGAGCAAGGTGACGGTCATCTCCGGGAAGGCCTCTTCTTCGTTCTCCAAACTGCGGAACAGGACATCGACCCAGGTCCCCGGGGTCGCGAAACCTTCCACCGAGTTGTCCATGTCCACTTTGACGGTAACCGCCCGGCTGCCCGGTTCCAGTTTGTCGACCAGGCTGGGGCCGGTCCCTTGGGGGTAGAAGAGGTGCGTATCGAACACTTCCCCCTTGGTCATCGGTTGCCGGACGATCCGGCCGATGATGTCCCGCGTGTGGCTCATGAATTGGCTCGGCAAACCGGCCGCGCGGATTTGCTCCGGTGTCATCTGCGTGAGGGTAATGTCCCCCACGGTGATTTGGCGGCCTGGTGCCAGGTTGCTACTCGCCTGCGGTACGATAATCGACCGCGGGGTTTCCGGCGGGGCTTCCACCACTTCCGGTGGCTTTTCGTTTTCCCGCACAATGTAGGCCCCCAGCAAGCCGAACATGACCGCTACGACCCCCAACAGCAGTGTTCCCGGACTTACCCTCATAATCGTCTACTCCGTAGCGGCGGGCTAACGTATCGATTCCGCCTGATTGCTTAATATTAGTGATTCAGTGTAATCGCCAGCCTCTGATATGCCAGCAAAAGTTTCAGCCATTTCGCCCCTGGGGCCGTCTCCCTGGGATCGCCGACGTCCCCGTCGGCACTTGTTCGTCTACAGCTCCATCCACTTTGCCGTATACACCAACCCCAGCACAATCCAGGCTGAGACGGTCGCCGGCAAGGCGTACGGGATCCGCCGCTGGGCGGCTGAGACCTGCTCCGTGCGGCTCCCGATCTCTTCGCCCGTTTCCGGTCGGGCGGCCCTGGTAACCAGGTTCCAGGTAAACACCGCGATGATCGACAAAAAGGCGATCAGGGCGCTGCCAATGAAGACCAGCAAAATCAGTTTCCAGCCGAGCCAGGCACCCAGGGCCGCCATGAATTTGACGTCCCCGCCCCCTCCTCCGCCGATCACCATCAACACAAACAGCAGCCCAAACCCCATCCCGAAACCGGCCAAGGCAAACTGCAACCCCTCCCAGCCACCGGTCAGCCCATGGAACAAAAGTCCCAGGGCTAACGCGGGCAGGGTCATCCAGTTCGGCAGTTTCCGGGTCCGTACGTCCCAGAAACAGGCCAAGCCGGTGAACACCAGCACGCACGCGATTTGCAGGGTCAGGCTGGTCATGGGGTTTACCATTACAATTTGAGCCAAGGGGCACATCTTCCGCAAAAAGTACGATGGGCCTCCGCCAAAACGGTGCCCGTTTTAAATCCAGGGTCGCGTCTTTAGATCAGTCTGTGTCCGACGCAATCCTCCTCCATGCTGCAATCTCACTGGGTCCGACACAGGCTGACCTATGGAATGCCGGTAATTCCTGTTGGTCAAACTAAACCGGGGTGCCGAGCGGCCGGAGCATTGGCTCCGGCGACTCGACGATCATAGTGAAATGGGAAACTAAGGCAGTCCAACAGGAACTACCGCATTGGGTTCACCAGCGGTTGGTGCCGTGCGGACGATGCACGCCATATCATCAGCGGGAACTTCTAGACCGTCACAATAGTCTGTGTCATCCAGAAATTGACTACCGGCAACAGCGGCACCGTGACCGATGACATTGTTGATCGTGTACGACTGGTTCAGGTTGTTGAGGGCCCCGCTGACATCGGCCAGTTCGCTGGTCACGCCATCACGGGCGGCCGACAAACCGACGATCATGCCCAGCACGGCGATCGTGCCGACGAGGACCAATTCAGCCGAAACGATGAAACCTGCTTCATCATTCCACAAACGTTTGATGAGACTCATAAGCTCATTCTCCCTTAAGTAAAAAACAGACACGTGAAGTCGCTTTCCCGGGCCGTTTGCCCCTTGGATTCGCCGACCGCCGCGGACGAAAAATACCAACGGATTGGGACTCGAGAAATCAAAACACACAACGCTTACAAATATGCCAACCGAACAACGGCTGGCGTAAGGTCCAAAGTTTTAAGAGGGCAAGGCACGCTAAAAGGTGCTTGCCCAGGTTCAAAAGGTGCCGCCAACAAGGCCTTACGGCAACGTGCCAGCAGGGGTAATCGACCCCGATTCACCCGGGGTGGGTGAGTTAAACGTCAGGCCGGCCGGCGGATCTCCGCCAATGTCGGCATCCGGATCCGACAACGTCGGCTCCGGGTCTGCAAAGGCCGCTTGGTATACAACCGTATCCGGAATGTCGTCGTCGTCGGTATCGATCTCGACCAGCACCGAGTACGACTGATCGAGGTGATCCAGGGCTACGGCGGCATCGCCGAATTCCTGCGTCACCTGATCGCGGATCTCAACCAGCCCGACGATCATCCCCAAACAGGCGATCGCGACCAGCAAAATCAAGGCGACGATCGAAGCGCTCCCGCGCCGCCGGATCGAAGCTCGATTTATGATTGTTCGGGTCATAACGAATTACAACATAAAAAGGAAAGTATTCGTGGATATTTCACAAGGAAGTTATAAGCACGATTAGCGATAATGGAGTGCCTCTCCGCGGCGGCCTTGCGACCCCGTCGCTACGGTAGCGGTTCCCCTTCCGAGACCCCGGTGGTGTACTCGATTCCGGCCGGAGGATCGCCCGGGCCTTGTGGGTCGTTGTCACCCTGATCGGGCAGGTCCTCGTAGCTGTAGTTGTTGAAGGTGGAGGTGGAGGTGACCGCCCCAAAATCTCCTTCGATTTCGACCACGCCACCCATTTCGCTCACGGTGATGTCGTCCAAGTCATCGGCCCCGCCGGTGATCGCCACCGAGTAGGACTGATCCAACTGCCCCACGGCGACGCCGGAGTCTCCCAGTTCCTGGACCGCGCCATCCCGGAAGGCGGCCAAGCCGACAATCAGCCCGATGACCGCCAACGTGCCGATCAGGACCAATTCGGCCGATTGGACGAACCCGCGTTCGTCGTGCCACAGTTGGGCCGCTAGTTGGGTGAGGTTCAAGTTTCGCATTGCTCGGTGTACCTAATAAAAAGTTCGCTTCGTCCGGTAGCCAATAACGCCGCAGCCCTAGGGACCACAGCCCTAAGGAGTGGCCGCCGCCGGGTAACGCTGGTTGATTTGGTCGCAAAGCTGGTGAGGAAACTTCCCCCGCCAGAGGCTCAAGGCCCGGCCGACGTGGGTCAGGAACGTGTAGTTGTCATCAATGGTGGCGGGCTCCATCCCCCGGACTTCGTGGACCAAAAACTGGGCGGCGCGGATGATCGTTTCCCGGGGAGGATGAACTTCCGCCGGGGCAATCGCCCACCACTCCAAGGCATGACCCGTCGCCAACAGCCGCCGCGCCTGCGGCCCGCTCAAAATGTCGTCCGCGACCGGCAGGCTCGGATCGGGCCAGTTTTTATCCCAGGAGCCATCTTCGGCCTGACTATTGACTAGACGCGTGGTGGCTTCGTCCAAATGTTCAACTACCGCGGCGCGGGTCTTACTTTGCTGGAACAGCCCGACTTGCTCGTCGAACTGGAGCAGCAGGGCCAGGCTATACAGCCGGTGATTGCCAAAGCAAACCCCTTCGTTAAAGCCTTGCCGCATCAGCCGCTCGGCCAGCAGGTCGAAGGTGACCCGTTCGCCATCTTGCGAGAGGAAGAAGGTGGGCCCGGTGGCGTAGGAAGCGGCCGCGACGGTGGTCCACTCGTATTCCAACTGATTCAGGCGGAAACCCCTGAGGGCGGCCGAGAGCATTTCCCGGAGGGTCGTTTGCCCCTCGCTTGTCGCATCGTCCGCCGCCACGGCGAACCGGATGGTTTGATCGAGCGGGGCCCCGATCTCGGACCAGGTGCCCAGGGTGTGGTCGACATGGCTGGCCGAAGCGCTCCCTTCGCCGGTGCGGAACTCAGGGCCGAATTCACCCCAGCGGATGAACGCCGGCTCGGCGGTGCCCCACCGCTCGTGGAAGGTTTTCTGGTCCGCCAAAATCCGGAACATCTCCGCTCCGGAGAGGCACGCCGGGTCGGTAAACGTGGCCGTCGGGCCCCAGAACCGGAGGGCGTGGTCGACGTGGTTGATTTTCGGTTGGGGATGATTCAGCCGGGGCCGCAAGGCGTGCAGCACCTCCAGCAGTTGGTCATCGGTGATCGCCTCCGGCAGGTCGTAGGCGAGCGTGACCTGATGGGGACGCTTGGTCCAGGGGGGCAAACTTTCGACCGGAGCGGGAGCCCCGCGCCACAGCATCGCCGTGGAGACCGCCATGAATAACAGTTGCGATCCGGCAAACAGCACCGTGGACGAAACCGCGCCCGACTTGCGGAAGTGTGTCATCAGGCATCCCTCCTGCGAAGCACGAGGGATTTTTCATCTTGATAGCTGACCACCCAGCCCTCGACGGGACTCGCGGTGGACTCGACGAAGGCCCGTTGAGCCCGTTTGTCGAGCACCAAGCAGTCGATGTCGTAGCGGTCGGCGATGGTTTCCCAGCCATTCTCGCCCCGCAACAGCTTGCCGTAATCGAACCGGGCCTGTTGCGGCAGGTTTTCCATCGCGGAGCCGGTGTAGACCGACGCCGCGGCACCCTGTTTCGCTTGGAGGAAATCTCCCCACGGGGCCGGAGCCCAGACGAGCCCATCGACCGGATTCGCTCTGAGGTAATCGACCGCCCCGAGCGGCGTTTGTTGATCCAACAGTTGACGCTCGGTCCGCGGGGAATTGCCGAGCAGGAAGTGGCTATGGGGTGAAAACGCGAAGGTGGTCCAGACAACCAGCACCGCCACCATGGAATAAGCGAACCGCAAGGGACGCTGGGCCTCTTCGGCGGAAGTTGCCGATTGATCGACAGCCGGATCGGCCTGGATGTTGAGTCCGCTTTTCAAATGTGGAAGCAGCACGAGCAGGGCGAGTGGCGTACACCACAAAACCGCCGCGGGCTGGGCCAGCGCCAACAGGCCCAAACCGGCCAGCGGTAGAAGCTGCGTCGCGGTCAGGGTCAAGCGACTGGTCCGCAGGGCGACCGCCGCGAGCAGCAACAGCGCCGCCATGGCAACCCCGGCGGGACTTGCCCAAATCCAGGTGGTGCCGGAGGCCAACGCGCTGGCCGTGGTTTGTAGTTGGCCGAGAAGTTCCCACCAGAGCCGTGCCCCAAGGGGTGTGGCCAAGGTAACTAATAGGGCGAGCTCAGCGAGGAAAAGAGCGCCGAGCGGCGGGGTTAACCCCCGCCGTTCATTGGTGGTTTTTGCTGGGAGCAGCGACGTTTCGCGCGACTGCCAGCCGTCGAACGCGGCTCCCACGGCTTTCAGGGTGAGGTAAAGGAGCGGGATACCCACCGTGGTGGCATCTAAGTTGGCCCACAGCAGCACGATCAGCGGGGTCGCGAGCCACGTCATCCAAGAGGTTGCCCGGCGGTTGTCTGCCAACAGCAGCAACACAAACAGCAGCCCGGCGAACATCCGCGGCCCGGCCGAGGTGAGGTCGGCCGACATGCCGAGCAAACCGAGGATTGCCACCCCAGCCACCACCGCCGTATTGCGGGTCTGGTGCCAGGCATTGCCGGCCAACAGCAGGATGGTCGAGGCGGTGACGACGGTGACCAACAGCGCCAAGTGATGCAGAGAAACCGAAGCGACCCAGGCCAACAGCGTGTTCGCCAGCCAGGAGGTTTCCACGTACGCGAGCCCGGCCGAAAGCGAGGAAACCGGATCAACGGTGGGCAATGTACCCTGATTCAAAATCGCTTCGCCCCGAGCCAAATGGACCCATACGCTGTATTTCGCAACACTGTGGTGCGAAAGGGGCAGATAGGCCACCAGCAGAAACAGCACGCCCAGCAGCCCACACAGCGCCGCCTGACGCCAGGTCAGGATGCACCGCTCGCTGAGTACCGGCGCGAGATCCGCGGCGGGCTCATGCAGCGTGTCTTCTTGCAAGGAGCCGCCTTGCAGGGAGGACGCGGGCAGGGATGTTTCACGCAAAGTGGACAACGCTTGGTTTCCGACAAAAAGTCAGGCCGAACGGTCGCATCCTTGCGAAGTTTTTGCCTTCCCAGTCCTTGGAAAGCGAACAAAACGATGTGTGAAGGCTATGTGAAGGTTAGATGCCTAGTAATCCCAAGTCTCGCCGCGCCACGGCCGTACATTCCAAGGTTCGGGGCGTTAGATCGATTCCGAAATACGCCAGGACTTGGGGAATCGGAGCCGCCTCGACCGCAACGCGAACCGTCACGCGAACCTCCGCGAAATGGATAACGCTTGAAGTCTCTGGGCAGTCATTCCACTGGGTGACATCCCCCAGGCAACTCACTTGATTCAGTTGTTCGACAATGACCATCGCGCCACCGCCGGGGTCGAGGCTCAGGCCATGGACCGCCAAAATAGGCGTCACGACCTCTGCGACAATCTCCTCGACGACTTGGCCGCCACGCTGCTTTGCCCCCTCACGAGCCGCGTCCTCCGCCGCGCTGCGGGTCATCTGATCGACCGCGATGAGCGGGCCGAACAAAAAACCGGATAGGATGGCGATCAACAAAATGGGGATCACCAAAATGGCTTCCAGAACCTCAATGCCACGCCGCGAATGACATCGGCCAATGAACGATCGACGGATGCAAGCTCCGCACGGATCGATACTGGGCGAACGTTCAGCCTGGGCCGTGGAATGGTACACGTGAAGAGGACTCCCCCCGGAGTTTTGAAGTTGGTTTGGTCGTTTGATCCCGCCTGTCTGGGATCGATCGCCAAGCGATGACCTCTCTTGAGGACCCGCCGCTTGATTTTGGATTTACCAGCTTAGGCAACCAAGTTGGAAATCGCCTGAGCCAGTTCTAGGAGTTCGTTCAGGAGCGAACCGCGGATGGTCGCCAGCCCGGCGATCACCCCGATTCCCACGATGGTGAGGAGCAGCAAATACTCCACGAACACGCTGCCATCGCAGTCGCGTCTCAAGTTTCGCACGTTTGTCATCAGCCACTTCATTGCGCTGCCACCTTT
>JBBDIM010000034.1:9344-45636 GCA_040880405.1 Pirellulaceae bacterium | reverse complement strand
CGCTGGGGTCGACCGCCTTGCCGCTTTCATCGAGCACCAGGTCCGCCTCGGCGGTCTTCTTCTTGGCCACGGCCACCAGCTTTTGGTACATGTCGTCCCGGTCGACTCCGTTGATCGCGCTCACGGCGGTCGCCACCTCGCCCAGGTATCGCAGGAAGATGCTGCGGCGATCCGCCTGTTGCTTTACCTTCAACCGTCGACGCAAAAACATCCCCAGCTTGCGGCCGACCGTTTGCAGGGCCAAACGCAGTTCCTTTTGGATCTCCGGGTAGCTGGCGACCGCCTCCTTCGATTCACTCGTGAACGGCACCCACACGCTGGCGATATGGACCATCAGCGTCAGCGGCCCGCTTGGTAGGCTGCCGCGCGATTGGCTCAAACCGTAGGCCCGCCAATTGGTTTGGGCGACCGATTGAGTGATCGCACACGCTCCATGCTGAAACTGGAGCGGCACCTTGTTGGCGTAGCGGTAGACCTGCATCGACTGCCCTTCGCTCAGGTTGATGTCCTGCATCGCCTCGTGCAGGGCGTCCAGTTCCTTCGGCTTGAGCTTGTTGGGGCTCTTGCGGGTTCCCAATTTCGACTTCTTGAGGATCTTATCGGCCGCATCGGGGCCCAGGCCATTGAAGGTCATAATCAAAAACTGCCGCACGGTTCGCGCGTCGCTTTCGCTGGCCAGGTCCCTAAGCAGTTCCTTGCCGATCTTCGTTGTCTCGACCGCCCCGCCGTAGGCCAAGGCCACCTCAATCAGAAACGGGTTACCCCGATAGACCGCCGGTGGCCGAGTCGCCGCGGCGTAAAACTCCGCCGGGACCACCTGATGCATCCCCTTGAGCAGCAGGTCTTCGCCGATCGGGACGATACAGTCGGTCGAAGGGTTGCTGATTTTCGTCTTTTGGATCGCCTTGTACAGCAGGTCTGCCTGATCGCGGTCGATCCGCTTGCATCGCATCCGGCTGCTGAGCTTCGCCTCGTCGCAAATCTGCTTGGCGACAGTGGAGGAGACCCTTGAAAACGAGTCGGTGAGAAAACCGGTCAGGCTCGTTTCGTTGGTGTCTTTGAGCATGCTGACCAAGCGGCCCAGTTCCACCCCGTAAGGGTGCGGTTTGATCTCGATCGCCTCCGGGGGCAATTTCTCGGTCGATCGCTGGAAGACCTGGGTTACGCCGTCGGGGTCGGTGTAGTGCAGCGTGACGTGCGGGTTGGCGATCGCGGTTTGCGTTAGGTACTCGTCGACGCTCCCCTTACCCCGCGTGTATTTGGCCTCCAGTTCGATCGTGACTCGCGTACCATGCGGAACTTCCTTCGGCTCCCCCTCCGGTGTCCGCGGATCGTAATGGGTAACCCACTCGATCTCGTTGTCCTTAATGTATTTCAGGCCTGCGTCGCCGGCCGGGATGTCTTCTCCGTCCCCTTTGCCATTGAGGATCTCCGGGATGTTCCGTTTGGTGTCGATCCGCAGCTCGTAGTAGTGAGCCTGCTTTTTGGGAGAGGTCTTGGAGATGATTTTGATCGGTTTGCCGGTGGTCAGCATCCCGTACATCCCGGCGGCGCTGATCCCGATCCCCTGTTGGCCGCGGCTCATCCGCAGGCGATGGAACTTCGACCCATACAGCAGCTTGGCGAAGATCAGCGGGATCTGCTTTTTCATGATCCCGGGGCCGTTGTCCTGGATGCCCGCCTTGTAGCGGTTTTCGCCCGCCTGCTCGATATGGACCCAGATCTCCGGGACGATGCCCGCCTCTTCGCAGGCATCCAACGAGTTGTCGACCGCTTCCTTGACCGTGGTCAGCAGGGCCTTGCGAGGGTTGTCGAACCCCAGCAGGTGGCGGTTCTTGGCGAAAAACTCACTGACGGAGATCTCGCGCTGCTTCTTGGCCATCGACTCGGCGGTGGCGCGGCGTTTGGGGGTCCCGTTGGACGGGTTCCCGTTGGCTTTATCGGACCGTGCTGCTGTTTCCGTACCTTCAGACAACTTTGCCTCCTGTTCTCAGTCGATCGTTCGCCCGGGGTGTTCGGACTGCCCCGCCCATGCCGCGATAAGTCGGGCCACCCGCAACAGTTCATCGGCCAACTCCCCACCTCGCATCAGGCGCGAAGGGCGTAAAACCGGAAACGGCCAATTGTAGTAAAGTTTAGCGATTACGTGGATAGCACTGAAAAAGAAGGCATGGTGGCTGTCGTTGTCTTCGGAAGATTGGGGGTTTTTGGCAATGCCCAGTGAGAAACACTCACCCACGCTCTGAAGCCTTTCCGATCTACCAATACCAGGCCGGTGGCGGCGATACGCACAAGGTGCATCGACGGCGACCGCGTAAATTCAATGATTACGGACACACATCCCACTCGGGACACATATTGCGGCCCACGACAATTGCCGCGATTCACAGGGAGACTGCGATGAAACGATTGATCACTGGAAGTTTGGCCGCGGCGGTCATGGTTTTGGGTGGGCTCTACGCCGGACAATCGGCACAGGCCGAACCTTACGGCGTGGTTCCGGTCCCCTCGCAGCCGGTCCATAACTTCTACGTGCAGGACCCGCACTACGGTTATCCGGCGGAGATGTACGTCGCGCCGATCACGACCCCACCCTACGTGGGCTACACGCATATCACCTATCCCCCGTTCGCTCCGCACGAATTTTTGTACCAGCACCATCGCACGTACTATCATTCCTATAACGGGGGACGTGGTTTCAACCGGACGAAAGTCAATTGGTACCGCACTCCGCAGTTGTTGAAAGCCCGTAATCCGTTGTTTTAGTCCGAGCGGCGGCCCCGCTTTGTTGTCCCCCCCCGGAACCCTTCAGACCGGCCGACGTCCATTACTGTCGTCGCTGGACGATTTAGGAACCCTTCGCATGACCCGAATCTTTAGCATCGCGATGTTGATGGCGACCTTGATCGCCGGCGGCCTGACTCATTCCGCCCAGGCAGGCCATCCCTGGAGCCGCACGTATGCCAACAACGCGTCGGCCTACCACGCGGCCCAAGCCCCTTGGCATGGTGCGTACGCCTACCAAAACTACGGCACGCCACTGGCCCAGGTCGTCCCGCCGACCGCCGCCATGCAGTCGAGCTATGGCTGGGGTGTGCCGAGCAGCCGGATGACCCCGATCCATCACCAGTTCAACTCGCAGCACCCCGGCGGGATGACCTCCCACGGTAACCTGCGGCTGACACCGGTCCAACCGACGCACACCTCGCAGTTCGGCGTCTACTACGTCCGCGGCCCCTGGGGCTATGCGGAAGGTCAACCGACCGCCGCCATGTACCACGGCTTGGGCCACAGCCTCCACCACGGCGGCCACAGCCAACCCATCCTGCCCGGCGTGATCCACGGCCGACGCGGCGGAGCCTACGGCTACGGCGGAGTGCGCGGCGGAGCTTACGGCAGCAGCGGCTGCGTCGACTGCCAGTAAGCGGAAAATTTAACGAACCAGAATCCCCGGTAACTTGCCGGGGATTTTTTTTGCGCGCCGCGGGCTGTTTTAGCCGTTGCCCTCCGCGGTTCACGCACCAAGTCCCATCAGGCGTACAACGCCGAGCCAAGAGCGTAACCGAAAAACAGCCAAGACGCCGCTGCCATGATTGCCAAGGTGACGGCCCACCAGCGTCGCCAAAGAATCGGCGAAACCATCATCGCAAGACATGCCATCGCGACCGGCGGTCCTGCGATAAATCCCCTAGCCGCGTGAACTGACCACCACGGTTGCCATTGCCAGGCAGTAACTGAGGATGGTGTTTTCTTCAAATTTTCGGAGTAGATAACAACCGTTGATGCCCCAAAAATTTAGTCCACCAGCCAAAATGGAAAATAACCCGCTTGACTAAAGTTACCTCTCGGCCTAATCTTAGTCAAGGAAGGGCAAGCCGCGATTAAGTGAGACTTTAAAAAATGAACCAAGCAAAACTTCCTCAAGCGATCAATCCATTCCGACCAGGTGCCGGGCATATGCCTCCCTATCTTGCCGGTAGAGAAGATGAGAAACGTGAGTTTCAACGCTTACTTGAGCAGGAAACGATCCTGGAGAATATGGTTCTCACTGGTTTGCGAGGTGTCGGAAAAACCGTACTTCTTGACACGTTCAAGCCGATAGCGATCGAGGCAAACTGGCTTTGGGCAGGCTCAGACCTTACCGAAGCGACTTCCCTTAGTGAAGAACGGGTGGCGATAAGACTTCTGACAGACCTTTCGCTTGTGACATCTTCAGTCATGATTTCACATGCCACCGCGCCTCGAATTGGGTTTGATCCGAAAGTTTCCATCGAATCACAACCACTAAATTATGACTTGCTACTGAATATATTTCACTCCGTGCCAGGACTGACCCTGGATAAGCTAAAAGGTGTATTGGAATTTACATGGGACTGCCTCAAAACGCAGAGCCAATTTCCGCGAGGCTTAATCTTCGCTTATGACGAAGCGCAGAATATGGCCGATAGAACGGACAAAGATGAGTTTCCACTCTCGCTATTGCTCGACGTGTTTCAGTCGCTGCAGCGAAAGGGAATTCCGTTTATGCTCGTAATGACCGGTCTCCCCACCCTTTTTCCTAGGTTAGTGGAAGCAAGGACCTTCGCGGAGCGAATGTTCCGCGTTGTTTTTTTAGATGGATTAACACAAGATGAAAGTCGTGACGCCATCAAGAAGCCGATCGAATCCTCGGAGTGCAAGATTGTACTCTCGGATGAATTGATTGACGACATCGTGGAAATCTCAGGCGGATATCCCTACTTCATTCAATTTATATGTCGCGAGGTATATGATGTTGCGTTGCAAAAACAACGAAATGGAGAAAGCCTAGCGATACAATTGAGTGAAGTAACGCGAAAGCTCGACTCCGATTTTTTTGCTGGTCGATGGGCAAAAGCCACCGATCGGCAGCGAGAGTTGCTTCAGGTGATCGCAAATCTTGCAAACGCCAATTCCGAGTTCACCGTTCAGGAAGTAGTGGAAGAGTCGAAAAGTTTTCTCAATCGCGCTTTTAGCTCAAGTCATGTAAGCCAGATGTTTAATACTCTTACGAATGTGGGCCTTATCTATAAAAATCGGCACGGTAAGTATTCCTTTGCCGTTCCGCTGTTCAGTGAATTCATTAAGCGCCAGGATAACGGCTAGTTTATTTCCTCAACCTCCATTCTTCGTCACTGATACAATTTCGTGATGGACAGTATTCCGCAGCGTAGCCACACTCTGCGCGAGCGTGGCTACGACGAGGGATCGTCCTTCGTTTCGCTTGGCAGGTCTACACTCGGCATATCCTCTTTCACCGCCCCGCCTGGCTTCAGGGCCTGTTGCCGTTCTGCTTGGGTGATTTCGCTTTCTGCGAGAAAGGCCATCCCGACCAGTTCGATGTTCCCTTCGGTGTCGAGGGAGCGGATGCGGAGCAGTAAAGGGCCGAAGCTGATAGCGGTGCCGGTTTTCAAGGTGCCGCCACCCAGCTTGCGGCGCATCACCTGGGACAACGTCTCTTCCGGTGGGGCTTCGATCAGGATGCCGTACAGTTCGTGCAGTTCCGCGCAGGTGACTGACCCACGCAGGGGGAACTCCAGTGCCGCGGGGATTTCTCCGCGGCTGTCGTCGTCGCCGCCGAACACTTGATTGACCAGCGGTCGCGTGCCCGGCCGGAGCACGACGATCACATGATCCCCCGCCAAAATCTCCGTCCGGCCTTGCGGCGGGATCACTTGATCTCCCCGCGCAATCAGGGCGATCACCACCCCCTCAGGCAGCGCCAAGTCTTTGACTAAGCGGCCGACGGCGCGGCTGTTGGGTCGGATCGTGAAGTCGACGATCTCGCCATCGACCTGCCGCAGCGAGCTGATTTCCAGAGTGACCGGCGGGGCGGGCTCGGTCGGTTGCCGCAGCCCCAGCCAACCGGCCACCGCCGCCATGGTGCTCCCTTGCACCAAAGCGGAAACCACTACGATGAAGAACACCACGTCGAAAATTAGCTTGGCGGAGGGGACATCTTGCATCAAGGGGAAGGTGGCGAGGGTAATCGGCACTGCCCCTTTCAGACCGACCCATGAGATGAAGGTTAGTTCCTTCCACCGGGCGCGAAATGGCAGCATGGAAAGCCAAACCGAGATCGGCCGAGCCACCAGCACCAACACCAAAGCGACCAGCAAGGCCTGCGGGGCGACATCCCACAGCCTGCTCGGAAAGCTCAAGAGTCCCAGCATCACGAACATCATGATTTGAGAGAGCCAGGCGATCGCGTCGTGGTAAACGCGGATGCCGCCGCGAAAGACAATCCGCTGGTTTCCCAGCACCAGTCCGGCAATGTACACCGCCAAAAACCCACTCCCGCCAAACTGGGCCGCCAAGCCAAAGGTCAGCAGGCAAAAGGTGGTGACCAGCACCGGATAGAGGCCCGGGGCCCCGAGCTCGATGCGATTGACAACCCAGGTCGCCAAGTAGCCCATCCCCACGCCAAACAAACCACCCAGCACCATCTGGGCCAGAAACAAACCAAACAGCGCGGGCCCAAACGTCATCCGCTCCGTCAGCAGTTCGATGCACCCGATGGTCAGGAAAATCGCCATCGGATCGTTGGACCCGCTCTCGACCTCCAGGATCGAGCCGATCCGCTTAGGCAACCCGACGCCACCGTTACGAAGAATCGAAAACACCGCCGCGGCATCGGTCGAACTAACGATCCCGCCGAGCAGCAGTCCTTGCAAAAGCGTAAGCCCCAGCACCCAAGAGGCGGCCAGCCCGGTGATGACCGCGGTGATCAACACCCCGACAGTCGCCAGCGAAAGGGCCGGTTTCCAAACCGCCTTCACCGTGGAGATCGGCGTGCTCAAACCACCGTCGAACAGGATCAAGGCCAAGGCTAAGGTTCCGATGCCGTAGGCGAGGGGGTAGTTTTCGAACTCGATCCCACCCGGCCCCTCGGAACCGGCCAGCATCCCGAGCAGCAAAAACAACACCAGGCCCGGCACGCCCAACCGGGATGAAAGCTTACTCGAGGCGATGCCCAACAGCAGGAGCACCCCGCCCACTAAAATCAGGGTCTCAACGGAAAACATCGATGCCAACGTCCAAGGGAGTGATGCGAAAACCAATGGTTGGCATCATAGCAGAAAGGGGGCCGAGACCCTATTCGGCGTAAACCGCTACGTAGCCACGCTCGCGCAGAGCGTGGGAGATATGCGAGTAGGGGTTGAACCGTGGGGCGAAGCGGGTTAACACTTCCCCCCACGCTTTTGGCAAGCGTGGCTACGACGCGCTGGCGTGGCTACGACGGACGGCGGGGAGACGCCGCGTTATCCCACAATCTGCTGCGAGATGCAGTGGAACGCTCCCAGGCCCCAGACCAGATCAAGGGCCGGCAAGGGGATGATTTCTCGTTCCGGGAAGCTCTCTTTGAGAAGCTCCAGGGCGATGCGGTCGGTCCGTGGGTCGCCGAACTGCGGCACCAGCACCGCGCCGTTGGCGATGTAAAAGTTGCAGTAGCTGGCCGGGAGACGTTGGTCGTCCTGGTACAGGGGGCTCGGCATCGGCAGGGGGACGACCTCTAGCAGGTTGCCATCGACGTCGGTCATCTCTTGCAGGGCCATCAGGTTGGCTTGCAGGGCGGCGTAGTTCTCGTCCGCCTTGTTCTCTTCGCTTGCGGCCAACACCTTGCGGGGGCTGACGAACCGCGCCAGTTCGTCGATGTGGCCGTCGGTGTCGTCTCCGGCGATCCCGTGATCCAACCACAGGATTTTCTTCGCGCCGAGGTAGTCGCGAAGGTAAGTTTCGGTTTGCTCTTGCGAAAGATGGGGGTTGCGGTTGGGGTTCAGCAGGCACTCGGTGGTGGTTAACACGAGGCCCGCTCCGTTGCCGTCGATCGCCCCACCTTCCATGATGATCCCCGGCGAAAACCGCGCGAAGCCAAGCCGCTCGGCCAGCCGAGCCGGGACCTGCTGGTCGTCGTCCCAAGGTGGATACTTGCCGCCCCACGCGTTGTAGTTCCAATCGACGGCGCTCCATGGGCCGCCAGTCGTGCTTTCTAGGAAGGTCGGGCCATGGTCTCGGGCCCACGCGTCGTTTGTGGGAATGGGGTGCAGCGTGACGTTAGTGATACTGCCGACCAATCGCTCCGCTTCGTCCATCACCGGACCAGGGGCCGCATTGATGTGGACTGGTTCGAACTGGGCCAGCGTCTCGACCAATTGCCGATAGACCCCGGGGATCGGCTCGAACTTCCCCGGCCAAGACTCGCGGTTATAGGGCCAGGCCAGCAAGGTGCCGCGATGCGGTTCCCATTCAGCGGGCCAGCGGTAACCAAGTTCGCGCGGTGTGGCGTCGCTCACTGGGCGGAACTCCCGTCATCGATGTACCGCTTGAGTAGCCCGCCATAGGCGTCGATCCGGCGATCTCGCAGGAACGGCCAATGGGTCCGCGCGAACTCGACCTGCGCCAGGTTGCATTCCGTCACCAACACTTCTTCCTGATCGTGCGAGCCGACCGTCAGCAGTTGCCCAGTGGGGTCAGAGATGAACGAATGCCCCCAGAACTCGATGTTCTCTTCAATTCCAATCCGATTGGGCGCGGCGACAAACACCCCGTTGGCGATCGCGTGGCTCCGCATCATCGTTTCCCACGCGTTCACCTGTTGCAGGCCATACTCCTGTTTCTCGTCGTGCAGCCAGCCGATGGCGGTGGGGTAGAACAAGATTTGCGCCCCGGTCAGCGCGGTCAGCCGAGCCGCCTCGGGGAACCATTGGTCCCAGCAGATACAAACCCCGATCCGGCCGAACTTGGTTTGGAAGCTGCGGAACCCTAAGTCGCCGGGGGTGAAGTAAAACTTCTCGTAGTAGTGGGGATCGTCCGGGATGTGCATCTTGCGGTAGATGCCGAGGTCCGCGCCATCGGCGTCGAACACGGCGGTGGTGTTGTGGTACAGCCCGGCGGCGCGTTGTTCAAACAGCGAAGCGACCACCACCACGCCATGCTCCTTGGCGGCGGCCTGCATCGCGCGGCTGGTGGGGCCGGGAATCGGCTCCGCCTGTTGGAATTTGAGGTGGTCCTCGGTCTGGCAGAAGTAGAGCCCGGGGAACAGTTCCTGCAGGCAGACGATGTTCGCCCCCTTTTGGGCCGCCTCGGCAATTTTCGCGAGGGCCTTCTCGACGTTCTGCTGTTTGTTGTCGGTGCAGGACATCTGCACCACGGCCACGTTGATTTTATCCGGCGTGCTCATGCGCTCGCTTAGGTAAGAAGGGTGAAAACGTGACGTAACCACTCGCCTATGTGGCCGACTGGGACAACCCAACGCGAAATGGTACTCTGCACCCCATGATGCGAAAACCACCTGTGGGCTTGTTCATTACCGGAAATAATACCGAGGTCGGCAAGACCCATGTCGGTGGCTTGATCGCCAAGGCGCTCGTTCAAGCCGGAAAAACCGTCGGTGTCTATAAGCCGGTGGCCAGCGGCTGTGTGCAGCAGCAGGGGCAACTTGTCTCGGAAGACGCCCTGCACTTGTGGCAAGCCGCGGGTCGGCCGGGAACGTTGGAAGCGGTTTGCCCCCAATATTTCGCCGCGCCGCTGGCTCCTCATTTGGCAGCGCGCGCGGAGGGGAAAAGGGTGGACGCCAAGCTGCTGCGGATCGGCCTGGAGTACTGGGCCGAGCGGCATGAGCTGGGGCAGTGCGATATCGTCCTGGTCGAAGGGGCGGGCGGGCTGATGAGCCCCATCTCCGACGACGATTACGTCGCCGACTTGGCCCTGGAAATGGGGTACCCCTTGATCGTCGTCGCGGCCAACCGCCTCGGGGTGATTAACGAGACCCTGCAAACCTTGATCACCGCCACCAGCTACGGCGATGGCCTGCCGGTGGCCGGGATCGTGCTCAACGACACCCAGTCCCCCTCAGAGAACGACCTCAGTCAAACCTCCAACCGAGACGAACTGGCGCGGCACTGCGTGCCACCGATCTTGGCCCATGCCGCCTATGGGGCAGAAGAGTTTTTGGCAGAGGTGGATTGGTTTGGATTGGGTGGGCCGTGAAAAAGGGGTCAATCCGGGATCGGATGACCACCACAAGAGCATTTCTTGACCACCCTTGGGGGCTGCTTATCCCGTTGTAAGCTGTTTGATATCCTCAACTTAGGCATCCCAAAAGGGAACAGCGGGGCGAACATGGCCCTTAAAATCAGGCTGGGAACCTTGACGAATCGGGACACGCTTCCTACTCTGACATTGCCTTTTGTAATTCTGCGGCTGATCAGTATTTGGTTTCCGCATAATCCGTTTGCCTCGGTCGACGTCCCCACCGTCGCCCCATGCTCAACCTCCGGTACCCCGGCCATTCATGCACGTAAAATCCCTCAAAGTGTTCTGCGATGTCGTCGGGCAGCGAAGTTTTTCGCGCGCCGCGGACGAGAATGGCATTTCACAGTCGGGGGCGAGCCAGATGGTTCACCAATTGGAGGAACGGCTGGGCGTCAAGTTGATCGATCGATCGAAACGTCCGTTGGTCCCTACGGCTGAAGGGGAGATGTACTACCAAGGGTGTCGCCAACTGGTACACCGATATTACGCCTTGGAAGAAGATGTCCGCTCCTTGCATCAGGAAGTGGCGGGGCAAGTGACCATCGCCTCGATCTACTCGGTCGGGCTGAGTCACATGAACGACTGCGTGCAGGAGTTCCTGGGGCAGCATCCCAAGGCGGATGTGCGGCTGCAGTACCAGCATCCGGCGACGGTCGTGCATTTGGTGGAGACGGACCAGGTTGATATCGGCTTGGTCAGCTATCCGAGCACGACGAAAACGGTCAAAGCGGACATGTGGCGGGAAGAGCCGATGGTTCTGGTCTGCTGCCCGGAAAGTGATTTGGCCCACCGCGAGTCGGTTTGGCTGGACGAATTGGATGGGCGGAAGATGGTCGGGTTTGATCCGCAACTGCAAATCCGTCGCGAGATCGACCGCGTATTGGCCACCCATGGGGCGGAAGTCCAGGTGGTGATGCAGTTCGATAACATCGAGACGATCAAGCGCGCGATCGAAATCGACGCCGGTTTTGGTTTGCTGCCGATCCATACCGTCACAAGGGAAGTCGCTTCCGGCAGCCTGGTGGCGATTCCCATCGCGGGTCAAACCTTGGTTCGACCGCTGGGGATTGTGACCCGTCAAGGGAAGCAGCTAGGCAAAACAGCGCGGCGATTCATTCAGCTTCTGCACGAAAAAGCGGAGGCTGCCCAGATAGCCGCCGACCACACGGTCGACCGTCAGCCTGTCGACCGAAAGATTGTCGACCATGCGGAAGAGGGCTCCTCGGCGGATTACGCCACTACCTCTTCTTCGACCGCGGCCCGGTCCACCGACGTTCCGGCCGCCGAGGTCCGTACCCGAGACGGAGTTTCCGCCACCCCTTAACGGTTTCCATCGGTAAGGACGTTACCGCGGGAAACCAATCGCGGAGATTGTCCCTACCGACCTTGCGTCAAGATCCATGTAAATTTGAGTCCTGTATTGCGAACCAAGGACAGGCGAGAGAGCGAGAGCCGGGAAATCCGGGATAACTTTCGCCGACCCGTCCATTCACGATACAAACACCAAAAGCAGGTTCGTCGGTGATTGAAGCGATTCAAACGCCTCCGAACGAAACAGCACGAAGGTAAGAGTCATGACCAGTCAGCCCCAGAACTCGTCGCGAACCTATCGCACGGTCCGCCCCGAAAAGCAAGGTCTGTACGATCCCGGCTTCGAAAAGGAAAATTGCGGCGTCGGCTTTGTGGCCCATGTGAAAGGAGATCGCTCGCACCAGATCGTCCTGGATGCCGAGACCATCCTGATCAACATGGACCACCGCGGCGGCTGCGGCTGCGAGCCGAACACCGGCGACGGTGCCGGTATCCTGACCGCGCTGCCCCACGATTTCATTCGCAAAGTGGTCAAGAAGGACCTCGGGGCCGATCTGCCGGAAGCGGGCAAGTTCGCCGCGGGGATCGTCTTTTTGCCGCGGGACGAGAAGGCCAAGGCCCACTGTAAAAAGACCGTCGAGAAGCTGGTCGCCGAGCAAGGCCAGAAACTGGTCGGTTGGCGATTGGTCCCGGTCGATACCGACAAAGCGGATGTCGGCCCGGCCGCGCGGGCCTGCGAGCCGAAGATGGAAATGCTGGTGATCGCCGCTGGTGACGGGTTGGATGCCGAGCAATTCGAGCGGCAACTGTACATCATTCGCAAGCGGGCCAGTCACCTGCTCCGCAACGACGACAAACTGCCAGGGGCCAAATCGTTCTACATTTGCAGTCTTTCGACCAAGGTGATTATCTACAAGGGGATGCTCACCCCGGCGCAGTTGGTGCCGTATTACCTCGACCTGCAAGACCAGGACTACACCACGCATCTGGCGATGGTCCACTCCCGGTTCAGCACCAACACCTTCCCATCGTGGGATCGGGCCCAGCCCAACCGGTTCATGTCGCACAATGGTGAAATCAACACCTTGCGGGGCAATAAGAACTGGATGACCGCTCGGGAAGGGAAGGCGGAAAGCGAGATTTACGACGGCGACATCAAAAAGCTGTTCCCGATTGTCGAGCCCGATTGTTCCGACTCAGGGACGCTCGATAACGTCCTGGAGTTCCTGCTCATGTCGGGGCGGACGCTGCAGGAATCGGTGATGATGATGATCCCCGAGGCATGGCAGAAGCATGAGACCATGTCGGAGGACAAGCGGGCCTTCTACGAGTACCACAGCAGCCTGATGGAACCGTGGGATGGCCCCGCCTCGATCGTGTTCACCGACGGGCACTACATCGGCGCGGTGCTGGACCGCAACGGGCTGCGGCCCAGTCGCTACTACCTGACCACCGACGACCGCGTGATCATGGCCAGCGAAGTGGGCGTGCTGCCGGTCGATCCGGCGATCGTCAAAGAGAAGGGGCGCTTGCAGCCGGGGCGGATGTTCCTCATCGATTTCGAAGAGGGACGCCTCATCCCGGACGACGAGCTAAAAAGCACCTTCGCGCGGAAGCGGCCTTACGCGAAGTGGCTTCGTGAGCAGCGGATTGAGCTGGAAGAACTGAGCCCCAACAAGGAGCCGCACGGTTTCGATCCGGAGACGCTATTGGCGCGGATGCAGGCCTTCGGTTACACCACCGAGACGATGAGCTTCATGCTGCTGCCGATGATCGCGCAGAAGCGTGACCCGTTGGGCTCGATGGGGAACGACTCCGCGCTGGCCTGCCTGAGTGACAAGCCGCGGATGCTGTACGACTACTTCAAGCAGCTCTTCGCCCAGGTCACCAACCCCGCGATCGACTCGATCCGCGAAGAGGTGGTGATGTCGCTGGAATGCTATATCGGCCCGGAGGCCAACCTGCTGGAAACCACGCCAGAGCACGCCCATCGGATGTTGGTTCCGCACCCAATTCTGACCAACGAAGAGCTGGCCGCGATCAAGCACCTGGACCACCGGGGCTGGAAGACCAAGACGATCGACATCACCTATCCGCTCTCCGAAGGGACCGACGGCCTGCTCCCCGCCTTGGACCGGATCTGCACCGAGGCGGAGTCGGCGATTGATGACGGGTACAGCCTGATTGTCCTCTCGGACCGTGCGGTCGGGGCCGAGCGGCTGCCGATCAGCACCCTGCTGGCCTGTGGGGCGGTTCATCATCACTTGGTGAAGGCCGCCAAGCGGACCCAGATCGGGATCCTGCTGGAGACGGGAGAGGCCCGCGAAGTGCATCACCACTGCCTGTTGATCGGCTACGGGGCGGACGGGATCAACCCCTACTTGGCCTTCGAGGCCCTGTGGCAGGCCCGGGAAGATGGACTGTGCAGCACGACCGATTTCCCTACGGACGACTCCGTGGTGTTGGCCTATCGCAAGAGTGTGGCCAAGGGGATTCTCAAGGTGATGGGCAAGATGGGGATCTCCACCTTGCAGTCGTATAAGGGGGCTCAGATTTTCGAGGCCCTGGGGCTTCGGGACGAGGTGGTCAACCGCTGCTTCGTCGGAACCGCCAGTCGGGTCCAAGGGGTGAACTTCAAGATTTTGGCCGAGGAACAGATCCGCCGCCACGAACTGGGTTACCCCCTGCGGGAAGATGGCCGCTTGCCGGTGCTCCCCAACCCGGGCGAGTTCCACTGGCGGGCCGAAGGGGAAAACCACGCGTGGAGCCCTCAGGCGATCTCGAATATCCAAGTCGCCGCGCGAACCAACAGTCGGCAGGCGTACACCGACTTCGCCAAAACGGTGAACGAGGACGCCAAGAATCGCTGTATGTTGCGGGGTCTGCTCACCTTCAAGGAAGGGACCACCCCGATTCCGATTGACGACGTGATGCCGGCGTCCGAGATCGTCAAACGGTTTTGCACCGGGGCGATGAGTTTCGGCTCGATTTCGGCCGAGGCCCACGAGACGTTGGCGGTCGCGATGAACCGGATGGGTGGCAAGAGCAACACCGGCGAAGGGGGCGAGGACACCGCGCGGTATCAAAGCATGCCCAACGGAGACTCGAAGCGTTCCGCGATCAAGCAGGTCGCCTCGGGCCGGTTTGGTGTCACCATCAACTACCTGACCAACGCCGACGAATTGCAGATCAAGATCTCGCAAGGGGCCAAGCCGGGCGAAGGGGGTGAGCTGCCAGGTAAGAAGGTGGACGAGAACATCGCGCGGATCCGGCACTCGACGCCGGGGGTCGGTTTGATCAGCCCACCGCCGCATCATGATATTTATTCGATCGAGGATCTCTCGCAGTTGATCCACGACCTGAAAAACGCCAACCCCACGGCTCGGATCAGCGTGAAGCTGGTTTCCGAGGTGGGGGTCGGGACGATCGCGGCGGGTGTGGCCAAGGCGAAGGCGGATCATATTTTGATCGCCGGAGACAACGGCGGCACAGGGGCCTCCCCTTTAACCAGTATCAAACATGCGGGGCTCCCCTGGGAACTGGGTCTCGCCGAGACCCACCAAACCTTGGTGATGAACGACCTGCGGAGCCGCGTCGTCGTGCAGACCGACGGTGGTTTGAAGACTGGCCGGGACGTGATCATCGCCGCGATGCTGGGGGCCGAGGAGTTTGGGTTCTCGACCGCTCCGCTGATCACCCTGGGCTGCATCATGATGCGGAAGTGTCACTTGAACACCTGCCCAGTCGGGATCGCCACGCAGGACGCCGAACTGCGGAAGAAGTTCACCGGCCAGCCGGAGCATGTGGTCAACTACTTGTTCATGGTCGCCGAGGAGGCTCGGGAGTTGATGGCCAAGCTGGGTGTCGCCCACTTGGATCAACTCGTTGGTCGGACCGACATGCTGGAGACCAACAAGGCGATCCGGCACTGGAAGTCGGATGGGTTGGATCTCACCATGCTGTTGGCCCCGGCCCCCAAGGCCCACGACGGTGTGGAAGTGTACAACACGATGAAGCAGGACCACCGCCTCGAGTTGGCCCTGGACAACAAGCTGATCGCCCAGTCCAAGCCAGCCCTGGAAAGCCAGCAGCCGGTGGTGATCGATACTGAGATCATCAACATCAACCGGACCGTCGGCACCACGCTCAGTCACGAGATCGCCAAACGGTATGGCGAGGATGGCCTGCCGGACGGCACGATTCAGGTGAACCTGCAAGGTTCGGCCGGGCAGAGCTTCGGAGCGTTCCTCTCGCATGGGGTGACCCTCAAGCTAGAAGGGGACGCCAACGATTACGTCGGCAAGGGGCTTTCAGGCGGGCGGATTATTGTCACGCCACCCCAGCAAAGCTTGTTCAAGCCGGAAGAAAACATGATTGTCGGCAATGTCTGCCTGTACGGGGCGACCCGCGGTCAGGCGTTCTTCAGCGGCAGGGCGGCGGAGCGGTTCTGTGTCCGCAACAGCGGTGCCCACACCGTGGTGGAAGGGGTTGGCGATCATGGTTGTGAATACATGACCGGTGGCCGGATGGTCTGCCTCGGTGGTACCGGGCGGAACTTCGCCGCCGGGATGAGTGGCGGGGTCGCCTATATCTGGGATGCAGCGGGAGATTTCCTCCAACACTGCAACCTGGGGATGGTCGAGCTGGAACGGCTGGATCATGAAAAAGACATTACCGAGGTGAAAGACCTGATCGCCCTGCACGTCAAGCACACCGAGTCGAAATTGGGCCAGCGAATCCTGGCCGATTGGGACACCTGTGTCGATCAGTTCGTCAAGGTGATGCCAATCGATTACAAGCGGGTCCTGCTGGAACGGATGCGGCACGACGAAGAGGAAGACGTTCAACTTAGCGGAGCCGAAAGCAATGGGTAAGCCAACTGGCTTTATGGAGTATCAGCGCAACACGATCCCTTATCGCGATCCGCTGGTTCGACTTAACGATTACGATGAATTCCTAGTCCAAATCACCGACGAGCACCTGACGACCCAGGGCGCGCGGTGCATGGACTGCGGGGTGCCGTTTTGCCAGTCGACGACCGGCTGCCCGGTGGATAACCTGATTCCCGAGTGGAACGACTTGGTGTATCACGGCCGCTGGCGCGAAGCGCTCGACCGGCTCCACAAAACCAACAACTTCCCCGAGTTCACCGGTAGGGTTTGCCCCGCGCCGTGCGAGAACGCCTGCGTGCTGGGAATCACTAACCCGCCGGTCACGATCAAGAATATCGAAGGGGCGATCATCGATCGCGGCTTCGAAGAGGGCTGGGTCGATGTTATTGAGCCCTCCCAGCGGACCGGCAAGAAAGTGGCTGTTATCGGCTCCGGTCCCGCCGGACTAGCCGCCGCCGAACAACTGAACCGAGCCGGCCACGAGGTGACCGTCTACGAACGGGACGACCGGATCGGCGGGCTGCTGATGTACGGTATCCCCAACATGAAGCTCGACAAGGGGATCGTCGAGCGGCGCGTCGAGTTGATGCGCAAAGCGGGCATCAAGTTCGTCACCGGGGCGCATGTCGGGGTACACCTCGATATCGCCAAACTGAAGGAAGAGACGGACGCGATTGTCTTGGCCGTCGGCGCGACCAAGCCGCGCGACCTGCCGATCCCAGGACGAGACCTCAAGGGGGTTCATTTCGCGATGGACTTCCTCCGCGCCAATACCAAAAGTCTGCTCGACTCGAAACATGCCGACGGCAACTACATCTCCGCCGAGGGCAAGAATGTTATCGTGATCGGCGGTGGTGATACCGGGAACGACTGCATCGGCACCTCGATCCGCCAAGGCTGCAAGAGCATGGTCAACTTCGAGTTGCTGCCGGAACCGCCCGAGCAGCGGGCTCCTGATAACCCTTGGCCGCAGTGGGCCAAGGTGTTCCGCGTCGACTACGGCCACGAAGAGGCCAAAGCCAAATTCGGCAACGATCCGCGGGAATTCTGCGTGCTGAGCAAGGAGTTCATCGACGACGGCAAGGGAAACCTAGCCGGCATCCGCACCGTCCGCGTCGAATGGACCAAGGACGACAGCGGCCGCTTCAACATGCACGAAGTGCCTGGCAGTGAGCAGGAGTTCAAAGCGGAGGTGGTCATGCTGGCGATGGGCTTTTTGGGCCCCGAGGCAACCCTGGCCGAGAAGCTGGGCCTGGAGACCGACCAACGGTCGAACTTTCAAGCGGAATACGGCCGGTTCGCCACCAGCATCGACGGCGTGTTCGCCGCCGGGGACTGTCGCCGCGGGCAAAGCCTGGTGGTCTGGGCCATCAACGAAGGCCGCGCTGCCGCGCGAGAATGCGACCGCTACCTGATGGGCGTCTCGACCTTGCCGTAAGGAGTCGGACGTCAATCATTAAACCAGCCTCGGTGCCAAAACCAAAGCAGGAGCGCCCCGGCAATCGCGGCCATGCTGCCGAGCGAAACGAGGTAGCCATATTGCCAGTTCAGCTCCGGCATGTACTGGAAATTCATGCCGTAGATGCCGGCGATGAAGGTCAAAGGAATGAAGACCGTGGCGATGATCGTCAGGGTCTTCATCACCTCGTTTGCCTTCTGCGTGGTGAGGTTAAAGTAGAAGTCGCGGAGATCGGAGCAGAGTTGCCGATACAAGTCGATCGCGTCGATCAACTGGCTGATATGATCGGCCGCGTCGCGGAGGAAGTGGAACGTGGTCTCGCTGATCTGATCGAAATCGTCCCCCATCAGCAGTTTGATCGCCTCGCGGTGCGGCATCAGCATCCGCCGCAGGGCCAGCAGTTCGCTGTTGAGCCGCTGGATCGCCGGGATCACCTCGCGCGTATTCCCGGCGACGGCCGGATCTTCCAGGCGATCCAGCCGATCGCCGTACGCCTCGACCACCGGAAAGTACCGATCGACCACGACATCCAGTAGGGCGTAGGCCAGATAGTCCGAGCCCATCTGCCGGATCCGCCCCAGGCTCTTACGGAGCCGTGAACGGATTGGATCGAGACACGCATAGTCGCCCGCCTCTTCCAGGCTCAGCACGAAGTCAGTCCCCACCAAAATGCTCAACTGCCGCGAATCGAGGTGCGGCTCGATCTCCACCATCCGCGCCACAATAAACGCGTACTCGTCGTACTCCTCCGCCTTGGCGCGTTGGTGGACATGGACGATGTCCTCCATGGTAAGGGGGTGGATCTGGAACATCGCGGCCAATTGGTGGATCAACTCCAGGTCTCCCAGCCCATGGACATGGATCCAGGTAACCTTGTGTTTGCCGCGGAGCTCAGTGATTTGTTCAACACGCTCCAGCCGCTGCTCAACGATCCCCGTTTCGTCGTACGCGATGATCCAGGCCTGAGACGAGGTCTCCTCTGCCGGTCGTTCGATCGTCCCCGGCGCAACGTCGAGCGGGGTCCGTTTTTCGAACGGGCGAAGCCAATGTTCCAAATGCAGCGGAAAACGCATGGTTTGCTTGCCTGGGGT
The DNA here is from genome assembly GCA_040880405.1 of Pirellulaceae bacterium. GTDB lineage: Bacteria > Planctomycetota > Planctomycetia > Pirellulales > Pirellulaceae > JBBDIM01. Next base: position 26,830 of record JBBDIM010000034.1, on the reverse strand, counting down.
AGATTGGGGAATGGACATCGAAACGCCCCATCGGAGAAGAATTTACGCCCTGGGGCGCTGTTTGACCACCGTGGGAGGTGCCTGACTCGGCATGCATTTAGGGGATGAGCTCAATTACAAAGAGTCGGCGGCATAGAACCCTAATCCGCGGCACCCGTAATTGACCTTATCCCCTTCCAAACGCTCCATTTTGAAAACCGGAATTTTTCTCCCATTGACAGGGCAACCCCGCGGCGGCGATTGGTTCGCCCGCCAAACTCGTACGGGGATAACGTCAAAATCCGCGGCTCTTTTTTTAACCACGAATGACACGAATGACACGAAAAGCAACCGACCAAAATTCCGCTTTCCAAGTTTCAACGGTGGCGGTCGAGAAATCGTTGGTCCTTTGAGCCAGTTCCCCCTTTCGTGTCATTCGTGTATTTCGTGGTTAATCCTTTCTCCGAAACTCGCCGCCGCGGCGTCCCTCTTATCCGTGAAAATCCGTGCTAATCCGTGGCTAACTTTCTTTCTTATCAACCACGGGACCGGACCGCCAGGGCTGTTGGGAATGGGAGTTGCCGGTGGAAGATTTTCCCGCCAAAGCATGCCCATGCTTTCCGGGCGTGGGCATGGCACCCAGCGCAGAGGCGCGACATACACGCGGGTCCTCTGCGATCTCCGCGTCTCTGCGTTTCAAATATGTGGTTCGGTTGAATTGTATCGGCCCTCCGGGCCTGGGGGAGTTGGGGATGGCTCCGCATCGGCGAATCCAGGCGCATAACGCGGATCGCACCCGATTGGCGTGTGAGAAATTTGATGCGATTTCGTTGGAGATCGCCAATTCTTGTCCGCGCCCGTGTTGAGGATGGTGCGTTTGAACGGGGATAAGTTCAAATACGCGTACCCCGGATTAAGGTTCTATGCCGCCGACTCCTGGTAATTGAACTCATCCCCGTTCCATGGGATCCCGGTGCCTCAAGTTCAGATTGCCTCCGGTTGCGGCTTGAGCTACGATGAAGGGATGAGACCGCTCCGCTCCCGATCGCTCGCCTTCTGGATGGCACCACTTTTGTGGGCCGGATTGCTGCTGCAATCGGGCGCGTGGGACTGTGGCTGCTTGAGTCATAACCCGTGGCTGTTGACGATCGCCCACTGCCTGGGAGATTTGGACCACCACCACCATCCGGCCGAGCTGGTCGGCGAATCTCCGAGCCAGGAACTGGAGCATTACCATATCCCGAGTCGCAGCGTCTATCTGGGCAATGCCCGGGTGGTGAACCTGCCAGCGGATGTTGATGTTGAATTCCAGTCTTGGCAGTTGGTGGAGTCTCCCCCGGTCGTTAATCGTGGGGTCTCGAATTCTCGGCTGCACTCTCCCCCCGTGAGCTACCTATCCTCCGGGCCGCTCCGCGCGCTGCTGCAGGTTTATCTGGTTTAAAGCGGCCCCCCTCTGCCAGTTCTTTCGGACTGCGCTTGTTTGCCGGTCGCAGGCTTGCGGGGCGTCTTTCGTGTGGGCTTTGCTGTCCATTCTCTTGGGATTTTGAAATCATGAAGCGGATTGTCATTCTCTGGGTGGCGGTGGTTTTGCTGCTGTCGATCGGCGGTGGTTTAGTGGCCTGGAAAGGGGGATATCTGCCGATCCTGGCCCTGCCCGGCCCCGCTCAGCAGGACGATCATGGAGATGATCACGCTGGCCACGATCATGGCGACGATGATCATGCGGCCCATAGTGACGAGAACATGGTCGTGATCAGCCCCACCGCCGCCCAGAACTTGGGCCTGCGGGTCGAGAAGGTTACGGTCGGTCCTTACTATAGCCATGCCACGATGCCAGGCGAGGTGGTCGAGATCCCCGGTCGCAGCAACCTGACAATCTCCGCCCCGGTCGGCGGAAAGGTGACCCGGATTTTGGTCGATGCGGGACAGTTGGTCTCGGTAGGTGATCCGCTGTTCGAGATGCAGGTGATTGATGAGTCGCTCGTCTCGGCCCAGGTTGCTTTGCTGGATGTCCTGGGGCAGTTGGATATCGCCTCGGCGGAACAGGAACGCCTCGGCCCCTTGGCCGATTCCGGGGCGGTCTCTGGCCGGGTTCAGTTGGAAGCCGAGTACACGCGTAAACGGCTCAATCTCCAGCGTGAGGCCCGACTGCAGGAATTGATCCTGCGTGGGCTTTCGCAAACGCAGGTTGACCAGCTTCTGGAAACCCGCCAACTGGTCCAGCAGGTCAACGTCCCCTTGGATATCGATTGGCGGGGGGCGATCCCCGAAGTGGAATTCAGCGATCAGCAGGAGCTCCGCAGCTTGCCGGTTCGGTTTACCGTGGAGTCGATCGATGTGCATCCCGGGATGACGCTGGAGCGCGGCCAGCCGTTGGCTCGGATGGCGGATCACCGTTGGTTGTATGTCCGGGGAGAGGCCTTTCCGCAGGACGTCAAGTCGCTGTACCACGCCCAGGAAAAAGATTGGACCGTGCAGGCGGAATTCGGGCACACCCACGGCGATGACCAGACGGAGGACGCATCGGAGCATAACGACGATACGCAGCAATCGTTGAAGCTGGCCTATATCGACAACCACGTCGACGAGCGGACTGGCACGTTTTTCTTTTACTCCTGGCTGCCCAACGAGGTCGCCTCGGACAAGCTGCTGGTGGCGGACTCGCTGGCGCGGCAATGGAAATACAAGCCGGGCGAACGGGTTCACTTGGAGGTCCCTTTGCAGCGATGGACCGATCGATTGAAGGTTCCACTGGCCGCGGTGGTCGAGGAAGGGGCGGAGACGTTTGTGTTCCGGCGGTACTCCCACGGTCCGTGGGATAAAACTTTGGAGTTCGAGCAAATCCCGGTGCATGTCATCCACCGCGATGCGCGTTTCGCCCTGATCGAGCCAGGGGGAAAACTCCGCGCAGGCAACGAAATTGCGTGGAACAACGCCTATCAATTGCAATTAACGATGAAACTGAAATCGGGCGAAGGGGGCGGAGGTCACGGGCATGGGCATGATCATTAAATCCCCGGCAGGGGCGTAAGCCTTTGGCAAAGAGTTATTTATAAACTCCTAAGCCCCAACGGGGCGACCTGAAAGGGGCTTTATGCCGCCCTTTCAGGGCTCACGTAGATGAAGAACCCGGCTCCAGGGGCTTACGCCCCTGGCTATTACATGCCGCCCCTCTCGGGGCTGAAGAACGCCCCCTTTTTCACGGCCACTCTGCTTTCCAACATCCGCCATGCTTAATCAAATCATCCAACTCTCGCTGCGGTATCGTCTGGTGGTGGTTTGCACTGCTTTGGCGGTGATAGTTGTCGGGAGCGCGATTACCGCGACGCTGCCGATTGATGTCTTGCCCGATTTGACGCGGCCCCGCGTGGTGCTGATGACCGAGGCCCACGGGATGTCGCCGGAGGAGATTGAGCAGCAGGTCACCTTTCCGCTGGAACGCGCGTTGATTGGGGCCTCCGGCGTGATCGCCGTCCGGAGCACTTCCGATATTGGTTTCTCGGTCATTTACGTCGAGTTCGACTGGGGGACCAGTATCTACCTGGCTCGGCAGATTGTGCAGGAGCGGATCACGGTTGAGCTAGAGAATTTACCACCGGGGGCGCGTCCGCAAATGGGGCCGATCTCGTCGCTGCTGGGGCAAATCATGCTGGTGGGGATGTGGAGCGAAAGTGGCGAGACCGGCCCGCTGGAGGTCCGCACCCAGGCGGACTGGGTCGTGCGGCAACGACTACTGGCGATTCCCGGCGTGGCCCAAGTGATGACCATGGGAGGCGGCCGCAAGCAGTTTCAGGTATTGGTCGATTTGCACCTGCTGCACCAGCACGAGGTGGAACTGCACGAGATCGAACAGGCCCTGATCGACAGCAACCTGAACGTCACCGGCGGGTATGTCGAGCGGGGTGCGCGGGAATGGCTGGTCCGCGGGATCGGCCGGTTGGCCACGGCGGAGGATATCCGGCAGGTGCCGATCCGCCAGACCCGGGAACGACCGGTCCTGATCCGTGATGTGGCGGTGGTCAAGGAAGGGGCCCAGGTCAAACGGGGAGACTCCTCGATCAACGGCCGCGAGGCGGTCGTGCTGACCATCCAAAAACAGCCAGGCGTCGATACGCGCGAACTGACCAGCAAGATCAACGCCGCCCTGGACGACCTTCGTGGTTCGCTGCCGGGGGATGTCGTGATGGTGCCGACCTACGAGCAACGGGAGTTCATCGACCACAGCGTCGAGAACGTGATCGAGGCCCTTCGCGACGGGGCGATTTTGGTGGTGATCGTGCTGTTTGTCTTCCTGTTGAATTTTCGTACGACGTTTATCACACTCACTGCGATTCCGCTTTCGATTGTTGTTACGGCGATTGTCTTCCGCTGGTTCGAGATGTCGATCAACGTGATGACGTTGGGGGGCATTGCGGTGGCGATGGGGGAGTTGGTCGACGACGCGATCGTCGATGTGGAAAACATCTTCCGCCGCTTAAAAGAGAACGCCAAGCTGGCTGAACCTCGGAACCCATTGACCGTGATCTACGAGGCGAGCGTCGAGGTTCGTGGAGCGATCATCATCAGCACTATTCTGGTGATTGTGGTGTTCGCGCCGCTGTTCGCCTTGAGCGGGATGGAAGGGCGGTTGTTCACGCCGCTGGGGATTGCGTACCTGGTTTCGATTTGTGCGAGCACCGTGGTTTCGTTGACGGTCACGCCGGTTCTCTCTTCGTATCTGTTGCCCAAGGCGAAAGCGACCCACAGTGGCGATGGCTGGGTCTTGCGAATGCTGAAGGCCGCCGCCACGCCGGTCATTCGATTTGGCCTGCACCGCGGGGGAATTATGGTGGTGTTGGCTGGGGTTACCGTTTCGATTCTCCTTTCCGGCGTGTTGGCTTGGCAAATGGGTCGCGATTTCCTGCCTCCGTTTGACGAAGGGGCGGTGCAGGTCAACCTGTATGCCCCGCCGGGGACCTCGCTGGAGACCAGTCGAGAATTCAGCCAAATCGCGGACTCTCAATTCCAGACGCTCGTTCGCACGCCGGAAAACCCAGAGGGTCCGCTTCGCTGGTTCACCTGCCGAACCGGCCGAGCCGAACAGGATGAACACGCGATGGGGGTCCATATCAGCGAGTACATCATGAGCCTCCACGCCGATTCCCCCTATTCTCGCGCCGAGCTGATCGCGCGGATCCATGAGCTCACCGCCGAAGTGCCAGGGGTCGAGTCGGAAGTGGAACAGCCGATCGCCCACCTGATTAGTCACATGCTCTCTGGCGTCACCGCCCAGATCGCCGTGAAGATTTACGGTGACGACCTAGACGTCCTCCGCCGCACGGCGAACGAGGCGAAGGTGGCCCTGGAAACGATCCCTGGGATCGCCCCGCCGATCGTCGAGCCGCTGACAATCATTCCGCAATATCGGATTGAGGTGAAACGGGATGCCCTGGCCAGGTATGGCGTCTCGGCCAGTTATGTGCACGAGATGGTCGAGACCGCGCTGAATGGGCGTGTCGTGACGCAGCTTTACGAAGGGCAACGGAGCTTCGACGTCCTGCTGCGCCTGGCGGAGCCTTACCGCAGTGACCTGGAGAATCTCGACCGCTTCCCCCTGGAACTGCCCGATGGCCGCCGAATCCCCCTGGCCACGCTCGCGGACGTCTACCCAGGGGGTGGCCCCAACACGATCAACCGAGATGACGGCCGCCGCCGGATCGTCGTGAGGGTCAATACCATGGGACGCGATTTAGGAAGCGTGGTGACCGATGTCGAACGGGTCATGAAACAGGAGGTCACCATGCCGGAAGGCTACTTCGTGGTGTTGGGCGGCCAATTCGAGGCCCAGCGCGAGGCGAGCCAGCGGATTTTGCTGCTCAGCGTGGTTGCGCTGATGGTCGCCTTTGTGGTGCTGTACACCGTGTACCCCTCGACGCCGGTCGTGCTGCAAATCTTGCTCGCGCTACCGACCGCGTTTGTCGGCGGGGTGTTGGCGCTGTGGCTCTCGGGACAAACGATGTCGATCGCCGCGATGGTCGGGTTTATCTCCCTGGGTGGAATCGCGGCCAGAAACGGTTTGCTGTTGGTCTCGACCTACTTGGACCGAATCCCCGAGGAAGGTTTCAAGCACGAGACCATCATCCAAGGAAGCCTCGACCGCCTGCCCCCGGTGCTAATGACCGCGCTGACCACCGGCCTGGCCCTAGTCCCGCTAGTGATCGGCGGAAACCAACCAGGCAAGGAAATTTTGCTACCGGTCGCCACGGTGATCCTAGGCGGCCTGGTGAGCTCGACTCTGTGCGAATTCCTCCTCCGGCCAGGTCTGTTCTGGCTTTGGACGCCGAGAGGGTTTCGGAAGGAACGGGAGGTGCCCGGGGATGAGTTCAATTACAAAGAGTCGGAGGTCAGGAAGTGATGGCCGTGGTCCCCGTAATTGACCTTATCCCCGTACAATTTTGGCGTGTGAGAAAGTTGCCACCCTTTATTCAGACACTATCAATACTTAACTGCGGGTGTTGAGGATGGAGAGTCTGGACGGGGATAAGGTCAATTACGGGAGCCGCGGTTGGGGGTTCTCATCCGCCGACTCTTTGTAATTGAACTCATCCCCTAACAAGCTGGGTGCCATGCCCGGTGGCGCTGCTCCGGTATGAATGGAAAATGAGTAATGGAGATTGCAAAATAAAAGCCGAGTGCCAATCCGGTGCATCGCAATGGTAAACTCAACCTGGACGGGGCACGAAGTTGGTATCAAAGTTTGTATGGCAAATCGTAAGAGTGACAATTTCATGACAAAAAAGAGCCCCGCCGATACCACGCGAATGTGTCGCCTGAAGTCGAGCCCGCGATTGAAAGTGGCAAGTGATGCCGAGGCAAACGCCATCAAAGGCAACTTTCCTCCAGGGATACCGCAGCCCGCCTTACGGGCCTTGGCCTCAGCCGGTCTGCTCCGACTAGAAGACCTAACGACGATTACCGAACAGCAGTTGTCGGCCCTCCACGGAGTCGGCCCCAAGGCGGTCACGATCCTGGTTTCTGCATTGCAAAAAGCTGGATTGTCGATGAAAGAGTAGTGCCCACGCCCTCCATCGATGGGCGAGACGATTGTGTCTTTTCCGACAAGCCGGGACGCCGTGTCGGGTTCCCTTGGCCGGAGTTGCCATTGGTAAAATTCTCACGCCCAACGACCGGAGCGCGCGCCCTTCCGCTTTTATTTTGCATTTTTCAATCTCCATTAATCATTACTCATTAACATCGGAGCAGCGCGAGCTGCTCGGTGAAGTGCGAGTCGATTCAGCTTCTCGAATCACCAATATCCACACCCCCAGATCCTACTATTTCCCGTCAGGTTTCACTACCAATTCTCCGCTTAAACTGGTACCATCGAAACTGGATTCATTCCGATTTACGCATCCACCTACGGCGCGACTTGTTTCGCTTTGTTGCATGCTCCCGCCCGACCCGCCTGCCTCACCTCCTTCCTTCCCGGCTGACCACGAGGGGCAACCTGCCTATGTGCCTTATTTCGCCACGCTGTTTTGCGATCGCGCTTGTTTGCCTACCGCTAGTTTCCTCCGGTCGAGGCTATGCCGAGGATGCCGCTACGCCCAAAATCGAGCGCGTCACCTTCGAGCGGGACGTGATGGCTGTGATATCTAAGGCGGGCTGTAACGCCGGGACCTGTCATGGCAACCTAAACGGCAAAGGTGGGTTCTTTCTCTCGCTGTGGGGCCATGGTCCCGAGCACGATTATCGCCAATTGGTGCGTTCGGCCGATGGTCGGCGGATCAATCGGATGGTCCCCGAGGAGAGTTTGGCGCTACTCAAGGCGACCGCCCAGATTCCGCATGAAGGGGGCAAACGGTTTGATCTAGACTCCCCGGAATATGAGATTTTGACGCGGTGGATTACCGCCGGCGTGCCTGCTTACGACGCCGAAGCCCCGAAGGTTACCGAGCTAGAAATCACCCCGACCGACGCGGTCCTCTGGCATCCGCAGCAGGAACTACAGCTCAACGTGCAAGCAAAGTTTTCTGACGGAACCACGCGCGACGTGACCCGGTTGTCGGTGTACGAGCCGAACGATCCGCTGGTGCAGGTGACGAATGAGGGAGTGGTGCAGTTCGATCAACCGGGCGTGGTAACCGTGCTGGTACGGTATTTGGATGGGCAGCTTCCGGTGCGGCTGGCGTATCGGCCGGCCAGGGAAGAATTCACCTGGAGCGAGCCACCGGCCAACAACTTCGTGGATGAGGAAGTCTTCCAGCGGCTCAAGCAATTGAAGATCAACCCTGCCCCGCTGGCTGAGGACCATGTCTTCCTGCGGCGGATCTATCTCGACTTGCTCGGCGTGTTGCCGACCGCGGAAGAGGCGAAGGCGTTTGTCGAGGACGATGCGTCCGACAAGCGGGAGAAGCTGATCGAGCAATTGTTGGATCGCCCTGAGTTCGCCGCGATGTGGGCCCTCAAATGGTCCGACCTGGTCCGTAACGAAGAGAAGACCCTGGACGCCAAGGGGGTCGAACTACTGCATGGTTGGATGAAGGAGAGCTTCGCGGCCGACAAGCCAATTAACGAGTTCGTGCGGGAGTTGATCAGTTCCAAGGGGAGCACCTACGACAACCCACCGGCCAACTATTGGCGGGCCCATCGCGAGCCGTTCGTAAGGGCTGAGACCACCGCCCAGGTCTTTTTGGGTGTCCGCCTGCAATGTGCCAAGTGCCACAACCATCCGTTCGATCGCTGGTCGCAGGATGAGTACTACCAGTGGTCGAGCCTCTTCTCCGGCATCGACTATGAGATCGTCAAGAACGAACGTCGCGACAAGCTCGACAAGCATGAGTTCGTGGGTGAACAGATCGTGAAGTTTGTCGCCGATGCAGAGGGCAAAGGGGTCAAGAATGCCCGGACCGGCAAACCGGCCGAGCCGAAGTTTTTGGGAAGCGACGACTCGATCGAAGAGGAGCGGCTGGAGCATCTGGCCCGGTGGATCTCCGATCCAGAAAACCGCATGTTCGCCGAGGCCCAAACCAACCGAATTTGGTATCACCTGATGGGCTTGGGGCTGGTCGAACCGGTCGATGACCTGCGGCTAACCAACCCCGCTTCGCATCCCCAGTTGCTAGAAAAACTGACCGACGAGCTGATCGAAAACAATTTCAGCTTGAAGCATTTAGTCCGCACAATTGTCAGTTCGCGAACCTACCAATTATCCTCGGATCTCGACGAAGCATCCCTCGGTGGGCAGCACTACGACGATCAACTGTACGCCAAGGCGGTGGTTCGCCGCTTGGCGGCCGAGCAACTGCTCGACGCCCAGTCGCACGTGCTGGGGCTGCCCGCTTCGTTTGAGGGCTACTCGGCGGGGACTCGGGCTGGTGAGATCGCCGGAGTGGAACGCGTCCGCCGCAAGCTGAGCGATGGCGACCAGTTCCTGCGGCTGTTCGGCAAGCCGGAACGCCTGCTGGCCTGCGAATGCGAACGGAGCGACGAGGCAACCCTCGGGCAGGCCCTCAGCCTGGTCGGCGGGCAAAGCCTCAACGAGCGGCTCCAACGCGACGACAACCGGATCGGGCAGCTCCTCTCAGCCGGTGAAAGCCCCGAGCAGGTAATCGATACGATGTTCTGGACCGCCTTGGCCCGATCGCCAACCGAGAAAGAGACCAACACCACGCTGGAATTAATCAAAGCCACCGACGATCCACGCACCGTGCTGGAAGATTTAACCTGGGCGCTACTCAACGCCAAGGAATTGATCTTTCGGAATTAGTGGTAGGGTGAGTGAAAAAGGGGTCAGGACTCTTTTTAGTTAAGTATTCACAATTTGATAACGTGTGATTAAAAAGAGTCCTGACCCCTTTTTCACGGCCCACCCGTTCATTGAGCTACGATTTCACCCCGCAAGGAACGACCCATGAAACCGCGTTCGACTGCTTGCCGCGATTTTCATTTGGCGGATCTTAGCCGCCGGAGCCTGCTCAAGGTGGGTGGGCTCGGTTTGTTGGGGCTCAATATGCCCAAACTGCTGAAGGCCGCCGAACAAACCGGTGGTCCGCCGGCCCGCGCCAAACGCGTGATCTTTCTGTTCCAGTGGGGCGGGCCGAGCCACTTGGATACCTTCGACATGAAGCCGGACGCGCCGGCGGAAATTCGGGGCCCCTTGAAGCCGATCTCCAGCGTCGTCCCCGGTCTGCCGGTCTGCGAGCACTTTCCGGAAATGGCCAAGCGGATGGACAAGGTCACGCTGATCCGCAGCATGACCCACACCATGAAAAACCACAACTCGGCCGGCTACTACGCGCTCACCGGCCACGCCCCGCCGAGCGACGACCAACGCTTGCGCGATTCGCCAGACCTGTGGCCTGGGTATGGCTCCGTGGTGGATGCGTTAGCCCCCAACCAAGGAGAGATGCCGACGTACGTCTCTTACCCTTACACCATCGCCGACGGTTCCGTTACCCCTGGGCAGCATGCCAGCTTCCTCGGCAAACGGCACGATCCGTTCTACTTCCAGGACGATCCCAGCAAAGAGAATTTCAAACTGCCAGAACTGACCCTCCCGGGCGATTTGGAGCTGGGGCGGATGCAGCGGCGACGGGAACTGCAGCGGATGGTCGATGACCAGGCCCGGTTGTTGGATCGCTCGCTGGAGGCCAAAGGGTTTGACGACTACTATGAAAAAGCGATCTCGATGCTCACCTCGGATAAGGTCCGAGCCGCGTTCGATATCGAGGCGGAACCAGAGGCCCTTCGCGATCGCTACGGCCGCACCACCTACGGCCAAAGCTGCCTCTTGGCCCGGCGGTTGGTCGAGGCGGGCGTGAAGTTTGTGACGGTCTATTTCTCTCGCTCCATCGGCGGTCGCCGAGTGAACGACGGCGGGTGGGACACCCATGGGTTCGACGACACGCGGATGTACAACATTGTAAACAAGTACCAACACCCCATCACCGACCAAACCTTGCCCACCTTGCTCGACGACCTGGAAGAACGCGGCCTGCTGGAGGATACCTTGGTCCTCTGGATGGGCGAGTTCGGCCGGACCCCGAAGATCAACAAAAACGTCAGCCGAGACCACTGGCCCCAGTGCTACACCTCGCTGTTGGCCGGTGGTGGCGTGAAACAGGGTTACGTCTACGGGGCGTCGGATGCGAGCGGCATGTACCCCGACAAACATCCCGTCCGCCCTGACGACCTGGCCGCCACGCTGTACACCTTGCTAGGAATCGACCCCAACACGGAAGTCCGCGACCGAGCCGACCGCCCCTTGGCGATCGCCGGAAAACCGATCACCGATATCTTCGCGTAGAGTTGTGCCTTTAAAGGCGTATTGGGACTCAGGGATGGTTGCCTTTTGGAACTCGTGCCTCGCGACTTGCGTCTGACAGGGCACGGGTATGAAAAATGGTGGCGTGTGAAAAAGGGGTCAGGACTCTTTTTAGTTAAGTATTCACAATTTGATAACGTGTGATTAAAAAGAGTCCTGACCCCTTTTTCACACACAACACGCGAACCAGACCGATAAGAAAAAGCCCCTCCCCACTCACCCTCCTCGACGGGTGGCACTGGTGGCTTGTCCGCTAGTGTGAAGTCCGAGAAGAGTAATCCGCACCAGCAGACCCTCCGGAAAGTCATCACCATGCCCCGCCTCTTTGTTTTCGCTCTCTGTTGGCTCGTTTGGAGCTCTGCCATTCTCTTCGCGGACGAGGAAGCCGTGAAGGTCGACGTGATGCAGCAGGTTCAAGCACTCGACCAAGAGGCCGCGGCCATTTCCCAGGAGGAGCAAGCGGCCCAGGCCGCGTGGCTGGAGGCTCGCAAAATGGCGACCGATCTGCAGCGTGAGTGGAAAGGGCTGCTGACCGAGATGGATCGGATCGAACGGGAAAAGGGAGAGCTTGCCCAGAAGATCAAGGATCAGAAAGAGGCCCGAGAAAAGGCCGCCGAGAAGCAAAAGGAGGCCCAGGAGGCGATCGCCGCGGCGAAGAAACAGATCGAAGAGGCAAACAAGAAACTGGCCGCAAGTGAAAAGGAAATCGAAGAGGCCGAGAAGACGACGAAGGAGGCGGCCAAGTCGATTGACGAGGCCCAAACAGAAATCACGAAGCTGGACGAACTGGCCAAACCGCTGCCTGAGCAAGCCCAAGCGGCCCAAAAGGTGAGCGACGCGCGAGAGGCGGAAGTCGCCCAGCTCAAACAACAGGCGGACGAGTTCACCGCCAGCCGTATCGCGCGGCAAGCCAAGATCGAGACCCTGCTGCGTGACGCCAACCGATGGATCTCGTTCTCAGATCAGATCGCCCCGGTCTTCCACCAGCGGTGTGTCGCCTGTCACAACCCCCGGAATCCCAAGGGGCGGTACAACATGGCCAACTTCGCCTCCATTCTGGCCGGGGGGGACTCCGGCGAGGCGATCATCCCCGGCGATGCCGATAACTCGCTGTTGTATTTGATGGTCGAGGATGGATCGATGCCGTACGAGTCCGATCCGTTGCCGGAAGATCAGATCGAGTTGATCCGCGCGTGGATCGCCTTGGGGGCGCGGCTCGATGGCGCCGCCGATTCCGAGTCTCCGCTAATCCGCCTGATGCCGCGGGTCACCCAGCCTGACCCGCCGGAAACTTATAACGCCCCGGTTCCGGTCACCGCCGTGGCGGTCGATCCGGAAGGCCAGCACCTGGCCAGTTCCGGCTATCACGAGGTATTGGTCTTCAATGCCGCGGATGGCAAGCTTGTTCGCCGGATTACCAACGTCGCCCAGCGGGTGTATGGCCTGGCGTTTCATCCCGATGGCAAGCGGTTGGCGGTGGCCAGCGGGACGCCGGGGCAATTGGGCGAAGTGAAACTGTTTGACATGACCAGCGGCGAGTTGGTCTCCGATTTGTTGATGACTGAGGACGCCATGTTTGATGTCGCGTTCTCGCCGGATGGCAAGCGTTTGGCGGCCTGCGGGGCCGGCGGGGCGATCGCGCTGTTCGATCTGGAGAGCGAGAACCTGACCCTGGTGGAGGATCATTCCGATTGGGTCCACAGCATCGCCTGGTCTTCCGACGGCAAGCAATTAGTCTCCGCCAGCCGCGACAAAACGGCCAAGGTGTTTGATGCGAAAAGTGGCAGCCTGCAAATCACCTTCAGTGGCCATGGCCAAAGCGTCACCACGGCCCGGTTTTTGGATGGCGGCAAACAGGTGATCAGCGGTGGTGACGACCGTCGGCTACGCATCTGGAATGTCAAGGATGGCAAGCAGGCCCGGGATATCGGCGGGTTTGGAGGAGAGATCAGCGTGATCCACACGCTGGAAAACAACCGCGTCCTCACCGCCGGGGCGGAACACAAGATCCGCATCCACAACGCCCAGGATGGCAAACGCCAGCGAGAATTCCAAACCCCTCCGGACTGGATCAGCAGCTTAACCCTCTCCGCCGACGGCAAAACCCTGTACTACGGTAACCACCAAGGAGAGATTCACCGCCAAAAGCTGGAAGCCGATAGTCCGGAACAAACCTGGCAGGCTGTGCCTGCGAAGTAGGGTCATCATCTTACGTAGCCACGGTCGCGCAGACCGTGGGAGACGTGCGAGTTGGGTTGGCCCCTGGGGCGAAGCGGGTTAACACTTCTCCCACGCTTTTGGCAAGCGTGGCTACGTAGGCGTAAAACGTGAGAGAGACATGATTCTTACGTAGCCACGGTCGCGCAGACCGTGGGAGACTTGCGAGTTGGGTTGGCACCTGGGGCGAAGCGGGTGAGCACTTCCCCCACGCTTTTGCAAGCGTGGCTACGGACGGAATCCTCTTGCGTTATGGACTAAAGCCCTCCCCATCGTTGATATACAGCCCACCCTCAAAGGCCTGCGGAGAGGTTGAGGAGCTGACCGTCATGACCGAGCCATCCGCCATCAGCACTTGCGGCCCCGGGGTCGCGCTGTCCATGATCCGCGTGAAATTGGCCATGATTTGATCCGGCGAGATATCGGTCGGCTCGGCCCAGAAGACCGGTCGGGAGAAATTTTCCATGGCAATGATCGTATGGGACGTACCATCGACAATCGAGCGGAATTGGCTCCCTTCGGCCTGGCCCAGCACCGTCTCGGGCCCGGAGACCGCCACGTAGGGTGTCATCCCTTGGGTGGTTTCCGCCGAATCGAGGATCGGCGAGTTGTAGACACTCGGCATTTGCTGGGTCACCGCCATGTTGTCCGCGTGGTCCCACGGTTTGTCGAAATCGTATTGGCTGAACTGGAAACCATCATCCAGGAATGGTGAAATCAACACCCGCCAAGAGTGCATCGGCTTGCCGTTTTCGTCCGGGATGTACGCCGGAGGAAACGTGCCATAGGTGTCGTGATAGTTATGCAGGGCCAGTCCGATCATTTTCATGTTGTTCGATGACTGCATCCGCCGGGCCGCATGCCGGGCCTGCTGCACTGCTGGCAATAGCAGGGCGACCAGGACTCCGCCGCAGACCACCATCACGAAAAAGCAGACCGCGAGAATCACGATCACAATGACCACGGTCTTTCCTTCGCGGCGGGATTTGCTCAACCGGTCGGAGAAGTAGGCAAGTGGGGTTGTCATCCGCTGGGAACTCCTCGAATCGAATAAGAACAAAGTCCGGGCCTTCCGGGTGGCTCAGCCTCAACCCGATTAGTGTATCAGTCTCGGAAGTCGTTCACCACTCAATTTCCATTCGCCCCCGCGGATTGAATCTTGAAGCGACGCGGAAGGGGAATCGCTGAAATCGATACATTCGTTACGACCGGCCGAACCACCGAGAGATTCGCATTTATCCCATCTTTCCGGATGCACAGAATTTCCCGAACCTCCGATACTTAACATATCTGGGGAAGATGGGGATCTTGCCTGGATGGGTTTTTGTTTGTGACGGAGATAAGGCAAAGACTCGCGAGTGCCTGTGTCGATGTCGAGAGGAAAGTCCGTTTTATCGACCCCTGTCTGTTTTCCTGACCATTGGCGGTAAGGGTAATGCTTCTCCCTTGCTAAGGCTATTCTGGTAGCTCACGCCCGATGGTTGAGGAAACTTGCCGGGGTCGATAAGACGGACTTTCTTCCTTTCTTGACTGAAATAGTTCTAGGATTCCGCCGGCTCGGTCTGCGGTTTGATCGTTAGTCCGCCGCTGCTGCGGATTTCCAGTTCGTAGCGGCGGCCCGGGCGGACCCTCATGCTGGGGGATTCCTCGTGGATGGCGCGGATGCCGTGCGAGCGGGCCTGATCCGGGTCGTTGGCGAGATCCCAGAAGTTGGTCCAGATCTCCTGTTCCAGCTCACTGGTCTCTTCCTGAAGCCCATAGGCCCTGGGTCGATCCCCCGCTTGGTCGATCACGAAACCGTCGGCGGGGGTTTGATGCTCGCCGAAGATCTTTTGGATCAGACAGATCGAGGTGCTGCGAAGGGGGTCTTCGGTCTCTACCAGTTCATCCTCGAACTTCACCACCCGGTAGTTCACGAACACCATATCGCCAGCCAAAGTCATGGTTTTCGGCTCGGATAGCGGCTCGCCGTTCTCGGCCAGTTCGACAAAGCGGATGGTGGTCTCGCCGGGCGTGTCTCCTTCGGCCGGAGTCTGCCGCAACACCTCCAGCCGAGCCACGCGGCGATCGACCTTGAGCAGCTTGAGCCGGACTTCCAGTTGCATAATCCGCCGCTGCTTCGCCTGGTTCTCTTTATCCAACCGCGCGACTTCCGCCGTGGCGGTGGCCAGATCCCGCTCTTGAGCTTTAAGCTTGATGTCCTGCGCATGGTAGGTGGTGTAGCCATACCAGAAGCCAAAGCTCAACAGCAGCAACACCGCGAGCACCAAGAAAGTGCGGAGCGCGCTGTTGATGGTCGCCACTGTCTCGACAAACTTCGCCATAACCCGTTTACTCCGCCGCCTGAACCACCAACCCGCTATGGGTAATCGTAGCTTGATTCCGCGCGGGAGCAAACGGCGGGGGGCGGGCGGTTGAGTCTAGCGCGAGGCGTACTTGGGCTTATGGCCGGCGGAAGCGATGGGCGGCTCACGGTATTTCTCCAGCGGGATGAACTGATCATCACCCTTGTCGTAGGCGAAGACCTCGCCGGTGCCGATCTTATAGACCCAGCCATGCAGCGTGAGATCGCCCTTGGCGAGCAATGCGGCGACCGAGGGTAGCGTCATCAGGTTGCCCAGTTGGATCAGGACATTCTCTTCCGTCGCGGCGGCCAGCAAGGCCTCCTTATCGGTTTCGTCGGCGTAATTTTGGTCGATCACCGCCCTGGTCGCCTGGGCATGGGTTAGCCAACTGGCGACGGTCGGCATGGAGTCCAAGATCTCCGGATTCAGCAAGCCTTTCATTGCCCCGCAGGCGGAATGTCCGCAGATGATCACTTCCCTCACGCCGAGTGCCGTGATCGCGAACTCGATGGTCGCCGACTCTCCGCCACCCAGCCCATGGGGCGGCACGATATTGCCAGCGTTGCGGACAATGAACAGGTCGCCCGGCTCGGAGTGGGTGATCAGGTTGGGGTCGATGCGGGAATCGGAGCAGGTAATGAACAGCGTTTCCGGGCTTTGGGCCTTGGCCAATTCCTTGAACAACTCGGCTCGACGAGAAAAGTCCTCATCGCGAAAATGCTTGTTTCCTTCGATTAGCCTACGCATGAAATTCCGCCTCGTAGATGGTTGGTTGGTTGGTTGGTTGGTTGGTTGGAGCCGCAGCGTGAACGAACTTCCGTGAAAGCTTGCCGCATGATCGCTGCTTGGCACTCAAGCCACTTTGGAGAGGCCCCGGGCTGGTTGAAGTATTATAACCGAACCGCCCCAGCGAAGCGAATGCCATTGACGAGACACAAAACCAATTCGTGCCCGTAGCTACGCTTGCAAAAGCGTGGGCGAACTGCCAAACGCACGTTGCCAGCAGGGCCGACCGCACTCGCACATCCCTCACGGTCTTGGCGACCGTAGCTACAGGAGAAGCGGGCAGGTTCGGAGACGCGTGGTAACGTATCGCAAGACCTTCCTACCGAGCGGAGTACTGCTCGGCGTATTCGACGATCCAGAGATCGACCAGCTCGCGGAAGTCGTCTTCGCGGACCTCGCAGAGCTTTTCGTAGTGGGACCGGTTGAACAGTTCCTTATTGCGGATCGTGCCCTTGCCGGTCAGTTCCAGCACGTGGACGGAGGAATAAGGGCGGATCGCCAATTCCAGGCGGCTGTACAGATTGCGGCGTTTGGGGCCGGACAGGTCGAGATCGTCTCGGTAGCAAGCTCCGCCCCAGCCGGCGTCGCCGAAGAGCGTCTCGAAGCGGAAACCGGGAAAGTAGTTGGACATCTTCTGGAGGCCGTTCTCGATGTACTCCGACATCTGGAGCCGCAGCTTAGTGTGCAGTTCCTTGAACTGCTCTTCGGTCATCGCCTGCGACTCTTGGGCCTGACGCCGCGCGGACTGATGCTTCTCGCCCCGCTGGATCGCTCGTTGCAGTCGCTCGTCGAAACTTGACATCCCCGTTCCATTCATCCTGATGCGAAATTTTGTCTCTCCGGACCCCGCCGCC
>JBBDIM010000034.1:0-9244 GCA_040880405.1 Pirellulaceae bacterium | reverse complement strand
CTTATTGTACGCCGCGGGGGGCTGGTTTGCCTACTTGCCCCCTTTTTTGTCCTTCTTGTTGCTTTCGAAGAACTGCTGCAAGTCGCCGAACGAGCGGAGGGGCTCTTTCCCTTCTTTCATCGCCTCGCTAATCGGCTTGGCCGGCGCGGCTTTCGGTTTCGACTGATGCTGGCGAGGTGGCCGCCCGCCGGTCTTCGGTTTGCCTTTGCTACCACCGGCGTACTGACCCTGACCCTGACCTTGCTTGGCCTTGGCGGGCCGACGCTGACGCGCCGGTCGATCGGTCTTCTCGCGGCGAGGGGCTTGCTCGGTCCGCGGCTTGTCACGCGTGATGGCCGGATCGATCGCGGTGAGCGACACGCGGCGGCGCTCTTTGTCGATCTCGATCACCCACACCTTCAGAACATCCCCTACACTCACGACCTCGTGCGGGTCGCTCACGTAGCGATCGGCCAGACGGCTGATATGGACCATACCGCTGTCGTGCAGGCCGATATCGACGAACGCCCCGAAGTCGACCACGTTCAAGACCGTGCCGCTGAGCTCCATGCCAGGTTCCAGGTCCTCCAGCTTGAGGATCCCGGTCCGGAACAGCGGCGGCGGGAAATCGGCGCGGGGGTCACGGCCGGGCCGCGACAAGGCGTTGAGGATGTCCCCCGCGAGGTGTTCACCAATCCCCAGTTCCTCGGCCAGTTGCTTGCGGTCGACCTGGTTGATCTTGTCGACCAGGATCTTATGCTCGCTCTCCTTCACCAGCACCGGAGTGGGCGCGGTGGCGGGTGCCTGCGAAGCCGCATCGACCAGCGGGGCTTCCTCAGCACCCTCTTGCTCGACGCTTGCTTCCGCTGGCGCGGCCTCTGTCGGGGGAGCTTCTGTCGGTGTGTCTTCGGAAGCCACCTCAGGTGCCGATCCCTCGGCGGTCGCCTTTTTCTGAGCAGTCGCCTCGTCCTGCGTGACGGACTCTTCCGACAGTGTTTCCGCGGTGGTCGCCATGGGGATTACGGCCGCCGTCGAGGCTTCGGCCGGAGCGGGTGGTTCAGCGGATTCCGGCGTCACGTCAGCCGGAGAGGCTTCCACTTCGCTAACCGGCGCGGTTTCCGTGGCGGCAGGGACCGCCACCGGATCACTGACTGCAGGAGTACTGGCTGCCGGTGCAGGCGGGGCCTGAGTTGCGATCTCACTGAGCGAGGCACCCAGCTTCTCCAAAATCCGAGTCGCCACGCCGTAGCTTTCCGGGTGGATCCAGGTGCCATCCAGCGGATTCTCGCCGGAACTGACTTTCAGGAAGCCCGCCGCTTGCACAAAGCTGGCCTCTCCCACGCCGGGGACACTCTTGAGATCTTCCCGCGAGCGGAACGGTCCTTTTGCCTGGCGATACTCAAATATTCGCCGGGCGGTTAGGGCGTTGAGCCCAGAGACATAACTGAGCAGTGCGGGGCTGGCGGAGTTGACGTCGACGCCGACATAGTTCACGCACGATTCGACGACATCGTCCAGCGAGTCCTGCAGGTGCTTTGCCTTCACGTCGTGCTGGTACAGTCCGACGCCGATGTTCGACGGATTGATTTTGACTAGCTCCGAGAGCGGGTCGAGCAAGCGGCGACCGATGCTGACTGTGCCGCGGATGGTGGCGTCGAACTTGGGGAATTCTTCCCGCCCGATGTCACTGGTGGAGTAGACACTCGCCCCTGCCTCGTTGACCACCAAATAGCAGACATCGCGATCGGACAACTCCGTGGCGATCGCCTCCGCCACGATGTTCTCGGTCTCGCGGCAGGCGGTGCCGTTGCCGATCGCCACGATCTGGGCGTTGAACTGCTTGATCATCTCGACGATCCGGCCGCGGCTCCGCTTCACGCGGTCTTCCGGGCCGATCAAATGGACCACACCGGTCCCCAGCACTTTGCCGAATGGATCCAAGGCGACCAGCTTACAGCCGCTGCGGAAACCAGGATCGATGGCCAACACCCGTTTGCCCCGGACCGGCGGTTGGAGCAGGAGTTTACGCAGATTCCAGGCGAAGACCTCGATCGCGTGGTTCTCTGCCTTGTCGGTCAGCTCGCGGCGGATTTCTCGTTCGATGCTGGAGAGGACCAGCCGGTTGAGGCTGTCTTTCAGGCAGGTTCTGAGGAAATCGGCGTAGGGGTGTTCGACCGGGACGACGGTCTGTTCGGCCAGTTCGTTCAGTTTTTCGAGATCGACCTCGATCCGGACCTTCAGGAATCGGGTCCGGTCTCCGCGGTTGATCGCCAACACGCGGTGGGGTGGGATCTTGGAGACCGGCTCACGGTAGTCGTAGTAGTCGCGGAAGGCTTTGTCTTTTTTGGCGCGTTCCTTGTCTTTCTGTCGCCGCCGTTTCTCGCGGCGAATCTCTTGGATGGTCGGCTTCTTGGCTTCCTTCTTGCCGGAGGCCTTGGTGGCGGGCTGGGGAGTCGCGGGCTCAGCAGCGGGTGATTCCGCGGGAGCTGCGGGCGTTTCCGGGCTTGCAACGGCATCCGAAGCTGACGGTGCGGGCGTTACGGGGGCTTCCGCGGTTGGTTCAACTTCTCCCGAAAGGGTATCGGGCTCGATCGACGCACTGGCCGTGGCGGGCTCGGCTGATGTCTCCGTGACTTCGCCGCTGACCGGTGGGCTGGTCGGCTCGGTCGCTTCCTCGGATGCGGGAGCGACGGCTACTGGGGTCTCCGTTTTCGGGGCCTCCATCGCCTCCGCCACGTCGTCATGATCGTCCGCTTCATCACCGGGTTTGCCGGAATCGGCAGAGCTTTCGATCCGCGTGCTGGTCAGCGTGCCGGTCTTCCAGAAGAACTTCCGCAGCTTACCCCGCAAGCTGACATGCTCCGACATCCGCTCGGCGATGATGAACCGGACCCCTTGCAGGACCGCATCGACATCGGCCAGCGATTTTTCCGCGTCGACAAAACTCGCCGCGAGGTCCGCGAGTTCACCGGCGGACTCAGTGGCAAGGTGGATCGTATCGGCCAACGGCTCCAGGCCCCGTTCCCTCGCCTGAGTGGCCAAGGTTTGCTTTTTGGGCTTGAACGGAAGGTACAAATCCTCGAGCAGCTTTTGCGTGCTCGCCTTCAGGATTTGCTGGGCCAACTGCTCGGTCAATTTGTCTTGCGACTGAATCGACTTGAGGATGGTCCGCTTCCGCTCGTTCAGTTGGCGGAGCTTGCCGACTCGAGACTGGATATCGCGAATCTGCTGTTCATCCAATCCGCCGGTCTCATCCTTGCGATACCGCGTGATGAACGGTACGGTATTGCCATCATCCAAAAGCTCGATTGTGCGTTGCACCTTCTCCAAGGGAAGGTTCACTTCGCGAGCAACGATGCCGAGGTCCGTCGAGACTGTCGTGTCCATAATCTGCCTAAGCGAGACCGTGCCCCGGGGTTTACGTCAGGTAAACTACGGTGGTGGCACGATTCCTGTTTGATCCAGAGCCATCCTGCATGCGGATGATACCAGCGGGCAACATAGGGGGTGGGGTGCGCGTTGTCAAGGTTCTGGCAGGCGCACTAATCCTAGATTTAACACTCCCCAGGCATCCACTGCAATCACGGAAGCCCCCTCGGCCCTGGCGAAACGCGTGAACCGCGAATCCACTTCCCCCGCCGTGGATCCTTCTCCCGCGGGTCTCCCACGCTCTACGCGTCGTAGCCACGCTGGCCACAGCGTAGGGGAAGTGCTAACCCGCGTTGCCCCGTAGGGCCATCCTTACCCGCAGTTCTCCCACGCTCTACGCGAGCGTGGCTACGGGATTTCCCCGCGTTCTAAGCGAATGGGGCTATGGGGCTGGCCTTACTCAATCGCGACCGATGGCTTGGCCGCTTTGGCCTTTTCCATCACCTCTTGAATGCTCACCGGCACGCCACCCTGTCGTTTGCTTTCGTCGGCCGCTTCCATGAAGGCGTAGATTTCCAGGGTTTCTTCCGCAGAGATGGGAACATCGCCGGTACGGAAGAACTTCACGATCTCGACCAGCAGTGGACGGTACCCCATGTACCCATCAATCTGTGCCGTTCCTTTTTCGCCAAAGGCGGTGCCGCCATAGCCTCGTTTGCCGGCTCGGAGGCCACGGAAGGTGCCGACTCGGCCGCCGTCCCATACGCCAACCACCAGATCGGTATCGTCGGTCGAGGCCCGCGTCACGGTCTCACACCCGGTGCCCATGACGGTGAACAGGCTCTCAACCCCATGAATCCCATACCAGAAGAGGTCGGGGTGGGTCGCTTCCAGGGAGCAGGGGCTGTACGCGTCGGCACCAAGCACTTTGCCTAGACTGCCACCGCGGATCTCCTGGGCCCCGGTGCCATAGCGGAGGCTGGAGGAGGAGAAGATCGCCACGTTGTGCTTCTTGGCCAGGTCGTACATCGCAATGGCGTCGGTCAAACTGCCGGCGAACGGTTTATCGACAAAGCAGGGCTTGCCCGCCTTGAGGACCGGGATGAGCTGCTCCAAGTGGGGGCGACCGTCGTTGGTTTCCAGCAGCACGGCGTCCACCTTTTCGAGCAGCGCGGGAATCGAATCGACGATTTCGATCCCCATCTTTTTGAATTCCTGGGTGTAGGCGGGAATCCGGCTCGCGGAGGACTCGATGTCCGCGCTGCCATGAGGATAGGCCGCCACCACCTTACAACCGGAGATCTCTTCCGCCGCGTCTTCGGCATTCAACAGTTTGGCGAAAGCCGGGGCGTGGGAGGTATCGAGGCCGATGATGCCGATCCGAATTTCCGCGTGGGCCATCGAACAAAATCCTAGCAAAGCAAAATTGGCCACCAAACTAACACAGGCAATCAGCCCAATCCGAGTGATACGACCCAAACCTAGGAGACTCATGATGAAAAACCTTCAAGCGAGTGGAGGGAGGGACCCAGGTGGGAAAGTTGTGGGCGGTCCCAAAAACCAACTTCGATTGTAAGCGGCCCCGTCGCCGATTTCAAAGGGATTTCACGTGCCATCAGAATTGACGCGCTGACCGCAAACTTTGCTCTCACGAGGGGAATCGAGGCTCCTTTTAGCAGCGAGAATCGCTGGACGGATCGAACGCACTTTGAAAAAAAGTCCTGCCGACTATTTACGGATTGGACTGGAGAGGGTAGATTGGTCGCTTGGTGATACTGAGACTCGGGATCATTGACGTCGAGGCGAAGTACACGTTAACGCTGATTTCTAAATGTAGGTGCTGCCGTGATGGGCTCTTAGGGAGATTCAAACAAAGCTCTCTTTGCCCTCGAAAGCCTAACGCTCACGGCGCTTTCCCAAAACGAAATCCACCGTTTGAATTTGACTCGCTTCACGTTGTTTGTGGCGAGTCCGGGAATCTACCACCACCGTTTCTGTTTTCTTCCATTAGGGGAATGAAATGCGCTCGAGATTTTTTGAAATGTCCTCTCGCCGTGCGTTCACGCTGGTTGAGTTGTTGGTTGTCATTGCGATTATCGGCGTGCTGGTCGCCCTGTTGTTGCCAGCGGTGCAGCAGGCGCGGGAAGCGGCTCGGCGAATTCAATGCACCAACAACATCAAGCAGATCGGGATCGCGATGCACAACTATCACGACACCTTTCTCAGCTTTCCGATTACCTGGCAAGACAATTCAGCCAACTGGTCCGTGGCCATTCTGGCGATGATGGAACATGGCAATCTGCAGGATCGCTATGACTACACCCTCGATTGGAACGAGGGAACAAACCTTGATCTGGCGGCGGAAATGCCGGAAGCGTTCGTATGCCCATCAAATCCTTCTGCCGGGAACGTTTTGAGTGAAAATGGCTTCGAAACAACGGACTACTCCGTGCTGCGAAACGCGACAAACTGGGAGTTCACCAACTCTCTGTTCCAGGGCACCGGTCCCTACAAGATGCGAGACATTACCGATGGCACCAGCAACACATGCATGACGTACGAGTCGGCGGGCCGTGCCGACTGGTGGGCCGCCGGCAAACGCAATCCGGGCCGCAGTGGGTATGACCATAACTTCGGCACGAGTAAAGATGGCTGGACCTCGCGCAGCAACGCCGGCTGGATGTTTGCTTGCAATGTGGAGTATGACGCGTCCGCGAACGATATCACGACCGTCTACTGGACCGGCAACCAAGTAGTAAATGTGAGTAACTGGTTTGCTGCCCCCTATTCCTTCCACCCGGGCGGTGTCCAACTCGGCCTGGCCGACGCATCGGTTCGATTTATCCCGGAGACGATCTCATTCGACAATGTCACGGCTTTCACATCGATCAACGGCAACGAAATCCTGGGAGAGTACTAATGCACACGAAATCTCCCACCTCTTCGCGGACGCAAGCGATTATCTTGAGCAGCCTCCTCCTTTTGGGAGCAGGCTGCACCAGCCAACCCGAATGGCAAACCGAAACGCAGCCGGTTCATGGCATGCTTACCATCAACGGTAAGCCCGCCAAGGGTGCTGTTGTTACGTTGCACCCCAAGGGTGAAGACATCGACATTCGCGAGTCGAAGCCATGGGGGGTCACCGACGAGAACGGAACCTATCGACTGCGGACGTATACCAAGGACGATGGAGCCCCTGTCGGCGAGTATCAGGCGACTTTCGTCTGGCAGATAAACCCATCTGTGATGGGCTCGCCGGATCAATTGGGAAGTGCCTATACCAATCCGGACAAATCGGAGTGGACCTTCAACATCACCGAAGAAACCACCGAACTGCCGCCCATTGAGGTGAAGGGTGCCAAGGTGGCCTCCGCCCCCAGTCGCACTTCACGCAAGCCGACACCATTCGATGATCCGGGCTAAACGGGTTCACTCCCTTTTTCCTCGATCACGACTCATTTCCACCCTTCCCATTATCAGGTGACACGCTGAGACTCGATGCCTTGAGGTTCGGCGATATGGAGAGCACCGATGTCCGTAGACGTGGTTAAAACAGATCCGGCCGATACCGCGGATCAGGCACCCGCCAAGTCCTTGCAACCTAAGAAGCATCCGGAGTCAACATCGTTATATCGCATGATGTGGCGCTGGCATTTCTATGCGGGGATGATCGTCACCCCTTTTCTCATGGTGGTTACGATTACCGGGGCCATCTATATGTTCGCCGCGGAAACGAGTGACTATATCCATCAGGAAAAAGTATTCGTTGAGTCCATTGCTGAGCCAGCCGATTACGCCGCGATTCTGATGAGTGCGGAAGATGCAATCCCTGGCGGTAAGGCTACACGAATTACCATGCACGCCGACCCGTGGCGAACCTCCGTTGTTAGCGTTACTCCGCCAAAAGAGGAAGGGGAAAAGGAAGAAAGGGGACGCCGAGGACGCGGTACGTCTGTTTATGTCGATCCCTACACGGCGAAAGTGCGGCAAATCGAAAGTGGCCCGGATCAAGTTGGTGCTTTCTTTCGCACGGTCCTCGATATTCACCGCCGCCTGCTGGCGGGAACAACCGGGCGAATTGTCGTCGAGCTATGCACCACCTGGACGGTGATTTTGGTCATTAGCGGCTTCTACCTCTGGTGGCCACGGAAAAAAGAAAAAGTCAAAGGGGTTTGGATTCCGCGGTTGTCGGGCAACTTTTATACGGTGCTCCGCGATCTCCACACTGTCCCGGGGATTTATTTGGCACCGATCTGCATGATCATCCTTATCTCAGGCTTATTCTATACATTGGTCTGGGGGGAATCCTTCTATTACGTTACCAATCCGATCATCGGCAGCGAAGTTGTCCAGGAAGAATCGGAATCGCGCGGGCGCCGTTCGAAATCGGACGAAGCTGAAGAGTCCTATGTTCCGCCGACGTTCGAGCTTCAAGCGGCCATTACGAAGGCTCGAGAATTGTACCCGGATCGTGACGTCACGCTCACTCTTCCCAGCAAATCGGAGGACCACTACGAGTTATCCGCGATCAACGATTACGCGCGGGGAACGTACGGCGCAATGGATTCGACCGGTCTGAAGCTCCATCGCGACTCAGGAGAAGCCATGGAGATGAGCGACCTTTGGAACAACGATCGCTATTGGTGGCACACTTGGGCTTATCCGCTGCACGTAGGCAGTGTTGTCGGGATGACATCCAAGATTATTTGGCTGGTGGCGTGCCTGATTCTCGTTGCGATGCCCTTCACGGGAATCTGGATGTGGTGGAAGCGACGTCCCAAAGGCAAGACAGGCTTTCCAGCTACCCCGATCCCCGGTGGCGTTTCCATGGGGGTCTGGGGTACGATTGCGGTCCTTTGCTTCATCCTGCCCACGTTTGGATTGTCCGTGTTGGCAATCGTTCTGCTCGACTGGATCGTCTCCCGAATTCAACGAACCAAAACTTCCCAACCCGCGTAGCCAAAGGGATTGAGCAGCGAAAACGCGATCTCGTGGAGCAGGCTGAAGTTGGCCTCGGTGTGTTCATTGTGCATACGGCAATCGTCTTCCCATAGCTTGGCAATCATGTTCAAACGTCTCCTGCGAACCACCGCCCCCTGCTCTCTTTTGCTCATCCGGTTGATGGTGGGGCTTGTGTTTCTTTCGGAAGGACTCCAGAAATTCATGTTCCCTGATCAGCGGGGTGCCGGCCGGTTTGAGAAGATCGGCCTCCCAGAGCCGGAGACCTTGGGCTACCTGGTGGGCACGTTCGAAGTGCTGTGCGGGACTTTGATCGTGATTGGCCTGTTGACCCGGCTGGCCTCGATCCCCTTGATCGTGATCATGTTGGTCGCCCTTGGGACCACCAAACTGCCGATGTTGGCCGACGACGGCTTTTGGGAAATGGCCCACGCCATGCGAACCGACTGGGCGATGCTGCTCGGGTCGCTTTATCTATTCCTCCACGGTGCCGGGAGTTGCTCAGCCGACCGTGGGTTGACCCGAAAAGACACGGTCGACTGAGCAGGAGCGAGGACGCTCACCGCTGGCCAGGAGTCGCCATGCCGGGCCCTTGGCGGATACCTTGCGGTCGCGTGGTAGATCCACGACGTGAACTCCCGACGAAACGCTTAGGGGGACATTTCTCTCAGCGACAACGGGAAAACAGCTTCCCGATTTCTCTGCGTCTCGGCGGTTTCCTGCCCCATCTTTCTGTGTCGGGGCTGGAACGCTGAGCCGTGGCCCCTTTGAACCGGGCGCATGAGAAGCGTGAGATGATTCTGGCTCTTGCGAAAAGTCCGGATGCCGGTTTGGGTTCCTCGAGACGGCATTGCCATTGAAAGAGTTTCACGCCAAAAACCGGAGGGCTCGCGCCCTTCCGCTTTTATTTTGCAATTTCCATTTGTCATTTTTCAAT
>JBBDIM010000033.1:0-7478 GCA_040880405.1 Pirellulaceae bacterium | reverse complement strand
CCTGAGCTGAAGCAAGATTACAGTCATAAGTTTGTGGCGCGGTTCGATCGTTGCCGGACCTGCCATGTGGCGATTGATCAAACGGAAAAGGGGGCGGCGGATAAGCCGCTGTTTACCAATCCGACGGAGTTTTTGTTCGAGCTGGCGACACCCGCGGAGCGACCGGTTTCGGACGATCAAGGCAATCCTCCGACGCTGGAGCAGGTTTACGGGATTTCCATCTCTCCTCAGGGCTTGTTGGATTTCGACGCGGTGACGCTTAGCGCCGTTTACTCTGAGTCGCTGGCCGCGAAGGCGGAGGCAAGTACCGGGGTTCGCGTCCAGAGCACGGAAGAGGATGGTCCGTTTGGCGACTACTATCGCGACCAACTCCAGCAGGATCAGCAGATCGGAACCCAGGCGGGCCCCGCGGGACTGCGGGTCGGGGATGTTGTGGTCGAAATCAATGGTGGCAAAGTTCGGGATAAGGATGATGTGCGTCGCCTGTTGCTGGAAACGGCGACCTTCGGACAACCGGCGCAAGTCCGTGTGCGGCGTGGATTGCGGCACCCATTCTCGTCGCACCCGCGTCTCGATTTGTTCGTGGGGACCTCCAGTCCGCATTCCGCGGAGACGGTGGGCTGCAGTGTGTGCCACGAGGGGCAAAGCGGCGCGACGGAGTTTCAGTGGACTTCCCATACTCCGAATAACTTGAAGGACATGGCGCGGTGGAAAAAGGAACATGGTTGGTTTGACAACGCACATTGGATTAAGCCGATGCACGCCAGCCGGTTCATCGAGTCGAGCTGCATCAAGTGCCACCATGAAGTGACCGACCTGGAACCGAGCGAGCGGTTCCCCGATCCGCCCGCTCCGAAGGTGGTTAGCGGTTTCAATGCGGTGCAAGGTTATGGCTGTTTCGGGTGCCACGAGATCCGTGGCTACGATGGTCCCGACGAGCGAATTGGTCCCGATTTACGGCTGGAGCCCAACTATTTTGCCGTGGCCCAGCAAATTTTGCATGCCGATCAGCAAAATCGGCAGGCGGCCCAAGAGGGGGCCGAGACGGAGGTTGCCCTTTTGGAGGAGGATCAACGTGGCCAACTTTTGGAGTTGGTCCATCAGCCGGAAGATGAGGAGCTAAGGCACGGCATTTTGGGTTGGCTGGCCGAGCAACAAGCGGAAGAGGGGCCTCAGTTCCCAGTTGAGATCCAAACCTTGGCCGCGAATCTGCGTGATGAAGAGACCCCCGGCAAATTACGGAAAGTCGGTCCCAGCCTACGACATGTCGCCAGCAAACTGGAATCGGACTTCCTTTACGACTGGATTCGGGAACCGAAACATTTCCGCCCCTCCACCAAAATGCCGCAGTTCTTCGGACTGTGGGATCACTTGGATGGCATTGGGCTGGAGGAAGCAGAGACGCTGGAGCCAATCGAGATTTTGGGCATGGTTCGCTACCTCGAGGAGAAAAGCCAAGCCTACGAACCGGTTGAGTTCAATACGGAGATCTCCGAAAGTTCCCCTGGCGAGAAAGCGGAACGGGGCAGGGCGTTGTTTGAAACCAAGGGGTGTCTCGCCTGCCACTCGCATAGCGAATTTCCCAGCGTCGATTCGGATCATGGCCCCGACCTATCCTTTTTGGGCAACAAGCTGGCGAGTGAAAAGGGGCGCGGTTGGTTGATCAATTGGCTCCGCGATCCGACTCGTTACCATCCCCGCACGAAGATGCCGGATGTCAAACTGGAACCCATAACCAGCGAAGATGGTACGGTCACCGATCCGTCGGAGGATATCACGGAGTTTCTGTTGTCCCAGCGGAACGACTATCAGCCGCAAGATCCGCAACTCCAGCCGGATGTCGACGCGCTCGATCGGTTGGTCATGATGCACCTGCAAGGCGCGTTTACCGAAGCGGCCTCGCGGGAATATCTGGAATCGGGAATCCCGACCCAAATGGCCTCGCAGTTGACCGGTCATGAGGTGGAACTGCTCGGCACGGCCAGCACCGAGGCGAAGCTGCAGTACATCGGGCGCAAGTCGATTGGTAAGTATGGCTGTTACGCCTGTCACGACGTGCCTGGGTTTGAAGACGCCAAACCGATTGGTGCCACCTTGAACGACTGGGGGCGGAAGGAGACTTCCAAGCTGGCGTTTGAGCACATCAGCGAATACATGCACTTCAAGCATGAGCATCATGGGGGCCATGGCCATGGCAGCCACGGCCATGCTGAAGGGGGCCAAGCGCACACCGACTCGGAAGAACTTGAGCCTGCCGACGAACCATCCGAGGCGGATCAGGTGAGGCCGTGGTGGCGTGACATCAAGCGTGAGTCTCCGCTGCCTTCTCCCTACTTCGAGCATGAGATTCTGGCCCACAGCCGGATTGGCTTCTTGGAGCAAAAGCTCCGCGAGCCTCGGAGTTACGATTTCCGCAAGACAGAGAACAAAGGGTACAACGATCGGTTGCGAATGCCCAAATTCCCGTTCCGCGGAGATGAGGAGCGCGAGGAGGTCATGACCTTTATCTTGGGGCTTGTCGCCCAGCCGCCGGCCAGCCAATACGTGTTTCAGCCTGATGAACGGCAAAACGCGATCATTCAGGGTCGGCAGGTGATCAACAAGTACAACTGTACGGCATGCCACTTGGTCACACCGGAACGATGGGATTTGACCTTCCACTCCGGCGACTTTGAGTCGCAAGAGACGATTCCCACATTTCCGTTCATGACACCGCGGTTTCCGACCTCGGAGATTCAGGAGTCTCAGCAAACCGATGCCGCCGGGCAGTTGCATGGCCAAATTGTGGGGATGCCGGCGATCGGCGATCAGGACGGAAAACCGGTAATTTACGACGACTTTGGCGATCCGGTAGAGGACGAGTTCAATTACGACCCGGATCAACTTTCGTTCCGATTCCAACTGTGGGAACCCGCGCTGCTGGATGGGAACACCTATCCGGTGGGGCTGCTGCGACAAGATATTCCAAGTTCCTTCATCGCTCGGCGGCATCCGAGTGAGGGCGGATTTTTGGCGAAGTACTTGTTGCCAGTCGTGACCGCCGCAGCCCAGACAACCAACCCCAACGCCAAAGGTTCGGAGGCTTGGGCTTGGGTTCCGCCTCCGTTGTTTAGGCAGGGCAACAAGACCCAGTCCGCTTGGCTCCATGATTTCCTGTTGGACCCCCATCCGATTCGCCCCGCGGTGGTGCTGCGGATGCCGAAGTTCAATATGTCCTCGGAAGAAGCAACCACCTTGGTTAACTACTTCGCGGCCATGGAGAATTCAGAGTATCCCTACCAGTTCTCGTCGCGTAAACGTTCGGAGCATTTGCAGGCTGAACAAAACCTGTACGAGCAATTTGCGCGAGAAGCGGGCGAGGCGGACTCCGCCAATCGCTTGGGATCCGCGATGAACGTGATCCTCAATCAGGATTACTGCATCAAGTGTCACCAAGTAGGAGACTTCCGGCCGGAGGGTGATCCGCTGGCCTTGGCCCCCGATTTATCCGAGGTCCATCGTCGTCTGCGGCCCGATTACCTGCGGAGGTGGCTGGCCAAACCATCGGCGATTCTGCCCTACACGGCGATGCCGGAGAACTTCAAGTACGAACCGGACAGCCAGCCATTTTACGGAGGCATTCCGCAGGACTTGTTCCACGGAACCAGCACCCAGCAGGTGGATGGTGTGGCCGATCTGTTGATGAACTTCGAGGATTTTGTCAAATCGCAGATCTCGATCGCTGAGCGGGTCAAACAATCAGCCCCGCCAGCGGATTCCGGTGAAGCAGGCGAGGCTCCGGCAGCGGAGGAGCCGGCAGCCGAAACCGCCCCAGCGGAGGAGAGTGCGGTTTCCGCCGAGGTGGAATCGCCGGAACCGGTCAATGAATAACCGCCGTCCCCCCTGTTGGGGTGCGACAGGAAGTCCGTGCGTCCGCGCCGGAATCCCTTATAATGCGATTGGTGGATACTCGGTGAAGAATCAGAACGAGCTGATTCGCGATCATCGCAAGACAATGAATCTCGGGTACCGCCCAACCCCCTTAGGGGTTCGCTTACTCGAAACGGAATACAACCTTGAATTGAGATTACTTGAAGGAGAAGAGCAATGAAGTTTGTGAAAATAACGGTTCTTGCGGCGGTTGCCGCGATGATGTTGGTATCGCCTGTGGTGGCTCAGGAATGGGCGACTGTCAAGGGGCGGTTTGTCCTGGATGGCGAGGCCCCGAAACCGGCCGCTTTGGATATCACCAAGGATAAAGAATACTGCGGTGATTTTGATTTAAAAGACGACACCATCAAGGTCGACGCCGACAAGAACCTGGCAAACGTTGCCATGTGGCTGTTCCTCGGACGAAATGAGGAAGCCCCGACCCATCCTTCTTATGCAGAGAAGATGAAGGAAAAGGTCGTGATGACCAACGAGAAGTGTCTCTACGAGCCACGGATCATCACCGTAATCGCCGGGCAGGAAGTTGACTTCAAGAATGTCGATCCGATTCCGCACAACTTTAA
Source organism: Pirellulaceae bacterium (assembly GCA_040880405.1). Taxonomy (GTDB): domain Bacteria; phylum Planctomycetota; class Planctomycetia; order Pirellulales; family Pirellulaceae; genus JBBDIM01. Next base: position 2,985 of record JBBDIM010000033.1, on the reverse strand, counting down.
GGTGGAGGGTTTCGCGAACCCCGCCTTTAACAATCTGGTGCCGGTCAACGGGGTGTTTACCACCACCTTGGCCAACGAGGAGCGGACCCCGATGAACGCGAGTTGTGCGATCCATCCTTGGATGGTTGGCAAGATCGTCGTTCGTAAGTCCCCTTACATGGCCATTTCGGCCGAGGACGGGACCTTCGAAATGAAAAACGTGCCGGTTGGCAAATGGAGTTTTCAAATCTGGCACGAGAAACCGGGCTACGTCCGAACCGTGATGTTGGATGGCAAAAAATTGACGAATCGCCGTGGTGTGATTGAAGTGGACGTGACCAAAGCCAAAGATGGCGTCCTCGATTTGGGCGACATCAAGGTTCCGGCGGACTCCCTTTAATTGGTTAGCCCAATCGACTGGCTGCGGGAGCATGGCACCTTGGATATCGCCTCCTCCCGCTCAGGTTCATTTGGGTGAACCACCGTTGAGAAAATTCCGAATCGTTCGACTGCTAGCGACGACGTCCGAAATCTTTTCATCTCGGACCAAGGCGTGGTCAACGACGCGGTGCTCCCTCCTTACATTCTTCTGCTCCTCAAAACCGACGCGGTACGGCTATGAAATTGCGAAAATCCCCAGGATGGAGATGGTGTCTCGCGGTATTGAGTCTCACTGTGTCCAGTGCCGCCATGGTACTGGGCTGTGGCGAACGTTTGCCCAGTGGGGTCGTGCCTGAGGGGCGTCAGGTTGAGATCATCCGCAAAGACTTGGCCGAGCTTGGCGGCGCGGACGCCGGCGAGACAGCCACGGCCGATCTCGCCGAGCCGACGGGGTACGTTTCGCTCCGAGGACGTTTCGAACTGACCGGGGCGATGCCCAGCAACCCCCAACTGAACATCACGAAAGACCAAGAGTTTTGTGCACCCGGCGGTGACGATGTCTTCGCGAAAGAGGTGGTGGTCGATCCCGATTCGCGGGGCATTAAGTACGTAGTCCTATTCGCGGATGGCTTACCGGACCAGTGGATTCATGAGGATGCCCAAGGGGCCACCGGCGAGGTTGAGTTTGATCAAAAGAACTGCTTGTTCGTCTCTCAGGTGACCGGCCTGCAAAGTAGCCAAACCCTCCGCGTGCTCAATAGCGATCCGATCGCTCACAACACGAAGATGTCGCCGCGGAGCAACCCGGAATCGAACGAAAACCTGCCTGGCGGTGGCTCGACCACCTACCAGCCGCGGACCGAGGAGCGTGATCCGTTTGATGTGACCTGCAGTATTCACCCGTGGATGAAGGCGTATGTCCTGATTCGGGGCAACGCGTACTTTGCGATCACGGACGAGCAGGGGAATTTCGAAATCCCCAACTTGCCGGCCGGCGTTCCGCTGGAATTTCGCGTTTGGCAGGAACGGGTCGGCGGTGTCGAGTCGGCGAACGTCAACGGGCAGGATGTCTCTTGGCGACGGGGTCGTTTTACGATGACGCTGGATGCCGAGGATGAAGCGAAGAACGTGCTTGACGTCAAGCTCGATGGCGGGATGTTTTGATGAAACCGTCGGAGCGGACCGACGACCTTCGATCACGCGAAGAAGTCCCGGCCCCGTTGCGATCCGCGTATGCGGATTTTTGAAGTCGCAGTTTTGAAGTCGCCGCAGTGAGAAACATGGATTGCTACCGCATGACCTGGAAAACTTGGGGTACCGCCGTCAGGGTCCCGGCCGTCAGGGGACAGCTAGGGCTGGGGTGCTTGCTCGCGCTCGGACTGCTGGCGGGATGTTCCTCCGAACCGGCCGAGTTTCAGATGAATCTGGTGGCGGTTCATCGATCCGAGATCGCCTCCGGCGCGAAATTCGACCGCCAGTATCAATTACAGCCGATCGCCGAGATCACCACCGCCCTGTTCGGCACGCCGGACGATCCCTACCTGCCCAACGTGCCGGGGATGAGTGAGGTATTGGATCTGGACAAGGTGCGGATGTCCGCCGGTCCTTATGGCCGAGACGAAGCGGGCCGCGTCCGCGGTTTGTATCGACAACACTGCGTCCATTGTCATGGGATTTCCGGTGATGGAGCGGGACCCACGGCCCTGTATCTCAATCCGTATCCACGGGATTACCGGCCCGGCAAGTACAAGTTCAAGTCGACCCCTACCGGTGCCCCCCCTTCGCATGCCGATTTGACGAAGGTGATTATGGAGGGAGTTCCCGGCACCGCGATGCCCAGTTTCAAATTGCTCGACCCGGACGAGATCGAGTCGCTGGTGCATTATGTCCGCTATCTTACCATTCGGGGTGAGTTGGAACGGAGCATGATTTTGGAGTTCGCGGAGCTCGACACCTCGGTGGTGAAGCCCGCCAGCCAGCGGTCGCCGTCGGAGCAGGAGTTCGTTGATGAGCTCAGCCCGGAAGATAAAGAGGCGGAGATCGAGACGCTGAAGTCCGATCTGGCGGAACTGCAATCCGCCCCGGTGATTGTCGAGGACTTCCTCGGGCCGATCCTTCAGAAGTGGGGCGGAGCGGAGGAGCGCGTCACCGAGATCGCGGCTCGTTCGGTCGTGGAGGAGCAGGAATCGATCGAGGCGGGGCGGAAGTTATTCTTCTCCACCAAGTCGGGTTGTTCCGGTTGCCATGGCGAGTCGGCGATCGGCGACGGTCAATCCAACGATCATTTTTACGACGACTGGACCGACGAGTACTACGACCCTCAAAACCCCGAACATTTGGAAGACTTTTTGGCGCTTGGCGCATTGCCACCACGGAAGTTAAAGCCACGAAACCTCCGCGAAGGGGTCTTCCGTGGCGGACGTCGGCAGATCGACGTCTATTGGCGGATTCGCAATGGAATTGACGGGGCGAAGATGCCCGCGGCGACCCAGCTTTCCGAAGAAGAGGTTTGGAATCTGGTGGACTTCGTGCGTCGAGGCTTGCCCTACGACGGGATCAGTCGGCCGCAACAGCCGTCGCAGGAAAATGTCAGAGTTCGAAATTAACGACCAGACGATGATGTGC
>JBBDIM010000032.1:0-46279 GCA_040880405.1 Pirellulaceae bacterium | reverse complement strand
TATGCGACAATTTACGAGAGATCCGAATTTCCGGACGGACACTAGCTACGCTTGCCAAAAGCGTGGGAGAAGTGCTAGCCCGCTTCGCCTCAAGGGCAAACCCAAGCGCGCGGTGCCCCCACGCTCTACGCGAGCGTGGCTACGAAAGGATCTTACGTAGCATGGGTACTCGGCTTGGTATTTTTCGAGCTGTGGAGGATAGGCCCTTGGGTTGCCGGCGCTACGGCGACTGCCTACGCTTGAAGGATGGGTAAATCGCAATGGAAGAGCATCCATGAACAAAGTTCCTCCACCCCAGGAAGCGGATTGGCCGGAAGACGTCGTTTTCACTGTCGGGCATTCGACCTTGCCGATCGAGCGGTTCATCGCGCTGTTAAAGGTCTACGGGATCGAGCAGCTTGCCGATATTCGTACGATCCCGCGCTCACGCCACAATCCGCAATTTAACGATGTCGAGCTGGCGAACAGCTTGGCGGTTGCGCGGATTGAATATGTGCATCTGCAGGCTCTCGGGGGCCTGCGCCGCCCAAGCGAGGATTCCCTCAACGGCGGCTGGCGAAATAAGAGCTTTCGTGGCTACGCGGATTACATGCAGACGACCGCATTTCAGGAGGCAGTCGAGCAATTGGTTCAGATGAGCCGGAAAACCCGCGTGGCCATTATGTGCGCCGAGGCGGTACCGTGGCGCTGCCATCGCTCCCTTGTCGCCGACGCGCTCAGCACACGCGGAGTGCCTGCGGTCGAAGTTCTATCCGAGACGAATTATCGGATGCATCAACTCACGTCGTTCGCGCGAGTTGAGGGCACGCAAATCACGTATCCGCCGGATCAGGCGAGTTTATTTTGAGGTCCAACGATGCTGAATTTCGGACGATGCCGGTAACACTTCCGCGGTTGCTGAAGGAAATTCGTGCGTGTGGAGTCTGCGCGGACCATTTGCTGTGTGGTCCGCGACCCGTTTTGCAAGCCGGTCGATCGGCTCGACTGCGGATTATTGGGCAAGCACCGGGACGAAAGGTCCACGAGACGGGCATTCCGTGGGACGACGCTTCCGGCGATCGCCTGCGCCGTTGGCTCCGCCTCACTGCGGAACAATTCTACGACGTACGAAAGGTCGCCATTGTGCCGATGGGCTTCTGCTATCCAGGCAGGGCGAGCTCCGGCGATCATCCGCCCCGTCCGGAATGCGCCGCGAAGTGGCATGAAACGCTGGCTGCCCACTTGCCCAACATCAAGCTCACCTTATTGGTGGGACGGTACGCGCAGGCCCATTATTTGGGCAACCAGCGCAAAGCGACGTTGGGCGATACCGTGAAGGCATTACAAGAGTATCTGCCGCTAGGCTTTATCCCGCTGCCCCATCCTTCTTCGCGCAACCAGCCCTGGCTGGCTAAAAACCCTTGGTTTGAAAAAGAACGACTACCGATGATTCAAGCCGCGATTCGTTCGCTTAATCTTTGACCGCTGACTATTCGCCTCGCAACCGCGCACGGATACCCTCCAGCCTTGTTTGCAGTTCCGCCTCAAAACCTCGGTCGGTGGGTTGGTAGTAGGTGCGGTCGACGGTGAGGTACTGCTGCGCGGCGACTCCTCCTTCGGCGTTGTGGGCGTATTGGTAGCCGGTGGCGTTGCCGAGCTGTTTCGCGCCGGCGTAGTGGCCGTCGCGGAGGTGGGCCGGAACCGGTTGCACGCGCCCTTCGCGGATATCGGCCCTGGCCGCGCCGATGGCGGTGGTGGCCGCGTTCGACTTGGGGGCACAGGCCAGGTAGGCGACCGTTTGGCTGAGCGTCAGTTGGCACTCCGGCAGGCCGATCATCTCGCAGGCCTGCATCGCCGAGACCGCCAAGGGGAGAGCCTGAGGGTCGGCGTTGCCGATGTCCTCGCTGGCTAAAATGATCAGCCGCCGCGTGATGAAGCGGATGTCCTCGCCCCCTTCCAGCATCTTGGCCAGCCAGTAAATCGCGGCGTCCACGTCGCTGCCCCGGATACTTTTGATCAGGGCGCTGGCCGTATCGTAGTGCGAGTCGCCGTCCCGGTCGTACTGCACCGCTTTGCGCTGGACCGATTCCGAAGCGAGCTCGCGCGTGACATGCACCGGCGTTTGATCGGCCGAGAGGACCGCCACTTCTAAGGCGTTCAAAACCCGACGGGCGTCGCCATCACACACCTCGGCCAAAAAGTGGATCGCGTCCTCGTCAATGGTCACCTCATACTTGCCCAACCCGCGGGGCGTATCGGCCAGAGCGGAGTCGATCACGCGGCGGATGTCTTCCGGCGAGAGGGGCTCAAATTGAAAAATCTGGCTGCGGCTGACCAAGGCGCTGTTCACCGCGAAGAACGGGTTGCTGGTGGTCGCCCCGACCAAAATCACCACCCCGTTCTCAACATCCGGCAGCAAGGCATCCTGCTGCGACTTGTTGAAGCGGTGGATCTCGTCAATGAACAGCAGCGTGCGACGGCCCCCGGTGGCGATCTCGTCCCGAGCCTCATCCAGCACCTGCCGCAGGTCCTTCACGCCACTGGTCACCGCATTGAGTTGGCGGAACCGGCTCTTCGCTTCGGCAGCCAGCAGTTGGGCCAGCGTCGTCTTCCCGGTACCCGGCGGACCATAAAACAGCACCGACGTGAGCCGACCCGACTTAATCAACCGCCACAGCAATTTCCCCTCGGCCAGAAAGTGCGTCTGCCCGGCGAACTCCGCCAAATTCCGCGGCCGCATCCGCGCGGCCAGGGGCTGGACACGCTGCAGATTCTTCTTTTCCGATTGTTCGAACAGCGACATGAGGCTTGAGGGCTAAAGGGCAGGGGACTCGCCATACTCAGGGTTGCGGAAACCTCCTTCATTGGACAAGCCGACGCCGCGAGGGACAACCGGGCCAAACCTGGTAGCATGCGGCCGGATCGGTTTTCAGGCAACCCGGCGCGGGTTATGATTCGGCTGTGGGAGCCGACAAGGAAACGGGTATGTGCCCACCGGCAGGGGATGAGTTCAATTACAAAGAGTCGGAGGTCAAGAAGTTCCGGCCGCAGTCCCTGTAATTGACCTTATCCCCGTACGCATTTGGCGTGCGAGAAAGTCGTCACCTCATCGCTAGACGTAGCGTCAAGTATTCGTCCGCGGGACTTGAGGATGGTGCGTTTGGAAGGGGATAAGGTCAATTACGGGTGCCGCGGATTTGGGTTCTCATCCGCCGACTCTTTGTAATTGAACTCATCCCCGTCGGCTCATCGGGGCGCTTGGTGGTTAAGCTTCCATCTATCAAATCAAGGTTCGCTCGAAGCGGCGGGCCAGTGGAGGAGTATTCATGGACCCGCGAACTTTGGCCCATAAGTATCGTGACGATCTCCTCGACAACACGCTCCCGTTCTGGGTTCCGGCAGCGATTGACGAGGAGCATGGTGGATACTTTACCGCCTTGGACCGGACCGGGCAGCTCCTGCAAACCGACAAGCCGGTTTGGTTTCAAGGTCGTTTCGCCTGGGTCTTGGCGAGCGTGGCCCAGGTTACCGAGCCCAACAAGCCGTGGTTGGATTTGGCCAAGCATGGGCTCGATTTTTTGGAGGCCCACTGCGTCGATATCGATGGGCGGTACTTCTTCCAGGTCACGCGAGAAGGAAAACCGCTCCGCAAGCGGCGGTATGTCTTCTCGGAGTGTTTCGCCGCGATGGCCATGGCCGCCTATGGCAATGCGGCCGATGACGACACCTACCGCCGCAAGGCAACCGATCTGTTTCAGTTTCTGCTGCACCAGCTCGAAACGCCGGGGCTGCTAGAGCCGAAGGTGAACCCGGAGGTTCGCCCAATGAAAGGACTGGCGGTTCCGATGATCTTGATTGGCGTGGCCCAGGAGGTCCGCAAGGCCACCGGCGATCCGCTCTGCAACGAGGTGATCGACCGCTGCGTGGCCGAGATTCGCCGCGACTTCATGAAACCTGAACTGGGGTGTGTGCTGGAGACCGTGGGGCCGGAGGGAAAAATTATCGAGACGTTCGAAGGCCGGCAGGTGAACCCGGGCCACTCGATTGAGTTGGCGTGGTTTCTGCTGGAAGAATCTCGGCGGCGACCCTCGCCGGAGTTGGTTACCATGGGCTTGCAGATTATCGACTGGATGCTCGAAATGGGTTGGGACCAAGAGTATGGCGGGCTCTACTACTTCCGCGATTGCCGCGGCCTGCCCAATGCGGAGTACTGGCACGACATGAAATTCTGGTGGCCACACGCCGAGGCGATCATCGCCACGCTATTGGCCTGGCGGATCACCGGCGAGGAGCGCTACCTGCGGTGGTACCAAAAAATTTCGGAGTGGACCGAATCGCACTTCGCCGATCCGGAATTCGGCGAGTGGTTTGGCTATCTCCACCGCGACGGGACCCTCTCCACGAGCCTCAAGGGAAACGATTTTAAGGGCCCGTTTCACATTCCGCGGATGCAGCTTTACTGTTGGCAATTGATGGAAAACCCGAATGTCAAACCGGGGGATCTAGTCGGATCGTCCGGTTTGGCGTAGATTAGTAAGCCTGATGGTTGACCAATCGCCCCCTCAGTTGCGGCAGTGGGTGGTTGGCTGGCATCTCCCACCTCGTTAGGGCATTCGCCCTCATGAACGCGGCCACCGCTGATACCAGTGGCAGACCCCACACTTTCATTGACTAAGCGATTGCGTCTCAGTCCGAATTCGTCACCTCGGGTGTGACCAATCCAGCCCCCAAATCACCTAATCCACTGCGGTCCCAATTCTGTCACGAAATCGGGCCAGGGCCCCCCAATTGGATAAAGGGGAGCCGCCAACCCGAAAATCCCGAATTACCGCGTAGGACGTTCCCCTTGTCCCTAGAGGTCCTAATTGGTGCAAGTTTCGGAAACCGCCTTTTTTGACACTGCCATCCCTTGGCAGCAAACGGTATGTTATGATTTCCCGCAAACCCGCTGTCCCATGGTAGATAGCCCCTTGGATGGAGCACCACACCCTTGAACGTTCTCTTTGCCAGCAGTGAGGTTTACCCACTCGCCAAAACGGGCGGGTTGGCGGACGTATGTGGCGCCTTGCCCATCGAGTTGGCCAAGCAGGGGAATCAGGCCGCCATCATCATGCCCGCGTTTCGCCAGGTCTTTAAGTCGGGCATGCCGATTGAAGAGTTGCCGATCCACTTTGATCTGCCCGTTGGGGGCAAGGTGGTCTCAGGGCAGCTATTGAAGACCCATCTGCCTGATTCCAACATCCCGGTATATCTCGTCAAGAACGAGGAATACTACGACCGGCCGGAACTGTACCGCGAGTCGGGTATCGACTACCAAGACAACTGCGAGCGGTTCGTCTTCTTCTGCCGCGCCACACTCGAAGCGATTCGCTTGCTAGAGCTCGATATCGACTTGATCCACTGCCACGACTGGCAAACCTCGTTGATCCCGGCCTACTTGGATATCGAGTACTCGGCCACCAAGGGTTACGAGAAAATCGCCAGCCTGCTCACCATCCACAACATGGCCTACCAGGGCAACTTCTGGCACTGGGACATGGCCCTGACCGGTTTGGACTGGAAGTTCTTCAACATGCACCAGATGGAGTTTTACGGCCATCTGAACTTCCTCAAAACGGGCATCGTCTTTGCCGACGCCATCTCGACGGTCAGTCCTCGCTACGCCGAAGAGATCCAGACACAGCCTTTGGGCTGCGGCCTGGAAGGTGCTCTCCGCGAGCGGAGTGACGTTTTGACCGGAATCGTCAACGGTGTCGACTACGACAAATGGAACCCGGCGACCGATAAGCACCTTGAGGTCCAGTACGACGAGACCAACTGGCGACAACACAAACCGGCCTGCAAACAGGCCCTCCAACGCGAGTTCAACTTGCCCTGCAATCCGCAGGCCCCGCTGATCGGCATGGTCGGCCGGATGGCGGACCAAAAAGGTTTTGACCTAGCAGCCCAGGTGATCGCCGAGCTCTCGCGCAGCAGCGATACCCAGTGGGTGATCCTGGGGACCGGCGAACCGCACCACGAGGCAATGCTGCGAAAGTTGGCGGCCGACTACCCGGACAACATCGGCGTGAAGGTAGAGTTCTGCGAAGGCAAGGCCCGGCGGGTCGAGGCGGGTGCGGACATGTTCCTGATGCCCAGCCTGTACGAGCCGTGCGGCTTGAATCAGCTTTACAGTCTGAAATACGGGACGATCCCGGTCGTCCGCGAGACGGGCGGCCTGGCCGATACGATCACCACCGCCAACTCCGCCACCGAAGCCAACGGCACCGCCAACGGGTTCAGCTTCCGCGAGTATACGGTCGAGGCGTTGGCCGAGACGATCGAGACCGCCGCGCGAATGTACCGCACCGACAAGCAGTCGTGGGGCCAAATCGTCGATACGGCGATGCGGCAAGATTGGTCATGGGGCCACAGCGCCACGCAGTACCTCGAGCTGTACCGCAAAACAATCGAAAGCAAACTGGAAACGCTGTAGGCGTCGAGTCGCGGAGAACGCGGGAGTACCTTCCCGTAGCCACGTTCGCAAAGAACGTGGGGGCCCCGCGTGTTCGGTTCGCCTTGCCAGCGATGCGGGTTAGCACTTCCCCCACGCTGTGCGCCAGCGTGGCTACGACACCGTTTTCGCACCTCACCAAAACAATGGATTCGCAGCGTGAGTGAGATCCGGCGAGACCCGCTCTTGGGCTACGAAGTGGTCATCGCCCCCGGCCGAGAGGCTCGGCCGCAGCAATGGTCGGCCGCCCCGGCCCAAGTCGACACCTCCCTCACGTGTCCTTTCTGCCCAGGTCAGGAAGCGACCACCCCGCACGAGGTTTTGGTCCTGCCGCACGTCGAGGGCCGCGTCGCCGATTCCGCCGACTGGCAAGTCCGCGTCATTCCCAACGCCTTCCCCTCGCTCAATTCCGATCCGCTGGAACCATACGGCCCCTCGGACGATCCGTTCTTCGCGGCTCGGCCGGCTCATGGCCTGCAGGATGTGGTGATCGAGACGCCCCAGCATGTCGCGTGGGTCTCGCAGATTCCGGACCAGAACCTAATCTGGACCTTCCAGGCCTACCAAACGCGCCTCCGGCAGATAGCCGCTACCGGACAATATCGCTATGCCCAGGTCTTCAAAAACTGCGGCCCGGCGGCGGGGGCCTCGCTTGAGCATACCCACAGCCAGATCATGGCCTCGGAAGAAGTCCCGCAGTGGATTGCCGCGGAACTTACAGCCAGCCGCAATTACTATCGGCGGCAGGGGCACAGCTTCTGGGAGGAGCTGATCCGCCGCGAATTGGAGCTGGGGGTTCGGGTAGTTTACGCGGACGACGATCTGGTCGCGTTTTGCCCCTTCGCTTCACGGTTGCCGCTGGAGACGTGGATTCTCCCTCGCGCGGCCCAGGCCGATTTCCGGGAGGCAAAGTCCCCCTTATTGGAAAAGCTTGCGATCGTTACAAAGCGGCTTTTGGCTCAAATCGAAAAAGCGTCAAAATTTGCACCATATAACTTTCTGATTCACACCTCTCCGTTTGACACAATCGCTCCAGAGCACTATCACTGGCATCTAGAGATTCTGCCGCGTGTAACGGTTCGCGCGGGTTTCGAGTGGGGCACCGGCATGTTTGTGAACCCAATCGCGCCGGAGCGTGCCGCCCAAGCGATTACCCAAGCCGAATAACCGGCACGGATCTCGTCACCTGAACAGTTCGCCGAGCGATAGTCATTTAACCTATCGGAATTGTCTAGCTAAGTGGCGGTGGATTTGCCGATTCTACCTGTGTCCCGCAGTTTGCCGGTTGCGTAGAGACTGCCATCGCTCAATTTGGTCGACGTGCAGTGGTCCGCCGGAGCGATTGCGAGACAGCGCAAGTCACCCCCCACGATAACCCGAACTCCCCCCGAGACGACCATGAGCAACTCCCTTCGCTTGTGCCTGGTTTTGCACAATCACCAACCGATCGGCAACTTCGACGGCGTATTCGAGCAAGCCTACCAAGACAGCTATCTCCCGTTTCTCGACGTCTTCGATTGCTACCCCGATGTCAAAATCGGCCTGCACACCAGCGGTCCGCTGATGGAATGGCTGGAAGTACACCACCCCGAATACCTCGACCGCTTGGCGGCCCACGTCGCCACCGGACGAATCGAGATCATCGGCGGCGTCTTCTACGAAGCGATCATGCCGATGATCCCCTCGCGCGACCGCGTCGGGCAGATCTCTACCTACACCCAGTGGCTCAACAAGCGGTTTGGCTGCGATGTCCAAGGCATGTGGATGCCGGAACGCGTCTGGGAACAGCCGCTGACCGCCGACATCGCCGACGCCGGGATCCGCTACACCATTCTGGACGACTTCCACTTCAAAAACGGGGGGATGGATCAGGAGTCGCTGTACGGCTACTACCTGACCGAGGACCAGGGCAAACTGCTGGCCGTGTTCCCCGGCAGCGAACGCCTCCGCTACACCATCCCGTTCGCCGCCCCGCACGAAACGATCGACTACCTGCGTGGAGTCGCCGAACATAACCCCAATAGCGTTGTCGTCTTCGGTGATGACGGCGAGAAGTTCGGCACCTGGCCCGACACCAAAAAGCATGTCTATGATAACGGCTGGTTGGCCCAGTTCTTTGAGCTGCTGACCGCCAACAAGGATTGGCTCCACACCACCACGTTGGCCGAGACGATCGACAACGTCGCGCCGCTGGGCAAGGTTTACATCCCAGAGGGCAGCTACCGCGAGATGACGGAGTGGGTGATGCCGGTCGAGCTGCAAAACGACTACGAAGACCTGACCCACGAGCTAGAGCACGACGACAACTGGGCCCGCATCAAGCGGTACATCCGCGGCGGGTTCTGGCGGAATTTTAAAGTTCGCTACCCTGAAACCGACGAGATGTACTCGCGGATGATGACGATCAGCAATCGCCTGGAAGCGGCTCGGAAGCAAGGGGTCGATAGCCAACTGCTAGAGCGGGCCGAGCGCGAGCTGTACCGTGGGCAATGCAATTGCAGCTACTGGCACGGGGCCTTTGGTGGCGTCTACCTGCCTCACCTCCGCAACGCCGTGTACAACCACCTGATCGCCGCCGATAACCTGCTCGAAGAAGCGGAGCACCGCCCCACGCCGTTTATCGAGGCGGAGGTCGCCGACTTCAACCTCGATGCCCGGCAGGAAGTCCGCCTCGCGGACGACAAGCTGGTCGCTTTGCTGGCCCCGGCCGATGGCGGGATGCTGTACGAGCTGGACGTTCGCTCGATCTGCCACAACCTGTTGGCCACGCTGTCTCGGCGTCCTGAGGCGTATCACCGCAAGGTGTTGGCCGGGCCCAGCAGTGCCGGGGGCGAAGTCGCCAGCATCCACGACCGGGTCGTCTTCAAGCAAGAGGGTCTCGACCAGCGTCTGCAATACGACACCTACCCGCGGAAAGCCCTGGTCGATCACTTCTACGACAACGACGCCACCCTGGAACAGGTCTTCATGAACGAGGCCCAGGAACGGGGCGACTTTGTTCGGGGAGCCTATGAGACCAAAATCCGCCGCAACCCAGACCGGATCCAGGTCCAAATGTCCCGCCAAGGCAACGCCTGGGGCATCCCGCTGAAGATCACCAAGGGAGTGACCATGACCGCCGGCAGCGGCGTCCTGGAAATCGCCTACTTAATTGAAGGCCTCCCACAAGACAAACCGCTCCACTTCAGCACCGAGCTGAACCTGGCCGGTTTGCCCTCCGGAGCCGACGACCGCTACTTCCACCAAGGCCCAGCAGGCGGCAACGGAAACGCCACCAAGCTAGGCCACCTCGGCACCCGGCTCGACCTGCAAAAGGCGACCGAGCTCGGCCTCACCGACCAATGGCTAGGCATCGACGTCCGCTGGACCGCCGACCGACCGACCAACGTCTGGACCTACCCAATCGAAACGGTCAGCCAAAGCGAAGGAGGCTTTGAACTGGTCCACCAAAGCGTAGTCCTCCAACCTCACTGGCTGATCCAAGGAGACGCCGAAGGCAAATGGAGCGTCACCATGCAACTAGAAATCGACACCACTTTGGCGGAAAGCCGGATGGTGAAGAAGGAAATGGTTGGGGCGCGGTAAGACTGCTGTTAGTGAAAACGTCAACTTTGCCCAGCCGAAAACCGTTTGGTTTTCGACTGGGCTTTTTTTGTGTGGGGGCGGCGGTGGGCGAATAGAACGGTGGGGTTGATCTGAAAATTGGCAGTCTGGAAGACCCCGGAGGAAATAGAGGATTCGATATTTCAAGACGTTGTGAAATTCAATAGCGGTCGTCCTTATAGAGGCTAAACCCGTTCATCACCTGAGCAATTCTCATCTCTGCTAGACAAAAAGAGATGGTGAATCGACATCGTTCTACCGCTCAGGGAGTGTAACGTCTTTCGCAACCATTCATGCTGCACGTGTGTTGGAGGATGAAAGCCACCCGAGGATAAACAAATCTTCTCAGATTGTTTAACTAATCGATTGGCGACGGATTTCAGCGCGTCCTTTCGATTTCCATCTAAAACATAGGCAATCATCCCAGCATGTCTATGGCTACGAGAATACTTCTCACAGATAAAGCACTCAATGCCATCTACACCTGTATACTCACTGGCAAGGGATTTAAATTCTCCGTTTGGAAATAAAACGTTTAATCTCTTACATTCAAACGCAAAGTAAACGTCTTCATTATCGCCATGCAATAGACATAGATCGATTCGGCCCAGCTCTTCACCAAACTCAGAGTCAATTGTAAATTCTCGAGCAACTCGGAATGGTAGCTTCTTGATAACTTTATCGTAAGCGTAATGCTTTCTCAAGAGTTTCGTAATTCGGGTCTCTTTTGTCTCATCTATGGGCTTAGGAATATTGTCCCAGGCCATAAAAACACGTTCCAGGATTTCCTTAAGGAAGTCATCTGGGAAGAGTGGCGCGAACTGCGAAGAATCTCCAATTATCTTCATGTCTTTTTGTCCGGTTGCTGATTCAATATCGCTGAGGCAAGTAAATCGGCATCGTTTAAAGCCGCCGTTCTGCTCCAAAATCGCCGGGACAAAGGTTTGATAATGAACGCATGTTCCTCCTCGAAGACCACCATCCCTCGCATATACGTTTTCATCCCGTTACTTTTTCGCAATTGTTTCTGAAGGCGAACCAACTGCTCAGAGAAAAGGGCATCAGAAGCAATGTCTAATGGTCGAACGCCATTAGCGATCGAATGCCGGCGTTGCTTTTCAAGTTTAACTATACCTAGGCCGGCAGCAGGTGATGCAATTGTTTGGCAATATATCTGGATCGGACTCCGGCTACCCCACTCATTTAAAATGTGAGTCAACATGGTTGAATATGATTCGCGTTGGACTCTTGTTGCTTGCTGTAATGTGGGGATATTTGACTGCGCTGAACTTGGCGTTGCACTTGGCTCAGTTATTTCACATGTGTCACAGACCAAGGTCTGCTCGTAGTCATCGCAGTCAAAATAGGCGAATATCAATGGTTCAATTTCTTTGTCGGCACGCTTGATGACAAGCTCTCGGTCTAGCAAGTTATTGCCTTTAATTTTATTTATCGCATGGTCAAAAACCGCTGTAATTTCCTTTACGAGGTTCTCCGCCTGAGGCACACTTTCCTCGTGGCCTGGAAGAAAAAAAGGAAGCCGAAAAAGTTCGTACTTGTGGACTTTGTCTCGTTCAATGCCCCAATTGGCTGATGTATGGAATAAAAAATACTTCGCCAATCGCGAACGAAGGTAAGCACAGAGAAATATCAAGTTATTCCGATCGTTGGGCTCGCCGGATATTGCTTGAAGTGAATCTTGAAAGAGTACGTCAAAGTCGGAAAATGCTATTTTTGTAAATCCCTGTGTTACAATGATCAGCGGGGCTTGATATATTCGCTTGTCACGTACAAAGTAGTACTGTTCATATGGTCGGCCTATGGGTTGGCATTCATCTTCAGTCAATACAAAATTGATCTTTTGTGTTGCCTTCACAAATGGATGGTTGTCGTCCCACCACGGGTATTGTGGCTTGTACCGGTTCGTGGGTAAAAGCGTCTTTCCTTGCGCGTCTGGCTGAAACCCTTGGCCGCTCTTCCATCGTTTGGTCGAATTGGGTTGGCCTACCAGTTCGTCAAGCGATGGGTAGTCCAGTAGACGATGCAGGAATCGGGCGTCGCGGGGCGTGCCACGCAAGTTCACTTTCCAGAAGATTGGAGCTTTGTTCCGTGCAGCGAAGGAGCGGATATTAGTTGATGAGACTGTCCTTACGTCTTCAGGGTGTATGACAACAACACCTCGGCGAGGGTCATTTCTGCTATACTGAGGGCTGGTGTAGGGGAAGTAATAATTTTGAGCCCGCTCTTTATGAACGCCATACCTTATTATAACTGCGGGGCAATATGCATTTTCAAATAAAATGAAGCATAGGTCAGCTAGTTGGAGCACGTCTTCAGCGTAATGATGACTGAACCATTTGTGTTGGAATGCATCCGTACGATTTAGTAGCGTTTTCGACGGCAGAACCAAACACACATCCCCCCCTTCTCGTATATGGTGCGGGCACTTCCACATAAAGGCATGAGCGATCTGGCTGCTTGGGAGTGGCTGCTCAACATTTGTTTTATACCACGCATTGGCTTTGGGATCAGGAGATTGATTGCGTCCCGTCCATGGCGGATTTCCAACAATTATGTCGAAGTCATTTAGTCCGTCGGGCAAGTCGTTCTCGAAGAAGTTGCGGCAGAGAATTGTCCTGACATGTTCCCTCGTTGGGATTTCGTTCTGCTTTAAGAGGAGAGGTGGCAAGAGTTTTCCTTGCTGGGCTAGTTCTCGAATATCGCGTGGAGTGAATTGATCGAGCAGAGCAAGGTATAGACTGAAGCACGTGATGCGACACGCTGTTTCATTCTTGTCAATTCCGAAGAGCCGGGTTGTGAGTAGAGTTACAAGTGCTCGCCACCGAGTATTGCTTTTACGGTTCGGATTTTGAACTCGCCATTCCTCCGCCATTCGGTTGAAGAGTGACACGAGGAAAATGCCAGATCCGCACGCGGGATCCAGGAACTTCTTTTGGAGTAGGGTATCGTTGCGGGAAAGCGCGGTGTCGATAACAAGCTCGGCCAAGTGCTTGGGGGTGTAATAAGCACCGGAATTTCTTTGGAGGGTTGTCGAGGCAGAAGTGGTAACCTGTACTTCGATGCCCAAAAACTCTTCATAAATAGCGCTGATGGTCTCGATTGGGATGAAGTTGAAGTCATAGGCCCAGAATCCCAGCGTCATTTGGCCAGTCTGAAGTTCATCCCCTTTGAGGAAGCGAGTGAGGATTTGCACATGTTCATCAGTTATCTCGTTCTTTTCGTTCTCTAGGTCATGATCAAATAGACTGCCGTTAAAGGTTTCCTGGAGCAGATCAAACAGGCGGTAGAGTGAATTGATTCTATCTTGCGTTGGCAGTTGCTCAAGCAACTGAAGCAATCCGGAAACACCAGACGCGCCCGCTCCTTCAAAAAAGTCCGCTCCAATGATCTCTCGGTCAACGAGATAGCAAATAAAGATTGTTCGTCCAAGTAGGTTGTGGATACGATCCAGGGAGAGAGTTCGATTTACCTCATACAGTTGAATCGCCGCTGCATTAAGGTTTCGAAGCAGGTGCTGGTCGATCGCCTGATCTCGGTCAAAGCTCTTCGGGTTTTGTTCGTAGATGCTACCAGCTTCGATGCGATAAACGAGGCGTTCGACCTCAAGAAGGTTAGTTAGCCGACTTAGATGCTCGACTAAGCGATGATCTTCGAACAGGTTGTCATCCTCGCGAACTGGAGAGACTTGTGACGAAAAGACGTAGACTTCGGTCGGCGTGGTGATGACGAGCAGGGTCGCGATACCTTGATTCCAAACGAATCGATGGTATCTTCGAACGTCTGTGTCGCGGAATTGTTTTACTTCTTTGAAAAATGCTGTCGCCTTGTTGTCAACAAACAAAATCGCGGAGAGCCCGATCTGTTCCCAAATCCTCCTTAGCGCATGCGCGTTAGGAAACCCAGCCAATTCTTCGATACTACGGATAACTTGACGGCCACACTTTTTTGTAAGCCCAAGTTCTCGCGATAATGAGGGGGACAATCCCGGCATAGATTTTGTGTGCGAGGGGTGGACAAAAACACCAGATTATTTATCTTTCCGGTGTGTCGGACACGTTTGGTCCTTGAGATAGCAAATTTTAGCGAGAAGAGCACGAAGTCATAGCACCAGACCGACACTTTTCGGCAGAAAAAGTAGGAGTGCTAAGCACGGACGGGTGGAATTGTCACATGAAGTCGTGCGTGTCGATCAGCAACTTCATTGCTCATTCACGCCAAACGCCCCGGCAATGTCGTCCGGCAGGTCATCAAAATCGGGGGCGATCTGGACTTGGCCCTGCCACCATCCCCCTTGGCGATGCGGGGGCGTTTGAGGTTTTTCAGACGCTGCGATTTCAATGCGAACGCGGGTCCCCTCAGGGAGTGACAGCGGATGATCGGGAACCACGGTCCCGTTGCGAATGACTCCATCGATCGACATGGTGCAAGCCCTCCCAGGAAAAAACCGCTGTCAACTTTTATCGTAGGCCGCGCCACTTGGCATATCAAGAGGAACGGCGGGTTGGCACTATCGGCCACTCTACCCTGATCTGCCCCTAGCATCCTGCCGCTGCTTCAATTTGCCATCTTGAGCAACTACCGAAGCCACGCCCTCGAAATGCCTGAAACTCATTATCGCACGAGGTCAATTGCGGGGCCATCCGGCTTTTCGATCGCTCCGTTTTGCCGAGGCGTCGCCGGTGGGCTTTTCACGAGAAACACCCGTCATGACACTTGAACCCGCTGGCCACTCGTGCGACTTCCAAGCGGCTAAGGGCAGGAAACGCAGAGGCGCTGAGAGCGCAGAGGCCGGGGCGGTGTGCGCGGCGTTCTGGTTGGCTCGGGCCTTCTCCCCAGAGTTGGGAAGCCGTTTTTCGGGGGAGCTTGGGGGTGTGCAATTTTCCACCCGCCGTTGAAATCTCACCATTGGCTTGACACACCCTGTGGGCAGGGTTGCAATGAGGTTTGCCGATCTCCCTGACGCCGCGGTACCTCAGGTGATGGTTTGCTGACGCGCGATCGCGCGCGGAAAACCGTCATTGGTTAGTCCGGCCACTTCGGGTGGCTCTCTTCATGGTTTCTACCTATTAGGCGAGGTTTGTGATGAGACGTTCTATATTTAGCTTGCTGGCACTGTTGGGTTGTGTGCTTCTATCCGCGGCTGCTCAGGCGGAGGAGCAGGAGGGCACCTACACCGCGCCGCCGGAAGGGTACGATGTCCGCCGCGAGGGGATCGAGCGGGGCAAGGTGGAGACCATTGAGTACGACTCCCAAACCGTCGGGGCGAAGCGGAAGGCTAAGGTCTATACACCCCCTGGGTATAGTCCGGATCAGAGCTATCCGGTGCTCTATCTATTGCATGGTATCGGCGGAGATGAGAACGAATGGACCCGGGGTGGTGCGCCCGAGGTGATTCTCGATAACCTGCACGCCGACGGGAAGGTGGTGCCGATGATTGTGGTGCTGCCCAACGGCCGGGCGTCGACCGAGGTCACCGCGAGAGACCCGATCCCGCGGCAGTCTCCCGCGTTCGAGAAGTTCGAGCGCGACTTGCTGGACGATCTGATTCCCCACATCGAAAAGAACTACGCGGTGAAGACGGACCGCGAGGCGAGGGCGCTGGCCGGGCTATCCATGGGGGGCGGGCAGTCGCTCAACTTCGGCCTGAGCAACCTCGACACGTTCGCCTGGGTCGGCGGATTCTCCTCCGCCCCCAACACCAATCGCCCGGCCGACTTGATTGAAGACCACGCAGAGGCCACCAAAAAACTGCGGCTACTGTACCTCAGTTGCGGCGACCAAGACGGGCTCTTCCGCGTCAGCGAGGGAGTCCACCAAATGCTCAAAGAAAACGACGTCCCGCACCAGTACGAAGTAATCCCCCAAGGCCGCCACGATTTTAAAGTGTGGAAAGGGAGCCTGTACCGGTTTGCGCCGATGTTGTTCCGGTAAGGGGGCGCACCCGGGGGCTTTTTTTAAACCACGAATGACACGAATGACACGAATAAGAAGCCGAGGAGCCGGGCCGTTCTCGCCTGCGGTACCTTTGCTGAACTCGGGTTATTTGGCTGAGTTGGGAGGAATTGCCGGGGGGTTTCGTGTCATTCGTGTGATTCGTGGTTGAATCTGTTTGCTGCGGTTATGGGGCCGGCGATGGCGGGCTGGCGAAGTCTCCACTCAACCTCATTGCATCACGCCAAACGCCCCGGCAATGTCGTCCGGCAGGTCATCAAAATCGGGGGCGATCTGGACTTGGCCCTGCCACCATCCCCCTTGGCGATGCGGGGGCGTTTGAGGTTTTTCAGACGCTGCGATTTCAATGCGAACGCGGGTCCCCTCAGGGAGTGACAGCGGATGATCGGGAACCACGGTCCCGTTGCGAATGACTCCATCGATCGACATGGTGCAAGCCTCCAGAAAACAATCACTTATCTCTGGTTCATCCTAGGCCGCTCAACTTGGCAAATCAAGCGGAACGCGAATCCCTGGAAAACCTTCCCTACTCGCATCGAACGTTGAAAATGCCGACGGGGACGTCGGCGGTTCTGGGGGGCATTGGCGAGACGCGGGATGTTCGCGTGATGATCTTTCGCCGGTGAAATATCCTCTCGCCGGTGCCACGGGCGACTTGCCCGGTGAGCGGAATGAGCAGAGTCGAAGGCAGAGACATGTCATTTCTGCTCTGGCAAGGCAAGCTGCTCCGCCTCGGCATGGGACGATCGGAGGAACTCCGTAAGCTTCCTCAGTTGTTGCTGCGCGTCTGCTTCGAAAAATTCGCTATCTAGTTCCATAATTCGATGAAGCCGTTGTCCGCCACTTTTCCATAAGCTGCCGAACTCAAATGGTTTGCGATTGGGTGACTTGCCGTGAAACTCGAATCTTAGCTCACCGGGCCGCTTGAAATAGAAACGTATGCAGTAGTCACGAGTAGTGGTGCTGCCGACATAGAAAACCCAGTAGCCTTTGCCATTACGTGGGCGTTTGTACTTCGGGATTTCGGCGATGGTAAGTGCCAAGTCAATCATCGTCACCAATCGCACATAAGCTTCCATGCCACTGAGGTATTCCTTCTCGACGCGTTGTACCGACATACGCTGCTGCTCCAGAAATTCGATAAACTGCTGAACCAAAAAATTGGCCACTGGGTCTGAAAGGTCGGGACAATGGCGGAACCATTCGCTCACATCGTGCCACGTCAACTGCCGATCTGGACGTTCAGCGGACTGGTTGAACTCGATGGGGTGCATCGTCAGTAGCACCAGCTTCTTAGTGGGATGCAAGCTCGAAGCAAGAATGCTGCGATATCTCTCCAGTTGAAGGTGTCCTAGCCCGCTCCCTTTCTTCACCTCGACGAGCGCCAATACAGACGTTGTTTCGACCTTGATGTCAGGAATCCCCTGGTCATCTCGATATTGGAGGGAAATATCCGGCACTTCGCCATCAAAGCCTTCGCTAGTCGTATCCCCAAAGCAAAGCCATGTCAGAACGCCAATTCCGGCCTCGGGCTCATGAATCAAAAGGTAGTCGACCACGTACGAAAATGATTCTGTTAAAAAGTTTTCATTTTGGCGATGAGCCCAACGAAACAGATTCGAGAAAAGATTCATACTGCGATCGCACTTCGTGTCCATTGGTAGCGAAATCAGAACACGTCAAACTTCGCATATCGCAGAAGCCATTGCAACCAATGATCGTCCATCTGGACTACGAGCTCGGAAGGTGATCCTTCTTGTTCCAATCCCCACAATCCCACCAACCATTCTCACCCCACCCCAAAAATCCGCCCATGGCCGGCTACCCATGACCTATCCTTTACCTGAGGGGGGCGGTCTGCGCTTTCCGTTTGGGTTTGGCTCTGGGTAGGTTGATGGAAGCGATTGTTGCCATATTCGTGGGAGTGGGGCTCGTTTGGGGGCTGCTGCTCGCCTTGCGCGGCAGTCTGCTGCTGGGGTGTGTCGCGGTGTTGGTGGCGACCTCGGTGTTTGGGGTCTTTTTTATGACCTTCAAGCTGGGGATTAATCTCTCGCTCGATCGACTTGCTTTGGTTGGGCTGCTCGCTGCGTTTGTCTTGCAGTGGAAGCTGGGAAAACTGGAGATTCGGCCTTGGATGACGATCGATACGATCATGGCCCTGTTCTTCGGGGTGTTGATAGCGAATACCTTTATGCATGATTGGCGGGCCGCCGAACCGGGACAGGTTCCGGTGGTGCAGCATTTAATCAATGGATATTTGATTCCGCTGGCGATCTATATAGTGGCTCGGAACCTGCGCTATGATGAGCGGCAGACCAACTGGATGCTCGGCGGAATGGTCGCCTTTGGGGTGTATCTGGCAATCATTGGCATCCTGGAAGGGACCGGGCAGTATGGCTTGGTCTTTCCTCGGTACATCGCCGATCCAGAGCTGGGCCTGCACTTTGGTAGGGCCCGGGGGCCGATGGTGCAGTCGGTGAGCTATGGGGTGTATGTCTGCGGGACGATGCTCTGTGTGTGGCTGTTGGCGTTGCGCCTGCCGCCGCAGTCTCGGTGGTTGGTGTTCTCGCTGTTGCCGCTGTTTTTCGCGGCGATCTTCTTCACGAAGACCCGGACCGTGTGGCTGGGTGGTGGGTTGAGTTTGCTGGCGATGGTCTTCCTGACGATGACCGGCCGGGCCCGGAGTGTGGTGATCGCGGGGATGGTGCTCGTCGGCGTCTCCGGGGTGATCTATAAGATGGATTCGATCCTGGGACTTCAGCGAGAAGGGACCGTGACCGATACCCGCCGCTCGGTCGACATGCGCGCCAGCTTCACCTATGTCTCGCTGCAAATGTTTTACGATAAGCCCCTCACCGGGCATGGCTTCAGCCAATTCAAAAAAGAGAAGCTGCCGTATCTGTCGGATCGCAACGTCGATTTGCTGCTGGAATCGATCCGCGCTTACGACCACCACAACACGTACCTCAGCATCCTGACCGATCTCGGCCTATTGGGATTTATTCCGTTTATGGCAATGTACGCCTGGTGGGGACTCACTACTTGGCGCTTGGCTCGGCGGGCCGCGGAGCCGTGGGCCCGGCATGTGGGGACTTTGGGTGTGGGGGTGCTGCTGATCATCGCTTGCCAGATGGTGGGGCATGAAATCACGTTCACGCCCATCGATCATCTGTTGGTGTTCTTCATCGCCGGAATGAGTGTCGCGCTCGCGTACGATTTTAAGGTGATGGCCGCCACCCAACCCACTGCCCAGCGTGTGCCGCACGCGGCTCGTCGAGCACCCTTTCAACCTTCCACCGGATAGCCAAAGATTATGAGTACCAAACGCGTTCAACTGTTCGGGGTTGAGATCGATTCGCTCCGGATGTCGGAAGCGGTCGAGCAGGTGATCCAGTGGACCAACACGCCCCGCACAGGCGCGGTGCGGTTTGTGGTGACTCCCAATGTCGATCACACCGTCCTCTTGCAGCATAACGCCGGTCTGCGGGATGCCTATGCCGACGCCTCGCTCGTGCTGGCCGATGGCTGGCCGGTGGTGTGGGCCGCCAAGATGCTGGGCAAGCCGCTGCCGGAAAGGGTGACCGGCTCGGACTTGGTGCCGGCGCTGTTTAGCGCCGCCACCGGAGGCCAGCCGCTGCGGACCTTTCTGCTGGGCGCAGCCCCCGGGGTCGCCAAACGAGCGGCCGAGAGCATCCACGCGAAGTGGCCGGGGGTGATGGTCGTCGGCACCTACAGCCCTCCAATGGGCTTCGAGCATGACGAAGCGGAGAACCTACGGATTTTAGAGCGGATTGCCGAGACCCAGCCACAGCTTCTGGTAGTCGGCCTGGGCGCCCCCAAGCAGGAACTGTGGGTCCACCGTCATCGCGACAAAATCGAAGCCAACGCGGCTTTGTGTGTCGGAGCGACGATCGATTTCCTCGCGGGCGAAAAGGCGAGGGCACCCCGCTGGATGCAGCAAACCGGGCTGGAATGGCTGCACCGTATCCTGGTCGATCCGAAACGTCTGGCCAAACGGTACGCCCACGACGCGGTCGTCTTCCCGCGATTGGTATGGCGAGAATGGGCCACCGCGCCGCGTGGGGCTCACTTCTCCAAATAGGGCGGAGGTTCTATACTCGAAGGGTTTGGTTTGCCCAATAGGGGCACAACATGCTTTTCGGGAAGGCAACACGGTTTGCGACGCGCGCTGGTATTGGTGATTGATGGATTTGGGGCGGGCTACTTGGGCCCCTATGGGAATACTTGGCTAGAAACCCCCGCCCTGAACCAATGGGCCTGCCAGTCAGTGCTGTTCCAGCAATGCTATAGCGAAGCCCCTGACCCGCTGGCCCTGTACCAGGCGATCTTCCACGGACGCCATCCGCTCGCGACCAGCGGCACCGCCACCAGTCCAACCTTCGCCGCTCAATTGGCCGCTCAAGAAATCCCGGTCCACCTCCTTTCCGACGAACCAAAACTGGCCCCGCTGCGCGGCGAGGCGGATCTCTCGTCGGTCGAGCTGTTGCCCCCGTATCCACCGCAAGAGGCGGAGTCGGGCGAGGAGACCGAGCTGGCCCGGATGTTCGCCGTGCTGTTGGACTGGCTGGCGGAACCGGCGGCCGAGGAAGTGGTGTGGGCCCATGCCCGGGGGATGCAAGGTTTGTGGGACGCCCCCTACGAATACCGCGCCAGCTTCGCCGACGAAGAGGACCCGCCACCCCCCGCGATGGTCGAGAAACCGTTCGAACGAGAGAACCGCCCGCTCGACCCCGACCGAATCCTCGGCATCACCCAGGCCTACGCCGGGCAGGTGTTGGTGCTCGACCTACTGCTGGCCGAACTGCTGACC
Source organism: Pirellulaceae bacterium (assembly GCA_040880405.1). Lineage (GTDB taxonomy): Bacteria > Planctomycetota > Planctomycetia > Pirellulales > Pirellulaceae > JBBDIM01. Next base: position 25,400 of record JBBDIM010000032.1, on the reverse strand, counting down.
ACCATCGCGGAACTCCCCCCGGAGGTTCAACCGCTGGTGGTGCTCACATCCAGTGGCGGCTTCCCCTTGGGGCTACATGGCCAAGTCGGCCGCGGAGACGAAGCACCGCCTCGGCTCTACTGCGATAGTGTGCATGTCCCTCTGTTGGTCCGCTGGCCCGAGGGGAAAAGCGGCCTGACCAGGGTGCAGGGAATGGTCGGCCTGGAAGACCTCCCGAGCGCAATCCTCCGCTGGATGCTCCCGCCGAGTGAAGGGGAGGGGAGTGCGACGCCGCGAAGCCGAATCCTCGACTTCGACGACGCGCCTTCCCGGCCCTGGATCCTCTCCGGCCTCGACTCGCAGCGCTACTTCCGCACCCCAGCCTGGAGCGGCCGATTTCATTTGTCGGCCGATGTGGCGGAGCGGGTCGACCCAGCCGCTGGCGACCCAGCCACGGTGGACCTACAAACCATCCCGCCAGAACTATTCGTCAAGCCAGACGACCGCTGGGAAATCAACAACATCGCCGACCGCTCCCGCGAAACGGCCGAGGCGCTGGTCGCCTCCGCCATCCTCTGCGAACAAGCCACCCGCACCGGCCAACAACCGGAAGCGGTGGACCTACCGGAAATCTTGACGCAGCCGCTCGGATAACGGGTGACCTCGCAGGGGATGAGTCCGATTACAAGGAGTCGGCGGCAAAGAACCCAAGGCCGCGGTCCCCGTAATTGGACTTATCCCCCTCGCCACGTGGAAGCGCGTATCGCGGCCTGAAAATGGATCCGCCGTTGGCCGGTATCGCGGAAAGGGGATAAGTCCCAAGTGGGAACCTGGGTGCCAGAGGCTTCGTCTTCTGAGATGGAAAGTAAGGGGACTCATCCCCTGCGAGTTCACGCGCCCTAGCCACGCTCTCCCTGGGTGTGAACCAAGCTTCGTACTCAAAAAGTGGACCGATCAACCCCGCATCAGCTACCCCGATTAGTGGACCGTCAAAGGCTACGAAATCCGCCAAGCCGCAAAGAGGAGCGTCGATCGGGCGTGGTTGAATTTCTGGTCATTTCATCGCGAGGAAGCGACAGAAAGTATCAGGACCTGGTTCATTAAACCCCTTCTGTCTTATCCGTGAAATCCGAGTCATCCGTGGTTTGATCCTGCTTTGTTTTTAACCACGGATGACACGGATTTCACGGATGGTTTTCACTGGGGCGAGGCAACTCGCAGCTCTCTTTTTTCAACCACGAAACAGACGAATGACACGAAAATCAACCGGCGAAAAAGCCGGCTGGGTGGCACTGTTGAGCCGGTCGATTGCCTTGTGTGCCACTGGCATCTTGCCAGTGCTTTGGTTAACTATCTTCAGCGAGCGCCGAAACCTCGCGCGGGGGCGGTCAAGCTGAACTCCATGTTCGAGTGGAGGTTGGCCGTGACTGAAATCAAAGTCATTCAACGCCAAGGCGCAAGGACGCGAAGAGCTTAAACTGGATTCGTTGCGTCCTCGCGCCCTGGCGTCTCTGCGTTCATCATTCCTGCCGGCCGAGTGGCACACGGAGTTGTGCGACGTTTTGACAGTGCCACCCCGCCGGTCCCAGGAGTTCCCCTTCTCAATTGGCCGGTCACTTGGTGGCTTGCGAAAGCAGATAAGCCATCAAATCCAACAGTTGCTCTTCGGTCAGGGTCTCGGTGACATTCGCCGGCATGAGCGAGAGGTTGGTGAGCTTAGCCTCTTCGATCTCGTCCTCTGACAGGGTGAACGGCTTGCCTTCGGCGTTGGCGAAGTGGCGGGTTTTGCCTTCTTGCGGGCGTTCCAGGCCGGTGAGGACTCGGCCGTCGACCGTGGCGATGAGCGTGGTGCGGAAGGCGGCGTCGACGTTGCGGCTGGGGTCGAGGATGTCTTCGAGCAGCCGGGCGAGCCCACGGTTGCCGACTCCATCCAACTGTGGCCCGACGAGGGTCCCTTCCGCGCCGATCTTATGGCAACTAGCGCACTGTTTGGCGAAGACTTGCTTGCCCTGTTCGGCCGAACGGGGACGGGTGGCATACGTCGAGACATACTGGGCAATCAGCTCCTGAATCCGGGCCTCCTGCGAAGGGAGATCCTCCAGCAGCTTGGCGACCCTCGCGGTCAGCTTTTCATCGGCCTGGCGGTTCAGACGCTCGGCGATGTCGTTATCCTGCAAGAGCCGTGGTGAGGCCTTCCCTTGCTCCACCTTTTCGACCAAGGCCACGGTGCCTGGTTTGCTGGTCGAGAGAGCCAGGGCGATTTCTCGCTGGAGCGTGGCGGGGGCGAGTTCCAAGGTTTCGAGCAAGGCCGCTCGGGCCTCGGGATGATCGATCCCACCCAGCACTCGCGCCGCCTGACGGCGGAGCGGTTCGGGGTGATCGCCACCGCGGAGCAGTTGCGCGAGGTGAGCGGCGGGTTGGTTGCCCTCAGCCAAGGAACCGGTCGCTTCCAAGGCCGCTTGCCGCAGGGCGATGGGCTGCGAGCGATCGAGCGATAGCTTGACCAATTGCGGCAGGTGGCTGGTCAGTTTGAACTGCGCGATACCCCGCAGCAGCTTCGTCCATTGGTCGCCGGTATCGACCAGCGGCTGGACCTCCAGTTGGTAATGCGAAAACCGACCCGCCGCGAGCCAGGCGTAGGTGCCACCGGCGTCGGCGTCGACCACTTCCATATAGGCAGGTTTCCCCTCGTACCGGCCCAGGTTCCACTTGATCTCGCGGGCCGTATCGTCCCGAGGGGCGTACTCGCGGGCGATCACCGCGCCGGTTTCGGCCAGGATCAAACGGACATGGTTAAGCGGCTGGGGGTTGGTGTCTGGGCGTCCATTGTGCCCGCATAGCCAGAAGCTGAAATGAGCCGGGATATCAAACTGGGGGCTCCGCAAAACGCCAGTCCGCTGCTCGCCATGGACGATGCTATCGAAGAACTGGGCCTCAGGTTCGCCGTCGGTCGACCCGCGGTGCCGGATGCCCCAGGGGGAATCGGAAGGTGGCATCCCTGGGACTGGGTAGTTGGTCCAGTGGTCGGAAGGAGTGTTCGATTGGGCGAGTTGTTCGCCGGCGATCTCGTCCATCCACTGCCGCAGATCTTCCCGTTCGTACGGCTTTTCGCCGCGGGCGCTGAGTCCCTCGGAGATGGAAAGAATTGCCCCGAGTTGCCGGCGGATGTCCCCCGTGGTGTGCCCTTGGGCGAGTGATACCAGCTTGTCGAAGTTGGCCGGATCGCCATGCCGCGCGATCTGGGTGATCGCCTTCCGAAGCGTTTCGTCATCGAGCTTGAGCCGATCCTCGGCGGATGCCGGGGCATGAACCAGCAAAAGCCGCGCGGCACCTGGGCCATCGCTGACGGCGGCGATCTCGATCAATCGGCGGCGGAGGTCATCGGCTAGTTCGCTCCTGGCGAGGGCCTCTACGGTTTCCGCGTTCCCCATGTGCTCGCGCAAGGTGAGCCGCAGGTTGTAGATTAAGTGGGTGTCCTGCTTGGGCGTTTCGTTCCACTGGGTTAATAGCGGAACGGCGGCCAAGGGACTGGGGTGCCGCGCAAGGGCATCGGCGGCGGCGCGGCGGACGAAGCCGTCCTTGTCGCTGGTGAGGGCCTTGATGGCTAATTCGGTATCGGAGTCTCGCCACTGGTCCCGTTCGGCCAAGGCTTTAATGAGGTGAATCCGCACGATCCGCTCCGGATCGGCGGCTAGGCTGGCTACCTGTGAATCGGAGAGTCCGTCCAGTCGTTCGGTGATCCACAGCGCGTGCGTTCGTACTACCGCCGAGTCCCCATCGAGCAACGGTGTGACTGCTTCGATGGCCTTGTCGGCGTGGGCGTCGACAATCCAGTTGGTCACGAGCATCCGGACCAAAAGATTGTCGTGACCGAGCAGCGGCAGCAGGTCTTCCAGAGGAAGCTTGGTCAGGTTGGGCATTGGCTGTGGGCTGGGATGTTGACCCTCTTCTCCTTTGTAAACAATCCGCCAAACGCGCCCTTTGGTGCGGTCGCGGCGGGGGTGATCTAGCGGGGCCTCGTAGTGGCCGATTACCGCGTTATAGAAGTCGGCGACGTACAAAGCGCCATCAGGGCCCTGCATCACATCAACGGGGCGGAACCAGGGATCGTCGCAGCGGATGAAGTCGTCCTGGGTATCGCAGAAGTAGGTCGAGCCGCGCTGGACGAGCTTGTCGCGATGGACCCGGCCGGTGACCGGGTTGCAGAGGTAGATGTTGTCCTGGTAATCGGGCGGAAAATGGGTCGCCGCGTAATAGGCGGGTCCGCAGATGCCGGTCGAGCCGTGGAGGTGGTCGATCATCGTCGGCCCAAAGCCCAGGGCGTCCGGCGGGTTGCCGAAGTGGGGATATAGCGCGCCGCGAAGGACCATCGTGATCGGCATGGTATGGCAGTCGGCCGTGTATAGGTTGCCCAGCGGATCGAACGTCATCCCGAACGGGTTGACCTGTCCCCGGCTGAACTGCTCGAAGTGCGAACCATCCTCTTTGAAGCGGTAGGTGTTGCCGGAAACCAAGCGAGTTTTCACCCCCCGGCCATCGGTGATCTCGGAGGTGTTCGAGAATCCATGGCAGCCATAAATCCAGCCATCAATCCAACGGGTGTAGCTGTTGGAGAGGCCGTGGGTATCGACATTACCAAACCGGCCATAGCGGACTTCCCCTTGATCCGCCTCGCCGTTGCCGTCGCGATCCTTGAAGTGGTAAATGTCGGGGATGCTAAAGACCAGAGCCTCGTTACCGTCGGTGATGGGGGTGATGCCGATCGGGATGTTCAGCCCCTCAGCGAAGTGGGTGATGCTGTGTGGCTTGCCATCTTCACCAATCCCGGAAACGACGGTCACCTTGTCTTTGGCGGGTTGCTTGCCCACGACCGGGAAATTGCGGGGACGCGGCTGGAGTCCGTCGACTTCGACCGGATAAGGATATTCCACCGTGTGGGTGACCCAGAGCCTGCCCTGGGCGTCGAAGTTGAGGTTGAGTGGCTGGCCGATATCGGGGTCGGCCAACACCAATTGGATTTCAAACCCCGGGGGGAGGCGGAACTTGGTTTGCTGTTCTTCCGGCGGCAGCGGGGCGGTCTCCGGAATCTGGGCCAGCAACGTGGCGGACCAGAGCGTAGCGATGGCCAAGGTAGACACGACGCGGCGAAAACCGCCGAGGGGCTCTCGATTCATGGGAGGAGTTTGTTGGAAGAGTGAGATTTGGGGCTTGGAAAGAGAACTGCGTCGAATCAATCCACCGGGTGGATCTCGATGTTTCGCAAGGCGTTGGAGGTGTACCAGGTGGTGATGCCTAGCGGCCGGGTCATCTCTTGTTCCCACCAGACCTCGAATTTGCGGTCATCGGTGGTGAGCTCGACGATTACCTCGTCGTCGATCCAGGCGAGCAGCTTTTTATCGGTGACGCGGAGTTTGATTTTGTACCACTTGTCGTTCTCGAACTCGGTGTAGCCAGTGGTTGGGTTTTCGACGGCCGCATAGCCATCGACATTCGAGACACCGGTCACCCCGCCACCCCAGCCGCCGATAATGAGCGTCGCGAAGCCTTCCTGGATCGGAAAGGTCAGTCCGCAGAAGAAGTCATTGCCACCGGTCCGTTTGGCCTCCAGGCGGATCTCATAATTCGATTTGGGAATGGGTGTGGTGCAGAGCAGGCCAGTGGCCGGTTGGCCATCGGCCATGTGGATCTCGCCATCGACCACCTTCACTTCGCCATGTTCGGCAAATAAGGTTTTGTCTAAAACCTTCCAACCCTTGAGCGATTTGCCATCGAACAGTTTGTGGGGAAGTTTCGGCGGGTTTTTTTTCGCGGCGGCTGCGGGCTGCTGCTCCGGTTTTTTCGCTTCGGTTTCCTCCGCCGAAAGTGGCGCAAGACAGGCGACGAACATCAGGGGGATGTAGAAGGCGAAACGCGTGATGGCTCTCACGTGGCGGGAATCCTATGCGGGGCGTGGGTCGTGAATGCTCCTATTGTGGCAGATCGACCGGGCCGCGACAACGGTTTTCGCTACGCCGTTTCGATCGGATTTTCGTAGGCGATGCCCGGGGTGTTTTCGATCTCGCGGCTCTTATCGGCGTACAACCGCAGTAGTTCGAGGAGATTTTCCCGGTGGATCGGCTTGGTGGCGTAGTCGTCGCAACCTGCGGCCAGGCACTTCTCACGGTCGCCCGCCAAGGCATGCGCGGTGAGGGCGATGATTGGTTTGATAAACCCGGCGGAGCGAAGTTGCCGAGTGGCGTCGTAGCCATCCAGGACCGGCATCTGAATATCCATCAGGACGAGGTCGTACGGCTCGCTGGGGTCGTCGTAGCGGTTGCCGTACCCCGGGAACGTGGACAGGGCCATCTCGACTCCGATCTGGCCATTTTCGGCCAGATCTACCTGAGCACCCGCCTTGCGGAGGATCAGAGAGATCAAGCGGCGGTTATCGATTCCATCCTCCACCAGCAAAATCCGGCAGTTGAGCGGCGGCCGCGCGAGACCCGCCCACAGGTTTTGCGTTTCCTCGGTGGATGGTTGTGTTGCGGGAGCTTCCTTGTCTTCGCCGGTGGTGACCGCCTCCAGCGGGATAACCAACTGAAAGGTCGACCCGTTGCCCGGCGTGCTTTCGACGCTCAGTTTGCCACCCAGAAGCCGACTCAATTGGCGACAGAGCGAGAGCCCCAGACCGGACCCGGTGTGTCGCCGGGTCATGGAATCGTCCCCCTGGCAGAACGGCTCGAAGATTGCCTCCAGCCGATCTGGAGCGATTCCGATACCGGTGTCTTGAATCCTAAAACGAAGCAGCGATTCGCTGCCGCGGTGACAGTCGACCGAGACGGTAATGCGTCCCAGTTCCGTGTATTTGACGGCGTTGCCGAGCAACTGCGTGAGGACTTGACAAACCCTAACCGGATCCAAGCGAACGATCCGAGGCAGATCGGGACTCAAGTCCATGTGAATCGGAATCCCCTTGGCCGCGGCCCGGGCTCCGGCACCGTCCAACACGTTGCGAACCATCGTACGGATCTCGACTGCGCGGGGCTCTAGTTGGATCCGACCCTGCTCGATGTGGGCGAGATTCAGGATGTCGTTGAGGGCCCGCAGGAGGTATTGTCCATTGCGGCGGATGCTCATGATCGGTTCCAGGGCGTCCTCGTCCCGGATGTAGTCGAGCAGTAGGTCGGCGTAGCCGGAGATCGCGGTGAGCGGTGTCCGGAGTTCGTGGCTCATCTTGGTGAGGAATTGATTCTTGGCGTCGACCGCCGATTCGGCTTGCAGTTTGGCATGAGCCAGGTCCCGCTCGATCAGCTTCTGTTCACTGATATCGATCGAGGCCCCCAGGATCCGCCTGCGGCCCAAATCATCCTCGGAGATTCTGCCGCAGGAAACTAGCCAGAGGTAGGAACCGTCCCCACGGCGGACCCTGTGGGTCACCCTCAGTCCTTCGGTTTGACCTACGAAGTGCGCTTCGGCCGCAGCCAAAACCTGGGAGCGGTCCTCGGGGTGAATGCGGTCGATCCACTCGTGGAGCGATTGTGGCAACTGGTGCGGGGCCAACCTCAGCATCGTCTGGAAGTGTTCGGCCAGATAGAAATAGGATTGCTCTCGATCCCACCACCAGAGCCCCACATTTCCTTCGCTGACCGCGACGTTGTACCATGTCTGCTGATGATGGCTTCCTCTTTGCAGCAAGATCCCTTCGATTGAACGGATCACGTGGTCGATGCTCGCTTCGTCATCTAGTGAACCGGTCGTGATGGTTTGCGTGGCTCCCAAGGCCCTCGCGATCGGGCCGATTTGGGCCTCTGGTTCGCAAGAGACCACCACGCGATCGCAGCCGGGAAATTGTTGCCCGAGACGGATCAGTTGGTGTTGCCAATCAAGACTCTCGCTCGGTTTTTCTACCAAAACGCAGGCGATTCGCGGTGACGCACCGGCCTGAATGTAATCGGGAACCGTGTCGTGGGTTTGGAAATTCCAACCTTCCAGCGAGATGGACCGCAACGATTCACAAAGTCGATCTCTCAACTCCAATCGACGCACGATCAACCACAGTAGCTTTTGATCCGAACTCATTAAGGATGCCCCCCTTGCCGGCGCGAAGTCCGACAAGGTCCCACGAGTGACTCTGAAATGCCCCGAAGGCAATTCCTGCCAAATATGACGGCAGGTTAGATTGCCTTCACTCTATTGGGGAGCCTAGCTTGAATTCAGGACCTCCGGGTCGTCTTGCGCCAAAAGTGTGTTGGTTCCCTCGAATCAGCGCCAAACCGCAATTGGGAACGTGGTTTTGGACGGGGCGAAAGATCGGATCGTATCGGTTATACGATCCGAGAAGCCGCAGTGGTGCTGAATCAGCCGGATCAATGCCGATTGAGCAGCTCTTGGCGATACCGCCGCATGACATCGGCCCTTGCCACTAAGCCGATTAGTTTGGGAGCACCAACCAGCTTGACCACAACCGGCAGCGTATCGATATCGCGGGAGCCGAAGTCCCGCAGGACCTCCAGCAGATTTTGATCCGGTGAGACCTCCATCGGAGTGACGAGGGCGATATCGTCCGCATTGACCAAATAGGGATTGGCGTCGGTATCGAGAATCCGATGCAGATCCTCCGGGCGAATGATCCCCTGGAAATTGCCGTCCGGATCCATCACCGGCAAACTCTCCAGTTGAGGATTGGCCCTCGCAATTTCGATGATGCGGACCAGATTGTCTCCCTGACGGACCGTCGGGAACTGGCGGATCATGACATCACGGACCTTGATGTTCTCCATGTGATGCAGATCGTGACCCCGGGTAATCGACTCTCCCCGCCGCGAGAGCTTCTTTTCGTAGATACTTTCCGGATCGATCCACCGCGCCACCAAACTGGAAATCCCCGCGGCGGCCATGATCGGCAGGATAATGCGATAGTCGTCGGTCAATTCGTAGACGATCAGGATCGCACTAAGCACGCCATGGGTCGTTCCCGCAACGACCGCTCCCATGCCGACGAGGGCGAAGGCCCCAGGATGATCGCACAGCCCTGGGACCAACAAATTGAAGATCAGCCCGACCGCCGCGCCGACGGTAGCGCCAATGAACAACGAAGGGGCGAAGATGCCGCCGGAGCCACCGCCCGCTAAGGTAGCACTGGTCAGGATCGGCTTCAGGACGATTAAAGGGATCAGCCACCAGAGATGCGCCAGCATCCCTTGGGTTGTAAGACGCACCATTTCGCTCGCTTTGGCGGTCGGGCTCGACTCGGCCAGCGGCTCGTCTTGGCTTCTGGCGTTCTCTAGGTGGAGCGAGTGCGAGACCGCCTCGTAACCGACACCAAACAGCATCGGCTGCGGTGGATGTTCCGCATGACGCTGGGCCACCGCCGGCGAAACGATCGGCGGGACCGGTCGCAAGGCGAACATCGCGGTTCCCAAAATCCCGACCAGCAAACCGCAGACAATCGCGCGGGTCATGGGGTTGGGTAGCCGCCACTCCGCTTGGTCTTCGGTCCAATACAGGAATTTGGTGAACCCGACCGCGACGAGTCCGCAGATAAATCCGAGAATTAAATAGGAGGGGAGTTCGTGCCAGGCCCCGTCAAAGCGATGTTCGATTCCTAAAAACGCCGGATCGAATCCATGCTCTCCCTGATTCTGCTGCACGACGTCGGCCAATACCGCGGCGATCACGATCGCCGTCAGGCTTTCCACCGCGAAACTGCCGAGGATAATCTCACTCGCAAAAACCACTCCGGCCAGCGGAGCGGAGAACGTGGCTGATATACCGGCCGCTGCCCCCGCCGCTGCCAATACTCGAATGTGGCGTGACGGAAGGTTAAACCACTGAGCCGCCGTACTGCCCAGCGATGAACCAATCTGCACGATCGGTCCTTCGCGTCCGACCGAACCACCCATCCCGATACAAATCCCGCTGGCCAAGATTTTGATGATCGAGACCTGAGGGCGAATAATCCCGTCGTTCCGGGCCACCGCCTTAATTACCTCCGGGACCCCATGCCCCTGGGCTTCCGGCGCATAACGCCGCGTAAACCAGGAGACCAATACGAGGCCAATCGCCGGTGTCGCGGCCAGCCCGATGTAGCCCCAAACCGAAGTTTGGGTTAAGGCGAGAAACACCTGAATCGTTAAATGGTTCACCCCTTCGATCAACAGCGTGAACAAGATCGAGCCATAGCCCGCCAGCACGCCGACGATCATCGCCAGCAGAATGACGACCCCTTGTTCGGGAACAAGGCGGGTGAACCGACTGAGATCCCACCGCGAGACTTTTTGCGTCGGTGGATCTGAATGGGAGGAGGAGGACATGCCTCTTCGTTCTGCGGGTGCCCGCCGTAAAGTTGAAAAGAGCTTGGCCCACGCGTCACGAAAATCGCGCCGCGGTTTGTCGTACCGAATCGACGGCCACCAAGGGGACTAGGTTACCACGATGATCGGTGACGTAAACCAGAGCGGAAGGGAAATCGGGGACGCGGAGTCGTTTCACGTCGCCGCAAGCTTAGGGCGCGGCGTCGTCCAATTCCTCCATGGTGAGGCGGACGCTGGCGATGTAGGGGGGCTCTCCGGCGGTCCAGTGACCATAGGTGGTGCAGACAATCGTGCCATCCTTCAGCAGTTCCATGGCCGGGTAAGCGCAGTCGCTCCCGCTATGATTTTTCATCAAGCGGACGCGGTATTGGCCTTCACTGCCCTCCACGATGTCCTGATAGGTACCGACCCATGCCACCCAGTCTCCCTCGGTCGGGCTTTCCAGGGTCATATCGCGGAAACTAATAAAAAGTCGTCCGTCCGGGGCATAAACTGCTTGATGCCGGTCGCCGGTCAGGGAGCCCGGCAGTTCTCTCGGCGCGGTCCACGTCTTGCCTTCGTCGTCACTGAAGATCACGAAGCTGTTCATCCGACGGCTGTTTTCTCGCAATAGAACCGCCAGTTGCTTGCCGTCGGGAGAACGGACAATGCCCGGCTCGCACAGATGGGCCGATTCATGTTCGGCAATCACTTCCGGCTGGCTCCAGGTCAGTCCGCCATCGGAAGAGAGGCACTGGAAAACCTGGAAACGCGTTGCCTTCCCCTCGTTCCGGAGGAATCGGCCGTCATCGTGGAAGAGGGTCAGGTAGCGGCCATCCGACAAGCGAACCAAATCGGACATCGCCACGATACCGCCGAAGTCGCCGATCTTTTCCAGCTCGGACCAGGTAGTCCCGTCATCTTCGGAGACCGCCATCCGGATTGGGTAGAGTCCGGAAAACATGATCAGCCGCTTTGTCCCTTGCGGGTCGACGACCGGGTAGATCGTGGGGACTTCCTGCGACGTTTTCCAGCTTTCGGGCGTGGGCAAGCGGTCGCTCCAGGTGAGGCCGGCGTCTTCACTCCGCTTCATCACGATCGCACCCCGGCCATGCCCTTTCGGGTAAACGGCCAGCATGGTCCGGTGATCGTCCAACAGGACCGTGGTCGGATGTCCCAGGTATTGACCAGGCTCGCGGTCGACCACCACTTGCCGCTCGGTCTGATCCGCCAAATCGATGAGCGGGATAGAGTAGCCACGTGGGGGCGTTTCAGCTTGAGCAGCGCTGGTCAGCAAAATCACGGCACAGCACAGAGGCAAGGGTAGGCGAGATGAGCGAAGCATGGGTTGGGCTTGGGAAAGAGGTTAGCAGAAAGGAAGGCCCCTCGTGGGATATGTGGCGATTATAGCCCACGTTACCAACGGATTCAAACCGGCCGATCTATTCGTCGGCAGGGGGAGTTGGATCTTCCGCGGGGGCCAAGGGGGTTTTCAGCAGGCCGCGCAAGGTTTGCCACTGCGGCTCTTGAAACTCATCCAGCCCCAGTTCGATCGCGGTATAGTCGGCCCGGCGGCGGAAGGAGTAAAACAGGCGATCCCAGCAGGAGAACAGGGTCGCGTAGTTGGAATTGGTTTCGGTGCGGATCCGCGAGTGATGCACCTTGTGCATGTTGGGTGTGACCAACAGCAGCCGCAATGGTTTGTCCCAAATCCCTAAGCTGATGTTGGCGTGATGCAGCATGGTGTTGGCGACCACCAAGGTCTCGAAGACGAGCAGGTGGAGCAGTTCGATCCCCAGCAGCGGAATCAGTGACAGCCGCAGCGTCGCCCCCATGAGATGCTCACCCAGGTGAAACCGCGTGGCGGAAGTGACATCCATCGCGCGATCGGAATGGTGCATCCGATGAAACCGCCACAAGAACGGAACCTTGTGATTGAGCCGATGCCAGACGTACATCCAGAGGTCCAACAGGACGATCGCCAACAACAATCGAGACCACCCAACCAACGACAATTGGTGCAGCAAGCCCCATTGCCGCTCGGCGGTCCAGGTGGTGACCCCCACGGTGACCACGCCAAACAGGAGCGAGAGCACCACGGTATTAAGCAAGGCGATCGCCACGTTTCGTCCCGCGTGTGGCCAGCGAGGGGAGGGAAAGCGGAAAAACGGGAACCAACTTTCCCAGGACCAAAACAGCGCGAGCAGGGCCACGGTGACCACCGGCTTGAGCCAGGCGAGTTCGCCGGCGGAATCAGGTGTCATGCCAGCCGCTTTACTTCTTGGTTTGCGTCTCGAACCCGGCGGCCTTCAACTGATCGAAGCCCGGTTTGAGGCTCCGGACCTCGTAGCCAAATTCCTCCAGGATCTTGCCACAAGCCAAGGCCCGACCGCCCACTTTGCAGTAGGTGTAAATCACTTTGTCTTTGGGCAAGATTTTTTCGAGTTTCTGGCGATCGATCCGATCCTTGTACTGAAGCTCGCTCATCGGCAACAGGATGGCACCCTTGACGTGGCCTTGTTCCCATTCTTGTTTCTCGCGGACATCCAGCAACACCGCTTTTTTTTGTTCGACGTTTTTCTTGACCTCGGGCAAGGTATCGCTGGTATGCTCGGCCGCGAGGCTCGGCAACGCCAGCATGGTGGTAAGTAGGATTGCGGATAGCGAGACGCGAAGTAGTTGGTTCATGGCAATCAACATGGGGAATGGGAGAGAATGAAAAAAGCCATGCCCAAGCGATACGGCAAGGGCATGGCGATGATCCGAAAACGGCCTAAGCCGTCAGCTTAGTTCAAAATCTTGTTGGTATCGGCCACCACCTTGGCAACCTCTTCTTTGGTCAGCTTGCCGGCGGGGAAGCTGTGATTGACCTTCACGCCATCGGCGGTCCACATCATAACGCTGACTGACGCCTCTTTCGAGACGTTGTAGCCTTCAGGCCCTTGGGAGTCCTTGAAGAGGGTCAGCGGGGTATCGCCGATCTTCCGCGTGGTGGCCAGTTTCTCGAGCGACGATTTGTGGTCTTCCGGGTTGTCGCTCATCAAGACCAAAAAGGCCGACATCTTCTTGTCGGAGTTTTTGGCAACGGCTGCGTCGAGCTGTTGGATCAACGAGGCGACGTTCTCATCCAATTGCCGCGCGAACACCGCCACGGTCGGCCGCCCGCCGTACTTGCAGCGATAGCAGAGATCTTTGCCCTTTTCCGGTCCGGTCACATCGGTTACTACAAAGGCTGGCGGCTGTGCGCCTTCGGCCAAGCCACATTTCGGCTCTTCGGCCTGGCTGACGGCGACCATGCCCAATACAGCGGCAAGGGACAGTGAAAGCATAAACTTCGACATACTTGAAGTCTCCGTAGGAAAGAAACACGGGGGTGGAAGGTGAAGGCGTGACAACTCCGCTCATCCTATGCAATTGGCAAAGGCATGTCGAACTTTTTTTTCGCCCATTTAACTGGCGAAATTGTCGCCGCCTCGGATTTCATCTTAGCGGCAGGGGAAATCAATTCGGTGTCGCGGCATACATTGTTCAACTTTTTCGGCCCCCATGGACGAAATAAGCGGATGACCCTCGCCAATTTGCCGCGAGTGCTAGCTGCGGACAGGGAAGTAAGTGGAGAAACGACATAAATGACAAGCAATCTCGAAGAAATGTCGGGCGTACTGCTGATGTGGGTCGGATTCGGGACCCTCACCGGTCTGTTGGCCAAGGCGGTCGTGCCCGGCAAGGATGAAGGGAACACCATCATCACGCTAGCGATGGGCATCGGCGGGGCGATCCTGGGGTGTGGGGTGATGACGATGTTCTCCGGCGGTGAGAGGGTCTCGCCGGTCTCGACCGGCGGATTTATCGCCGCGATTCTCGGAACCTTCGCCGTCTTGGTGCTCTACCGGATGATGACCGGCCAACCGCTCAATAGTGATCTGGGGTCGATGCAATCCCGCCGGCTCCGCCTCTACAACCGCCGCCGTGAACACCGCGGCGGAACGTACCGCGACGCGTATTGAGAAAAGCCACCCATCAAAAAAACGATCCACCCCCAGCGGGGATGGATCGTTTCAGGCGGATTATGTGTTGACCGGGGTGCGTTAGATCGCGGCGGCACCTGACTCGGCGGTCCGAATCCGGATGGCGTCGGAAAGCTCGGAGATGAAAATCTTTCCATCACCAATCTGGCCTGACTGGGCCTTCTCCAGAATCGTGTCGACCACTTCCTGGCATTGTTCGTCGGTGGTGACAATCTCGATCTTGATTTTGGGAACGAAATCGATCGAGTACTCGGCCCCACGATAGGTCTCGGTCTGCCCTTTCTGGCGCCCGAACCCCTGTACCTCGGTGGCGGTCATGCCGCCAAACCCCTTGGCGACCAAGGCATCCTTGATTTCGTCCAATTTGTGGTGGCGTACGATGGCTTCAATCTTCTTCATTCAACGATTACTCCAAAAACTGACGTGACAAATACGGACGGCTCCAGGTCGCTACGCGCTGGTAAGTCGTCGGGAGGGCCCCGACGGCCCGGTTTGGCGGAGCGCACCCTATCGAGGACAAAGGGAGAGTCCAGGGGCGCAAACCTCGGTGACGCCATCCACCGGCAATGCCATAGTGCAATCAATATGCCAAACGGGGTAGGGGGGATGCGCCGAAGGTTGTAACTAGCTTATTTTAAAGGAGTTGTGTTAGAAAGAGAATCCGTGAGAAAGTCCCCGCTGCTACGGAAACAAGCACGTGTCATGGCAATCCGTGCGATATTTGCTGAAATGGGGGGCAGGCTTGGCTAGGCCCGGTAGAAGGCAAACGAGGATGATCAGCAGCGATTTCCGGCAAGGAGACACTCGGTGAAGTGACGTCCAGCGTGCTGCCGCGGCAAGGCTCGTTGACAAGCGGCCTCTAGGCAAAAAAAATAGCCGAGGTCAGGGAGACCTAAGCCTCCCCAACCTCGACTACCGTTCGTAGCAGCCCCACTGCCACGAACAACACCCCATCATGCCTGCTCTTGATTTGTTACTGCGAGGCCGCCCGGCGATGGGTCAACGGCCTCGAGTCTTGTTGTTCGATTTGAATCCCCCCACTCCGCTTGACGTCCATTCGGGCGGAGTCTTCGGGGACAAGCGTCATTTGCTTCGCCGGTCAAATCTCGCGACATGATCCTTCATGAGAGAGCGAAGATCTGACTGACGATTTCTCGTGCTGATCAAAGTAAATTGCACTTGCCGTGCCAATTCCGTCGCAAGTTTGAAAATCTTCGAAAATGGCCCGGATCACTGTGGTTTTCCGAGACTTTTGCCCCGCAAACCGATCGAAGAGGGCTGATCAAGGCCACGGTTACTGCCTAAAATGAAAGCAAGGTGCCGCTTTGTCCGGCAACTTGCTTTGCCCTAGTGCAAGCATTGCTGGTTTTCGCCCAATTATCTCTGACATTGCACGAGACATCACGTGATCGATTATGCCGCGATTTTCGAATCTGCCGATAATTACGACCGCTTCCTCAAACGATATGCCCAGCCCTTGGATCTCGCCCGCTGGCAGGCCAAGGGGAAGTCGCTGATTTTGACCGATGCCCAGCAGGAGTTGCTGTCGGGCTTTAAGCGAAGGATGAACGTCCTCTGTCTGGCCGGTGCTTGGTGCGGCGACTGTGTCGAGCAGTGCCCGATCTTCGAGCGGTTCGCCGCACATAGCGACAAGATCGATTTACGGTTTGTCGACCGCGACGATTGCCCCGAGCCGCTCCGCGACTCGCTGAAAGTTTGTGGCGGCAACCGAGTGCCGGTGGTGCTGTTTCTAAGTGAGGAATTTCAGCCCACCGGAATGTATGGCGACCGGACCCTCGCAAAGTACCGCGTCATGGCCCAGTCGCTCACCGGCGACGCGTGTAGCACCGGGCTCACCATGCCGTCCGCCCCTGGTACGATGGACCCGATGGCGACCGCCGTGGTGGAGCAATGGCTAGGGGAGTTCGAAAGAAATCAATTGATCCTGCGGACATCACCCCGGCTGCGACAGAAGCACAACGATTGAAGGCCGTGCCTTTTGGGCACCCATAGCAATAATGGAATCAAAGGAAAGTCGCAGCGCTGCGGCCTAAGCGTTATTTCCCGCGAGAAAATCAAAGAGAGGAAAATTTTGTCCCAGATCCCCACGATTACGTCTGAGGAATTGATCGATGAATTTGAGTTTCTCGACTCCATGGAGGAGCGGTACGGCCTGATTATCGACATGGGAAAGGAACTGCCGGAACTACCGGAGACGTTCCGCCAAGAGGGCAACAAGGTGCAAGGTTGTCAGAGTCAGGTCTGGCTGGTTGCCGAGACCACCGAAGAGGCTCCGGTTCGGCTCCAGTTTCAGGCCGATAGCGATTCTCAGATCGTGAAGGGGCTGGTCGCGATCCTCGTGATGCTGCTCTCGAACAAGACGCCGCGGGAGATTCTGGACTTCGATCTCAAAGGTTTGTTCGACCGTCTAGAACTCGGCAAGCATCTCAGTCCGTCACGCGCCAATGGGCTCAACTCGATGATCCGCCGGATCGCGGAGCTCGCGGTCCAACATGCTTAATCTGCGCGAGCCGCCAACCGCGGGCTTAAGCATCGGACAGCCTAGCCCGCCAGCGCAACCGCGAAGCCAAACCCTAGGACGATGCCATGCAGCAAAACGCAGGCAATCCAACCAGCAATCGGCTGGGCCGCTCGCATCTCGTAGGTGACATGTTGGGGGGCGTCCAATCCCATAATGAATCTCTCAAATCGAATGTTTTTGAATTCTGGAAATTCGCTCAATCGCTCTCAAGTCGAGAAGCTGTCACTTAAGCTAACGATTTAAACAGCCAAAAGGTTCACGAATATCTGGTTCGCGGAAAGTTTCCGGTAATCGAGTACTGGTTGTGACACTTGGCAAAATCGTATGGGCCTGCACTCCACCGGGCCGAAAAGAGCCACGCGGGAAAGTCGGGCGAATTATGGTCCCTTTTGTATAGCTGAATTAGGGCCGGATCGGAGGTATAATCAATCCCTGATTCAAGCCTGCCCCCCATGTACCTGCCCCTGAGACTCTCTCTCTTTTCATTCTTACCACCACTTCCTGGAGAAGCAAAATGCGATGTCCCGCGATAATTTATTGGGAGCCCACGGTTCGATCGGCGCGAGTTGTGGTGGGGCTCCTACTGCTCCTGGTTTTTGCCTCGCCTAGTCAGACATTGGCGGAGGAGGAACAACCCGCCGAGGCTTCGCTCCAGGTCCTCACTGGTGAGTCGACCTCTGGTTCCCCCGAGCTGCTCCTGAACAAGCACTTGCTTCAGCAAGTGGCCGAAGCGGAGTCCCAGATCAAACAGACGGCCGCCGGCCTAAACTCAGAAGCGGATCTGAAACATTGGCAGGAGGATTTGCGGACGAACTTTTTAAGCGCTCTCGGGGAACTGCCGGATCGCACCCCTTTAAACGCCCAAGTCACCGGCACGGTCGAGCGGGACGGTTACACGGTGGAGAAGGTGTTGTTTGAGAGCCGCCCAAAACACTTTGTGACCGGGGCGTTGTTTTTGCCTGATCCGGAGAAATTCAAACCACCCTATCCCGGGATTCTCATTCCTTGTGGACACTCTGCAACCGGCAAGGGGATCGAAGCGTATCAGCGGGGCGCTGTCCTTTCCGCCGTGAATGGCATGGCGGCGTTTGTCTTCGATCCGATCGACCAAGGAGAGCGGATGCAGCGGCTCAACGAGCAAGGCAAGCCCAGGCTGCAAGGGACCGGCGGGCACAACCACACCGGTGTTAGCGCGATTCCGCTAGGCTGGAATACCGCCACCTTCCGCGTGTGGGACGGGATGCGCGCGCTCGATTATCTCGCTGCTCGGCCAGAAGTCGACGCCGAACAGCTCGGCTGCATGGGCAATAGCGGCGGGGGGACGTTGACTTCGTTCCTGACCGCCCTCGACACGCGGATCAAATCTTCTTCCCCTAGTTGCTACATCACCACGCTGCGGCAGGTCTGCGAGAGCATCGGCCCGCAAGATGCCGAACAAAACATCTTCGGGCAGCTTGGATTCGGGATGGACCACGCCGAATTCATGTTGATGCAGGCCCCGATTCCAGTCAGGCTTTGCGCCGCCAAGCGGGATTTCTTTCCGATCGAAGGGACTCGTGAAGCGTTCGCGCGGATCAAGGGCGTTCACCAGCAAATGGGCTTCGAAGGACGCATCACGCTGGTAGAGCATGACGCGACCCACGGCTGGGCCGAACCGCTCCGAGTCGCCGCGGTCGATTGGATGCGGTTTTGGCTAAGGGGCGAGGACCAGATCGAAGTCCCCAGCGAAGAGGACATGGGCATCGGCGAGCAGGATATCGTAGTCACCGACAAAGGGCAGGTCATGCACTTAGCCGGGGCACGCAATGTCTACGACCTCATGCGTGACGAGTCGGATCGATTGGCCACCACCCGAGCCGAATCGACTTCGCGAGATCTGCGCGCCGCAGTCCGAGCCCGGGCCGGGATTCGCAGCCTAAAAGACCTGCCCAGCCCCAAGGTTGAGATCCTCGGCAAGATCGAGCGAGACTGGGGAATGATCGAGAAAATGACGCTGGAAATTCTGCCCGGTGTCCCGCTCCCCGCCCTGCGGTATGCCCCGAAGCAAGCGGAAGGGAGCCCTGTGCTGCTGGCCGACGGTCAAGGAAAACAGGCGACCACCGAAGAGGCCGAAAAATTGGCCAAGCAGTCGCGGATGGTTTTGGCGATCGACCTAACCGCCATGGGAGAGCTGGAAGGTTCCGGCAAGCGGTTCTATGGATCGTCCATCAAGGATGAATCGGACGCCATGATCGCTTACCTCCTGGGCAAGTCGCTAGTCGGCATCCGCGCCGAGGACCTTCTGGCCGCGGCCCGTTACGTGACATCCCAACAGGAAGGAGCCGAGTCGGTTGAGCTTATCGCCACCGGCTGGGCCACCACACCCGCCTTGCACGCGGCGGTGGCGGAGCCGGAGCTGTTCGCAAAAACAACCCTCCGGGATCGAACCAAGACCTGGAGCGAAGTGATCGCCCAGGAAGATCGTCACCGGTTTTCCGATCTGGTCCATGGAGCCCTTCACGACTACGACCTGGATGACTTGGCCGCGGCGTTGGAGTAGCGGGTACTAGCACTACAGCTTCGCGATTTCCGGGAAATCGAGCTCGGTATCGTACACGTGGTTGAACAGATTCGAGAAGGTCGCCAAGGCGATGTAGCCGATCGCCTCGGTGATTTGGCCATCGGTGTAACCCGCTTCGCGAACCGCGGTGATATCGCCGTCGTCCACGAATCCTTGAGTCTCCATCGCTCGGCGAACGAAACTCAACAAGGCCTGATGCTTGGGGTCTTTCGAGACGAAACGCCGCGCATCCAACAACTCGGCGTCATCGAGACCCACCTTCTTACCGATCATGGTATGAGCCGCGGCACAATAAGTGCAGCCGTTTCTTTCACTGACCGCGAGGTAGACGATCTCTCGTTCCGCCTTGGTCAAATCCCCCTCGGCCAGTGCCGAAGTCAAACCAAGGTACCCCTTCAAGGCCGCGGGGCTGTTGCCCATCCCTTGAAAGATATTGACGACTTTCCCCGCCTTCTTTTGCAAGACATCAAAAACTTCCTTGGTTTCGCCCGCGGCGTTTTCGGGGGTAACGGTGTTGAGACGTGGCATGGCTGGGGGTCCTGAGCTTCGAGGTTTGAGTTAAAAAGTCGGTGTCGTAAGAACCATCGTACCGCATTCACGCCTTTAATTCTCCAGCCCCGCAATTCCCGCGGACTCATGCAGCGTTTGCATCTCCTCGTCGGTCAGGGCCCGGTCGAAGACCGCCAGCCCGCCGAACTGGCCGATACTACCCCGGCGCGAAAAAGAATCACTTTTTAGCCACAGAGGTCACAGAGCATACAGAGGAGAGGGAAATGATTGATGGAAAATGAAAAATGCAAAATGGGATCGAGTCCTTTTGTATTTTTCATTCTTCATTTTGCATTCGTTATTCCCACTCTGTGTCCTCTGTGGCTAAATCGGTCTCCGGGGCAATGGCAATCTTTCATGCCGGGGTAATATTGAGCGATTGCGATTTTCCTGCTCTTGACCGCCCCGCGTAAATGAGGTCATCCTAGAAAAGCGAGATAACTCAGTGTATTTTCCGTCAAAAGCAACTTGATCGAGCCCAGGTCACATGTAATGGATGAACTAATAATCGAGAGCGTGGGAGACGAACGCCAGCATCGCGGTCGCTTGCGGAAATTGCTGCAACATTCCGACGGGCCGGTTCGGATCTCAAGCCCCTACATTACAGAAACGGACCTTTTGTCTGACTTGGATTCAAGATCGGTTAAGTTGCTGACAAGCACGACTCCGGATGATTTGTCAGAAGGGGCATCTAGCCTGGCGACTCTTTCAGAAATATTGGAATCAAAAGTTCAGTGCCGATTCTTTCCTCGCCCGACCCTTCATGCGAAGGTCTATATTTTTGGCGAGGAGTCGGCGGTTGTCTCATCAGCGAATTTCACAAAGAAGGCTTTCAACCAAAACATTGAAGTCGGTTGCGTGCTGCGCGGGACGCCCGTAATCCGCTTAACGGAATGGTTTGATTCGCTGTGGGCACTTGGGATCGAACTCAACTCTAAACAGCTTGAAGAAATTCAGGATCAGGTCGAAGCCCGCAGGTTTTGGCTCGCGGTTCAAAAACCGCTCGGGCCATCCGTTCCAAGTTGGAAAAATTCTATTTGCACCGACCGAGTCGCGTTTTGGTCACAGGTCCTTGAACTCTCAATGGAGCGTAGTGTTCTTCATTCGCACTCTGAATCGCAAAGTAAAACGGGAACATTTATTCGGTGGAAATCGGGCGTCCCACCTTGGGTTAAATTTCAATTCGTGATCGGCGAGCGTCACGATTGGTGGCGAGTCGAGGTCTACATTGATAACGAAGACAGCCAAGCGTTTAACCAAAAAGTGTTCGACATGCTTAAGGCCAAGGAAACGCAACTCGAGGACCAATTTGGTGGCAAGCTCGAATGGGATCCAAAGGGAAGAAAGAAGGACAGCCGGGCGTTTCTGATCAAATATGATGAGAAGGTGGAAGAAGGTGAGATTTTTTCACCCCAACAAATTGAAGCAATTGTCGATGCTATGTGGCGTTTGGAGAATACATTTGCTCCTCATTTGAAAAGCATTGCAGACTCACTGGGAAAACGGTAGGTTGCCTTTCATCTTTTCCCCTACCACTTACCCAAAAGCCATCAGCCTCGGGTCCACCTCCCCCAAGGCCGCTTGTTGGATTTGCCTCAATGTTGCCAGCAGCACCTTTGGCGATTGGGCCTCTGGGTGGGTCAGCGAAAAGGCTTCGGGCGTGAGGGTGATGATGTCCGGCAGGCCTTCGATCTGGAGGTTGCAGTAGGTGATGGCTCGGTCGTAGTCGAGCGAGATGCGAGGGTCGTCCTGGTCTTCGACTTGATCGATCACCGCTTCCAGGTCGATCGGCTGAGAGGCCCTCAGCTCCACGGTATTGAAGGCCGCCTCGAAGCACGTTTCGAACGCCTCAGAGGTGATTTGCTTTGGCTCGGTGATCGATTCGACCGCGTAGTGCCAGACAACCCTGCTCGGATCGTCTTCCTGGAGCGTGATGGCGACCGAGTAGGTAAAGTAGGGTGTGACAATCGAACCAACGCCCCCTTCCGGATCGGTCGCTTCGATCTCCTTGCGTTTAAAACGAAAGGCCTCGCGAAGCTGAGCGAACATCCGGTCGAGCTGCTCGCTAATCTCGCCGCTGGCGATCTCGCCAATCATCCGCTCCGCTTGCTCGTCCACCTGCTCCGGCACCCGGTGCGACTTCCGGAAACCGGCCAGCTCCTTGACTCGCTGCGTCCTCCGCGAGATGAGTCGCAAATCCAAAGGGGATGTCGCCGAGTTGCCGCCGCTGGTTAACGCACCACTCACCCTAATCGCCTCCTGGTTTTCCCGACTACAAAATCGTCCCACTTCCGCAGGAAAACCAGTTTAACGCCTATTCCACTAACAGCCAGACCAACTCGATTGCTTGCTCCCTCTCTCGGGTCGGCTAGTTGAGACTCTTTTTCCCTCGGTTGGTGTTTTTCTTGGCCGGTTTTATAGCTTCTCGGCCATTGCTTGGGCTTTGGCCCGGATGTCGTCGGCGGAGGACTGCGAGACCAACTGCTGGTAGTCGGTCATTAGTTCTTCGGCTTTCTCCGGCTGGGCTTCGCTCATCGCTTCGATCTGCGCGCGGAGTTTATCCTTTAAATCGCCGAGGGTTCCGGTCTCCGCGATTTCCTCCAGCGTTACCTTGGCATCGGGAGGCGGAGGAGTGACGGACCGGCCAGACCCTCGGTCGTCACCGCAGCCGAGGCCTCCGAGCAGCAACAGGCCCAGCAAGAGGGTGAGCGATGAGTTTCGCATGGTATTTAAGCTCCAACCGATAGAAACAAGCGACTGATTGCCGCAAACTGAATGCCTCGGACCGGGTATGACCTTAGTTCGCGCCCGGGCCGAAGTTGCGTCCTAGGTTTGGCTACGGCATCTCGAAGGTCTCGCCGCCGTTGCGGGTCCCGAGGGCATGGTAGGTTTGCAGATCGACGGTGTCCGGGATGAAGCGGACCGAGGCATCCACGAGGGCCATGCTCACACCGCCGGGGTGCCGGCTGCGGGCCGGGTAGATCCCGGTCGTGCTGCCGTGATTTCCGGTGGCGGTACTGGTAATGCAGCCGGGATATTGCCAGTTGGGTGGGGCCAGGGTGTTGAACATGGTGTAGGTGAACGTTCCCCGAGTCCAGCGGAGTCCATTGAAGCTACTGTGATTGTCGGGACTAGCATCGCAGGCGATTCCGGCCGCGTCGAGCGTTGCTTGCGTGATGACTCCCTGCGAGGTCGACTCGTTGCCACCCCAGGAAAGCCCTCGCACAACGTCCGATTTGGGGGAATAGATTGAGTCGTCACCGTCACCGGTGACGTGCTCGCCTACCATGATGGTATTCGAGGTCCCGTCGATCACATCGGAAAGTCTGGTTTTGGTCCGGTACTGGAACGCCCCGTTTTGGCGGCTTTCCGCGATACTCCAGCCCAAGTTCGATCCGGCCGACATCGGGTAGTTGCAATTGCCTGGTCGATTGGAGTCCGGAAAGATTTTGTCCGAAGGGCAAACATAGGCGGAGAGGCGAATGTTCTGGACGTTACTGTCGACCGTCCCATTGGCGTTTTGGTAAAAATTGGACGAGAGATCTTTAATCCGCTCGTAGAGTGGTCCCTGCTCGATGAAGGGGAGGAGCCTGACGTGTACCGAATAGGCGTAGCCGGTCGAGGCACCGGAAATGGCCGCCAAACCGTTGTACTCCGGGAGGGTGCCAAACGTGTCGTGGTAGTTGTGCAGGGCGAGCCCCAATTGCTTGAGATTATTGGTACACGACATCCGCCGAGCCGCTTCCCGGGCCTGCTGCACCGCGGGCAATAACAAAGCGACCAGAACACCGATGATCGCAATCACCACCAGCAGCTCTACCAGCGTGAATCCTGGGCGAGTTTTGGAACGCATCATTTGACTACTCCCTGGAAAATGAAGAAAGGATGGATAGGCCGGTTGAGGAGAGGAACCGGAAGAATGGCATTGGATACCTTTCTGTCGATTGATGGGCTGGCTAGGGTGCCACCGGAGTAGCGGGGGCGTTTAGGGGCAGCACTACTTCGATTGCAGGTCGAAGTCGAACGTGTTGGATCCTCGTTCGACTTCAGCGGTTAATTCCGTGCTTGTGTTGTACTTGGCGGGCAACTGGGCGACCTTGGAACTTTGGCTGACCTCTTCTTCTCCGGTTTGCACGCCGGTCTCGATTTTTACGGAGTTCGGGCCGACCATGGCCCCTTCTTTCGCGCCGGTGTACATCAGTTTGTACTGGCCAGCCGCGTCGGTCATGCCAGAGGCCGGTCGTTCGCCTGGGCCCGGATAGAAGCTAACCATCGCTTCGGGAAGCGGTTGTCCGTCGAGGGTGACGGTTCCGGCGACTTGTCCCAATGCGGGACCGCTCGCGTCACCACACCCAACCAGACCAACGGTCAGGCAGGTCACTAGCGACAGGATGCTCAACGACCCAGTAAGACGCATGCGTAAGTTCCTTTAACTAGCGTAGACTTGATTGGCGATGCCCGGTCGCGTCGCCGCCGGGCACAAGATCACCACGCGCGGCGGTGATCTTGTGTCGCTGCCATCAGGACGATCCTCAACGAGTGAATTAATACTCGCCCAGGACTTCCTCCCCGTCGATTGTTCCCAACGCGGCGTAGGTTCGCAGATCGATCGTCTCCGGCAGGAACGCGACCGAGCCGTCGCCCCGCAGGAACTGGGCACCACCGGGGTGCGCGCTACTGGCGGCGTAAGCACTAGTGCCGTTAATGGGGTATTCAAAGTCGCTGGAAACACGATTCATTCGCACGCGAACCATGAACTGGTAACTGTTATTAACCGGGCCAGGCAGGTCGTGCCAGCCGATCCACAGCGAACCGTTGTGCGGCGTTCTGGCCTCTCGTTCAACCATGACGACTGTGTTGCTCGTACCGTCGATGATATTGCGGAATCCGACTTTCGATTCCGGGTGGAAGGTGGCCAAGCGGTCAGCGGACTTAACGCCGGCAGTGTTGTATGTGACGGCCGTGTAGACGCCGACATAGTTCGCCCGCGCGAAGGAACCGCTGTCGGTCGACCGCAACCGCTCGTTCAACTCAGGGCTGGGATCGGAGGGACACTGGTAGCCGCTGATTACCGTCTTGGCCAAGGGAACACTGCCGGTCGAAATGATCGCCGGAATTTCCTGCCAGAGCGGGGGAGTGCCAGTATTTCGACCAATGAACGCCCCGGCGGTGGAGAGTTGGTCGTGCAGCGCCCCTTGTTCGATCTGCGGCAGAAGCAGGGCCAACGGCCCGATCCGACTCAAGGTCAGCTCGCCCGGCGGAAAGGTGTTGAAGGTATCGTGATAATTGTGCAGTGCCAGGCCAATCTGCTTTACGTTGTTACTGCATTGCATCCGCCGAGCCGCCTCGCGGGCCTGCTGGACGGCGGGAAGTAGCAGAGCGACCAGGACGCCAATGATGGCGATGACGACGAGAAGTTCCACGAGTGTGAAAGCGGGTCGTCTTTGAAGAGCAGCTAGATCAGGAATCCC
>JBBDIM010000031.1:0-7607 GCA_040880405.1 Pirellulaceae bacterium | reverse complement strand
TTTCACCCTCAAATTGTCAAACATGCCTGGCAAACCACTTCCCCCACGCTTTTGGCAAGCGTGGCTACGTGTACGCTCCCAGTCACTTCCCTCGTAGCCACGGTCGCCCAGACCGTGGGGGAAGTGCCAAAACGTCTTATCGTGCGGCGGCACCCGGCATCTTGCGGGGGTGGGGTGAGGCTTGGCGAGGCGGAGAGGGCTCGCCGGTTTCCTGTTCCCAGCCGTGGCGTTCTTCGTCGGTGGCGTAGTACCGCAGCCACGTTTCCGGATCTTCGTCCGGTTGGGCACAGTTATAGTAGAGGGCATTGTTGGGGATATCGATCATCTTTTCCTGCGAGGGCAAGATGTCGCGTACTACCAAGCAGTACAACTGACGATCGCTGAGGTGATCGGTATAGTCCAAAAATACCCGGCGAGTCGCCAATTGAGCGATCATCTGCCAAAGCTGATCGTGCAGCTCGGCGGCCGATAAGGTCTCGGCGGCCGGTGGCTCCAAAGCGGGACTAAACCACTGCCGGATCGGCAGCACGGGGGCGCGTTCCCAGGCGAGGATGGCGGACAAAAACTCATTCTCGACCCGAATCGGGATCCGTCCACTATCTAAGCATTGCAGCGACTCATCGAAAAACGGCTCCAACTCGTCGCGGAGTTGCGCGTTAATCATTAGCTGCTCAACATCGTCTGGGTGAGGACGACGAAACTTAACCATTGCCAGCAAACCTTCGACGGAACTAGGAAAACATTCACTTGGTGACGTGACGAAAGTGTTTCTTGGTGTTTGTATTGTGAATGGAATTGGCCCGCGATATCGGGCCCAAAATGGTCGGCTCCCGCCTGTCGCCTGTCTTCTTTCGCAATACAAGACTTACCAACTGACTCTAACAACAATCGATCCCGCTTCAAGATTTCAAAGCCCGGTCGCGGCCCGGAAAAAATAGAGAATCGAGCGGCGGTAGTGCAAGATCCGTATAAGCCGCATAGGTTCTCAGGCAGGATCGTTACAACCGTTACAACCGACCCGGTCGCCGCAGAAAAAAGAGAAATCCCAACCGGAAAATCTCAAGGTGAGAGGACACAGATGATTTCCGTGTGGTAGGGGTGGCGGGTTGGCTGGCAAATCGCCTGGTTTCAAGTGGGTGCGATCCGCATAGTGCGTTTGGAATAGCCGATGCGGATTCACCGCCGATTCGCCCAGGCCCAGAGGGCCGACATAACCCTAGCCGGTGGCGCGAGCCACCGGATTCATAGACAAGTTTTTCGAAAGGCCCGGAGGGTCGGCACAATTCCTTGTGTCGGCCCTTCAGGCATCAGGATTTGGAAACGCACGCATCCGGTGGCTTTCGCCACCGGCAAGGGTTGTACCGACCCTTCGGGCCTTCGAGTGGCGGTGGCCCGGTAGTCGGGCGTGGTACTCACGTGACGACGGCAACTCGGGGGTTAGATGCTCAACCGGAAGCAGATAGAACTGAAACCCGGGCGATTTCGATGTCTTCCCGCGCATTTGCGGGATCGCACCCCTTTCAAGTCATTCCGCGGGAGGCAAGTCTTGGCCACCGCAAAACCGCCGTTCCACCTCGCAAATCTTGTCGACCCTCCGCTGGTGGCGGCCTCCTTCGAATTCGGTCGAGAGCCAGATGTCGAGCATCCGGTCGATCAGCCGTTCTCCTAGCAGGTCGGCGGAGAGGCACATCACGTTCACGTTGTTGTGCCGGCGGCTCATCTCGGCGGTCAGGTCGTCGTGGCAGGTCGCGGCCCTCACGCCGGGGAATTTGTTGGCGGTGATCGACATCCCGATCCCGGACCCGCAGATCAAGATCCCTCGCTCGACGGTGCTCTCGATGATCAGCGTGCTAACCGAAGTGGCGATATCGGGGTAATCGACCGCGCCGCAGTCGTCCGCGCCGCAATCGACCACCTCGTGTCCTAACGACTTCAGGTGCTCGATGATCTTCGCTTTGACCTCGAAGCCACGATGGTCACTACCAATGGCGACTCGCATGGTAAGGCAACTTACAAACAGAGGATGAGTGAGGGTGAGGGCCGAACTCGGTCAATCTGCCGCGTGACGTGGGGCGACGCGTCGGCAGTGTCAATTCAATACCGAGCCGGGTATTCTGTCCAACTTCGTCTATGACGAGCCCGGAAGCAAGTGATCCAGATCTAAATCACGGACTCGGGCCTTGATCTCCGCCTCGATCTGCTGGGCACACTGGCGGTAAATCTCTTCGGAACCGCCAATCGGATCGGCGATGTCCTGGCCGCTGACGCTGAGCGTGGCGACCCGGTCCCGCGCGGTCGGCCAGCGAGCGAGGATCGCGTCTCGGTGGCCGTTGGTCATTGTCAGGATCAAATCGGCGTGTTCCACCAAGCGATCGCTCATCGGTTGGCTGACGTGGGCCATCAGGTCGAGCCCCTTTTCCGCCAACGTGCTGACCGCCTCCGACGCGGCACGGCCACCTGGGTAGGCCGATAGACCCGCCGAGGCGACGATTACCCCATGCTGATCCAACTGATCCGGAGGACATCCCAATCGGTCGGCCAAGTGCTTTTGCATCAAGGCCTCCGCCATCGGGCTGCGACAGGTGTTGCCGGTGCAGACAAACAGGACGATAAAGCTGCTTAATCGACTCAAAACGCCCTCCGAAACAACACCCACCCGTAATATGGTGGTTCGGTTTCCTTCGACTTTAATCACGGTTGAGGGCTGCCCGTAGCGACACTTGCCCTCGTCTAAAACCAATCCTACCCGATCTCCCAAGGCCTCGATCACCTCTTTTCCGTAAATCGCATCGGGCGAGCCGGAAAGATTGGCGCTTGTCAGGGCCAAAGGGCCGGGCAAAAACTGCATCGATTCGCAAATCAAATCGTGGGCCGGAATTCTCAATCCCACGAAACCGGTCGGGGCGATCGCCTGTCGGACCTTCGGATGGAATCGCCCCACCACGCTATCGGGGTGGTCGCAAGGCATCACCATCGTGATCGGCCCGGGCCAACATCGCCGCGCCAGCCGGGTCATCAAGGGAGCCGGGTTAGGAACGTAATCCTGGACCTCCTCGCTCGACCCAATCGCCAACGCAAATGGCTGGGTCTCTGGGCGACCTTTCACATGCCGCAGTCGCTCGACCGCGGCCGGGTTCAAGGCCGAAACTGCCAGCCCGTACACGGTTTCCGTCGGAAACGCGACCACTTCCCCTTCGGCCAAAGCCTGGACCGCGCGATGGATCACGTCCCGACGATCGTCGGCGGCCCTGACATCAATGACCCGAGACTGCATGCAACGCTTTTGCTGTGAAAGGAACGAGGTATCCGCCATCGACGTCCCGCGGAAGCGATTAATCACGTCCGAAGTGTTTACTTACACACAGTTTATCATAGAAAACCAATCGCCCGCCAGACAAGGTAAATTGAGTCAACTCTTCCGGTCCAGCGCCAATCACCCCGGCCGAATCACCGGACTAATCCGCAGGACCGTTACAACTCGCCGACTTCTCGGTTGGATCATCGGGTGCCATGCCCACGCCCGGAAAGCGTGGGCAAGTTTTGGCGGGCCCGTTTTCCACCGGTAACTCGATTAACACCCCGCGAAACGCGCTGACCGCTAACCCACGGTTAACTAGACATTTTGATAGCTCTCACTTACCGGACAAGCCGCTAGTGGAACTCTATCCGGCGTCCGGACTTCCCAAAAGAGACAAGATCTTCTCGCGCTTCGCATGCCCACGTTGGAGGGCGTGGGCATGGCACCCAACACCCAACACCCAACAACAAAGAACAAAGAACAAACACCACCCGAAAACTCTGATTGGACGGATCGCTAATCCCACATACTATACCCCTCGTCGCTCCAGTCCTCTTTCTCGAAGGGGCGGAGATCGGTGGCCAGGTAGGGGGTTTCGCTTTTCAGGTCGCCGCGGATCAGGTAATAAACCGCCTGGCGGTGGTACAGGTTGTACCGAATGGCGTACACCCGACCGACCCCCGGTTTGCGGGCATCGAAACTGCTGTTGAGCTCGACCAGTTGTCCGATCTCGAACACTGGCGGGGCGACCTCTTCGAACAGGACGGAACGGATCCGGATCGAAACATCACCGTAGCTCAGACGGTACCAGTGGTCGTCGATGAGATCGCGACGGAAGACGAAATCGCTGGGGATTAGCCCTTCCTCAAGGCCACGATCTTCCGGGTGAATCCAGTCGTTGCCATCCTCCGGCCACCGCTGGAAGAGGACATAGGTGGTGGGAGGCTTGATCGGAAAACGTTCGCTGTGGAGGAAAGCCTCGGGATCGAGATCGTCACTCATCGGGTCTATCTGTCCAGGGCCGCGAAACGAGAACTCCGCAAATCTCCTTCCCATTCTAACGCAAAACGGCCACCGCCGCGAATCAGGCACCCTCATCATCAGCCACCAAAGCGGCCAAGTTGGAACAACCAAAACCCTCACCCACGGTGAACCGGCGAAAACTCCAGCCGCTCTGCCCCCCTTCTGTCTTATCCGAGAAATCCGCGTAATCCGTGGTTAGATCCTTCTTTCGTTTTTAACCACGAAACACACGAATGACACGAAAAGCAACCCGCGAAACAGGCCACTTTCCAGGATTGAAACGCAGAGCGACTGTGTCGCTTGTCAAGTTGATTGTTTCCTCATGCGGGCGGAGGTATGCTGCTCGATTAAATTGTGTCGGCCCTTTGGGCCTGGGTGAATTGGGGATGGTCCCGTATGCTGTGTGGCATCAATTCATCTTGATTGCGAGTGGGATCTTAGGTATCAGGGTAGGAAAACACGCGAATAGCGTGCGGATTTTCCCACGAGGATCAAAACACCCCATGAAAATCGTTCAAATGCAGTCGGCCAACGGAACCAACGGGGCCGCCACGCAATCGCTTTTGATGTCGCGTGAATTGGCGGCGCGAGGGCACGAGGTGACGCTGTTCGCTCGGAAAACCTCTTGGATCGCCAAGCAAATCAAGCAGGATGCATCGATTCAATTCATCCCCTGCGGCTTCCGCCGCTGGCACCTGCAGGGACTCCGCGACATGGCGCGGTGGCTGGAGGAGGAAGCGATTGACGTGATCCATACCCATAGCACCAGCGCCCAGGTGTATGGGGTGTTTCTCAAACTTTTCTCGCCGGTCCCGGTGGTCGCCGCGGCGCACCATAGCCGATTTCAGCCTCACTGGGCGTTCAATGATTACGTGATCGCCAATTCCGAGGTAACCCGGAAGCGGCACCGGCTGTGGAATCGTGTCCCGGCGAAGCGGATCGAGACGGTCTGGTACCCAATCAATCATCGATCGTTGGGACCGGACGCCGCTGAAATCGGCCAGAAGTGGCGAGAACATTTTGGGGCGAAGCCTGAAGATCGGCTGATCGGCCTGATCGGCACGATCAACCCGCGCAAAAATCAGGCCATGCTCGTTCGTTCCCTGCCACGCATCTTGACGAAGGTCCCCCATGCTCGCGTGGTATTTCTGGGAACTAGCGAGGCAGACTATCGCGCGATTGTGCAGCGGGAAATCGAACGATTGGGCGTGGGCAGCCACATCCACTTTGCCGGATTCCAAGACGATATCCCCGGCATCATGCAAGCGCTCGACCTGTTGGTGGCGTGCCCCACGAACGAGCCCTTCGGCCTGACCGTCCCCGAGGCGATGGCCGCCGGACTGCCGACCGTCGCAACGAGGGTGGGTGGCCTGCGGGAAAGCATCGTCGATGGCCAGACCGGCTACTTGGTCTCGCCGCGCGATGTCACCGGCTTGGCCGATGCGATTATCCGCGTCTTGGCCGATCCGGCCCATGCCGCCGAGTTGGGTGCCCAGGGACGCCAGCGGTTCCTGGAACTGTTTGATATCCAAAAGTCAATGGACCGCCATGTCGAGATCTTTCGCATGGTGTGCCAGCGGACCGGTCGCCGGAGTCGTAAATCCCAGGAGTCCAGGAAAGTGGCCGCCTAAATCAATTGCGTGGGCCCCCGAGGAGCCGGTTCCGCTTCTCCGATCGCTGGATTTCACCCGCTCGGCCTCGGTATGATGAAGGGAGTCACCCGCCCCCCTTCGAAAGCAAACTCACCGATGAACCAACCAGGAGAGCGCGACAGCTTCGACGAGGCGGTCGCGCGGATCGACTGCGCCTTTGAGTACGCCGATATCGACGCGGAAGCGGTCGAGCGGCTCAAGCATCCCAAGCAGGTCCTGGAAGTCGCCGTGCCGGTCCGGATGGATGACGGCTCGCTCCGGATCTTCACCGGATACCGCGTGCGTCACGATGACACCCGAGGGCCAACCAAGGGGGGGATCCGGTATCACGAGGATCTCTGCCTGGCGGACCTCAAGGCGTTGGCCCTCTGGATGACGTTCAAATGCGCGGTGGTCGATATTCCCTACGGTGGCGGCAAGGGTGGAATTATCGTCAACGCGAAGCAGCTTTCCCGGCTAGAGCTGGAACGGCTCTCGCGGGGGTTCATCGAAGAGATCGCCGACTTCATCGGGCCGGAGATCGACATTCCCGCCCCTGATATGTACACCAACTCGATGATCATGGGTTGGATGATGGACGAGTACTCGAAGATCGTCCGCAAGCGAACCCCGGCGGTCATCACCGGCAAGCCGATTCCCCTCGGTGGCAGCCACGGCCGTGACGACGCCACCGGGCGCGGGGCGTATCACTGCATCAAAGAACTGGAGAAGAAACGGGATTGGCAAGCGGACGAGATTCGTGTCGCGATCCAAGGCTTCGGCAACGCGGGCCAAAGCATCGCGAAGCTGTTGCACTCCGACGGCTACCGGATCGTGGCGGTCAGCGATTCCCAGGGGGGCATCTACAAAGAGGAGGGATTCGATGTCCCCAGCCTGATCCACACCAAAAACGAGCTCCGCAAACTACAGGCCGTCTACTGCGAAGACTCCATCTGCGAAGCGGTCGACGCCGAGACGATCACCAACGAGGAGCTGCTCACACTCGATGTCGACCTACTGATCCCTTCCGCCTTGGCGGGCCAGATTACCGAAGCGAACGCCCACCAAGTGCGGGCCAGCCACATCGTGGAAATCGCCAATGGCCCGGTCACCGGCGGGGCGGATAAAATCCTCAACAAAAAGGGAGTGCTCATCGTGCCGGATATCCTGGCCAACGCGGGCGGCGTGACGGTCAGCTACTTCGAATGGGTGCAGAACCGGATGGGCGTGCAGTGGAAAGCGGACGAGGTCCGCGACCGTCTGCACGAAACGATGACTGTGGCGTTCCGCGGCGTTTTTGAAATGACGGTAAAAAAAGAGATCGACATGCGCACCGCCGCCTACGCCGTGGCCTTGAACCGCATCGGCGCGGCGATCGCCGCCCAGGGGACGATGCATTTCTTCATGAATGGCGACGACTAGTGGGCCAACCAAGTTGAGTTTACGAGTGTCGCTGATTCCTGGGTGCCATGCCCACGCCCGTAAAGCGTGGGCATGCTTGGGCGTGAGAATCTTCCACCGGCAACTATCATTCCCGACAACGCATGCCGGTCCCGCCGTTCATACGAAAGAAATTTAGCCACGGATGGTCTCGGATTAACACGGATAAGAGGGGATGAGTTCAATTACAAAGAGTCGGAGGTCCAGAAGTTCCG
>JBBDIM010000030.1:35752-46630 GCA_040880405.1 Pirellulaceae bacterium | reverse complement strand
ATGCTCGGTGGTTCGGCCGACCTGGAGCCCTCGAACAACACCGGGCTCAAGTTCGCCGGAGCGGGACACTTCGGCCCGGACGATTACTCCGGTCGCAACTTCCACTTCGGGATTCGGGAACATGCGATGGCGGCCATCGGCAACGGGATGTCCTTGTCCGGTCTGCGTCCGTTCGTGGCGACCTTCTTCGTGTTTAGCGATTACCTGCGACCGGCCCTGCGGCTGTCGGCGATCATGAAGACTCCGCTCTTATACATCTTCACCCACGACTCGATTGGGGTGGGAGAGGATGGCCCGACCCATCAACCGGTCGAGCATATTTCCGCCCTCCGCGCGATTCCAAATGTGGCGAACTTCCGCCCCGGCGACGCTAACGAAGTGGCCCACGCGTATCGTACGGCGATGCAGTTGAACGATCGTCCATCGGTCCTGGTCCTCACCCGGCAAAACCTGCCGACCCTCTGCCGCGACAAGTACGCTTGTGCCAGCGGCGTGGCGAAGGGGGGTTACATCATCTCCGATTGCGACGGGACTCCGGACGTGTTGCTGCTGGCCTCAGGCAGTGAGCTCTCCATCACGCTCGACGCCCAAGACAAACTGACCGCCGAGGGGATCAAGGCTCGGGTGGTCAGCATGCCTTGCCTCGAACTGTTCGAGGCCCAGCCCACGGAGTACAAAAACTCGGTGCTGCCGCCGGAGATTGCCGCTCGCGTGGCGGTCGAAGCGGGACTGCGGCAGTCGTGGGATCGGTACCTCGGCTTCCAAGGGAAGTTCGTGGGGATGAATGGCTTCGGAGCCAGCGGCCCGGCCGGTGAAGTGTTCAATCACTTCGGGATCACCACAGACCACATCGTCGCCTCGGCGAAGGAAGTGGCTGGGAAGTAAGAGGGCAAAGAAAGGGGAGCAAAGGAATGTCCTCTTCTCGGTTCGACGGGAAATGAATCTTCCCCTAAAACGAATTGCCCCGTGATTCATGCCTTGCCAAAATGGGCCCCATGCAGACCGTGCGCGGGGCCTCGGAACGTGCCCAGAATGGGACACTCACGCACTGGCAAGATGCCAGTTGCACACAGTGAAAACGTGGCCGACTGTGCCACCCGGCCGAAAAAGGGGAGGAGTCCAATTATCAAAATCTCCAGCGACCGCTGCAGGCCACCGCACGGATAATTGGACTTTTCCCCTTTTTCATTTTTGGCGTGAGAGGAAGTGAAAACCGTCGTGCCGGGTCGCTCGCAGGCGAACTGCCGTTTGCCTTGACGACAAAAATTCCCACGCAATGGTAAACCTTTTCAGGCAGCCACTCGAAAGATTGTTGGTGATAAGGAAAAAGGGGAAAAGTCCAATTCGTCCCTCCGCCCTCGGCTGAGCTTCCGGGCCGCCGTTTGATTAACAAATTGGACTCCTCCCCTTTTTCTCTCCAGGCGGTTTAGGCAAGCCGGCTCGGTGGCACTGCCCGGCTGGTCTGAACTTGATGATTATCTCGTGTGCCACTGGCATCTCGCCCATTGGTTTCTACACCAGTGTGCTAGCATTCCGATAGAGTATCAAACTTCCCCCTTAATCTCCTCCCGCCAAACCCCGCAGTGCAGGCAATGGTGCGTGAACTGATTACAGCCGAGTCCCTTCCAGGTGAAGCGATTTCCACACCGGGGACATCGCCAGAGGCTGGCCCAAAGCAAGAGGTACATCACCCAGAAATGGTTTATAAAGAGTGGTAGGGCCACGACCGCAATCGCGATGATCGCCCCGATGGGCGGTTTTGGTCCCTGAAACGGAATCCCGATCGCGATCAGGAGCAACGAGAGCAGGCACGTCACGGCCAAGCCACGCTTGATTCTAGTTTGAATCACGAGGATGGAAACGCGGCTTGGTGGACCTCTGAGGGCCTTTTCTTCAAGCATCGCCTGGCTCTGGGAGTGCCGTGCAGTGGAAACTTACTCCAAATAAGTATACCCCCGCAGCCCAGACTCATAAAACCGCATGATCGCTCCCCCCTCTTTATGATCGATCTTGCCTGCTTTGGCGGAGGCTTCGACCGAGCGTTGCAGTTTGCCGGTGAGTTCCTCTTCGCTGTACTGCATGTAGTGCAGGACTTCGGTGACCGAGTCTCCCTTGATGATGTGGGTGAAGGTGGGTTGGCCTGCGTCGTCCATTTCGACGTGGACCGCGTTGGTGTCGCCGAATAGGTTGTGCAGGTCTCCCAGGACTTCTTGATAGGCACCTACCAGGAAGGCCGCCATGTAGTAGGGCTCGCCGTTGTAGCGGTGGAGCTGGAGGGTTCGTTTGACATTGCGGCGGTCGATGAATTGGTCCACCTTGCCGTCGCTGTCGCAGGTGATGTCGCCGATTACCGCGTGCCGGGTCGGTTCTTCATCTAGCCGGTGGATCGGCATGATCGGGAACAATTGCTTGATCGCCCAGTTGTCCGGCAGCGACTGAAACAGCGAGAAGTTGCAGAAGTAGGTATCGCACAGCATCCGGTCCAAGCCTTCCAGCTCTTCCGGGATGTGGTCCAGTTTTTCAATCAGGTCGCGGATCTTGAAGCAGAGGTTCCAGAACAGGATCTCGGCGTGGCTCCGCTGTTCGAGGGTCATGTTACCGTTGCCGAACATGCTCTGGGCCATGTCGAGCGCCATCTGAGCGTCGTGGAAGCTTTCCAGCGCGGTCCGTGGCGAGACGGAATCGTAGGCGTCCTTCAGGTCGATCAGCGGAGTCGGCGCATCCTCTTCCAGTTCCGTCGGAATCTTACCTAAACCCTGTTCGGCGACACCCAGCGTCCCGAAGACCAGCACGCTATGATACGCCACCACAGCGCGGCCACTTTCAGAGAGCAGGTGAGGGTGCGGCACTTCCGCCTCGTTGCAGATTGACTGCACATGCGAGACCACGTCCCGCGCGTACTCCTCCAGGGTGTAGTTCATGCTGGAGTGGAAATCGGTTTGCGAGCCGTCGTAATCGACCCCCAACCCGCCGCCGACATCCAAGTACTGGAGCCCCGCGCCCCGTTTGACCAGGTCGACATACACCCTTGCCGCCTCAATCAGGGCGGTTTTCACGTAGCGGATGTTGCTCACCTGGCTCCCTTGGTGGTAATGGAGCAGGGTGAAGCAGTCCTCCATGCCGCGGCTTTTGAGTTCTTCCAGCCCGCGGAGGACCTCCGTCACGGTCAGCCCGAACTTACTTTGGTACCCACCCGAGGCGGACCAGCGACCCTTGCCGCGGGAAGCAAGCTTCACTCGCATCCCGATTCTCGGCCGGACGCCCATCTGCTCGGCCGTGTCGAGGATCAGTTTCAGCTCGGTGTATTTCTCTACCACGGGGATAATGGTGCGGCCCAGCTTCTGGCCGTACATGGCGATCTCGATGTACTCGGCATCTTTGAAGCCGTTGCAGATGATGGGGGTGTTGTCGTCGGTCATGGCGATCACCGCCAACAGTTCCGGCTTGCTGCCCGCCTCCAGGCCGAACCCGTAGGGGCTGCCATACTCCAGAATCTCTTCGACCACGTGCCGCTGCTGATTCACCTTGATCGGGTAGATGCAGGCGTACTTGTTTTTGTAGTCATACTCGGTGATGGCGGCGGCGAAGGCGTTGTGGATCTCCGTGAGGCGGTTCTCCAAAATCTCGCTGAACCGCAGGAGGATTGGCAAGTCGACCCCGCGGACCTCCAGGCGGTCGATGATCGTTTTCAGATCGATCGACTCACTCGAGCGACGGCGCGGGTGAACCAACAAGTTGCCGTTGGCCCCCACCGAAAAATAATTCTTTCCCCAGTGGGCCACTTCGTACAGGTCCTGCGAATCGGAAGTCGTCCAGCGGTTGCCATTCTCTTGGAGCATCAAGGTACTTTCATGGGTCGTAAGAAAGCCAAAGTCGAGGTCCGGGGCGCTCGCTCCCACACATGCGGTATCGCCTGTCACCAAGGCGGTTGCCAGACAGATGTGCGGTTGCCAGACGGGCGCATTGAACCGATGATTGTAGAACATCCCCCGCCACGCGAAAGGAACCATCCGATGAATCCGACGCTTCGCTGGGTTCCCAGCCCGCTGGTAAGCTGCCTCCACACGGCGGAACTTGTGTCGCGGCAAGCACTTGCTCCCACCGCAGGCAATTACGAAAGTTTCACACAGGAGGTCCACAATTGGCTCGCCGAGGTGGACCGAGGGGTGGATTCCCGGGCCAATTTCTGGCGGCACCTGTTGCCGCTGGCCGCCCAGCCCAAATCTCGGCGAGAATTGATCGATGTCGTCCTCCGCAAAACGGGGGCCAATGGGCCGAACCGAGAGCAGACCATCGAGCGGATTTTGGCACCGCTGGGAGCCATGGAAGCCGCCTATGGGGAAATCCACCCCACCCTGGAAACCGAACTGCCAAACCGCGTGCTGCCGATCCAGCAGCAGTGGGAAGCCCGCGGCCCTGGGCTGTGGTTCGCGCTGAAGCGACAGGTGCCGGAAGAGATTTTGGTCGAATCGGCCGACGTGGTGCTGGTTCACCCAGAGTGTGGCGGCGGCGGACGACCCCAACTGCTGTACAACAGCGTGCGGCTCGAGGGAGTGCTGTATCATCCGCATCCAGAATTGCCGGAACCGGTTCGCTTGGCTTGGCTGTTGGCTCAACTGGAGCTGGATCGACCGGCGATCAGCGAAACGGTGAACCGCGACCGATTGGAGATGATCGCCGGATTGGCCCTGTTGCCTCCGATTTTGGAGGCGGCCCATCAGGCGGAATTGGTCGCTCCGCCTGAGGAGTCAATGCCCGCGGCCCTGCGGCTCTGGAATTTGCTGCCCGCTGGTTCTTCCCTCGACGCGGAGACGTTGGCCGCTTGGTGGCGAGCCAAGGACACACGCGATACCCCCTGGCACGTAGCGCTGGCGGCCTTGGACCGGATGATCGATCCGTAACAGGGGGCGAGTCGCGAGAAGGGGATGAGTTCAATTATAAAGTAGTCGGCGGCATGCCCCGATTCCGGGGTCCCCATAATTGAACTTATCCCCGTTCAAACGTTCTATTCTCAGCACGCCAAACTTCCTTCGAAAAATAACGCAGCGACCGCTAGAAACCGAGTGGTTCAGGGGCAATGCGAGTACGGGGATAAGTTCAATTACGGGTGCCGCGGTCAAAACTTCATTGCCGCCGACTCTTTGTAATTGAACTCATCCCCGTTTGAGGATCGCCAGCGGCAACACCCCGGTGCTCACTCGCGATGTGATTGCAACCAACAGAACGGCCCGACGTTGTTACGCCCGGCCGAGTAGTTTTTTCAGGGTGGCGACGTCTCGTTTCATGTTGGCCAGCATTGGCTGGACGGCGTGGTCGCCGTATTCGATGTGCAGAGTAATCGGGCCACGGAACGTGCTTTGCCGGAGCGATTCAAAGAACTTGCCGGAGAGTTGGCCTTCGCCGAGCGGGACCCAGCGTGGTTGCCCTTCGATCCACTGGAAGTCTTTGATGTAGACGGAGGCCAAGTGGGTTTGGAATAAGTTCCACTGGATCGGCCACGATTTGCTACCTTCGATCGTGGCATGGCCGATATCGAAGCCGGAGCCGATCGCCTCGGCGGGATGCTCTCGCATGATGTGGTATAAATCCCAGAGCGGAGCGCCGACATAGCGATCACCGGAGTGGTTTTGGTAGCTCCCTTGAATCCCGATCTCCTGGTTCATCGCCACCAGGTCTTTCAGCTTGGCCCCGAACTCACGCAGCTGCCGCGGGATCGGTTTTTTGAGATCGTACCGATAGTACGCCATCCGGTACTGTTTGATCCCCAACTCCTTCGCTACTTGCAACGTCCGCTCGGCATTGGGAGAGTCGACCGAGTTGATGCTGGAGGTGAGGATCTCGATGGTCAGGTCCCGTTTCTTGAGCGCCTCTACCATCTTCGGCAGCTCTTCTTCCACGTCCTCGGGCACAATGTGCCCGCCGCTACGAACCGGGGCCTCGATTCCCTCGAACCCACATTCCGCGATGCGGTCTGCCAGGTCGTCGTAGCTGAGCGATTGGAGTGGCTTGGTGAAGGTCACCAGCTTTGACCGCTGGTCGGTCTCCTCAGCCATCAGATGGCTGCCGGTCAGGGCCGCGAGCCCCGCGCCGAGGGTGGTCTGAAGTGCTTGGCGTCGATTGATCATGGTCATTGCTTCGATCTCCCTTAATTGGTTTTCGGCACGACCTTGCGGACGCGATGGTTGTTGGTGTCGCCGATGTAGAGGGCGTTATCCGGGCCGATTCCGATTCCGTGGGGGCGATCCAGCTCCGCTTCGGTCGCTGGACCGTCGTCCCCCTTGCCCCCTCGCGCCGCCGGCCCCTTGCCGGCCACCGTGTAGATCAAACCTTGCGCGACATCGATTTGACGGATCGTTTGGTTCTCCGTATCGACCACGTAGATCATCCCGTCTGGTCCCAGGGCAATTCCCTTCGGGCCATTCATCGTGGCTTCTTTCGCGGGGCCACGGTCGCCAGTGAAGCCCTTTTTGCCGGAACCGGCGATGTGGGCCAGTGTGCCGGTTTTCAGGTCGAGCTTCCAGACGCTATGCCCTTCCCGCAGGGCGATCCAAAGATCGTTGCCGGTCAGGAACAACGCCCGAGGGCCGAGCATCGCGTTGCCCAGCGCCTGCTGTCCCTCTTTGGGAAGCGTGCGTCCACCGGTCCCGGCGATGGTGTCGATATTGCCGGACTTCAGGTCAATCCGCCGGATGCGGTGGTTGCCGATGTCGGCGATGTACAGGTACTTGTCGGCGTCGTCGATCACGATGCTGTGCGGCTTGCTGAACTTCGCCTTGATCGCCGGGCCGCCATCACCGCCGAATCCCTCTTTGCCGGTGCCCGCGATCGTGCTGATCTTGCCGGTCTTCGCGTCGACCTTGCGGATCAGGTGGTTCATCATCTCGTTGAAGTAGAGATTGCCTTGGGAATCGAACCGCAGTTCGTATGGCTCGTTGAGCTGGGCCTCGGTCGCAGGGCCGCCATCGCCGGAGTAGCCCTTGGTGCCGTTGCCAGCAACCGTGTGGACCTCGCCCGACTCCAGATCGACCTTGAGAACCCGGTGGTTCTCGACTTCGCAGACATACATCTTGCCATCCGGGCCGATCTCCACGCCGAACGGTTGGCCGATGTTGACCTCCTTGACGTCGCCGGAGTGCTTCCCAAGTTCCTTCTCACTCGTCCCGGCGACCGTGACGATTTCGCCGAACTCGGTCGCTTGGACGGAACTCGTCACGCAGGCAAGGGCCAACAGGATTGCGCAGCTCGCAAATCGAGAGGGGAACGACATGAGTCAATTCTCTGGGAAGGGGAAAAGGGGGCGGGGCGGTATGAATGCCGGAACTCAACCAGCCATTATAGTCCGACCTGAATCGCTTTTCACGGCTTCAAGACGATTTTCCCGGCGATCGTGCCCGCCTTGTTCAGGGTGTTATCTTCCTGAAGTTGATGGGCCTGGGCCGCTTCGGAAAGGGGCAGGATGGTTGAGATTCGGCTTTGTAGCTTCCCCTCACTCAACCACTTGGAGATCTCTTCACCACTAACCCGCATTTCGTCCGGCGTCGCCTTGAACATCACAAACCCATGCAGCGAGAGCTGCTTGACGTAAAACGGCCCCACCGGAAACTCCGGCCGAGCCTCCCGTCCCGCCATCAGCACGATCCGCCCTCGCTCCGCAGCGATGTCGACCAGGAAATCGAAGTTCGGTTCACGCTGGGTTTCCCAAACGACGTTTACACCTTCCGGCGCGAAGTCTTTGACCTGCTCCGCGACATTCCCCTGGGTGTAATCAATCGCCAAGTCCGCGCCGAGGCTGCGGCACAACTCCAGCTTCTCTGGGCTCCCGGCGGTGGCGATGACCTTGGCTCCACCGCATTTGGCCATCTGAGTTACCATCGAGCCGACGCCACCGGAACCCCCTTGGATGAAAACCGTTTCGCCTGGCTGGAGGTGGGCGTTCTCGCTGAACAGTCCTAGATGGGCCGTGATGCCCACCAAGGCGCAGGCCGCCGCGTCCTCGTCCGGAACATTGGTCGGTGTCGCGTACACCCAGTCTTCGTCAATCGCGGCGAGCTCCGAGAAGACCCCTTGCCGACCCATGAACCCTTGGTTGGTTCCCCAGACCCGCTGCCCTACTTGAAACCGAGTGACATCGCTTCCCACTTGCTCAACGGTGCCCGCGAAGTCGCCCCCGGGGATGTAGGGCTGCGGCATTTCCCAGTAGGCGGCACCACCTCGGAGATAGGTATCGATCGGGTTGACCGCGACCGCCCCGATCTTCACCAGAACCTGCTTGGGACCAATCACCGGATCAGGCAGATCACCATACTGAATGACCGACGGGGGACCGGGCTGCTCGATATAGGCCGCCTTCATATGAAAAATCTCCGTGCAACAGGGGGTAGGTGTCCGATGGTTGAGCCGGGATCGACGGTCGATCCGGCGCAATTCCATCCTACCGTTCTGTTGGCGGATCGCAATCCGCTGAGAACACGCCTGATAGAGTGGACATGGGAAGTGCGGGCCGTGGCCGTTCCGCATGTCCTCCCAAACTGGGTGCCATGCCCACGCCCTCCAACGTGGGCATGAGACGTGTTGAGAGGATCGCGTCTTTTTCGAGAAGTCCGGACGCCATCTCGGGTTCCACGACGCGGCGTTACCTGTGGAAAATCAACCCACCAAAACATGCCCACGTTGGAGGGCGTGGGCATGGCACCCGGATAAATACGGAATAGTTTTTGGACAGGTGCTTAGCTTTTTCACTCGCGGACCTTTTCCATGAAGACCGAATTGCCGCGTTCGTTGTAGCGCACTTCGGTCATGTAGGCTTTGATCAGCATGACACCTCGGCCGGAGGGCACGTCTAGATTTTCGTCGAGGGTCGGGTCGGGGACCGCTTTCGGATCGAAACCGGATCCCTCGTCGGTGATCTCCATTGAGACCCGTTTCGGCCCCACCTTGAACTCGACTTCGACCGACTTCTCGGGGTCATGCTTATTGCCATGCTTGATGGCGTTGACGATCGCCTCTTCGGCGGCCAGATGGATGGCGAACGAGTCAGCCATGGACCACTCGGCCTGTTCCAGATACTTCAACAGTTCCCCGACCAGTCGCTGCGCGTGCGCAGTGTCGCTGGGAATTGTCTCCTTGTTGGACCAAATCCAGTTGTTGTTATCGGTCATGGATTGACGCGACCCGTAATGAACCGAGGAGACACGCAAGGCATGGCAAGCCCGCGTCGGGTAAATCATCTCGCGAACGATCGTTGTGTCTTGTCAGATCGCCGCAAGACGGATGAATATAAGCCGACCAGCGTTAAAAACTTTCTTTCCCGCGGAAGACGTTTCCGGCGAAAACTCGGCAAGCCCCTGAGTTTCCACGCCTGACCTTCCTCCCGCCTCAAGCCCCTTGGGCGAAGGTCCGCTTCCTCATTTCCGGCCTTAAGTCGACTTGAAAGTAGATAAGGCGTCTGAAACATCCTCTTTAATATCGAATAACTTGTTCAAGCGTGTGATCGTGAAGACTTCCATGATCTCCGGTCGAATGTTACTCATCTTGAGCACGCCGTTATGCTGCTTGACCAGCTTGTCGAGGCTGATCAGCTTGCCCAGGGCGGAACTCGAGAGGAACTCGACCGATGCAAAGCTTAACAGCAACTGCCTTTTGCCGTCCGACTCGACCAGTTGATTGAACTCTTGACCGATCTCTTGAATCTGGACATCGTCCAAAATCTTACGGTCGATAAACTGAACGACGGTGACGTCGCCGACTTCGGAAATTTTGAGGTGTTTATGGTCGTTCATTCAGCAAGTCCTTGAGGGTGGCGCGCTTGAGGGGGCGTGCTAGACCGGTATTTTACCGCAACCATTGAGATCCGTTCAAAGAAAAACAGACGAAAGTCACTCCACGACCCGATCATAGCCCGGTTCATCGACGTAAACCATTAGGCACTATGATATTTATGCCCAGTCCAATGTCAACGTCTCGGCAAGGTCGTGGCAATTTGCCCAATCGTCAGTGAAGTGATGACCATGCCCCCTGGCCAACCTGCCCATATGGGAAGCCCGTGGATGGCTTAGAAACTGGGATGCCGCGCGGTTCGCTTGCCTTTGAGGATCACATGGGTGAGCAGCAGATAGTTGTTGCCACGATACTCGGTAATTCGGCCACTGACGCTCCACTGGAGGTCGCCGGTCGAGGTCTCGAGGGTTTGGACCACCCGTTCCATCATGCGATTTTCCAGGACTTTGGTCTGGATTTCACCATCCTCGGCCACAAAATTGAGGCGGTCTCCGGCCCATTCAAAGCCTCCCATGGTGTCCAACACCTCGGCTCCTTCTCGTAAGCGTTGTCCTTTTCTTTGCCGCTCCAGGGCCCTACTTTCCAGGTCGGAGAGTCTCGACTCATCGCCATGCACCACCTGGCCAGTGAGATTCGGCTGCGGCGTCCCCAGCATCAGGCTCGGCAGAAACAGGATGGCGGCGAACCCCACGGCGCGGAAAAATGGATGGCGGAACATGTGGAATGGGCCTTGGTAAGACGTGAATTTGTGAAGTCAGTTCAGGTCAATCCTCAGCGCAAGTTTAGGTCACGGCCCGGCAGGAGGCGGAAATTACCCCGGCCCGAACGCTCGGCATGAACCGGACAACCGGAACCCGCTCAAGGGCTTCCCTAACTTCGAAAGCCAGTGGCTTCCTAACTTTTGATTTTTAGCCGCGGATCAACGCGGATTAAACGCGGATAAGTGCATGTACCAAGGCACCCTGGTGTCTTGGTATTACGAGTGCCTTAAAAAGGTGCTTATGCTCGCATTAAGGCACGAAGGATCGTCCGGAAAAAGCGGTCGGATTTAAGGAATTAGAAACGCAGAGGCGGGGGGGGGGGGGGGGGGGGGGGGGGGGG
>JBBDIM010000030.1:11106-35742 GCA_040880405.1 Pirellulaceae bacterium | reverse complement strand
CCCCCCCCCCCCCCCCCCCCCCCCCCCCCCCCCCCCCCCCCCCGCCTCTGCGTTTCAATCCCGTCTTTAGTAAGCAGAGTGCCATGCCCTCAAACGTGGGCATGTTTGGGCGTGAAAAACTCCCCACCCTTAACCCCGCGTCCGCCCATAAATCCCATCCGTGATATCGGTGTAATCCGTGGTTAGTTTCTTTTTTGAACCACGGATTACACCGATCGCACGGATAAAGGTCGATCGTCGCGCGATATCCAACCGCTGGTCAATGTTCCGGCGTACAAAAAAACCACGCTTCCCGTGAAGCGTGGTTCGTAAAATCGGTGGATTTGTGATCCGCTACGAACGAGTGACACCGGTTTGGGCGGGTGGGTCGCTGGCCGGGAACGATTCGTCGGAGGCCTCGTTCACGTCGTCCATCTCCATTGGGCCGGCGATCTCGGCGATCGTCAGCATCAGCAGTGAGTTTTCCAACGCTTCCACCGAGTGCGGCTCGTGTGCGGGGAGATGGACAAAATGCCCGGCAGAGATCTCAAACGTTTTCGCATCAGTAGAGAATTGGATCTTTCCTTCCAGGCACTGCAAAATCAGATGCCCTGGGGCTTGATGCTTAGGTAGCTTCTTACCCGCGGGTAGCACCAATCGAATCACCTCTAGTCCATCCAGCCGGAGGATACTCGTGTGATCGCTAAGGGTCCAATCGATCGACTTGGGGTGAAGCGGTAAGACCTCGCCTGAGGGGCATTCTTGATGGGCCA
Organism: Pirellulaceae bacterium; assembly: GCA_040880405.1. Classification (GTDB taxonomy): domain Bacteria; phylum Planctomycetota; class Planctomycetia; order Pirellulales; family Pirellulaceae; genus JBBDIM01. The sequence goes on along the minus strand of JBBDIM010000030.1, from coordinate 34,990 downwards.
TGATGATTCATCCTTCGAGTTATTTGTTCCATTGCGATCGACGCCAATCGCTTGGCGGTTCCGCTGAATCCCCCTAATATCGATCATCACGGGGACGCGGTCACGGACAACCCGGGGCAATCATCAATCAGGCCGGGATCAATCTCTTCCGGATCCCGAAAAATCTGCCACACGTTGTCAGGCAACCGACGGAACGCCTTCATGTACCTATACGGATGAGAATTCTTTCCGCTCAGGTCCCGGATCAAAATTTTCTCAATTTGGTCCGGAAACTTCCGAGCCATGTCACCATAGGTCTCGGGATCCTTCTCCCCGGAGTCGCCGACCAAGATAAAGCGGCGGCGTGGGAAGCGTAACATCAAATCCCTGATGGCTTTGCGTTTGGTCCACCGCCGCGCGATAAACAATTGCAAAACGGTCGGATCGCGAAACCGGAGCGACTTCATGTGGAACGAACCGGAAGGAATTCCCTGCTCCACAAAAAGCTGCGCCAGGGGCCCATACAATTGCCAAGGACTGGACGTCACGTAGTGAAACACCGCCCCCCGCAACAGCCAATGTTGGTACAGCCGCGAAATGCCGGGAACCGTTTCGAACTCGCGTAAAAAGGTGTTATTCAGCATGACCCTTTGGGTGGCCACCTGGGTATGCTTCACGGTGTCGTCGATGTCCGAAATCACGGAGACCCCTTCCCCGGGAATCGGCCGAATCGACCCAGGCAGGTCGGTATGCTCGGGGAATTCGGACACGACCGTCCAGGGGAATTCCCCCAATTGGAAGTCCAGGGTGAGCGTCTCCATTTCCTCCGACGTCAGAATGGTCTCGCCGAAGAATTGGCCATTTTTCTGGGAGCGCGTGGTGAGACGAAAGATCTGGTCGCCGATTCGGACGGCAATCCGGCGGCCACCTTGGCGGCGCACGGTGAAGCCGAAGATTCGCTCCTGGAAGGTTTCGGTTAACAGCTCTTCCTTGGTGGCCCGCATCGCGCGGCCCAACAGCGCGATCAACATCCGCCCTGACAAGGAACTCGCCGTCGACTCAAAGACGCACCCATGCACCTGCACAACCCAACCATCGCCGTCCGGCGTAGGGTGTGCGAAGGTCGGGTACAGCACCACCGAATCGGTTTCGCGTAAATCGGAAACGGCGGTCTCATCGCGATACATAGGGCTGGAATACCAAGTCGGTTCCTGATCCGTGGACTTCCGTCAAGCCGTGGGGCAAGATCCCCAATATTCTAACGAAATTCAAGGCCCTCAACCAAGCTGGCGACCTCGCGGAGGGAGCTTTTTACCCTACGCTCGGCGGTTGGGGGTGGTTCAGCCCCATGAAAACCGGAGAAAAATGAAGGGAAAAAACCAGCCCAAGGTGGTTTCGAAGTGGTTATACTTACTATAACTGAGATGCTGATAACCACGGCACGCCCCTGTCCGGCGGCCCCACCTCCTGGAGTCGCCGCTATTTGAGCAGCGGGTGATATCAGGTGAAATGTAAGACCCTACCCGCCCCCTTTGTCCCACTTGCTGGCTCCGTCCCCAACGATTTCATCCCCTCCGCTCGATCAGGCCTCACCGGATCCGAGTTTCCCTCAAGCGAACAAGAATTGGCAAGGAACCTTCGTATGCGACGCGTGGTGATGCTGTGCGGAATGTTAAGTTTTCTCGTACCACTGGGAGACCTGGCCCAAGGCCAAGAGCCGGAACCCCAACTGAAGGAAGACTACGCCGAGGAATTGCCCCGGATTCCTCCGACCAGCCCCCAGGACGCCCTGCGAACATTCGACCTGTTGCCGGGTCTTAAGCTGGAGCAAGTCGCCAGCGAGCCCAACGTGGTCGACCCTGTGGCGCTCGACTTCGACGAGTATGGCCGGATGTATGTCGTCGAAATGCGGGGCTACAGCGAAGACGAGGAGCTCAACATCGGCCGCATTCGCCGCCTGGAAGATACCACCGGCGATGGTAAGTACGACAAGAGTGAGGTCTTTCTCGATGGCCTCTCATGGCCCACCGCGGTGGTCTGTACCGGTGGTGGCATCTTGATCGGGGCCTCACCCGATATCCTGTTTGCTAAAGACACCACCGGCGATGGAAAAGCGGACCAGACCGAGGTGGTGTTTTCCGGTTTCAACCGCTCCAACGTCCAAGGGCTCCTCAATTCGTTTCAGTGGGGACTCGACAACCGCATCCATGGGGCGACCAGCAGCAGTGGCGGGACGGTGCAAAGCACGCGGCACCCCAGCCGCGAGGCGGTCCGACTGAATCGCCGCGACTTCGTGATCGAGCCCCGCAGCATGTTGCTCTCGCCAGCCAGCGGCGGTGGCCAGCATGGGATGTCGTTCGATAACTTCGGGCGGCGGTACGTCAGCTCCAACAGCGATCACATCCAATTGGTGATGTTCGAGGACCGCTACATCGCTCGGAATCCGTACCTCGCGGCCCCCTCCCCCACCAAGTCAATCGCCTCCGATGGTCCGGCCGCCACGGTCTATCGAACCAGCCCAGTCGAACCGTGGCGCATCATCCGCACGCGTCTCCGGGCTCAAGGCTTGGTCCCCGGCGTTGTCGAAGGGGGAGGCAAGCCGGCCGGGTACTTTACCGGAGCGACCGGTGTCACGATTTACCGGGGAGACGCCTTACCACCCAAATACCACGGCAACGCCTTCGTCTCCGATGCCGGGGGCAACTTGGTGCATCGTAAGACCCTCACGCCCAAGGGGGTGGAAGTGGTCGCCGACCGGGCCGACCCAGGCCGCGAGTTTCTATCTTCAGCCGACATCTGGTTCCGCCCGGTGCAAATGGCGAACAGCCCGGATGGTTCGCTGCTGGTAATCGACATGTCGCGTGAGGTGATCGAGCATCCTCACAGCCTGCCGCCGATGATCAAAAAGCATCTCGATCTGACCAGCGGCCGAGACCGCGGACGGATTTACCGCGTGGTGCCGGAAGGATTCCAGCAGCCAGCGGATCGCGCGATCGGCGACGCGACCATCAACCGACTGGTGGAACTTTTAGCCAATCCCAACGGCTGGCACCGCCAGACCGCGGCTCGTTTGATCTATGAGCGTCAGGACCAAGCGGCACTCGCCCCGCTGAAAGAGATGGCCCACACCGGAAAAGTCCCGGAGGCCAGGGTCCGCGCGTTATACGGACTGAGCGGCCTGGAAGGCCTTACGCCTGAAGTGCTGCTGGTTGCCCTCGCGGACAACCATCCGGCGGTTCGTGAGCACGCGATCCGGCTGGCCGAACCGCTGGTGGCCACCTCGCCGGAACTGGTGGAACGTCTCGCGGCGCTGGTTGACGATGACGACCCGTTGGTCCGCTACCAGTTGGCGTTCACTTTAGGAGAGCTTCCAGCAGAGCACAGTGCCCATCCTCTGGCCCAGTTGATCGCGAAAAGCGGGGGCGACTCTTGGTTGCAACTAGCGGCGCAAAGTTCGCTCGGCGAGGGTGCCTCGGAGGTGTTGGCGATTTTGCTGGAGTCACCCCTTTACCGCCAACAGCCTGCGGCGTCTGCGTTTTTGGCGAAACTTGCACGACAGGTCGCGGCCGAGGCTACTCCGGAACAACTTCAACCGCTGGTCGAAACACTGGCGAAGCTGCCCGACACCGAGAGCCACCTGACCAGCCAATTGGTCCGCGGGTTGATCGAAGGAGCCGGGTCCCGGCGCGAACCACTCCGCCAACAATTGGCCACCGCCAAAGGGGGCGATGGATCGAGTCTGTTGGCTCGAGTGCAGGCCGCTGGAATCCGGCAGGCGACCGATGAAAACCTCTCAGAGACCCAGCGCCGAGCAGGGGTTGGCCTGTTGGCTTTGGTGCCTTGGACTCAGGTGAAGGAAGATCTCTCGAGCCTGCTCGATTACCGCCAGCCGCAATCGATCCAACTGGAGGCGTTGGCCACCTTGTCTCGATTCGACGAACCGGAAGTCGTGCTGGTCGTGACCGATCGATTCCCTGAGATGCCGCCCAAGCTGCGCGGGGAATCGCTGGAGCTGATCCTCTCTCGCCCGCAATGGGTGGGCCAATTGCTCAACGCGATCGAAACCGAAAACTTTGCCGCCACGGACCTCGACGCCGCGCGGATCGAGCGACTCCGCAACCACCCTGACAAGTCGCTGGCCGCCAAGGCGGAAAAGTTGCTGGCCTCGCTGGAACTGGGCCGCAGGGCCGATGTCGTTGCGATGTACCAAGAGGCGCTCAAACTGGAAGGAGATGTCGATCGGGGCCGGGCTGCGTTCCGCAAAACGTGTTCCGCCTGTCACCGCCTGGAGGATTTCGGGAGCGAGATCGGCAAGAATCTGAAGGGGGTTGCTGAGAAAGGCCCAGAGGCGTTGTTGGTGGCGATCCTCGACCCCAATCGGGAGATTGATCCGCTGTACCTCAACTATATCGCGGTCACCGACGATGGCCGCACGTTGACCGGCATGCTGGCCGCCGAAACCGCCACCAGCATCACCCTCAAACGCGCCGAGAACGCCACCGACGTAATCCTCCGCGGCGAGATCGACCAGATGCGAGCCACCGGGCTCTCACTGATGCCGGAAGGCCTGGAACGAGAACTCGATCCGCAAGCCATGGCGGATGTGATTCAGTATTTGAGGTCGATGCAGTAGAAACGGGGATGAGTTCAATTACAAAGAGTCGGCGGATGAGAACCCTAATCCGCGGCACCCGTAATTGACCTTATCCCCGTTCAAACGCCCCATCCTCACCACCCGCGAGTGAAAAAGGGGTCAGGACTCTTTTTCATCAGACGTGTTCCATTTGAGAACATATTGCGAAAAAGAGTCCTGACCCCTTTTTCAAGGCCACCCGGGCTCGGTTGGAAACCCGTCGACAAAAATTGGCACTGTCCTGCTAAAGGTTGGCAACTGGCTCCCGCGCCGAATTCGTACGGGGATAAGGTCAATTACGGGGACCGCGGCCAACGCTGCTTGACCACCGACTCTTTGTAATTGAACTCATCCCCTCATGGCGAACCCATTCATGCGCCCCACCGAGCACAAAAAAACCTCGCCACTGGGGCGAGGTTTTTTGTGTCTGTATTGTGATCGAATCGACGCAGCCCGCTACCGCGGAATCGCCGCGGGTTGACGATTGTTCTGCCGAGCGTTTTGAGGAGCGTTGCCACCTGCTTGAGGAGCCCCCCCTGCTTGTTGCCTCCGATTGGCGGCCGGGTCTTCCACGATTCGCGTCCAACCACTGGGCAAGGTTGGTTGGATGAAGGCCTGGCGGAACAGGTTCAGCTTTTGCAGGTTCTCAGCCAACGCGTTTTTGTCGTAGACCTTGCGATCGCCGAACTGATACACGACGCGAGAGTGATTGGGGGGAGTTCCCTGAGGGTCGAACGACCGATCGGCCACCTCGATTGCCATGGGAAGGAACTCCGCTTGATCGATCATGATGGTCACGAACTTGAAATTCTCTGCGTCAGCGGCCGTCTTGGGCCACGCCTCCAACCAATATTCATCTTTCACTTGCGGGGGCGTCACGATTCGCAGCCAATACCGCTGCTTGATCTCGGCCGCCTTCGCCCCAAACAAAAAGGGGAGGGGGCCGTTGGCGATCGCCACCCCTTGTTGATCTGGCGGGAGCCGATGTTCCCGCAGCTCTTTCCGCGCGAGGTTGTACTCGTAGACCGCCTTGCCGTCACAGAGCCAGTGCTCCAGCAGTTCGCCGGGGTGGGCTTCGTAGGTGGCGGGTTCCCCTTGATTCTTTGGGGGCGTGTAGTGCCGGAGGGTTTCGACCTTGAATAATCCCTTGTCCGGTTGTTCGTACTTGAGGGTCCCCTCTCCGAACGTCTTGTGGACATCGGGGGGGCCAAACGCGGTGTCATATTCCCACCGCTGGAACTTCGCTTCGTACTGATGAACCTTCGTTCCGCGAAATTCCCAGTAATTCAGGATTTCGTCAATGTACTTGGCGGTTTGTTGATCGATCTCAAAAGGCCGGGGCAACATTTGCGGTTGTCCCTGAGCCGCCTGGATTCCGCCGGGCTGCTGGCCCTGTTGCTGAGGTCCTGCTTGCCGGGGAGCCGCCTGTTGCGACCACGCGGAAGCCGTGAGCAAGGTGCCAGAGAAAATCAGTGCGCCGGTCGCGAGGAAGATTCCATTCTTCATCGGGCGATTCCATCGTGCGAAAGGTGTGCGATTTTTGGGCTCGGGCCGAGGATGGCCGAACCGATACGGAGTTGGTGGCAAAGCGTCCTCAGTGACGGCTTCACCTGGATTCGATCAGGCCCGCTAAGCGGCTATTCCAGTGATCGGACGCCCAGCGTATCAAAATCGGGAAGTGGGACCTAGCCCGAATTTTGTAACACTTCAGCCGTCTGTGGGGCGAGCCAACGGAACATCCAAGGTCCCGAGCCTGGTTTCACCCTGCTCGTTGGCCTGCCAATACCGGCCTGTATCGGGTTCCAGGCAGGTCAGCCAGCCCTCGCCATACACCCAAGTGTCGATGCCGACGGTATGCCCTAGGCTAAGTGGTAGCCCCGACTTTTGCGCGGTGTGGCCGCAGATTATCACCTTGCCAGAAATATGAGGGCCCCGGTCGTGCAGCTTTTCCCACAACAGGACCGAATCGGTCTGCTTGTTCATCGGCAGGTTGGGATACACCCCGGCATGAACAAAGATGTACCGCTCGGTCTCATAATACGGTAGGCAGGTGTTCTCAAACCAATCCCAGTGTTGTGGTGGGATATCTTCGAGCGACCCGGGTTCCCCCTCTCCGGCGTACGAGGCCATCGTCTCCGCTCCGCCGAAGCTCCGCCACATCATGAGGGTTTCCATCCCCTCTTGCCGAGCATCCAGCATCATCGCCTCGTGATTCCCCTTGAGGCATACCAGGTGATGATCTCCTGAGAACTCGATGAGCGAATCAACGACCCCTTTAGAATTCGGGCCGCGGTCGACGTAGTCGCCCAGGGCGACCACTAGATCATCGGGAGTCGGTTCGACCATGCGCAGCAAGTTCAACAGGGCCGTATCGCAACCATGAATATCACCAATCGCTAATGTTCGCACGTTCATCGCCCCTCTTGCTCGTCGCCTCGCCCCGGACATACCTTTAAGGTAGGGAATCTCTTGGTAGAAAAGCCCCGATATTAAACACCGCTCGTATACCTCACAAGGGTAGCACTAGAGACCGCCCAGAGAAGCCAAGCGTAACCAGCGGATTGCCGCGGATTGAAACTCGTGGGGTAGATACCCCAGAAAGTTGTGCAGCCATGGTCGACTATAAAGTCACAAAGCTCGATTCCGACATGGACTTCGAAAACCTGCCCTATTGGGATGTGGTGATCGTGGGGGCGGGTCCCGCCGGTTTGGCGGCCAGTTTGACCACGGCCCATCGGGGGCTTACCACCCTGGTGATTGAAGCCAAAGACCAACCGGGGGGCCAGCCGCAATTCCTCTACGCCGACAAAAAAATTGTCGATGTGCCCGGTTTTCCCGAGGGGATCACTGGGGAAGAGCTCTCGACGCGGACGTATCGCCAGGCGGAGGAGGCCTTGGTTCAGTTTCGATTCGAGGAGGAACTGCTCGACATCCAAGAGACCGAGGCGACGGAGAAAGAGGATCAACTCAAACGCGTGATCACCAGTCGCGGTTCCTACCTTTGCCGAAAGGTGATCTTGGCGATGGGGCTGCTGCATTATCCCCGGAAACTACCGGTGCTCGATCAGTTGGAATGTCGCCGCGTGATGTACAAGGTCCCTCGAATCAACGACTACCATGGCGAAAAGGTCATCGTTGTCGGGGGTGGCGACTCCGCCATGGATGCCGCCGTGATGGTCCTCCAACGTCGGGGAGAGGTCGATCTCCTAATTCGCGAGGCCGAGCCGCTAGCCAAAGCAGATACGACCGCCCGGGTGCATGAACTGGGAGGACGTGTCCACCTCAGCACGGAGATTTCCGAGGCGACCACCACGGAGGGACAGATCGTCGTCACCCTGAACACCGGTGCGCAACTCGTCGCGGATCAAGCGATCGTGCAAATCGGCTTTCTATCCGCCAAAGAGACCTTCGACCGACTGGCGATTCGCCTGAACGACGACGGCAGCATTGCGATCGATCCCTACTTTGAGACGTCTCGGCGGGGGATTTTCGCGGTGGGAGATGTCCATGGCGATATCAAGCTGGTGGCAGTCGCTTGGGCCGAAGGAATTCAGGCGGCAATTTATGCCTTCCGTGAAATCACCTCCCCTTACTGGCTCAGCGAGCGACGACTCCGCGATTACAAAATGGCCCTGATCGGCGAGAAGATGACCCGAGCCGCGGCCCAGGTAGGGCGGAAGTAGCGCCCGTTAATTCTTCCACAGCAGGAGCACGGCATAGTCCATGTCGTTTTTTTCGGTCCCGTTAGAGCTGCTATCAAACCGATTGACCACGCTGAATTTCATCGACAGGCGATTGTCCTCATCCAGCATTACCTTATAGGCGAACTCGCCGACACTACGGTACTGACTAAAGTCACCCCAGTCCGGGAAAATTTCGTACTTCCCTTCGATCGAGTGCCGTGAGGTGAACTGCTGGTTAAGCGTCCAACCCATCATCCCTTCCGGCACCATCTCTTCATTGGGACTCCCATATTCACGCGAAAAACCAGAACCGACCGACATGGTGAAGTCGGTTGCATCGGTTTTGATGATCTTGTAACCGAGACCGCCGTTGACCGCCAACCGAAGGTCGAACACCTTGAATTCGTCGAACTCCAGGAAGTTGGTTTCAAACAGATGCCAACGATCGAATGTCTTAAAGGGCAATTCGAAACGGGAGTCCATGATCGCGTTGTTTTGCGTGCGAATCCCCCGGTTGCTGGTGCGTAGGTGGCGAACATTCGCGGAGGTCGTGGTGTACTTGCCTTCTCGGCGTAACCGCGCACCACCCCGCAGGCTGAGTGACTCCGTATTGCCGGTTTGGCCGTTGATCCCTAGTTCGAGACTGTTGTTCCACTTTGCCTCTCCTAGCCAATAGTCCATGTGGGCGTAATAGCCGTAGGGGACCATGTCCAACCAACCGTAGTCGCGCAGCCCAATCTCTTCCTGGACCGCCTCGGGCTTCTCCTCTTTTTTCTCCTCGACAACCTCCGCGACGATCTCCTCGGCCGGCTTGTCCGCCTCGGCCGGTGGTAGCTCTTCAACCTTCGCTTCCGGCACATCGGGAAGGGGAGGCAGCTCGGGCCATCCCCGTTCGTGTCCCACCAATTGAATGCGCGGCTTTTCAGGAGCGGGGAGATCCTCCTCAGGCAAAAGTTCCTCAAGTGGCGGAATGGCGAATTCCAGGCCGGCGTAGTCGATGGTGTACTCCACGCGCGGCTCCTGATATTGGAATTCCTGCGCCGACAACCACGCGTCCGCACCAAGGCAGAGCAGTGTTGCCAACATTCCCGTCAGGAGTTGAAGTCCGCGCGTCATCGATGCTCTCAGTCCGTTCTCTCTCCGCACCACTCCCCAGCAGTGGGGGCAGGGCCCAATGAAGACTGAGATATAGAAAATCGATGGAAGTTATCCAACCCCAAAAACAGCTAAAACAGGGGTAAGGGTGCCACGCGACTTCGGTTTTCGGGCCGCGTATCCCATAGAAAAAACCGGCCACGTCTCGCGAAAGGCGGGACGTGGCCGGTTGGGCCGGCAGGCGGAAGATTCACCAGGGGGGACGCGGATGGAAGCGTCCGTCACCAGCGGCAGCCAAGCAAACGCCGGAGGCCAATTAGCGGTGCTGGCTGTCGGCGGCATCGCTGGCACGCGCCGCAAGCTCGTACTGCCGCGCAAGGGCATCCAGCAGCGCGGTCGCTTCGGTCAGGTTCCGCGGCATGAGCGCTTGCATGCCGCGTTTCCATTTTCCCAGGTGCGCCAGCGCCTCCTCGCGCTGGTTCGTCATCGAAACCTGCTGGACAGGGGTCCCTTGGACCGGCTCGGTGGCGAGCTTCGCCATGGTCGACCGGTGGGAAATCTCCAACATCTCGCGCTGCATCGCGATGACGTTATCGAGCACCAGATCGGCCGAGCGGGCCTGATCCGCTTCCTGAAGCAGCTTTTCCTGCAGGCGAACCAATGCACCCAGCCCCTGTCCCGCGGCCTTGCTCTGGCGCTGCGCCATCAGCAACTGCGATTGCACGTTCAGGAACTGGTTGACCACATCTTCCGCTTCCAACGCGGATGGATATTGATCTCGCAGGCGATCGTGCAGATTGGCGATCCGATCGAGCGAAACCTCCGTTTCCGGCAGTCGTCCCCGAATCGTGCCCACCTTGGAGTTCAGCCGATCGATCGCGGCCATCGCGGCGAGGCTCTCCGCGGTCATCCCTTGCTGGTGCCGCAACCTGGTTTGCAGGTGCTCCAGCATGCCAATCGCGTCGAGCCCGGCATAAACCTGGTCCGACTGGGCGATCAGACCTTCTTGCAGCAGGGCCTGATCGGCGACCACCTGCCGCGCCTCAGCGGCCAAATCTCCCTGGGCCCGCAATAGCGAGAGCAGGTCGTGGGCCTCTTCCGCCCCGCCGCGGGCATCGACCAACCGGTCCATGTTCCGGTCGAGCCGGGAAATTTGAATCTCCAGGCTCGCCACTTGCCGCTGCGAAGGCCGAACCGCGATCAGATAGACCACAGCCACACCCAAGAGAATTCCAAATGCGAATGAGCCCCAACCAAACGGTTCGAATTCCCCCGCCCGCGATCGTTCCTGGTTTTTTCCGTCCGCCTTCACAATACCATCTCCTGCCGGCGTTGCTTTTGTCCATCCTGGCGCAATTTCCGCTTGCCTTATGGTATCGGCATATTTTGCCTGGATCGCCAGGGCTTTTCAGCTTAACAGTGGAGGCTGCGGATGATGCCAAGCGTTACGATCGGACGTGGGCAAGCCGCTCAACCCTTGAGGTTGAATTCACGTGCTCCATCCAATCAGAGTTTACGCGTTGCGGTGTTTCCTGGGTGCCATGCCCACGCCCTCCAACGTGGGCATGAGAAGTGCGAGATCCCCCTGCCTTTTTCGAGAAGTCCGGACCCAGGTTCGGGTTTCACTAGCGGCTTAAATAGTGAGTGAAAGCTCTAAGACAGTCCATTGGCCGTGGGGCAGCGGTTGGCCGTTTCACTGGTGGTTCGTCGAGTTACCAGTGGAAAACGGGCCCGCCAAAGCATGCCCACGTTGGAGGGCGTGGGCATGGCACCCGATGATCTATCCGGAGAACGGAACCAGTAAATTCGAGCTGGACGCACCAATAGGCCCTAGCGCGACGTCTGCGTTTGTGCGCCGGTTTCGTTTTCAGCGCACGACACGGCGGGATTGGCGCGATGGTTGGCCGTGGCCGATGCCTGCTCCGCCTCGGTAGCCCTTTGCCACAGGTGGGCAATCGCTTGGATCAGGCTGGTCTCGGTCGTTTGCCGGTAGACGTGATCGGCCGGCAATTCTCGCTCCAAGCGGCGATGGGCTTCTGGCATCGCGTGGTAGGGTAGCGACGGGAATAGGTGGTGCAAGGCGTGGTAACGCGTTCCGACCGGTCCCCAGAGCGCGGTGATCCAAGTGCGATAAGGATAGTTGACCGTGTCGAGTAGTTGCTCCAAAAAGGTCATTTCCCCCTCGGCGTTGGTCCAGCGATGGGCCCCCAGGGTCCGCACGGCGTTGATCGTGAGGATAAACACACTGGTTAGGTACGCGTGCAGGATCATCGGATAAGGCCACTGCCCGACCGTCATCGCGCCAATCGCGATTCCCAGACACCACAGGAAACAAAGGGTCTCCTGAATGCGGATGTTTCGCAGCGCCTCGCGCGTCGGTAGGGGCCGGATGTAGGTCGGATCGATCACCATCGACGAGGCGTGCCGGTGGACCCAATCACGAACCGCCGGACTGATCCACGTGAGCGGTGTCAGCACCAGAAAACGAAATACCGCGAGCGGCGGAACGATCAGCGGACTGAGCAAAAACGCGATGATTTGCCACCGACCGCCATGTTCCAGCGAAAGGTATTCCCCATCATGCTCGGTCCCATAATGCTTGCGTCGATGGTGATCGAGATGGGTATAGTAGACGAACGACGGCATCAAAAACGGAATGCCGACCAGCAAGTTCCACACGAAACGAAACGCGTTCATCGTGCCGCTCCGCAGATGCACCAGTTCGTGAATGAACATCGCCAAACGGTAGAACAACAGGCTGCTGATGACGAAGCAGGCGACTTGTTGCCACGAGAAGAGCTCGAGCTGCCGCACAGAACTGAAAGCACCCATCGCCACGATCCACGTCACACAAAAATCGGTCCAATAGACCCACGGTTTGGGAGTGAACAACTCTCCCACAATCTTCCGCGCCTCCGAAAGAGAAACCTGGGGAGGTTGGCTTGTGCCCGACGTTTTATGTTGATCGACAGCGGTGCTCATGGGATTTCTCGCGGTCCTGATGCTGGCGGGGGGGGCTATGCTGTTCCATCGGCATCCAAGCACTTTTATCTGAGTATCCATTCTCCGTAATTGAAGCGATGCCCTGGTAAACTACATGCGGTTGCCCAACTCGGCAATTTATGCGGCCTTGCGCTGTACACGCATCGGCATGCGGCGATGTTTCATGGCGGGAACTGTTGGGGCGGAACTCAATTATTAAACGCTAGCAACTCGAATGAAAGGTGTGTTTGGGATGTTTAGGTAAAAAAGAACCCATCCACCAAGGACACCTTGCCCTAATCCCATAAGTGTCACAACGTGGATATTTGCGCAACTCCCAAACCGACCATCGAAACTTGGGTGGTAGTTCCGATAAAATAAGCGGACTAGCCCGGATTATTTTCCTAGATCAAACTGAGGGGCTGTAAATCACTCGGGCACGATCGTTCGTCACTCCATTGGCCGACCATAGAAACAAAGCGGGATGCATCAACCATTGGATGTCGTAATCACGGGAACCGGAGTCGTCAGCTCGATTGGAATCGGAAGTGACGACTTCTGGAAATCGCTGCTGGAGGGGCGATCCGGGATCGGTCCACTGCGCGAGTTCGATGCGCCGGGCTTTCCGGCGAACTTCGGAGCGGAGATCCCTGATTTCGACCCCAAGCTGTATGTCCAGCCCCGCAAAAGCCTTAAGGTCATGTGCCGCGAAATCCAAACCGGGTTCTCGGCCGCTGTGTTGGCGATGCGCCAGGCGGGCCTGGAACCGAAGCAGGTCGATCCGGAGCGGTTGGGGGTCGTGTATGGCAGCGAGATTTTGTACAGCGATTTTGAAGATCTCCGAGCCGCCTACAAGCAGTGCATCGAAGAGGGGTGGTACCAGCACGACCGCTGGGGACCCGCGGTCATGACCGAGACCAACCCCCTCTGGATGCTCAAATACCTACCCAACATGCCGGCCTGCCATGTCGCCATTTATTTCGATGGCCGGGGACACAACAACACCATTTGCATGGACAGCGTGAGTGGCTTGATGGCCATTGCCGAGGCGGTGGCCCACCTCCGCCGGGGCTTGGCGGAGGTGATGATCGTGGGGGGGACCGGAACCCGGATCGCGGTGAATCCACTGCTCTATCGGGGTGACGAGCAACTATCCCATCGGAGCGACGCCCCGGAGCGGGCCTGCCGTCCATTCGATTTGGATCGGGACGGGCTGGTCGGTGGCGAGGGAGCCGCCGCGATGATCTTGGAGACGCGCGAGCACGCCGAGGCCCGAGGACGAGAGCCGTTGGCCACGGTCCTGGGCTATGGCAGCACCTACGGCAAACCGACTCCGGACGAGCCCCTATCCCCCACTGCGATCGCCGCGAGTATCGAGATCGCGATGCGCGAGGCGGAGATCGATTCAACCCATCTCTCCCACATCAATGCCAGCGGAACCAGTCTCCAAACCGAAGACCGGTGCGAAGCCCAAGCGATTCAAAGGGTGCTGCCCAGGGTGCCAGTCACCGGACTGAAAAGCTACTTCGGCCATACTGGGGCCGGTTGTGGTGTTTTGGAAGCGGTGGCGAGTGTGATGTCGCTCCAGCAGGGGATCGTCCCGCGGACGCTCAACTACGATACTCCTGATCCAAATTGCCCGATCATGGTCGTCCGGGACGAACCTCTGCATTCGACCCGCCATGCTGCCCTCACCCTAAATCAGAACCGGACCGGACAATGTGCCGCGCTGGTACTCGGCAAGCCGTGAGTTTAGAATCGGTGACATCCGCCAGGCCTGTCCGAAGGCCGCAACGGATGCTCGCAACCCAAACGGCTGTCCCGCCGGCCCCCCTCTCCCGCAGTAAAAAAACTCGATGAAGATCGCGTATCTCGATTGTCTTAGTGGTATCGCCGGTGATATGACCTTGGCCGCGATGATCGACGCGGGGGTCCCGTTGGATGCGATTAACGAGGGGGTTCAATCGCTCGGCCTGGCCGATGTTCAGGTGGTTACCGAAGAAGTCAAACGCAAGGGGTTTCGCGGACTGCACGTTCGAGTCGAGCACCCGGAGCAACATGCCCACCGGCATCTGCACCACATTGAGGCGATGATCGACGGGGGACAATTGACCGATCCGCAAAAGGACCTGGCCAAGCGAATCTTCCGCCAAGTGGCGGTTGCGGAGGCGAAGGTCCATGGATCCACCTTGGAAAAGGTCCATTTCCATGAGGTGGGGGCGATCGATTCGATCGCCGATATCGTCGGCGCGGCGATTGGCTGGGAGTATTTGGGGGTCGACCGCATCCACTGCTCCCCCATTCCCACCGGGACCGGGCATGTGCAAATCGCCCATGGCCGCTGCAGCGTCCCAGCCCCCGCAACCGCGGAAATCCTCAAGGGAATCCCGCTGGCGGACTCCACCATCGAGTCGGAACTGACCACCCCCACCGGAGCGGCGATCGTCGCTACGGTGGTGGATCAATTCGGGCCGCTGCCGGCGATGACGATCGCGCGGATTGGCTATGGCTGCGGAACCCGAGATTTCGCGGAACAGGCAAACATGCTGCGGCTGATCCTAGGGGAAACAACCGGGCCCCTCTCGGAAGAAAACACCTGGATCGTCGAGACCAACCTGGACGACGTCACCGGGGAGGTAATCGGCCACACGGTCGGCCTGCTGTTAGACCAAGGGGCCTTGGATGTCTACACGACGCAAATCCAGATGAAAAAGAACCGCCCCGGTACAAAAATCACGATTTTGTGCGAAGGGCCGCTCATCGCGAAGCTAGAAAAAACCCTCTTCCGCGAAACTGGGACCCTCGGCGTGCGGCGATTTCCGGTCAGCCGGCATAAACTGCATCGCGAGCCGTGCGTGGTGACCACCCCCTGGGGTGAAGTCGCGGGCAAAGTCGCCACGATCGAGGGTGGCCGGCTCAGTTTTTCGCCAGAGTACGAGGCGTGTCGCCAATTAGCCCAAGTGTCCGATCGGCCGCTGCGTGAGGTCTACGAGGCGGCCGTGCTGGCCTATTCTCAAGCAAAGTCATCGTAACTCGCACGACCAGGGTTGAGGTTCCCGCACGAAACGGGGCAAAGCTGGCTTCGGGCGCTTGTGAACTTGCCCCTGATTTTGGTAGGATAAACCGCTTCCACCTGACGCGGCGAGGCCGCCGTGGATTGGTGGACGGAAACAACGAGCATTAATTCGCCCCAGCGGGGCTCCATCAAGCCATAGCGGAGAGATTCGTGGGAACCAAGAGAACCGGTAAAGGTCGACGGAAGATCGGACGCAAAAAGCGTCGTATGCGTGCGAAGATTCGTCATCGCAAGAAATGATGTAGGTATCCCTCGCCCATTCAAAACAATCCGCCACGTTGGCCAAAGCTCAGGCCAACGTGGTTGGTTTGCGCGCAGACCATCTTGATTGCCCCATGGAATTCACGAAGCTCGCGCGGGACATCCAGATCGAGCGTGATGGAGCTGGCGTTCCCCATATCACAGCCAAGTCGCTAGACGATGCCCTCTACGGCTTGGGCTACATGCACGCGTTTGATCGCGTGACACAGATTCTGTTCGCGCGAGCCATCGCTTCCGGAAGAGCCGCCGAGACCATCGCCGCCAAAGAGGAGTTTCTGGAAACCGACCGGTTCTTTCGCCGGGTCGGCCTCCATCGAAACCAGCAGCGGGAAAGTGAATTTTGGCCGGAGGCAGTCCGCGAGCAGGTTCGCAGCTACTGCGCCGGCGTGAACGACGGGATGGCGGCGACCGGGGCCTCTCTGCCGATGTGGGCGATTGGCTTTCAGCCGATGCCGTGGGATCAGATTTCGGTCCTAAATATCGGCAACCTGCTCAGCTTCGGGGGACTCGCGGTGAGCCAACTGGAGAACGAGCGAATCCTGGTCGAGCTGATCCAGCATGGCTGCGACGAGGCGGCCCTGCGGGAGCTGATGCAGGGACGTTTGGACCATGTCGATTTTGAGCTGATTAAGCAGGTCCACGGAGCGCGGCGGCTCTCCGACGATGCGCTGGAACTCATTATGGACCTGCCGCGGCTGGCCGGGAGCAACGCGTGGGTGGTCTCCGGCTCTCGGACGGCGAGCGGCAAGCCGATCATCGCCTCCGATCCCCACCTGGAGATCAACCGCCTGCCCGCCATCTGGTATGAGGCGGCGATGAGCTGGGGTGACCAATACGTGATGGGGGCGACGCTGCCTGGGTGCCCGCTGTTTGCGGTCGGGCGAACCCAAGATATTGCCTGGGGTGTCACCTACATGAAGGGGGACACGATCGACTTCTTTATCGAGGACTGCCGCAAGGGGGAAGACGGCCAGTGGCAATATCGCCGCGAGGACCAGTGGATCGACTACGAAGTGCGGGAAGAGACGATCCTATCCAAAGGGCAAGCCTCGGAAACGATGCTCGTCTACGAGAATGGCCAAGGCACCCTCGATACCGATCCGGAGAAGTATGGCCCGGGGTATTACTTCTCACTCGCGTGGACCGGCACGCCCCCCCGTTCTGGGATGGCGATCGCCTCCTGGCTAGAGATGATCACCGCCACTAGCACCACCGAGGCGATGGATGTCGCCAGCCATTGCCCTCAGCCGACGCTTTGCTGGGTGATCGCGGATACCGAGGGGAACATCGGCCTGCAAGGCAACGGCCGCTTCCCGAGGCGACGCCCTGGCGCGACCGGACTGGGACCGTTGGCCGCGTGGGAATACCGCAATCATTGGCAAGGATTCTACAGCACCGATTGCCTCCCCCGAATCTACAACCCAGAGTGCGGCTACATCGCCACCGCGAATGAAGAGATTGGGGTCGAGGGTGGCCCGCGGATCGTCAGTCAAACCTTGCCCGACTACCGGACCCGACGGATTAGGGAAGAACTGGCCTATGCCTCCGACATCACACCCCAGCGGATGCAGGAGCTTCAGTACGACCTGGTAAGCCTCCAGGCTAGGGACCTACTGCCGGAACTGCTGAAACACGCTCCGCAGGCAATGCGCGATCGATTGGTCAATTGGGATCTGCGGTTCTCCGCCGACAGCAAAGAGGCGGTCCTGTTCCAGCGGTTTTACCGCAACGTGCTGCTGGAGATCTTCGGTCATGAGAACGGCCTTGGTCCTCGGCGGACCTTGTTTTTGGTCACGCGAGCGGGCTTCTCCGCCATGATCATCGCTGCCTGCGACGCGCTGCTACTGCAAGAGGAGTCGCTCTGGTGGCAAAAACGGGACAAGGGAGAGATGATCCGCAGGGCGGCCGAACTGGCCCTGATCGGGCCGGAAGAGACCTGGGGCAACTTCAACAACTTCCACTTTTCCGACCGGTTCTTCGGCGGAATGCAAATCGGTTGGTTTTTAGGTTTCGACAGCCCCGTCTACCCAATGCCGGGGTGTCACGCGACGATCTTCCAGGGCCACGTCCTCCAAACGGCGACCCGGGAATCGACCTTCGCCCCGAGTTACCACTTTGTGAGTGACCTTTCAGTAGACGAAGCCTGGACCAACCTCCCAGGCGGCCCGAGCGAGAGCCGGTTCTCGCGCTACTACAAGAGCGACGTCCCCCTGTGGTTGAATGCGGAGTACAAGCGTCTGGAAGTCCCCACGCAACCCAGCGAACCGGAAACACCAAAGCCGGAACCACCGGCGGAGATTCCACAAGCAACCGATGAGGCCATCGACGAGTGAATAAGGGGGCAGGACTCTTTTTCGCAAAACGTTCTCAAATAGAACACGTCTAATGAAAAAGAGTCCTGACCCCTTATTCACGGCCACCCAGGATCGATGCGCCCCGATAGACAAATCTTCGCTGCGCTACAGCCCCCAGCCCAAGAATAGCAAGACCACAAAGACCACCCCCATGAATCCGGTGATCCAGATGCCGGTGTCGAGCGCGTGCTTGAGAATCGGCTGCCAGACTTCATGCCGCGTCGCCGCGTAAACCAGGCTTACCACCACGATCAGCGGCATGGCGTACAGCAGCAGGGAAATGCCGGGCAGAATTCCGAATAGGGCCAAGGGTGTGTTCATCGGTCGGTCACCTGGACTTCGAGGCGTGGGAGGAGGGATCCGAAGCTTCAGGCGAAGTCGCCTCTGGAGCTGCCTCGGATGGATTGGGTGGCGCGTTGGCCTCTTGCGCCGCTCGTTTCTTACGCATGCTGTCCGGAATCATGAACACTGGCCCGGCGAAGGCGTCGTACATTACCAGGATGTTCAGGAGACCGGCGATCATCGTGTAAAGCGTCCCCATTTCAAACAGGAAGCCATACTCGCGGTGCCAGTCGTCCAACTGAATGGTGTCGACCGGCGGGGCCATGACCGGGCTGCCGAAGATCAGGATGGGCTCTTGCTGGCGCGTCACACGAAACGCCTGCACCAAGGCGGGCAAGGCAGGGGCTCCGACACCCACTTGGCACAGGAACGGTAACCGCTTGTCTTCGCTATCCCACTTGGCGTACACGACATGCCCGCCACCCATCGAGAGCCCCAGAAAGTAGGTCGAGAGGATGCAGACCATGAACAAGATCCCCTTGCCCCGCCTCCCCTGATAAAGGTGCCCACCACCCGGCAGAAGCCACGCCAAGAGCAAGGCGAGCTCGCGGTTCTTGAGGTCGACCGGGACCTCGGCATAGGGATCGACCGGTGGGGTCGTGGAAGGGGATGAATCCTGAGCCATGAAGCAAAACCAATAGGCGAAAAATCGACGAATAGGCGTCGATGGTGTCAACCAAGGAAGGCATGCCGAACCGAGCCACCTACCGAGCGGCCCGCGACAATCGCCTGAATCTCACAATCTTAGCCGAACTGGCCAGCCATTCCAGGCCAATCGGGACTGGGTGACCGGTTGATTTTAGCGGCGGACGACATTGCGTCCTACGGGGCCACCCGTCTAACAGTGGCTTCTCTACCCTCATCCGCTGGCGTTTCCGAATCATTTCCCATTTCCCCAGGTGGGGCAACCCACAGGGAGGCTAAGGCGAACGGCAAGGGGAGCAGGGCAAAGGCCCACAAAGCCAGGCTAAAGCTGCCCAAATAATCGCGGGTCAGACCCGCGAATAAGGGCCCCAAGCTGGACGAGGCCACGTTGACGGTCATCAGCACTCCGCGGATCTTCCCCAGGTGCCGCCTTCCGAAATACCGAGCCCACAGTGGATGGGCCGTCCCAAAGTATATTCCTTGGGCCGCCCCCATCACAATTCCCGCCAAACTGCCCCACAGCGGGGTGCTCGCCGAATTGAGCAGCCACACACCCGAGGCCATGCACAGCATCCCCACGACCAGCAACCCCGGGGCCTTCATGCGATCCGCCAAGGTGCCCCCCACCAACTGCATGATCCCCAGCGACAGGGCAAACGCGGTGAGCATCAACGCCGCGTCCCGTTCGTTCATTCCCCGCTCGGCGAAGATCGGAGTGAGACAGAAAAAGATCGCCGTTTGTACCAAGCCGAACAGCGCGGTCCCGAGCCCCACAATGTAAAAGGTGGGCGTGCGAACCGTTTGACCGAGCGTCAGGCCGTGGATCACGGTCTTCGACCGGTCCTCCGCGGTGTGAGCCTCTGGGCGAGTCTCTCGCCGGGCCCCCTCCATCTCTTGCCCGACATCGCTCGGTTTGTTCTTGAACAGCAGCCAAAACAGCGGGAAAAGCAGCAGCCATAAAAAGGCCCCCACTCCCAGGTAGGCACCCCGCCAGCCCCAGTTCGTTATGAGCCACAGGTTGATCATCGGAATCACGGTCATCGAGGCCGCCATCCCGAGTTGGCGAATCCCCTCCACGGTTCCCAGTCGGCGGTCGAACCAATAGGCCAACGTATTCCCACTCCCAAACGCCAAGGCCCCGGGGCCCAGCATTCGCAACAGGCAAAACGCCAAGAGCAGCATCCACCAATTTTGAGCCACCGCCATGATCAGGCAGGCACCGCTGAACAGCGTCACCACCATGAGCATCGTCCGCCGCATCCCGAACCGATCCATCATCCAGCCGAAGAAAAGGATCGGGACCGCACCAATGACCGTGCCCAAGGTATAGGCGAGGGCTAGTTGGCTATGCGTCAGACTGAGCGACTCGCGGATCGACTCGTTGAAGATCGACACCCCAAACGTCTGGCCCGGGCCGCTCGCAATTACGGCGATCATCGCCAAAGGCAGCATCACCCAGCCGTAATACAGACGCGTGTCCGGTTCCACCGGAGCGGACTCGCGCTGGATCGGACGGCTGATCGTGCGCGACTCGGCGGTTTGACTCATCGTGATGCTCTTGGTTCCTGCGCAGTGAGGAAGTTAATCTCAATTGGTCTACGAAATCTCGGCCGGAAGCTGACGCTCGTGATGCACCCGGGCCGCCGCGAACTGCACGTCGGGGTTTTCCTTCAGGCAATATTCCACATCCCAGGCGGCACGAAACAGGATCGCGACGTAACCCAAATGGTCGCGGACCACCTTCGCATTCGAGGGCAACCGCATCCGCGGCATCTCTTGATGGATGCCGGGTATCCAGCGAGCCAGCTTGTAGGGGAGCCAGGAGATGGAGGTCTCCGTGCCGTACTCACTTTCCAGACGGTAGCGGACCACATCGAACTGCAGCTCACCCACCGCGGCCAAAATCGGATCGCTCCGGGACGCTTTCGGATCGGTGAACATCTGGATCGCCCCTTCTTCCAGAAGCTGCGTCACACCCCGCGCAAACTGCTTCCGCCGACCGGTATCGTTCGGCCGGAGGGTCGCGAAAAACTCCGGCGAGAACTGCGGCAGGCCATCAAAGATCAGCGGTTGCCCCTCGCAGATCGTATCCCCCAGTTGAAACTCGCCTGGATTTACCAATCCGATGATGTCGCCGGGGTAGGCCTCGTCCATCGTTTCCCGATCCTGCCCAAACACCTTGTGGGCCCGTTTCAGTTTGAGTTTCTTTTGCGAGCGGGGATGATTCACTTCCATCTCGCGCTTGAACCGACCCGCACAGACTCGCACAAACGCGACTCGGTCGCGATGCCGTGGATCGAGATTGGCCTGGATCTTGAACACAAACCCAGCGAAGTCGGATCGCTCGACCGGGATCAAACCCAGATTGCTATCCCGCGGTCTAGGCGAGGGACAAAGCTCCAAAAAGCCCTTCAAAAAATGTTCCAGGCCGTAGTTCGTCAAAGCGCTGCCGAAAAACACCGGGGTTTGCTCCCCGGCCAGGAAGCGATCCAATTCGAGCGACTCTCCCGCCATTTCCAACAATTCGGCGTCTTCAGCCGCTTTTGCCAAAATCTCGGGGCGAATCTCCGGTTGCTCCGTCAATTGATCGAGCGGGATCGAGTGAACATCGGTCTGTTTATGGCCCGATTTCAAGCCAAACAGATGGGCGGTGCTGGTCCCCAGTTCCACGATTCCAGAAAAGTCGGCCCCGGTGCCGATCGGCCAGTTGTGGGGCACCGTCTTGATCCGCAGCTTCTTCTCGATGTTCTCCAGAATCTCGAACGGATCCTGCCCCGGTCGGTCGGTCTTGTTCACGAAGGTGAGCACCGGGATTTTGCGCATCGCGCACACTTCGAACAGCTTCTCGGTTTGCGCCTCCACCCCTTTGGCCAAGTCGATGACCATCACCGCGCAGTCGGCCGCGACCAACGTCCGGTAAGTATCTTCGCTGAAATCATGGTGACCCGGTGTATCGAGCAGGTTGATTTGCATCCCTTGGTACTCGAAGGTGAGCACCGTCGAGGTGACCGAGATGCCCCGCTGCTTTTCCAGTTCCATCCAGTCGGACGTGGCGGCCCTATCGGTCTTGCGACCCCGGACCGCGCCGGCGGTTGCGATTTGACCACCATACAGCAGCAGCTTTTCGGTGAGTGTCGTCTTCCCCGCATCGGGGTGCGAGATAATCGCGAACGTGCGGCGACGTTGGGACTCGCGTTTTACTTCGGGGTCGATATCGGTCATGACAAATTTGGCTGGTAAGTAAATCTGGTGTCACCGTGGCCCGGCCGCGACGATCAAACTCGCGACCCAATCACGATCAACCATAGGAAGCATCCGCGAGCGCAGGGGCATCGGGCCGAGGGGATGCTAAGAGAAGGGGAAGGCAACCCAACAAAAAACCACGCACCTAGGGTGGAGCGGCGTTCGGCTCGCACGGAGGTACGACCTGCGACAGTATCATCTCAAGCGGCAACGCATCAGGCGACATCGTATCGGGTTCCCAGGCATCCCTTCGACACGGTCGCAAAATAAGGGTGCCGAAGATTACCGTAACCGATCCTATCCGATCACCCCTCCCGGGGCAAGGTTGGCGGGCTCAAACGGGAACGGGGATGAGTTTAATTACAAGGAGTCGGCGGATTGGAACCTTAATCCGCGGCCCCCGTAATTGAACTTATCCCCCTCGGAGACGCTCCATTCTTAGTCACCGGGGGCCCTTTCCAATCGACCAAGTTACCCAGGGGCGGCGATTTGCGCATACGCCGAAAAGAGTACGGGGATAAGTTCAATTACGGGGACCGCGGCCGAAACTTCTTGACCTCCGACTCCTTGTAATTGAACTCATCCCCTAACTGCGGACGCGACGCCGCACTTCCGATTAGGCAAACCACGCAGACTTTTCCGCTAGCGACCGGCAACTCTTGCCGTTTGCCGATTGTTTTCTCCCTTGCTGTCACTCTTCGGCGTGGCCCGAAAAGTCGCGCAACGCATTACCAGATCATCCCTTACAGATATTCCATAAAAACAATCCGCGGTTTGGCACTGGAATTGCCTAGTAGGAGGTACGCCGGGGGGCGACTTGAAACAATGGATTGAGGGAAATGGTCTACGGACTTTACATTTCGGCAGAGGGTGCCCAGGCCCAGTCGCAGCGGATGGAGGTGATCTCCAATAACCTGGCGAATGTCGACACGATCGCCTTCCGCAACGAGTTCGCCATTTTGGAGGCCCGTGAGGCCGAGGCGATCGAGCAAGGTTACGACTCCGTCGGTTCCGGCTCGCGAAACAATGTTGGCGGTGGGGTGATGATGCGGGAAACCGTGACCAACCATACCCCCGGGCCGATCACCCCGACCGGCAACCGAGACGATTTGGCAATCCGCGGGGATGGTTACTTTCAGGTCCTGCAGGACGATCAAGTCCTCCTGACTCGGGCCGGAAACTTCATGTTCACCCCGGACGGATTCCTGACCACTCAGGAAGGGCTGCCAGTGTTGAGTGATGCGGGTGTTCCGATCCAGGTCGATCCCGCGGCCAAGTCGGTCCATCGGGGCGAGTTCTTCAACTCGCGCGGCGAGGTGGTCATCGGTGGTGAGGCCATTCCGCTGGGGATGGTCAATGTTCAATCCAATGCCGATCTGGTCAAGTTCGGCAAAAACTTTTTCCGGCCCCTTTCCCAACCGCAAGCGATTGCGGAACAAGACCGGAAAACGGCTCCCGGAATGCTGGAACGATCTTCGGCCAACCCGATTACCGAGATGATGGCGATGATCGAAACCACCCGGGCCTACGAATCGAATATCAATCTCATTCGCTCTCAGGACGAGGCGATTGGCAACTTGGTGAATCGCGT
>JBBDIM010000030.1:0-11006 GCA_040880405.1 Pirellulaceae bacterium | reverse complement strand
ATATCAATCTCATTCGCTCTCAGGACGAGGCGATTGGCAACTTGGTGAATCGCGTGTTGCGACAAAGTTAAGTAGTCCCCTAGCCCTGCTTCACACAGATTCCCTACCCCACAAGGGTGCCCCGTTTCACAAGGATGTAAGTCATGAGCGTACAAACGCTATACACCGCCGCGACCGGCATGCAGTCCATGCAGACCAAGCTGGACGTGATCGCGAATAATCTGGCGAATATCAATACCACCGCCTTCAAAAAAGACCGGGCCAACTTTGAAGACCTGTTCTACGAGCATCGCGTCCTCCCGGGCACCGAAGACGCCAACGGCAACCTGACACCAACCGGCTCGAATGTCGGTTTGGGTGTTCGCCTGCAAAGCGTGCAGACCGACTTCAAGCAAGGTTCGTTCACCACCACCGATGGCCCGTTGGATCTGCTGATCGAAGGGCCCGGGTTCTTTCAGGTGCTGGACCCCAGCGGTGAGATCGTCTACACGCGGGCCGGGAACTTCTCGGTCAACGCGAATGGCGAGATCGTGCAAGGCTCGGCCGGGATCGGTCGTCCACTGGAGCCTTCGATTGTGGTTCCCGAGGACGCCACCGCGGTCGAGGTCTCGGCCGATGGCGTGGTTTCGGTCCGGCAGCCCAACGTGCCGCAGTTGGCGGAAGTGGGGCAGATTCAACTGGCGACCTTCATCAATCCGGAAGGCTTGTTGAAGTTGGGCGAAAACCTGTACGGAGAGACGGCCGCTTCCAGCGCCCCGATCACCGGCAATCCGCAAACCATCGGGCTGGGAACGGTTCGTAAGGGAATGTTGGAGGCTTCGAATGTCGAGCCGGTCCAGGAACTGATCGACCTGATCACCACCCAACGGTCGTTCGAGCTGAACTCGCAAACGATTCAAGCGGGTGACCAAATCCTGCAATTGATCGCCAACCTCCGCCGTTAAACATCGCCCGAGAAATGCCTGTCGGATTTTAAAAATTTGAAACGCAGAGACGCGGAGAGCGCGGAGGACTCTCTCTGCGACCTCCGCGCCTCTGCGTTTCAATCCCGTTTGGCCTTGCTAGATCAATAAATGTCGGATTGGGAACGACACGACTAGATCCCAAATCGGACACTAAATGAACGAGCGATCCTAAACCGATTCGCGACAAAATTAAGTGATAGACCTTAGCATGAAAAATCTCCTAATCATCACTGTCTTTGCGTGGGCCTTTTCGGCCGCGATCGCGCTTGCGGGCGATTGTCAAATCGTCGTCAGGTCATCGGCCCGGATCTCCGAATCAATCGTCACCTTGGGCGACATCGCCGAGATCCACGCCCAGGACGATCAACTGACCGCGGCCCTAGAGGCGATGTCGCTGACGGCGACCCCCAGCGGAGATCGCACTCAATGGATCACGATCAACGATATCCGCGAGACGCTCGCGGCCCGTGGGTTTGATACCGGTGCCATTCAGATCACCGGTTCGAGTCGCTCGGAGATTCGGGGCGATCGGTTTGCTACGCCCCGTCCGAGTGCCGCTGCCACGGCAGCACCGATTTCAACGGTCGCCAACCAACCGCTCCAGACCATCGCCCCCGTATCGGCCGACATGCCGCTGACCACGGCCCCACATCAAGTCACCATCGTCCCGGCCGTCGCACGAGATCCACAGGTCAAACCTTTGGGTTCAGCCGTAAGTGAAGAGTCCACTGAGGAACAAGCCCTGCACACCACTCGGAACATCCGGCGGGGTGAGATTCTCCGGTTGGAAGACTTGGAAATTCGGCCGGTGACCGCCGTCCGCCGAGAGGATCATTATCCGACCGATCTATCGGCGCTCGTCGGCAAGGAACTGACCCACGCATTGGCGATGGATCGTCCCGTCGGCTTCGACGATGTCCGCCAGCCGATTTTGATTCGCCGGAACGACATCGTGACCGTCATTTCCCGTTCCGGCAATGTCACCGTTCGCCGCGAAGTGGTGGCTCGGGGAGACGCGGGCCAAGGGGAACTGCTGGACGTCGAGCCGCTGACACCTCAACGGTCTGGCCGAACGCGTCACTCCGACCTGTTCCGAGTGATCGTGACCGGCCCCGGCGAAGCCCAGGTGCTGGCCGACTCGGCCCAAGCCGCGACCCCGAATCGATAGAAAACATTTTTCCCTCGCCAGGTGAACTTCCATGCGATCCCTGACTGCCTACGCCGCCCTCCTGATCCTGACCACCAGCACCTCGCTGGCGATGGCTCAAGAGTCCGCTGGCCCCGTTTCCAGCTTGGCTCGGCGGACGATGCCGACCGAGCAGCAGATGGCCAACGGACAATATCCGGCGGACTATGTCCCGGGGACCAATCGGGACATGAACTGGTTCCACCGCGAACTGCCGCCACCTCGCAAGATCCAGGTCCACGACCTGATCCATATCCGGGTCGACGAGCGGTCCGAGTCGGGCAGCGAGGGGATGATGGATCGTCGCAAAAGCGGGGTCTACAACGCCACGCTCACCGATTGGCTGCGGATCCAAAACCTCACTTCGCTCAAACCGACCACCCAGGCCGATGGAGACCAACGCGTCGCCGGTAACTTGAACAAGCGGTTGCGATCCGAGGGGGAGATGGAAACTGTCGAACTCTTGCGATTCACGATCGCCGCCGAGGTCCAGGAAATCCTCCCCAACGGCACGTTGAAGCTGGAAGCACGCAAAACGATCACCGTGAATGAGGAGGTTTGGGTCTACCATCTTCGCGGCACCTGCCGAGTCGAAGACGTGAATCCCAATAACACCATCCTCAGCGAACACATGGCCGACTTGACGATTACCAAGGAAGACCAAGGTACCGTCCGCGACAGCTACCGCCGTGGCTGGTTGCTGCAATTGTGGGATCGGGCTATCTGGTTCTGATCGCGAGACTCGACCCCGCCGCCTGTCACTTCACGCTCCTTCGAACCTGACAACGACCTCATGACTTTCCTCAACCAACACTTTCGGCACCTGGCCATGGCGATCAGCTTGGTTCTGGCCAACCTGACCGCCGCCTGCTGGCCCTCCGCTTGCCTGGCCCAGTATGGTTCCCCCGGGATTCAGCGGTTCCAGATCAACCGGCCTCTGTCCGACTTCGTCCGCGTAAAGGGGCAGGAAGGGAACTACCTGCAAGGGTTGGGCCTGGTGGTCGGCCTGCAAGGGACCGGCGACGGCAACCTAACCCCCTCGCATCAAGCCTTGGCCCTCATGATGAAACACCTCGGCAACAACTCGGGCCAGGGGCCGGAAGGGGAGTACCTGCCGGAGGAGCTGAAGAACATCAAGAACGTCGCCTTGGTTCTCGTGCGAGCCAACGTCTCCGGCGAAGGGGCCGAAGAGGGGGACTTCCTCGACTGCGAAGTCAGTGCCCTGTCCGCCAAAAGCCTGGAAGGGGGCACGCTCGCTATCTCCACCCTCCAAGGCCCCAACCCACACGATCAAACCATCTGGGCACTCGCCTCCGGCCCGGTCGAGATGATCGATCCCGAGAACGGCACCCGTGCCAAGGTCCGCAAGGGATGCCGGATTGAAAAGACGATCCGCAATCCGTTCGTCTCGGAAAACGGCAAGGTCTTCCTGGTGATCAAAGATGGTCATAAGGATTGGCGGATGGCCCAGGAGATTGTCTTCGGAATCAACAACCTGGAGCAAACGGGGGCCCGGGGTGGCACCAATGGCCAACTTGCCAGAGCTCTGGATCAAAAGACGATCGAAGTGAAGATCCCACCGCAATACCAGTCGGAACCGGTCTTCTTTATCTCCATCTTAATGGAGACCCAAATCGTCGACAGCCTGATGAACAATAAGGTCGTGATTAACAAACAGAAGGGGCTGATTGTGATCGGCAGCGACGTAGAGGTCGGGCCGATGGTAATCAACCACAAAGGAATCAAAGTCGAGGCGGGCAACCCCGAGGCCTCGAAGTTCGTGCCAGTCGATACCCAAAGGGTCTACGCCACTCGGCTAAAAGACCTGGAAGACGCGCTCACTGCCTTGCGCGTACCGGCCGAGGATATCATCGGCATCGTCGAAGCGATTCACCACGCCGGCAAGGTATACGGTGAAGTGATTTACGTCAACTAACGAATTGGACCGTGAAAAAGGGGTCAGGACTCTTTTTCATAACATGCTTGCCAATGGAATACGCTTCGTGAAAAAGAGTCCTGACCCCTTTTTCACTCGCAGCGTAGCAGAAAGACATTCGATGCACATCGCCTCCCAAACTTTCGCCCCGACCATGCCTCCCCAGGCGGACGGCACCCAGTCGAAGCCCGAACTGCGGGAAAAGTTCGACCAGTTCGTGGGCGAAACCATGTTCGGGCAGATGCTCAAGTCGATGCGGAAGTCACTCGACAAACCAGCTTACTTTCATGGCGGACGGGGCGAAGAGGTGTTCCAGTCGCAACTGGATCAGCTTCTGGTCGAGGAGATCTCCGAGGCGAGCGCCTCCAGCATCTCCGGGCCGATGTTCGAACTGTTCGCCGGACGACTCTCCGGTGGCAACGAAGCTACCAGCGCGGATATCCCAGCCACACCGGAGGCTCGCTCCGCGGAGTTTGAATCCACCGGCACACAGCAAACCCAACCTCGGCTCGATTTGAGTATTTGACCCGCGCCGTGTGAAAAAAAGGGTCAGGACTCTTTTTCATAACACGCTTGCCAATGGTTTACGCTTCGTGAAAAAGAGTCCTGACCCCTTTTTCACACAAATGACTTACCCCTACCGAGAAAGCAACTCCTGATGTCCGGTGTACCCCCTTTCGTCGACGAGGAAACTTCCACCATGCCCTGGGAAACGGAAACTGCGAGTTACCTGCAGGAACTTTCAGATGTTCAAGAACAACTGCTGAGCGTCCTGCATTCAAAGCGACGCCAAATGGTGGCGGGGGATGTCGAGGCGATGAGCGCGACGCAGTTAGAAGAGCAGGCGCTTGTCCAACGCTTGGAAGGCTTGACCGAGGCCCGATCGGCACTGCTCGCCCAGGCCAAAATCAGCGGATTGCCCGATGATAGCGTCCACTCGCTAGCGGCCGCCGTCGAAACGACCGGCGACGGCAGATTAGGCAAGCGGGCGCGACTAGCGAAAGAGACGATGCAGCACATCCAGAATGAAACGCTCACAAACTTCGTTTTGGCCCAACAAACCGTCCTTCATCTGTCACAACTGCTTCAAATCATTGCGACCGGGGGGAAGCTTAAACCGACATATGAAGAGGAGAATGCCGCGACACAAGGTGGGACCTTGGTAGACCAGGACGCCTAGCGAGCCTGGGCGATCGGTTGATATTTCAACCGATTTGGCGTTCCCGCGACACGAGGATACAGGGATGTCCCTCTTTAGTTCACTACAGCAAGCGAGCAATACGCTCAACGCGGCGCAGATCGGTCTGCAGGTGACTGGCAACAATATTGCCAACGTCAACACGCCCGATTATCTGCGGCAGCGGGTGATCTATACACCGGCCCAAGTGCAGGTTCAGGGAAATCTGCGCCTCGGGATGGGTGTCCAGGTCGAAGCGATTGTCCAGATGACGGACAAGTTCCTCGAGGAGCGCCTGCGGAGCTCGCGGAGTGACTTGTCTAACGGGGAGACCCAGGAATACACCTACCTGCAGTTAGAGGCCTTGGTCGGGGAACTGAGCGATACCGATATCAGCAGTTCGTTGAATAATTTCTTCGGTTCCATCAACGACATTCTGAATCAGCCGGAAGATTTGGGTGTTCGCAATCTCTCGATCCTCCGGGGCGAAACCTTAGCGGAGGATGTCTCGCGACTTTACCAACGCGTGCGAAGCGTCTACGACGACAACAACGACCGCATTCGCAACGCCGCGAAGGATATCAACGGCTTGGTCAACGATATCGCCGACCTGAACGAGAAGATTGTCCGCTTGGAAGCGGGCAGCACCATCAAGAGCGACGCCGTCGGTCTCCGCGACCAACGCAACCGGAAACTGACGGAACTTTCAGAAATCGTCGGCATCCGTACTGTCGAACAAGACAACGGGTCGACCTCCGTATTCGTCGGGGGTGAGTACCTGGTTTTGGAGGGGATTGCGCGGAATGTGTTCGCCGACGAGCAGACCGGCGAGGGTTTGCCAACGGTCGACATTAAGATTGAGGCGTTCGATTCTCCACTGCGGACCGACTCCGGCAAACTAGCGGGCCTGATCACCTCGCGCGACGCGATTCTGGGGGAGTTCCTGCAGGACCTGGACAGCTTCGCCCAAACCTTGTCCTTCGAATTCAACCAGGTTTTCGCGAGTGGCCAGGGGCTCTCCGGGTATCGCTCGATGGAGGCGGAGTTCGATATGGACGCCAACCTGATCCATCGCCCCCTGGACCAAGTCGGCTTGGCGAATACCCCGGAAAATGGATCGCTGCAGGTTAAAATCCTCAACTCCCAGACGGGGCTGACCCACACCCACGACATCGCTATTCGTCTCAACGGCACGAGTGACGACACCACATTGGTGAGTTTCAGCGAGTCGCTCAATGCGATCGACGGGATCTCGTCGTCGGTCGGGCTGGATGGGCGGTTGATGATTGAGGCCGATTCGCCGAACGTGGAATTCGCGTTTGCCGGAGACAATAGCGGTGTGTTGGCCTCGCTCGGGTTGGGAACGTTCTTCACGGGGACAGGTGCCCTGAATATGGGCATCCACTCCGCGGTGAAGGGGGACCCCTCCAAGTTCGCGGCCAGCCAATCCGGAATCGGAGCCGACACGGCCAACGCCGAAAAGCTGGCGGCGTTTTTGGATAGTCCGCTCCCGACACGCGACGGATCGTCCCTGGGCAGTATTTATCAGGAACTGGTAGGTGGGGTAGCCCAAGCGGGCACGGTCGCTCGGAGCGTGGCCGAGGGCTTTCGCGTGTTCAAGGAAACCCTGGAAGGCCAAAAGATGGGCATCAGCGGCGTGAACTTGGACGAGGAGTCGGTCCGTATGATTACCATGCAGCGTCAATTCCAAGCCGCCTCGCGGATGATTTCCACCTTGGATGAACTGCTGGAGATTTTAGTCAATATATAGATTCCATGCGCGGTGTCACATGGTATGTCGATTTATCCTAAGCAAACTCTTTCCATCCCATCTACGATATGACTCGGATCATCCCAGTTCCCGCCGGCCGCAGTAGCGACATGCTGATGTCGCAGCGGCTCACTCAACAGTTGTCCTTTGATCAGACGCAGATGCTGCGTCTGCAAAGCCAGCTCAGTACCGGTCGGCGTCTGCTATCGATGAGTGACGACGCGCCCGCGGCGATCCGCGGGTTGACGCTTCAGTCGTTGATTGAGCGGAAAGGTCAGATCCAAACCAACCTGATCACGAGTCAATCGTATCTCGCCGCGAGTGATGTCGGGCTGGCCAACGCCTCCAACGCCTTGAATGAAATGCGCGGCTTGGCGGTGAGCATGGCCGATTCCACCTCCTCGCACGAGGAACGGCAAGCCGCTGCACAACAGGTCCAGCGGGCCATTCAAAACCTAATGGATATCGGCAACCAGCAGTTTCGCGGCAGGCACCTGTTTTCCGGATCCAACACCACAGTCGCTCCCTTCAAGCAGGTCGATGGATTCGTGCAGTATCAGGGGAATACCAACCCGCTGATGAGCTTCGCCGATATTAATCTGCTCTTCGACACCACGGTCAACGGGCACGCCGCCTTCGGCGCGATCAGTCAGGATGTCCATGGGCTGTCCGACCTCAATCCAACGCTTTCGCTCGACACCCGACTGTCCGATTTGCGCGGTGGCCGCGGAATCGACAAGGGGAGCTTCACCATCACCGATGGGATCACCCCGCCGGTCAACATCGATATCTCGTCGGCCAATACCGTGGGGGATGTGGTGAGGCTGCTGGAGGCGAACCCGCCGCCGGGCCGCAAGATCACGGCGCGGATCGATAATCAAAGCCTGATCGTCGATATCGACGATGCGGGGGGTGGAAACCTCACGGTAACCGAAGTGGGTGCGGGACGAGTCGCGGCCCACTTGGGGATTCTCAAGATTAACGGCAACCTGACCAACCCGATTGTGGGCACCGATCTGAACCCCGCCCTGACCGCCACCACCAAGCTCGACAACATCCTGGGAACCAAGGCGCAGTCGATCCTCTCGTTTCCCGGAGACAATAACGATGTCGTCATCAACGCCAAGGACAATGGCGACCAGCACAACGGTACGACCATCCAGATGGTCGACGACGCCTTGCTCCGCGCGGGCCCGGGGCTGTTGCGGGGGAATGAAGAGGTTTATTTCGCCAGCGATCTGACGCGACCGCAGGGAACGCTCGATTTCGCTGGAGCCGACAACTCCCTGCTGTTGACCGCGAAATCGACTGATGGCAGCCTCAATGGTGTCCGGTTTGTGGTGGATGCCTCCGCCCCCATGGGAAACGCGGCAACCATGGGGCCGGTGGTCGATGTCGGCGGAGTCCCCACGATCACCCTCTCGGTCGACAGCGGCGATCAAACCACCATGCAAACGCTGGTCGACACGATCATGCAGGATGGACGATTCGCGGTAGGGACCGACACCTCAACCGGCGAAGGATATGACGCGAGCGGCGTGATTTCCACAGCCGACGATGGACGGATCTTCCCGACCAGCGTGACCGATCCAGGGGTTAAGGCGGAAGCGGCGCTTTCGCTGGTGGGTGGCGGGAACGACCTGACCCTGATCGCCAACCAGGCGGGGGCCCAATTCAACAACGTACGCGTGGTGATTGATTCTTCCCAAAGCATGGGCAACGCGGCAACCGCCAGCTACAGCGACGACGGGACCGAGCGGGTCCTCACCCTACAGATTGACGACGCCAACGGGACCGAGCTCGACACGCTCGTCGCTGCGATCATGGAGGAGGGGACCTTCTCCGTTGCGCGGGACAACTCCAACAGCGAGACCTTGAATAGCGGCTCGCCGGTCTTCTCGGTCAACTCAACCATCTCCGGCAACACCGGCAATAGCGGCGGAGACAGCGACACGATTTTCGTTCGCGTGAACAAGGACAGCACCACCGCCAACGATCTGGTCACCGCGTTCAATGGTCATCCCGAGTTCGCCGAGGGGCTGACCGCCGAGGTGGACGGGAAAGATACGCTGCACGCCTTCATGAAGGGGAACGGCACGATCGGAGCCGGAACAACCGGGACGCTCGCAGGCGGCACCGGAACGAACTTCGACCGGACTTCCGGCGTGAAGGTCCAGAACGGCGGACAAACCCATATCGTCACCTTTGAGAACGCCCAGACCATTGAGGATCTGCTCAATCAGTTCAATGGGTCGGGAATCGGGTTGGTGGCTGAGATCAATGCCGCCGGCGACGGCATCAATGTCCGCTCGATCATGAGTGGCGGTGATTTTTCGATCGGCGAGAATGGGGGCGATACCGCCACGCAGCTTGGCATCCGCACGTTCACCGCCAACACGCCTGTCTCGCAGCTCAACTATGGCAGGGGCCTGCAAACCGCCGACGGAACCGACCTGACAATTACGCGGAACGATGGGGTTGAGCTGGAAATCGATCTCACCGGAGCCAAAACGATCGGCGATGTCCTGAAGCGGATTAACGACCATCCCGACAATATCGGTTCGGCCAACGCCGTGACTGCGCGGTTGACCGACCATGGCAATGGGATCGAAATCGTCGATGACAATCCGCCCGGCGTGGGCCGGTTGGTCATTTCGCAGAGCATCCGCAGTAACGCCGGGGTCGATCTTGGGTTGATCCCTCCCGGGGAGTCGGAAGCGACCGTCTCGTCGGCTCCCGATCCGGTCGCGGCGACCGCCAAAATCAAACTCGATCCACCCAATGATACCAACACCGCGTTCACGCTCTCCGCGAACATCGCCGGGACCCACTTCAACGACATTCAGGTGGAATTCGTCAACTCGGCGGCGAGTGGCGATCAGGCTTTCGTCGGTTTCGATTTGGCGACACAGCGTCTGGTAATCGATATCGACCCCGCCGCCACGTCGGTCAACAGCATTATCTCGGCAATCAACGCCGAGGGGACCTTCAGTGCGGAACTCGATACCACCGACGATGCCACCAACAATGGAAACGGCATCGCCGCCCAAACCGGCATGATGGGGTTAACCGGCGGCGGGACACCGATCGGCGATTCCCTTCCGGCCACCGCCAACATCGCCTTCCCGGTTCCCAATAACGTCAACACCGCCATCAACCTGGAAGGAATCATCCCCGGCACTGCGCTCAATGATGTCGAGATCGTGTTTGAAGACAACCTCACGCCGGGCGATCCTCCCGTAGCGAGTTTCGACGCGAACTCGAAGCGGCTTACCGTTCAAATCGAACCAGGCGTCACCACCGCCGAGGAGATTGTTGCGGCGATCGACCGCAATGAAATGTTCAACGCGTCCTTGGATCGGAGCGTGAATCCCACCAACGACGGCAGCGGCGTGATCTCCGCCACCGGTATCGTCTCGACCACGGCAGGGGGCACCGCCGAGGTGCTAGTCGGCCGAGATGTCAATCCGCGCGAAACCCACGGCATTTTCAATACGCTGATTCGCCTTAACGAGGCCCTCCTGAACGACGATGTCCTGGAGATTTCCCGCGCGGTGGAACTTTTGGATCAGGACATTAGCCGACTCAGCTTCACGCGAGGTGAACTGGGGGCGCGAGACCAGCAGCTCGACGTCCTCAAGTTTCGCAGCGAAGAGGAAGTACTCGAACTGAAATCCTCCCTCTCACTAGAGATCGAAATTGATATGGTCAAAGCGATCTCCGATTTCAGCGCGAAGCAGGCCTCGTTTGAGGCCTCCCTGCAAATGATGGGGCAGCTCTATCGATTGACGCTGCTCGATTACATTTAGCCGAGCAATCGCCTACGTAGCCACGCTTGCCAAAAGCGTGGGAGAAGTGCGAACCCGGTTTACCTGAGGGGGCAACCCAACTCGCGGGGCCCCCACGGTCTGCGCGACCGTAGCTAGTGTCCGTCCGGAAATTCGGATCTCTCGTAAATTGTCGCATAAAAT
>JBBDIM010000029.1:0-1416 GCA_040880405.1 Pirellulaceae bacterium | reverse complement strand
ATCCCCTAGCGTTTTGACCCTTGACACTGCTTAGAAAAGGACGCAGTCCTGGGTTAACTTATTAAGTCCTGAAGGGACGATTCAAACTTCCTCATGTGTTCGTGTCATTCGCATCGTTGGTGGTTAATAAATTGTTGAACAAAATCCTCTCTGTGCCCTCTGTGGCTAACCCCGTCTTCCAGCGAAGGAATTCACGATGAATGTGCTCGTCACCGGGGCCACCGGCCTGGTTGGTAATAATGTGGTTCGTCTGCTGCTGGAGCAGGGGCATCAGGTCCGCGTGTTGGTTCGGCCGACGGCCGATCGGCGGTCGCTCGAAGGGCTTGAGCTGGAGATCATCCCCGGCGATGTCACCGATACCGCTTCGCTAACCACCGCTTGCCAGCACCAAACCCATGTGATTCACTCCGCCGCGATGGTCCATATCGGCTGGACCGGAGCTGAGGCGATGCACCAAGTGAACGTCGGCGGGACTGAGCAGGTCGCCCAGGCCGCCTTGGCCGCAGGGGCGCGGTTGGTTCATGTTTCGAGTGTCGACGCCCTAGGAGTCGGCCGCCGAGACCAACCGGCCAATGAAGAAAGCCCCCGCACCGGCAAGGTCGAGTGCCCTTACGTCCAAACGAAACGGGCTGCCGAAGAGCGGCTGCAAACCCTCTTTGCCGCCGGCCTGCCGGGGCTGATTGTGAACCCCGGTTTCATGCTCGGCCCCTGGGACTGGAAACCCTCTTCGGGAAAAATGCTGCTGGAATTCATCAAGAACCGTCCCCCGATGGCACCCCGCGGCGGGTGCAGTGTCGCCGATGTGCGAGACGTCGCCCAGGCAATCGTCAACGCCTGCACCCAAGGCCAAACCGGCCACAATTACATCCTGGGAGGCGAGAACCTCCGCTACGTCGACCTCTGGCGCCGCTTCGCCAAAATCACCGGCACCCGAGCCCCTTTCTCTGCTATGGGCCCGCTCGTGGCCAAATCAGTCGGCCTAATCGGCGACCTCACCACCAACTTCAAAGGCCAAGAGGCGGAATTCAACTCCGCCGCCATCCGCATGTCCGATCAATACCACTACTACGACAGCAGCAAAGCGAAAATGGAACTCGGCTACCAATCCCGGCCCACCGAAGAAGCGATCGAAGCAGCTTGGGGTTGGTTTAAGGAGTATGGGTATTTGCCGACTTGAGGTGCGTGGCGAACATTTGCTGGAGAGTATCACCACCAACGATTTTTTAAACCACGAAATACACGAATGACACGAAAAGCAACAGGCGAAAAACCCTCTCTCAAGGCTTCAAGCGGTGCCCCGGCCTTGGCGATTCATTCACGGATGTCAAGAAAACTACATGCCCTGAAGGGGCTTTTCACGGTAGCCCAGTTGGTAATACAGAGTCAAAAGAAACAGGGGATGCCTCGAAAGTGTAG
>JBBDIM010000028.1:0-7764 GCA_040880405.1 Pirellulaceae bacterium | reverse complement strand
AGACGAGCCTGGTGGATCGATCGTTTTCGATCCGAGACCGATTTTCCGCAAAACCGCCGGATTGCGGTTCCGTCGATTGTACGCCAAACCGGGACAAGAGGGTGGTTTTGGGCCCACCTTTGCCTTGATTCCCACCGGGATCGCAGTTCTTTTTTCTTTAGCCACAGAGGGCTCAGAGGTCACAGAGAGAGGTGCGGGGATGAGTTCAATTACAGAGAGTCGGCGGTGAAGAAGTGCCAGCCGCGGCCCCCGTAATTGAACTTATCCCCCTCGCGCCGGTCACCACACCGCCACGGATCGCAACCGAATAAAACGTCCAACCCCAGGCGATCCGATCGGTAATCCGTGGCTCTTCTTCCTCTCTGTGTGCTCTGTGGCTCCCCCTTTTTCGCCTTACCAGCCCAGCTCGCCGATTGAGAATGGCAGCGTAAAAACGGGGTCGGGAGTCTTTTTTCGAAACGTGAGCGGTGGGCACCAGTGACAGGGTAGCCAAAAAGAGTCCCGACCCCCTTTTTACGCGGTGCGAGCAAGAGTGCGTCCCATGAGCCAAATCCGTTAAAAAGGGGTCAGGACTCTTTTCTTCGTAGCCGGGAGGCGGGGCTGCGATCTCTTGATTATGAAAAGACTCCTGACCCCTATTTAACTCCCGACTCCTGGATTCACATCGAGGCCCGCGAGGCATTAAATCCAGGAAACCGTGCCCCCTACCCCTGCGATTACTTGTCAGCCCTTCCTGTGGTAGCCGATAATCTAAGGGTATGTGGCCAGAACATGACAAGACAGAACAACTTATCGAAAAGGCCCGCAGCGGGGATCCCGAGGCTCGGGATCGGCTGTTGATGCGGCACCGCGATGCGCTGCGGCGGATGATTGAGATGCGGTTGGATCGTAAGATCCAACGCCGGGTCGATGCGAGCGATATCGTGCAGGAGGTGCTGGTCGACGCCAACCGCCGCCTGACCGATTACCTGGCCGACCCCAAGATGCCGTTTCACCTCTGGCTGCGGCACATGGCCAAGGATCGGATCATCGACGCCCACCGGCGGCACCGGGTCTCCAGCAAGCGGAGCGTCGACCGAGAGCAGAACCTGGCGATTGGGTTCAATATGGATCAGTCGTCGGTCGATCTGGCCGCCCAAATTTGCGATACCGAGGCGACCCCCGCGGCCGCCGCGACGATGGAGGAACTGCAACGCCGGTTCCAGGCCGCAATCGAAACGATGGACGCCGCCGACCGGGAAGTGATCATCATGCGTCACTTCGAGCAATTGACCAACCAGGATGTCGCCGCCGCCCTAGACCTCTCCGCCGCCGCCGCCAGCATGCGATACCTCCGCGCGATGCGGCGGCTGCGCACGTTGCTGGGGGAAGAGGCGGTGGATGAGTAATGGCCAGCGACGGGCCACACTGGCGGCAATGTTATCTACGCCCGGAGTTATCCCAATTTTTGAGACCGAACTCACTCTATTTCGTTTTTCATTTTTTAGCCACGGATTAACACGGATGTTCACGGATCGCAAGCGAGCAAAGCATCGAATCCCGGACAGCCTTATCCGTGTTTATCTGTGTTCATCCGTGGCTCTTTTATTAGCCACAGAGGGCGCAGAGATCACAGAGAGTGGTTTTTGGCTGTGAGGGTTGAAGCCGTGAAAGAGCTGATTTCGCCGGTTGCTTTTCGTATCGATCGTGCGTTTCGTGGTTAAAAAAATCGTATCTGGAGCCCCATCCCCCTAAACCTGCCCATGGACTCCTCCCTCCGCGATGAACAACTTGCTGAGATCTTGGAGCGGTTGACCGACCGGGCCCAGCGGGGTGAACCGGTGGACCTTGAGCGGGAGATGTCGGCCCATCCCGACTTGGCCCCTGATATTCGCGAGCTATGGGGTGCGGTCATGTTGGCCGATGCCGTGGCGATGAATGTCGCCGACCACTCCACCATCTCTCCTTCCGCCCCAGCCGCCGGATTTAGCCAGATGCAATTGCCGGCCCAGTTCGGCGATTACGAACTGTTGGAGGAGATTGGCCGGGGAGGGATGGGGGTGGTCTACAAGGCTCGGCAGACCGGACTGAACCGGGTGGTCGCGATCAAGATGATCCTCAAGGATCAACTCGCTTCGAGCGAGGACCTGACCCGGTTCCTGGCGGAGGCCCAGGCGACCGCGCGGCTGGATCATCCCGGGATTGTGCCGGTGTACGAGGTGGGAGAGCTGGAGGGGCGTTATTACTTCAGCATGCGATATGTCGAGGGGGAGAACTTGGCCCAAAAGCTGGCCAACGGGCCGCTGCCGCCGCGGGAAGCGGCCGAGATCATGCGGATGGTCGCGAGCGCCATTCATGCGGCCCATGAACATGGGATTTTGCATCGGGACTTGAAGCCTTCGAACATCCTGATCGACAAGAGCGGCCAGCCGCTCGTCACTGATTTCGGCCTTGCCAAGCAAGTGGCCAGTGAGGCGGACAGCATTACCCGAACCGGGGCGATCATCGGCACGCCGGCGTTCATGTCGCCGGAACAGGCCTCGGGCAACCGAGGCCGGGTGGGCATCCAGAGCGATGTCTACAGCCTGGGGACGATCCTCTACGCGCTGCTCACCGGGCGGCCACCGTTCGAAGGAAAGAACGCGGTCGATATTCTACTGAAGGTGCTGGAGCAAGACCCGCCGCTGCCGCGGGAGGTTTACCCCAAGGTCGACCGCGATTTGGAAATGGTGACGCTGCGCTGCTTGCAGAAACCGATCGATCTCCGCTATCCGACCGCCCAAAGCCTGGCGAGTGACCTGAACGCCTACCTGAACGACGAGGCGATCTCGGCCCGGAGTGGGCAATTTTTGCAGGTGGTTTCCAGGCTGTTTCGCGAGACGCACAACGCCCAGGTGCTGGAGAACTGGGGGCAGCTTTGGATGTGGCACAGCCTGGTGCTGTTCGCCTGCTGCCTGGCGACGCAGCTTCTGGAGTGGTACCGAGACGACAACCGCCTGCACTACATTCTCATCTGGACGGTCATCTCCGGGATTTGGGCGGCGATCTTTTGGGCCCTGCGGCGCAGGCGGGGGCCGGTGACGTTTGTGGAGCGGCAGATCGCCCATATCTGGGGCTCCGGAATGATTGGGATCTCTATGTTGTTTCCGGTGGAATGGATTTTGGGGATGCCCCCCTTAAAGCTGTCGCCGGTGCTGGCGATTATCTCTGGGATGCTGTTCATGGTGAAGGGTAGCATCCTCACCGGCTGGTTTTATTTCCAGGCCTTGGCACTATTCCTGTGCAGCATCCCGATGGCAATGTTTCCCGACTATGCCCATTTGATTTACGGGGTGGTCGCGTCCCTCTCGTTTTTCATCCCCGGCTTCCAGTACGCGCGGCAACAGCGGCGCTCGCTACTGGAAGATTGAACGCGGAAGGATAGGACGTTGACTGAAGAGGAAAACCCGTTCGCTTCGCCGGAGACGGTTGAGCCGGAAGTTGAGGGGCGTGCGGTACGTCAGGCGGGGGTGATTCGTAGTGCGCGGATGGCGTGGGTGAGCCCGCTGCTGGGGATCGTGGCGCTGCTGGTGGCGGGCCTGGTGGGTGGGACGATGCTTTGTTTGTTCGTGCCGCTGTTTCTGTTGTCGCTCGCCTTCGGCATCATCAGCACGACAATGGCAGTCCAGCGAATGCAGCACTACGAAGGAGTCACCCGGCACGCCCTGGCGGGTATCACCGTGAACATGGTGTTGATATTGCTGCTGGTTTTGGGGCTGCTGTGGATCAACATGGTGATTACCGTAGCGCCGTGATCAGGCGGGAAGTTTTTTTGCCACAGAGGGCACAGAGGTCACAGAGGGACGGGGTTAACTTTTCAATAATTGATGATCTTTACCCAACAAAATCTCTGTGACCTCTGTGTCCTCTGTGGCTAAAATCTTAATCCTTTTCACTCTTTCGGCCCCGGGTCCTCTTTCCCGTAGCGGCCTTTGAACTCATCCGCCGGGTACTTGGCGATGTTCTTGCGCATTTTCTCGCGCATGATGGTGGCGATGTCGAGGTCCATCTCGTTGGCTAGGGCCATCCCATAACACAGCACGTCGGCCAGCTCTTCGCCGATGGCGGCCCGCCGGTCGGGGTCGGTGATTTCGCGGGAGGCCTCGACGGTGATCCACTGGAAATGTTCCATCAGTTCGGCCGCTTCGATGGCCAGCGCCATGCTGATGTTCTTGGGGGCGTGGAACTGCTGCCACTGCCGCTCGGCCACGAACTTGCGGACCATCGTGCGAACGTCGCCTACCGTGGTGGTGTCGTCTTGCCGGAGGCGGCCAAGGTGTTGGTCGAGCGAGTGGGGTGCGTCTGCCATTGGGTTCCCATCGTTGGAAATGTGGGTGTGGATGCGTTACTGGCCAAGATACCAACTGACGGT
Source organism: Pirellulaceae bacterium (assembly GCA_040880405.1). Taxonomy (GTDB): domain Bacteria; phylum Planctomycetota; class Planctomycetia; order Pirellulales; family Pirellulaceae; genus JBBDIM01. The sequence continues at coordinate 3,374 of JBBDIM010000028.1, read as the reverse complement.
GAAATCGAAAGAGCGGCGGCCTTGGGTTATAATCGCGGCACCCACATCGTCCCCATTTGCAAGCAAGGTAGTCAGGCATCTATGGAGTCACCCGCAACTGAGCCGTTGGTTCGCCTTATGGGTGTGGACCGCACCTTCACCTCGGGCGAAGTGAAGGTCCCCGTGCTGAAGGATCTTTCGCTGGAGATCCTCCGCGGCGAGGTGCTGGCGGTGGTTGGCCCGAGTGGTTCGGGGAAGTCGACCATTTTGAATTTGGTGGGTGGGCTCGATCGGCCGACCGCCGGTGAGGTTTGGTTCGAGGATCAAAACCTGGCGACCGCCTCCGCGGCCCGGCTGACGCGGTATCGCCGCGAGAAGGTTGGCTTCGTCTTTCAGTTCTATAACTTGGTCCCCAATCTGACCGCGCTAGAGAACGTCCTCACGGCGACCGAGATCGCCGAGAATCCGCTCGATGCCACCGAGGTGCTCCAAGAGGTTGGCCTGAAGGATCGCATAACGCACTTCCCCTCGCAGCTTTCCGGCGGGGAACAGCAGCGGGTCGCCATCGCTCGCGCGGTGGCCAAGAACCCGCAACTGCTACTGTGCGACGAACCGACCGGGGCTCTCGACTATGAAACCGGGATCAACGCCCTCAAACTCCTTCTCAACTTCAACCGAGACCTGGGGACCACCGTCGTGCTAATCACGCACAACGAGGCGATCTCGCAGGTCGCCAACCGAGTGGTCCACCTGCGAAGCGGGGAGATCTCCCGCTTGCAAACCATCGAGCAGCCGATCGCGCCCCAAGAGGTGGTGTGGTGAGGATGCTCGACCGCAAACTGCTCCGCGACCTCCAAACCTCGCGGGGGCTGCTCCTGGCGATTGTCTCGATCATGGCCCTTGGCATCGCCCTGTTTGTGGGGATGCGGTCGACCTTTCAAAGCCTGGCGGAGGCGAAGGCCAAGTACTACCAGCAAAGCCGGATCGCCGACTTTTGGATCGATCTGAAAAAAGCGCCCCAGGCCGATCTCGACCGCCTGTTGCAAATCCCCGGCATCCGCGATTTCGAGACGCGGATCCAGTTCGCTACCACCGTCGACTTGCCGGGCCGGGACCAGCCGGTCAACGGTTTGGCGATCTCGCTGCCCGAAGTCCGTGAGTCGGTGATCAACGACATCCTGCTGGTGCGGGGTGATTATTTCAGCGGGGCGCGGGGGACCGAGATCCTGGTCAACGACAAATTCGCCCAAGCCAACAACATCCTCCCAGGGGATCGCATCCGCCTGCTGCTGAATGAGCGGAGCGAAGAGTTTTTGGTGGTGGCGACCGCCATCAGCGCGGAGTTTACTTACCTGCTCGGGCCGGGCACCATCATCCCTGACCCGGAGAATTTCGGGGTCTTCTACCTCCCGCGCGAACACATGGAGCAGTGGCTCGATTTCGAGGGGGCGGCCAATCAGGTGGTCGGGCAGCTCGCCCCGCAATCGCATCCTCGGGTCGAGCGAATCTTGAGCGAGGCTGAGTTTCGGCTGCGGGACTACGGCGTCTTCTCGACGACCAGCCTCGCGGACTTTCCCTCCAACTTCTACCTCTCCAACGAGATCGCGCAGCTCAACCAAATCGGGACCTTTTTGCCGACCCTGTTTCTGGGTGTCGCCGCCTTGATCCTCAACGTCTTGATGACGCGGCTGACGCGGAGCCAACGCGTGATCATCGGCACGCTAAAAGCGGTCGGGTACGACGACTGGCGGATCTTTTTGCACTACGTGAAATTCGGGCTGGTGGTGGGTGTGGTCGCGGCGGCGATTGGCAGCCTGCTCGGTTGGCTGCTCACCGCCAGCATGACCAATATGTATCAAGAGTTCTTCCAATTTCCCAATCTCCGCGCTGGTTACCACTGGCCCACGCATCTGACTGGCTTGGTGGTCAGCATGGTGTTCACGCTGCTGGGAACCGTCTACGGGGCTTGGCAAATGCTGCGGCTGCGTCCGGCCGAAGCGATGCGGAGCGAGCCACCGGCCAAAGGCGGGCATGTCCTGCTCGAACGGTTTCCGCTCTTGTGGGATCGACTCTCTAGCCGCTGGCGTGTGACCTTGCGCAACATCTTTCGCGGAAAGCTGCGGAGCGGCGTCACGCTGTTCTCGGCGCTGGTGGGAGCGGGCATCCTGACCAGTGGGCTGATGCTCCAGTCGACCGGCGAATTTTTCGTGCGGGAGCAGTTCGAGCGTCTGACGCGGAGCGATATCGACCTCACCTTCAAGGACGCCTTGGATATCGCCGCCTGGTACGAACTGCAAACCCTTGCCGGGATCGATCAGGTGGAACCGACCTTCAGCGTGGCGTGTGATTTGGTGCATGGCCGGAAGCGAGAAACCGCCTCAGTGCTGGGGATCTTGCCCGAGTCCAAGTTGACCGTCCCCACCGATCGCCACGGCAACCGAATCCGGATCCCGGAAGTCGGGCTGGTGATGGAGCGGCGGCTGGCAGAGAATTTGGGAGCCGGAGTCGGAGACCTGGTCCGCCTGGAACCGAAGATCGGCGACCGCCGGGTGGTGGAAGTCCCGATCGCCGCGCTCAGCCAAGGTTACTTCGGGCTCAACGTCTACGCCAATCTCGATTACCTGAGCCAGATCCGGGGTGAGTCCCTGGCCATCACCGGGGCCCAACTCAAGGTAAACCCAGAGCCCCAGTCGATGCGGCAAATGTACCGGGAACTCAAACAGATGCCAGCGGTCGAGTCGATCCATTCCCGGACCGACATGCTGGAGAATATGCGGTCGACGATTGTCGATAACCAGCAAGCGGTGATCTGGATGATCGTGGCCTTCGCCGGGACGATCTTCTTCGGCAATGTTTTGAACGCGTCACTGGTGAACCTGGCCGAAAGGCTCCGCGAGATTTCTACCTTGGCCGCCATGGGTTATACCCCGTGGGAAATCGGCGGGCTGCTCTTGCGCGAGACGATGCTGTTGAACCTGGTGGGGACCTTATTGGGGTTTCCGCTGGGTTACTTGTTGACCTACTCGATGACCTTGACGATGGATCAAGATTTGATTCGCTTCCCGATTATCTTCGAGGCGTGGATGATCGGAGCGGTGTTGGCCGCCTCCATTACCTTCACCTTGGCGGCCCACGCGGTACTCCAGCGGCGGATTTTTAAGTTGGATCCGTTGGAAGGATTGAAGGTGCGGGAGTGAGAAGTGGGGTGGAATTTATCCCAATTTTGAAACCGATCACGCCCTATGACGTTTTTCATTTTTTAGCCACGGATTAACGCGGATTAACACGGATCGCAAGCGAGTAGAACATGGAATCCCGGACAGCCTTATCCGTGTTAATCCGTGTTACAACCGTTCAAAAACTTCGTTTGGTGCGCAGTTTTTATGCTGCCAGTT
>JBBDIM010000027.1:0-47031 GCA_040880405.1 Pirellulaceae bacterium | reverse complement strand
GCCGATTAACGAAACCCTAGTTTTTACGAATCCAAAATGCTTCACAGCGTTGCCTACCGGGGCTACGTCAGCTCGACTTCCGCCGGGGCCAGAATCTTGGCCGCTTCGGCTGTGCCGCTGAACTTGGGCAGCTCGCACCGGGTCGCCTTCCAGCCCCCATGCACCAACGTCCCACTAGCAGGCTTTTCCTTTTGGACATTCCCCACGAACCGGATTTCCTGGGAATCGATCGCCGGGGGCAATTCGATTTTGCTCCCCTCCTCTTCCGGGCGAACCGCACCGATCGCGAAGAGCCGCTCCAGAACTCCTTTGGTATCGCGGTGGACATCCCGCACCGCCGCCCCGATTTGGGCGTCTTCATAGCCGCTCAAGTCCTCCTGAAACAGATCGAGGAACCGGGCCTCACGCTGTAGCGTCGCGAGCAAAATCAACGCATCCAGCCCAGGAATCCCCTTCTCCGCTGGCGGCTTTTTGACCGGTGCCGCCGTGCTCGGCTCGGTCGCCGGTTTGGGCTTGGGAGGCTCCAACAGCGCGGTCTCAACCTTTTCCGCTAGTTCCCGGTTGAACAAAATGCCGAAAAACAATTTAAACGCCAGGCTGATGCGGCCCATGGATTCAGGTCTCGATTATTCGGTAGTCGGGCTCTTCACTCGGAGTCGCCGAGGAAGGTTGTCTCTGTTAGAGGACGCCCTGGGCGGATCTTGCCTAGGTGTCAAAGCCTTTCAACGTATCGGGTTGCGCTCGGCTTTGCAATGCACCGCCGAGGCAGGGAAAATTTGACCGCGTTACGTTCGATTTAGGGTAACATCCGCGCACCAAAAAATTGCGGTGAACCCTGCCCGTTTTGCCGTTTCCTGTGGGGGTTGGGAAGGTTAGGATGCTCGCATCTTCACCAACCAAATTACCGCTTCACTTCATCTTCACGAAAGAACTGCAGCCAGCCATGGCTACCGACGCCGCCTCGCTTGATTCCCCATCCCTCACCCGGACTGATCCGCTGGTGCGGGCCGTCCCGGTTTATTATGGCTGGGTGATGCTGGCGGTAGCGATGGTGGCCCAATTTGCCTCCAGTCCTGGGCAGACCTTCATCGTCGCCCTATTTAATAAGCATATCGCTAGCTCGCTTAATATCAGCCTGACGACGCTCGCGATGGCCTTCCTGTGGGGCACCGTACTGGCGAGCCTGCCGCTACCATGGATCGGCGCGATGGCGGATCGGTTCGGTCTGCGGAAGACCCTAACCGTGGTAACGCTGCTGTTCGGTCTTTCCTGTATGTTGATGTCGCAGGTCACCGGCCCTTGGACCTTGTTCCTCGGGTTTCTGGCGATCCGCACCTTAGGGCAAGGGGCCTTTTCGCTGTTGGCGAACAACACGCCTGACATGTGGTTCCGGCGGAAGCTGGGCTTCGCAACCGGAATCCGCAACCTGGCGATGCCGCTCGCATTGCTGACCGTGCCGACAGTGACCATCTTCTGGATCGCCAACTATGGCTGGCAGTGGGCCTACATCTTTTCCGGACTGGCGGTCTGGATCGGGATGTTTCCGCTGCTGCTGTTCGTGTTTCGCGATCGACCGGAAGAAATCGGCCAGTTCCCGGATGGAGAGCTGACCGCCGACGGCGACACCCACCGGCGGGGCCCGGACCCGTCGACCTTGGTCCCCCAGTTGACGTTGCACCAAGCCTTTTTGAACCGCTCTTTCTGGATCGTCGTCTCGATGATGACGATGTGGGGCATGATCGGCACCGCCATGACCTTTAACGTGGTCCCCTTCATGGAGAGCCGCGGGCTGAGTGAAACCGACTCCAACGTGATTTTCGCCTACCTGGCGATCTCGATGGCGATCTGTCAATTTTTCGGTGGAATCCTGGCCGACCGCTTCAAACTTCATTACATCCTATTCATCGGGACCCTCGGGCTGGCGGCGAGCGTGCTGCTGTTCTGGTCGATCAACTCCGTCGCGGGCGCCGCGATGTATGGTGTGGCCTTCGGCATCGCGCAAGGGATCGCCTCGGCCGGCAGTAACAGCCTGTGGGCCCGTTACTTCGGCCGGGCCCATCTGGGCAGGATCAAGGGGTTCTCGATGATGACGATCGTCGCCGGTAGTGCCGTCGGGCCACTGGTGATGACCGCCGGGTATGACTACTTCGGCAGTTATGATGGGGTCTTGCTGTTGTTTGCGGGGATGTTCATCATTCAGGCCTTCGTCTGTTTGCTGGCGACCCCACCCCCGATTTCCGCCCCAACCGACCCACTCTCGCTGCTGGCGAAAACCTCCTTAGCCGCGACCGGAACCGACCATGGCCCGACTCCATCTCCGCGGACTTTCGCCCGGACTGACCAAGAATGCCCTTTACCGGCAGCTCATCGAGGCCGGGAATATTCCGGCGAAGGATATCGGGGCCATCGACCTACGGCGGCGACAAGCGACGATCAGCTTGCCGGATGACGTCGCAGGCCGGGCCTGTCGCGGCCTGGCCCAATCGATGCCGGAGATCGACACCTTTGTCGAGCCGGACAAACTTCAGTGGCCACCGTTGTTCGAGCGGTTTCTCCAGCACCTCAAACTAGAGGAAATCGCCGAGGAAATCCGCCTGCGGGAAAACCCGGAACTCGGTTTTCGCCTCACCGGCCTGCGGCTCAGCCAGCAATGGACCGCTTTGGCAGGCCGAGTGATCTGCCAGTTCACCCTGAAAAACCGAGATAGCCCCCTACCCTACCACGGGTTCCGAGTCGGGGCCCCACTCGTCATTCTCGGCCCCTCCGGCGAAGTGATTTCCCGCGGCCTGGTCGCCACCTTGCGGCGGAACCTGATCGAGGTGGTGGTCCCCGATTTCTGGGACGACGAAGTCGAAGTCTTTACCCTCGCCCCCTCGGCCGACGAAGTTACCCGGGCTCGGATGCGACAGGCCTTGGTCCGGGCCGCCTCCGCCGCCTCCGGACGTTTGGCCGAACTGCGGGATGTCTTATTGGGGGAGACCGCGCCGCAGTGGAGCGACCAGGAGGACGAGCCCCCCTGCCCCGCCACCCTCAGCCCCGTTCAGTGGCAGGCGATCCAGCATGCACTCGCGGCGGAAGACGTCGCCGTGATCCACGGCCCCCCGGGGACCGGCAAAACGGTTACGCTGGCGCACCTGATTTCCATCGCGACCGAGCGGGGACAAAAAGTGTTGACCTGCGGGCCGAGCAACCTCTCGGTCGACAACTTGGTGCTGCGGCTGCTTTCGCTGGGCGTCAAAGCGGTGCGACTGGGTCACCCGGTGAGGGTCTCTGAATTCCTGCACGATGCGACGCTTGACTATCTCGTCAAAAATCATCCCGACTACCAACTGGCCGACAAGCTGATCCGCCAGGCCCAAACCTTGCAGCGGCAAGCCGCTCGCTATACTCGGGCCAAACCGGCCCCCGGCGAAAAACGGGGGATGAACGACGAGGCCAAGGCGCTCATGGAAGATGCCCAGCGAATCCAAACGCAAACCTTAAACCAGATCCTCGACCAGGCGGATGTCCTTTGTTCCACGCTCACCGGAATCGATGACGATTTGCTCGGATCGCGGCGGTTTGACTTGGGGGTCATCGATGAGGCGTGCCAAACGGTGGAGCCCGCCTGTTGGATTCCGCTCGCCCGGGTCGACCGGGTCATTTTGGCGGGAGATCATTGCCAGTTGCCCCCCACGATCCTCTCGCGCGAAGCGGCTCAGGCGGGGTTCGATGTCAGCTTGCAACAGCGGATGATCGCGCGGTATCCCGCCTCGGCCAAGCGGCTGGAAGTGCAGTACCGGATGCACGAGCAGATCATGGGGTTCAGTTCGCGAGAATTTTACGAAGGGACCTTGGTGGCGGACCCGACCGTTGCCCAGCATCAATTGGAACTCCCGGAGAACGACTCGCTTTACTTCGACGTGAATCCGGTCCAGTTTTTCGATACCGCCGGAGCCGACTATCGCGAGGAGCAGGACGAAAAAACCGGCAGCCGCTCCAATCCCCAGGAGGCCACGTTCCTGCTCCGCAAGTGCCAGCAGACGTTGAAAGCGGGGATCTTGCCGACGGCGATCTCCGTGATCACCCCCTACTCGGCCCAGGCCCGGCTCCTGGAGCCTCAATTGCCCACAGGAGTCGAGGTCGACACGATCGACGGCTTCCAAGGCCGCGAAAACGATGTGGTGTTGATCTCGCTGGTCCGCTCCAACGAGTCGGGCGAGCTCGGCTTTTTGAAAGATATCCGCCGAATGAACGTCGCCTTGACCCGGGCCCGTAAAAAGATGGTGATCGTGGGTGACAGCGCGACCCTGGCTTCGTTTCCGTTTTACGAGCGGTTTCTGGCCTACTTGGACGAGATTGGCGGTTACCACACCGTTTGGGAGGAAATGTACGAGTAAATCTTCCTTTAAGCGTTTTCCCCGCAAAGGAATCGGGTTATCATGAGGGCTGTTAGCACGCCCCTTTTGCCGAGCGATGGTATCGAACCATGGTTCGGACTTGTTTCGATTCTTCAATGGTAGGGAAACACACGAATGAGCCACCCCCAAAACGTCTCCCGCAGACGATTTCTGCAAAATACAAGCGCGATCGCCGGCTTGGCAGCCGCCCCCATGTTCATTCCAGCGACCGCCTTCGGCGCGAATGAGCGGATTCACACCGGCCATATCGGCACCGGCGGCCAAGGTCGCGGCAACCTAAAGGCCCACTTGAATCACGCGATCGCGGTTTGCGATGTCGACAAGAAGCACGCGGAGATCGCCGCCAAGATGGTCCGCGAGAAAAATGAGAAGTGCGAAGTCTACGGCGACTATCGTAAACTGCTCGATCGCAAGGACATCGACGCCGTCGTGATCTCCACCCCCGACCACTGGCACGCTCTGCCCACCATCCACGCTTGCCAAGCGGGCAAGGATGTCTACTGCGAAAAACCGCTCACCCTCTCGATCGCCGAAGGGCGCAAGATGGTCGAGGCGGCAAGGGCCAACAAACGGATTGTGCAAACCGGCTCGCAGCAGCGTTCGGCCAGCAACTTCCGCAAAGCGTGCGAGTTGGTCCGCTCGGGGTACCTCGGCAAAATCAACACGGTGCTAGTCGGAATCGCGGGCGCTAATCACCCCGGCGAACCGGTCCCTGATTCCGAACCACCAGAGCACTTGGACTACGAAATGTGGCTCGGCCCCGCCAAGCATGTCCCTTACAACCAAAAACGGGTTCACTACAACTTCCGCTTCTTCTGGGACTACTCCGGCGGTCAGATGACCAACTGGGGCGCTCACCACATCGACATCGCCCACTGGGGCCTGGGAATGGACGACAGCGGCCCGGTTGCGATTGAGGCGGAAATCGCCGAGTTCCACCCCAAGAATTGGCACGAGGTGACCGAAGCCTGCCGGATCAAATACGACTACGGCAACGGCAACGGCATCACGATGATCGTCGGTCAGAAGCAGAAGGACATCCCTATGGGGACCACCTTCATCGGCGAAAAAGGAAAAATCTTCGTCAACCGCGGCAAATTCCAGGCCGACCCAGAATCGATTGGCGAGACCAAGCTGAGTGACGGTGACGTCACGCTCTACAACAGTGGCAATCACCACAAAAACTTCCTGGAATGCGTGAAGACCCGGGAACTGCCGATCTGCGACGTCGAAATCGGCCACCGCACGGCCACCGCCTGCCACCTGGGCAACATCGCCTGCCGGTTGGGACGAAAGATCGAGTGGAACCCAAAATCGGAGCAAATCCTAGGAGACGACGAGGCGGCCCAAATGGCGAATCCCGCGTACCGTGAACCCTGGTCGCTAGGGTAGTTCGGATATACGTCTACCGGTATCGCGAACGGATTGTAATAGGGGTGAAATCGGCCCAATTAGAGAATGGCTGTTCCAAGCTCAATCACCCACCAGAGGGCCCAAGGATTATCGCTGCTCGCCAGGGACGACATTCGATGGTGACTTGGCCACACGGGTAATCGCGGCGGCGGTCCACCAAGAAATCGAAAACTTACCGGGGTTCGAGGAGTCGCTGGTCCAGGAGGTCGAACGTGAGTATGCCCTTTTAGCCACTTCACGCCGATCCGAACTCCAGGAAGTGGAAGCGAAGATCCAGGATTTGGATCGGCAAAAGAATCGCTTTATGCTGGTGATTCGCAGCGGCCGGGAAGGCTTGGGTTGCGATAGGGGGAAGACGTTGATCCGAGCCAAGATGGACCTCCACCTGGTCGCGATCTTCCCCGAACTGGCGGAGATCCCCTCGATCGACCAGGAGAAATACCCAATGGCACCACGCACCCTCGAACCATCAAACGCCCGCGGAAGTACACCGCAGCGACCGGTCAACACGCGTCGGACCCTCTATCTAAGAAAACCACGCCCGCGGTCCTAAAATTGGGGTCCACTTCACCAGGGGCGGATTTTGATTACGATGGAGTTGCGTAGTGAAGCGGAATTGAGCTCTGCTGAGGGAAGCGCACGGTGAAGACTAAATCGCGCTACCTAGCGGTGAGATCAAAGTCCAATTCATTTTCTCCTGCAACAATTTCTCGGACCAATTCGCTCTTGGTGTTGTACTTGGCCGGCACCGCTTCTTCCGTTTCGTCGATCATCGTTCCTTCTGGAAAGGGAGAGCCGGCGGGGACTGATTTGCCCGTCTTTCGCGTGGCGCGAATCTCAACTCGGTATTTTCCTTCCACTGGGCCCTTCTGGCGGGCGATGGCATAATTCCCATTGGTGATCGGAGCCCCTGCCGATGGTCCAGATGTCCCTTCGGACGGCAAAAAGGTGATGGAACCTTCCTCGACGGGAGTACCGTCCAGCGTTACTTTTCCGGACACTTCGCCGCGTGGCGGACCACTCTGACCACCTCCGCAACCCATGACGAGCATGGAAGCGAGTGCGACGCCGAAAGACATGCCCCACCAACCACGGTTCCAGGTAGAAGGGGCAGGGGACGTGTCGAAACATCTGCTATTCATGGAAGCTCCTATGATCTCTTATTAATCGCTAGCAATGGGGTAAATTCCCATCGGAAAAGGACGCATCGCAATCTCATCACAAAGGCAGCAGATTCTGGAGCCGGGAGGGGAGTCGCGGCAGTGATGGATGAGACCGACAATTGATCCGACCGCCAAAACTTCTCGCCCGCCATCACCGGAATCGCTGGCCGCAATCGTCCGCGGCCAGCTTACCGTTCAAGCTTTTCCAGATTCGGTCCAGCACCTTAACAGGCTGTTAAGATTCATCCACGGGAAGTCCATCTTCGATCCAAGCCAACCGTTGCCAGACGCCGGCCAAGTCAACTTGGTCGGCTATGAACCGCACACTTCCGTCGCCAAACAGGACGTTGACGCCACCTGAATGAACGCTACGAGAGCTCGCAAAGTGCGTTTCTTCCGCGCCACCGACGCAAGGCAAGTTTTGCATGGGCAGGTTGGCTCCTTCGATGCAAAAAGACGAGTGGATGCTATCCGGAACCGAGGTATTGGGCGTTTGAGCGGCCTGAATAAACTGTAGGCCAGCGCGATTGGACCGAAATGAACCACGTGGATCGGCTGCTATGCCGGTCAGGTACTCGGCTACCATGATCGTGTTGCTTGTGCCGTCGCGAAGATCAGACATCCGCCGGCCTCCCTTTCCAATCATGCCCAACGCGAAGGCGGCCCGCCGCGGGACGATATTATCCGCAACCGATTCGTGATCGGTGAGACCGGAGAACATCCCTAAATAATTGGTTGTGGCCTGCATGGTACCGTTGCCCTCTGCCCTCATCGGGGTCCGTCCATCGCTTGGACACTGATAACCGGGCAAGGGGACATCAGAGATTAGTGTCCAAGCGGGGCCATCACCCAGCCAGGGGTTTTGTAGGGTGAAATTTTCCAACCGCTCAAAGTAAGCCGTTTGTTCGTTGTACGGCAGAATGTCGTACAGGAAATAAGCCCATTCCGGGTTAGCAAACCGAGCTCCCGTCACTGTTGCGGCACCCAACGGGAAGGTTTTCATTGTGTCGTGGCGATTGTGCAGCGCGAGACCAATTTGCTTCAGATTGTTCGTGCATTGCATCCTTCGAGCGGACTCTCGAGCCTGCTGAACGGCAGGCAAAAGCAAGGCGACCAACACACCGATAATCGCGATGACTACTAACAACTCCACCAGCGTGAAGCCGCGGCGAGCGTGAAAGACTTTCATGATGTTCTCCGATGTGAAGAGAGGAAAGGAGGTAGTAAACACGTGAAGAGGAATGTCGTCGCACAGGGGGCCAACCAATTAGAATTCGGAGATTGGTTGTCCATCCTCGATCCAGGCCAGCCGTTGCCAAACGGTCGCCAGATCGATGGTGTTGGTTGCGAACCGCACACTGGCGTCACCCAAGAGGATGTTGACTCCTCCGGGATGGTAGCTGCGTGACGTCGCGAAGTTGCTCCCCGTGGGGCCAGAGATACAGGGCAGGTTGGCCTCGGGCAGATTGGCACCATTACCACTACTGCAGAATTGACCATGATCCAACAAATTATCCGGCACGGAGCTGTTGGGAGTATGCGCTGCATGAAGGAACTGACTACCGGCGCGATTGGTGAAAAATGCCCCGCGATGCTCCGTTTCAAGCCCCGTTAGATACTCGGCAACCATCATTGAATTGCTTAGCCCGTCGCGAAACGTCGCCATGCGCCTCCCACCCTTGTTAATGGGTGCTAGTCCAAAAGCCGCCCGGCGAGCTTGAATGTCGACCGCCGTTTCACCGTCGTTCAAGCCTGAGAATATCCCTAGATAATTACTCGTGGCAAGTTTTGTCGTGATCGTCTGACCGGGATTCTTTATCACCGTGCGACGATCGCTGGGGCATAGGTACATGTCTAGCGGCAGGTCCACGAGCGGTGCCCAGGTCCCCGGATTAGAAAGCCAGGGTGCCGGTAGGGTATAGTTTTCGAGTCTCTCCCAATAGGCATTCTGTTCCATGAAGGGAAGAATCTGATGCAGGAAGTAGGGCCATTCCGGTCCTGCGAAGGGCGTGCCTGCGCTGCTCAGAGCCCCCGCCGGAAAAGATTTGTACGTGTCGTGATGATTGTGCAATGCCAATCCAATTTGTTTCATATTATTGAGGCACTGGGAACGGCGAGCTGCTTCTCGCGCCTGCTGAACCGCGGGTAAAAGCAGCGCGACCAGGACTCCGATAATGGCAATGACGACGAGCAACTCCACCAAGGTGAAGCCACGGCGGGAGATTGAAGAGAGCATAGTGTGTCACTTATTTGGATGAGGGAATAAAGGTCATGCCTAGAACAGGGCTTAAAGTACGTTAAGTAGCTCCTAAAACGTTTACGAGTTGTTTCGTTACTGCTGAGGCTATTTTCCGTTCATGCTAGGATCTCGTGTACGATTCGTCCGTGGACATCGGTTAGGCGGAAATCGCGGCCGCTGTGTCGGAACGTGTGTCGCTCGTGGTTGAGCCCTAGCAGATGCAGGATTGTGGCGTGCAAATCGTGGACATGAACGGGATTTTCGGCCACGCGAATGCCGTGTTCGTCGGTCGTGCCATGCACGACACCCGCCTTGACGCCTCCGCCCGCAAGCCACGATGAGAAGGCCCAGTTGTGGTGCTCGCGTCCTGGGGCATCGGCGGTGTTGTTGAACGGTGTTCGACCGAACTCGGTCGTCCAAACGACCAAGGTCTCATTGAGCAGGCCTCGCTGTTTGAGGTCGGTCAACAACCCGGCGATCGGGCGGTCGACATTCCGAGCCAGGGGCTCGTGAGACTTCATATCGCCGTGGGCGTCCCAGTTGTTAGATGAACCGACATCGATCAGTTCCACGAATCGGACACCTCGCTCGACCAATCGTCTGGCCACCAGACACTGCCAGCCAAAACCACGAACCTGGTCACGCTCAAGGCCATATAAATCCAGTGTATGATCGGCCTCCTGTTTTAGATCGAAGATCTCCGGCATCCGCATCTGCATTCCAAAGGCCGTTTCGAACGTCTTGATCCGAGCGGATAGTTCGGCGGTCTCGTCTTGCATTTGAAGGTGGCGACGGTTCATCCGGGCCAGGGCTTCAAGCTCCAGTTCCTGCCGCCGCTGGGTCGGCACTCTGCGTGTCAGATTCGGCATCGCCTCGGCACCGGGGATGATCCGAGTCCCTTGATAGGCCGGAGGCAAAAAGTCCGAGGCCCAGACCTGGGTGCCCGCGTAGGGAGTTTGTGGAGCGATCGTGATAAACGATGGCAGGTCGCGGTTTTCGCTTCCCAGGCCATAGCTGACCCAGGAACCAATACTCGGCCGAGAAACCGTGAACGACCCGGTATGCATCCCCAGGGTTGCGTTGTAATGATTTGAGTGGCTGGTATGCATCGAGCGAATCAGCGCGATCTCATCGACACACGCGCCCATGTGCGGAAACAGATCGCTGACGAGAGTGCCGGAGACGCCGCGGGGCCGAAACTCCCACTGCGGACGCTTCAAGAATGTCTTCTCATAGCCCGGTCGATTTTGGGTCTCCGGATGGTCGACGACCACTTCCTTACCGTGGTCCTTGAACAAACTGGGCTTATGATCAAAGGTGTCGACGTGCGAGACGCCGCCGCTCATATACAAGAAGACGACGTTTTTAGCACGGGGCGGAAAATGAGGAGTCTTCGGTGCGAGGGGATCGTTCTCCTCACGACCACCCCCCGCGTCCGCTAGGATCTCTTGCAAGAGACTTGGCCACAAGACAGAACCTGCCACAAGCGACTGTAAGCACTGTCGGCGATTCCTCAAGTCGGGCTTATCCATCGTCTTACTCCACATAGAGAAATTCGCTTGAGCTAAGTAGGATACGGGCATACGCACGCTCGGCTTCAATCGCTCGTTGGGCCGGGTCCAGCGAACCTAGCTCAGCCAAGTAGGCCTCGAAAAACTGCTCGGCGTCCTGGTGATCGGCCTCCTCGGCCGGCCTGCCATACAGCAATCGGCAGGCCTGGTCGGTCCGCTCGCGGGGATCCTGAGAGTGCTGCCTTAGCCGGTCGGCCAAGGCGGCGGCCTGGTCATGGACAAAGGGTGCATTCAAAAAGTACAGGGCCTGGGGCGGCACCGTTGAGTTGACTCGCGCGGCCGTTGAGGTGTTGGGGTCGGCTCCGTCGAACAGCCCGAGGAACGGGTGACGGCTGATCCGTTGGACCATCAAATACACGCTCCGGCGGTTGGTCTCGTAAACCGCGGCAAATGGACCATGCTGAGTGAAGCTCCATTGATCGGCGGGAGGAAAGGGGTGCGATTCCCCGGGAGAACGGTCCAGCCTTCCACTAACCGCCAGCATTCCGTCGCGGATCTGCTCGGCATCGAGTCGCCGTCGCTCGAACCGCCAGTACCATTGGTTTTCCGGATCGATCGTCGAGGCTTGCGAGGAAGACCCTGAAGACTGCCGATAGGCCGCCGATAACATAATCCGGCGGTGCATATGCTTGATGCTCCAACCCGAGTTAACAAGCTCCGCGGCCAGCCAATCGAGCAGTTCCGGATGGGTTGGCGGTTGACCCCGCAGGCCGAAATCATTGGGCGTCTTGACCAAGCCTCGTCCAAAGTGATGTTGCCAGATGCGGTTGACCAAAACCCTCGCGGTGAGAGGATTATCGGGGTCGGTCAGCCATTCGGCCAGTTGCTTACGACCGCTGCCTGACTCCGCCGGTGAGACCTTTTCGCCTCCCAGGAGTTCCAGAAACCGGCGGGGCACTTCAGCGCCCAGCTTTTGTGGATCGCCCCGCATATGGATTTGAGCGTGGCCCGGCGAGCCCTCGGTGACCCCATAGGCGACCGGCACCGCAGGAGCCTCCGCGGCAAGTTTTGCTTGCTCATTTTGCGCGGATTCGAGGGCGAGCAGTTCTCCCCGCACGTCTTGGAGTTGCTCTCCGAAACCGGATCGGTGGGCGACTGACCAGACGATGCCATCTCCACTGGAGTCATCGACATTGGCGACCCGGCCGCGAATGGTGACTTGGCCCTCAATCGGACTGGCCCATGCCACCGCCACGCCGCCACTGGGGCCGGGGTGAAGGGAGACTTGCCGAGGTGGAAGCGTGACGGTCAAGAACCGAATCTCCCGATCCAGGGAATTAAGCGCCAGACTGGGTAAGTCGGCGGCACCGTGCCAAAGTTGTAAGCCCTCGGTGTTTAAGGCATCGGGAATCATTCGGCTGAAAGGCGTCAGACCGGCCTGTAGATCGAACACCCGCCAGGGCCCGGGATCGCAGGTTTCACGGAAGGAACCAAGCAGATCCGCCGTTAAATTCCAAATGCGGCCCTCGCCACCAACCTGCCTGATCTCAAGCTCAACCAGGGTGGTATCGGCCCCATGATTGGCGTTCGGCAAGATTGACAACTGCAGCATATCGCCCCGCTGTACGGTCCGTGGTTCCGCCTGGTCGGGGAATCGTTCTTCGCCTCCATTGGGAATCGCACCGGCGAGCAATTCTTCCCCTTCACTAGAAGAAGCTTCGGCAAGAATCTCGCGGAGTCGTTGTACCTCGGCCTGATGCCGCGCGACGCGCTCGTTGGCTGCCCGCAAGGTCTCGGTGTGTGGCACTAATTGCCGCTCACCTTGCTCGGCAGTGACTAAAGGCACCAAGTCTCGGGGACGCTTGTCATGCTCGCAACCGGGAAAGGCGAACCGAGTACTCTCAAAGATGCCGTACAAAGCATAGTAATCGGCCGCCGAGATCGGGTCGTACTTATGGTCGTGGCACCGCGCACAAGCGATCGTTAGTCCGAGTACGGATTTACCCAGGGTGTCGATCGTGTCCTCAATGGTGAGGTAATGGTCCTTCGAAATATCAAACCCAAACCGTCGCGAAATCGCTAAATATCCGGTCGCGGTGATTAGCTCGGCATACCGCTCTGGCGATACGTCCGCCACCTCTTCCTGCGCCAAAATGTCACCGGCGATTTGCTCTCGGATAAACTCATCGTATGGCTTGTCGCGGTTGAATGCCTCGATGACGTAGTTGCGGTATCGCCAGGCCTCGGGTGCCGGAAAATCGGAGGTCTCACCGGCGGTGTCGGCATAACGGACCACATCCAGCCAGTGTCGGCCCCATCGCTCACCATAGTGCGGCGAAGCCAACAGCCGGTCGATTAGACGCTCGTAAGCCTGCGGCGAATCGTCCGAGACGAAGGAGGCTACTTCGTCGGGCGTCGGCGGCAGGCCGATCAGATCCCACGTCGCCCGACGGATGAGGGTATGCCGATCGGCCGCCTCGACCGGCTTGACTCCGACCGCCTCTCGGGTGGCCTGTAAAAAATGGTCGACGGGAGATCGCGCCGGGAAGGTCGCTTCGGTCGCGGGGGGAGAGATTTCGGCCAGGGGTTGGAACGACCAGTGAGACTCGGCAAGCTCTGAAATGGGGAGGTCGGGATTTTCCGCCTCCCGAGGGTCGACCGCACCGGCAGCGATCCACTTCCGGAAATCGGCGATCACGGTTTCCGGCAGCTTCTCATCTGGCGGCATCTCAACCGTCTCGTGCCGTAGGGCTTGCAGCAGCGGACTGCTGTCAGGGTCGTCGAGGTTGACGGCCGGCCCTCCATCACCACCCCGCAGCAGGTGCTCCCGCAAATCGAGCCGCAGCCCGTTATGCTGCTTCTCGGGGCCGTGGCATTCGAGGCAGTGGGTCGTCAACACCGGGCGAATTTTCCGCTCGAAGAATTCCATTCGCTCTGCCTGTTCCCCGGTTTCCGCCGCGTGACTTGCAGGCACCGTGCAGACGAAGATCAAAAGCCCCAACCCCAAGGTGCGGTAGTAGTCGTTTCGGAGTGAGAGGAACTTTCGATTGATCACGAATTCGCCTGCGGGGTTAAAAGCAGTGAGCGATTCTTAAATCGCCAGCATCAGCACGCGGCCAGAGGCCATTGTCCGGCCATTACACTTCATCCAGGGGTTCGGTGGCGTCGCCGAAGCGGTCGGTGGGCAGCCCCACCTTGTCCAGCATCGACAAGTACAATCGGCACATCTGACGGTTAGGCTGTTGGGAGTAATCCAGGACCCGACCACCTTGAAGCCGTCCGCCGGCACCGCCCAACAGGACAACCGGTAGCTGAGTCGCGTCGTGATGCCCGGACATCATGCTCGAACAGAAGAGGATCATCGAGTTGTCCAACAGGGTCCGTTCACCTTCTTGGATGGAGTCGAGTTTGCGGGCCAGATATCCCACCTGTTCAATGAAGAACTGGTTCACCTTCAGCCAGTCGGCCGTATCGGAGTGCGATAGCAGGTGATGGATCATGTAGTCGACCCCCAGATGCGGAAATCGCAGCGAACTATGGTCGTTGTTCAGCTTTAGGGTCGCGACGCGCGTCGTGTCGGTCTGGAAACCGAGGGCCAGGATATCGCACATCAGCCGCATATGTTCGGAGATGTCCTGGGAGATACCATCGGCCGGGCGGGGAATATTGGGTTTGTCGAGCGTCGGCCGCCAACCCTGCATCTCGCCCCGTTGACCAGCGTTTTCGATGCGGGTTTCGATCTCGCGGACCGAGTCGAGATATTCGTCGAGTTTCCGCCGATCGGCCTCGCTGATCTGGTTGCGAAAACTAGTCGCGTCTTCCAGTACCGCGTCGAGCACGCTCCGATCACCCTTTTGGACCTCATCCTTAAATAGCCGGTCGAAGGCTAGCGCCGGGTAAAGTTCCAGCGGTGTCGGTGTGGTGGGGGATGTCCACGAGATATGCGAGCTATAGAGCATCGAGTAGTTCTTGTGGACCGAAGGGTTCGATTTTTCGCAACCGAGCACCAGGCTGGGGACCTTGGTCGAGCGACCATGCCGCTGGGCAATCAGTTGGTCGATACTGGTCCCTGAGCGGATCTCGCCGCCGGATGCGAGCTCTGCCCCCGATAACAAATTGCCGGTTTGAGAACTATGGATGTTGCCTTTGAGGGCCTCGGCGTTGTAGAGCCCGCGAATGAAGAGCATCCGGTCCGTCAAGTCGTCGAGCGGAGCGAGAACCTTGCCCAACTCCAATTGCTTGTCGGACTTCCGAGCCCACCACTCCTGGCTGTGGAACCCGTTGCCGGAAAACAGCACGGCGGTGCGTACCGGGGCCTGACTAGCCGGCTCCGAGCCGCCGGACTCGTCTCCCCAAACCGAGAGGGATTCTAGCCATGGCAGCGCCATGGTGACGCCTACGCCTCGCAGGAACATCCGTCGCGTGAAGTGATGCGTTTTCATAATTCTATTCCCGGAAATGAAGGAGCCGGTGGATACTCCACCGCCGTCTTCCGCATGGGCAAGCGGGCGGTGACCGACTGGGGGTTAGGGCTAAGGCAGGTCCGCCACCACGGCGTCTCTGCCCCGAATCTCTCGGAATTGTTGGCTTTGGATAATCGTCTCGACCGCGGCGGAGAAACGATACTCGTGCCGAGCCAGGTTTTCGCGCATCTCCGTGAGCAGCGGCTCATCGGAGAGCTGGACCGCTCGGCCGAGCGAGTAGCCCAGCAGCTTGCGGCAAAATTGACGGATTACAGCCTCGCGGCGGGTCTCCAGCAGATAGTTTCGCAGTCCCTCGAAGCCTTCGATCTGGTTCCCGTCGTAAAGGACCGAAGCGGTGTCGAGAGGACGACCCGATCGGTCTCGATCGCGCAGGCGACCGATCGCGTCGTACTGTTCCAGGGCGAAACCGAAGGGATCGATCCTGGCATGGCAACTCGCACAGCTTGGTTCGGTGGTATGCAGTTCGGTCAGTTGTCGCATTGTTAGGCCCTCGGCCACGGCCGGGTCTTCCGGCAGGGGCGGCACGCCGGCGGGCGGCTTGGGCAGCTTCTCTCCGAGAATGGTCTCACTAATCCAGACACCACGCAGGATCGGGCTGCTCCGCGAGGCACCCGAGTGTTTGGCGAGGGTCGCCGCGAGTCCCAGGGCACCACCTCGTCCGTGCCCCCGCATCCCCTCCACACGTTGCCAAGAATCGGGATCCTGGTCTGGCTCCGGCTTCCACTGGATACCGTAGAACTTTGCCAGTCGCTCGTTCAGGAAGGTATGGTTGGCCTCGAAGATATCGAGGATCGAGGCATCGCTCTGGAATAGATCGGTAAAAAATCGAATTGCTTCCTCGTGCATGTCGGCTCGCAAATCGACAAACTCGGGGAAGGTCTCGTTGCTTTTTTCGTCGAGGGTGTCGAATTCATAAATGTGCAGCCATTGGCAGGCGAACTCCGTGGCCAATCGGCGGATGCGGGGAGACTGGATCATCCGCCGTGCCTGCTGTTCCAAGGCCTCTGGCTGGTGTAACGTGCCAGCGCGGGCAGCGGCCCGTAACGGCTCATCGGGCTGCGAAGACCAGAGGAAATAGCTCAGCCGGTTGGCAAGTTCCCAATCGGAGATCGGTCCCGCCGCGCTACCCTCGGGGGCACGTTCCAGGCGATACAGGAATCCTGGCGAGACGAAGATGCGGGCGAGGGTGAATCGAAAGGCCTCGTCGTGCGATAGTTCTTGTTCTCGCAGGTCTGTGTACAGCCCCCGCAGGGCCTGGGCCTCGTGCTCCTTCAGCGGCCGCCGATAGGCCTGGGCCGCGAAATCGATCAGGGCCTCCAGATGTTTCGGCTCGGCTCGGATCAGGGCCTGCTCGAACTCGGCGGCGCGACGCTGGATCGGTTCGCGGAGCGGCTCGAAGACCTTGGGATCGCCATCTTGCGAGGCGTACTCCAAGAGCTGTTCAAAGGCGTCGACGAGGGTCAGGGCATCGTGGCTGACAAAATGAAGTTCTTCCCACATCCGGTCGAGTTGCTGGGCTTGTTCGTCATTCAGCATCAACCGCCGTAACGCCTCGTCCTCGCGATGAAACAGGGTCAACGTGACCACCTCGTCAACCGGGACGATCTCGGTATAGCAGAGTGCCACTGGAAATAGCTGCCGGAAGTCCTCAAACGCTTGTTCCCACTGTTGCCGCTGTGTACTATCGGTTTGCACGACCACTGGGGTGGCGGCGCTGATGCGGCGGTTGTTCGAGGTCCAAGACCCGTCTTCCTGGTTTTCACTGATTGCGGTCGGCAGCAAGCCGAACTCTTGGGCCGGCTTGGTCTTCAAAATCTGGAACTGAACGCTCCCGTTTTTGCCGGTGGATGGATCCAGTTTGCCGGTGGTGACGAATTCGGCGTCCGCTACCAAGTCGGCCGGTAACCGGATCTCCACCACCGCCGGGGCCTGCACGCACAGGCTACCGGCTTCGATCTCCGAGCCATCGGGGCGTTTGCCGAACCGCTTGGGATCCAGGCCATAGGAAGGTCCGGCAGTGGAAGTTTCCTGCCTCTCAGACAGAGGCAGCGCTTCGCTATCCGCGTACGAAAATGGTCCGCGGAACGAGGTCAACTGGCGATACAGTCGGAAGTTGGGGTCCTCAGGAGGCGCGTCGGCCGCGGGGCCGCTGGTCAGCAGCTTTTGGATCGCCTCGGCCAGTCGCTGTTTCTCGCCGGTCTCTTCAGCCGCTTGCCACTGGGCCAGCAGAGACCCGGCCGGGATGACCGGTCCTGTCTCGCGGCCTTCTATCGGCTCGGTATAGAAGTGCCAGACCGCCTCGTTACCTAGGCGATCGGCATGGGGGTTACCGGCCAAAATATCGCTGGCGACATCCTCGGTTAGGCTCCATGTTTGGGACTCGTCCCCATCGCTGGTGAAGATCAGTTCCAGGTCGGTCAGGTCACAGGCATGGCTGCCCTCCCGGGGGCCGATCAGTAGCGAGACCAAATCGCCCGGGCGGACGGCCAACGACTCGACCGGGCCTACTTGCACCGGATTGCCACCGTGGGAGACCCCATGGGCCAACCGCTGCCGGTTGCCGCCACGGCGGCGTTCGAGTGTCCAGGTCACCCCGTTACCGCATTCGGGATGGGCGTGCGTAACTTGCCCTTCAATCCGCAGGGTCCCGTGGATCGGGCTTTGCCAACCAACTGCCGCCGCATGGGTTGGAGAGGGATGTATGGTAACGCCCTTCGGCTTCATGTTGCCGGGTATGCGGACATGCTGGTCGGACGCGTTGGCGTATAGATTTGGGGTCTCTGGGGCACCCCAGCCCTGGACAAAGTCGTAGTTCCCAGCGCGGGTTAGCTTCTGGGTGAAGTGGTCGAGTTGGATCGTCGACCCCGGGCCGATACCCAAATAGTCGAGCCAGGCGGACAAGATTGGGCTCTCGACAGCATGTTGTTGGGCCAGGGCCTCGATATCGATGGCATCGGTGGACCCACCGGCCTCGGCCGCCGCTTCAAGGGCCTTGCTGGTCGAACGGAAGAGAAGCTCACGGCGGGCGGTCATCCGCGCTGTTATCTCCTGGACATCCCGCAGCAGCAAATCCGGACGACCAGGGATCACGATCCGGGGGCGTTCCCACACGGCAAAGTCCTGCTCTGGACCATCGCCGGCGTCACTCACGACGAGGTACAAAACCACCTCGCCCTGGTCCGTAAGGCTGGGCATCTTCACTTGAAAGTTGTGTCGCGCGGACAGTGGGGTTACCGGTTCTTGCCAGGCCGTGGGCCCCCCCACTTTTCCGATGTGCCCCACACTGGAAAATTTGAACAGCGATCCTTGCCACTCTTCGATCCCGGCAGCCAGGCTCTCGACATCTTCGACCTTCGACTCTTGCCACCGGGTCCGAATCACACCGAGCAGCCGCGAGGACTGCGGCTCGTTCAGCGAGTCCCACAGGATACCCAGGTACTTACCACTGAGGCCCCTTGCTTCAGCCACTTGGTCAATCGCCTTCTCGCCCGTTCGCAAGGCATCCCGCTCGGCGAGGGTCGCCGCGAGGTAGGGGCGGAGCGGCAGTCGTCCGCCGCTATTGGTCTCGAACTGAACCCCTTGCAGGTTCACATGAGCCCCGCCGCCGGCCCCGGTGAAACGATCGTAGAAGCCCCGGATCTCGGCGAGGGATTCGTTCGTCCAATCGCTTTGCGTGGGCGATTCGGAAAAGCGGAATCCGGTGGGTAGGGGGACCACATGTTTGGCGATTCGTTTTCCGGCGTCGAGGTACTTGGTCAAAAGAGCGGGGGACATCACCAGGGCATTGCCGGTATTGGTGAAACCTTCTCCCGCCGCCCCGTCAACCGGAAACTCACGCGCCGGATCGAGATTGACTCCGGTTAGATCATGGATGGTGTAGGCATACTGGGCGTTGCCCAGTCGCCGCAAGACCACCGGGCCGGGATCGCCGGCATTGGCCAATGCCTCGGCATCCAGGTATCGCGATATCCAGTCCCGCAGTTGTTTCCGCTTTTGCGGTGCTAAGCCGGCCTCGGCGTCTTTGGGTGGCATCTCACCGTTGTCCAGCATCTCGATCACCGACTGCCAGACCTTGGTCCCTTGCCGGACCTCGGCGAGTGAACTGAACCGCTCCAGATCGAGCTCTCCCTGCTGCTCGGCCGTTGAATGGCAATCGAGACAATATTGTTTTAACAGCGGTTGAGCCTGGGCTGTATACTCCTCGGCCAGGCCGACAAAGTGATCACGCTCGGGCTGTTCCGCCAGCGAGACAGCGGCAGTCCCCACCCATACCAACATCGCCATGCCGGCGAGCCGATATCCTAACCTGCGGACTTGCATCTGGATCCCTGATCGAAGACTCAAAAACTCGCCCTTCGATTTCGGGGCTGCAACATCGCTGCTGTTCATACAGCACTCCGTCGTAAATTTGTGGATCCGATGAAACATGGCGTGGGTCGGTTGCTAGGGGGATCTACGTTTCGCTGTTAGGCGAGCTGGGCTGCTTGGACTGAGTTGCACTGGATTGGGTCGCACTGGATTGGGTCGCACTGGATTGGGTCGCACTGGATTGGGTCGCACCGGATTGGGTCGCACCGGATTGGGTCGTGTTAGCGCGGTTGGAGTCGGCACCGGTGACTAGGTCAAGCCGTAGCCAATGGCTTTCAATGTGGGCTCGCAGGAGCCGCTGGGCCTGGTCTGCGTGGCCATCGCCAAGCGCGTCAATGATCTCCTGATGTGCCTCGATCCCTTCAGGCCACTCTGCTTTCTTGACGCTTTCACGAAACCGTCGGAAAAACACGGCCAATAGGTCCGAAAAAGCCATCAGCGGCGACAATCCGCTGGCCAAAATCAACTCGCGGTGGAAAGCGATATCGAGCTCGACCCACCGCTGCAGGGTTCGAGTGCGGCGGAGCTGATCGTTGATCGCTTCCAGTCGCTGATGGATCTCGGCGTCCTCCGCCATCCGCTCGGCGACGTGCGGTAAAACCCCCAGTTCGATCACCAAGCGAGTTTGGATCAAAACCTCCGGAGTGACACTGTGCATTGCGGGATGGAAACCGAGGTACTCGGTGACTCGGTCCATATCGACGCTGCCGACGGTCAGACCTCGACCCGGTTTCGCTTCCACGATTCCCAGAAAGCTCAGAGACTTGGTCGCCTCGCGAAGACTGAGCCGGCTGACACCAAACATGGTGGCAAGCTCGGTCTCGGTCGGCAGTCGGTCCCCCGGCCTCAGGTCTTCATTGACGATATATCCCTTGAGCCGCTCGGCGATAACGTCTCGCAGATTGGATCGCTCGATATTTTTCAGCATGAATTAACTCTCAGGGATTGAAGCGGCCTGCCCATCAGCCTGGTATGTTTATCAGACAAACTAACGAAGTCAAGCGTCAAAAAAATATTTGCCAAAGTTTATGGCCGAAGATTGACACCTGTCTGTTGAACTACTAATATAATTATCAGATGATTGGCCTGGCGTCAACGAAAAAGTTGATATTTCATCAAAAATCGACGCCGACTTTTGAATCTCCTGGGGTGCTGTCGAGAATCCGCAAGTTTCGACCACTCCTTGGGGTGCTCCAAGCCCCTTTGGCGAAGAGACCCGCTCCACTCATCCATTTGGCTTTGTCCGGCCGCTATCGCCCGCGTTTTATCGTCATACCCCCTTTTCTCCATCCGTCTTGATGAAGGTCGAAAATTCATGCGCATCGCGATTACCGATTACACATTTCCCGATCTGGAAATTGAGGAAGCAATCCTGCGCGAGGAAGGTCATCAGATCGTTGCGTGGAAGGAAAAGCGGTCGGCCGCCGAATTATCCGAGCTGGTCGCCGACGCGGACGCCGTGATCACCCAATTTGCTCCGGTCGATGCCGGCGTGATCGACAGTATGCGGCGGGCTCGGGTAATCGTCCGGTACGGCATAGGTGTCGACAACGTCGATCTGACGGCTGCAAGTGCCAAAGGCATTCCTGTTTGCAACATTCCGGACTATTGCATTCACGAGGTCGCCGACCACACGTTGGCATTTATCTTGGCCACCACTCGACAGGTCGTGCCTCATTGCATTGCCCTACGCTCAGGGCAATGGGGGTTAGTGACTTCGGTCGACCAGATGCGGGCCATGTGTGACCTTACGGTCGGGGTGGTCGGTTTCGGAAGAATCGGTCGTGAGGTCGCCTCTCGCTTGCGATCTTTCCAGTGCCAAGTCGTTGTTCACGACCCGGGTGTTGAAGCGGCCGAAGTGGAACGCGCGGGATGTTCCGCCCTCGGGTTGGAAGAGCTGTTGGCGGTGTCGGATGTGGTCACACTGCATTGTCCGTCCACCGCGAGAACGCGTCACCTGATTAACCGCGATACCCTCGCGACCATGAAGCCAGGGGTCATTCTAGTGAATGTTGCCAGAGGAGATATTGTTGACGCTTCCGCTTTGATCGACGCCCTTCGTAGCGGTCAAGTTTCAGGGGCAGCTTTGGATGTTTTTGTGCCCGAGCCGCTCCCGAGCGATCACGCGCTGCTTCAAATGGACAATGTCATCGTCGCCTCGCACATCGCCTCGGTCAGTGTTCCCGCCGTGCGCAAGCTGCGGGAAACGGCCGCCCGTCTCGCGGCGACTGCGCTGCGGGGCGAGTCCCTTCCTAATATCGTCAATGGTGTTTCCCAATAACTATCTGCCGGAGGGCCGATTCGTGCCAAAGCCATTATTTCGCGGAGTCTGCGCGTCGACGATCACTCCTTTCAATCCCTCGGGCGGACTGAATTTGGACTTACTCCCGGCCCACATCGATTGGATGATCGATGAAGGTGCCGACGCGATTTCGCCCTTGGGTAGTTCCGGGGAATTTCCCTCGCTCGAGATCGATGACCGCAAGCGGCTTCTGGATGCCGCTTTGGCCGCTAACAACGGTCGGGTTCCGGTGGTGGCAGGTACCCACCATTGCTCGACGCGTCACACGGTCGAGCTATCGAAACATGCGGAACAGGCCGGTGCGGACGCCTTGCTGATCGTGCCGCCCTACTATATGGCACCGACCCCGAGCCAGGTGATGGTTCATTACCGGGCAGTGGCTGAAGCCGTCTCGATACCGATCGTGTTGTATCACAGTATTACGATGACAGC
Organism: Pirellulaceae bacterium; assembly: GCA_040880405.1. Classification (GTDB taxonomy): domain Bacteria; phylum Planctomycetota; class Planctomycetia; order Pirellulales; family Pirellulaceae; genus JBBDIM01. The sequence goes on along the minus strand of JBBDIM010000027.1, from coordinate 24,719 downwards.
CGTCGACCTGAAGACGAACCACTTGGTTCAACTCTTCGAGGAGGGAGTGATCGGCGGTGTGAAGATGTCCAACTCCGAGCCGGATCGCATCTGTGAACTTCTGCAGGCGACCGACGGCCGGCTGTTTGTTTATGCCGGCATTGACACGGTCGCATTCGAGGGACTCTCTCATGGAGCCCACGGCTGGATTTCCGGGATACCAAGTATGATTCCTGGGGTAGCACGCCGACTATACGAGGCCATTGCCGAGCGAGGCGATCTGCCGGCCGCGCGACAGATTTGGAGCCAGTTGGCTCCGCTGATGAGGCTGCAGTTCGGGCTTTATCACTCCAAGGGCGATGGTGCCCACTGGTTCAGCGTCATGAAGGCGGCCCTCAATATGATTGGACCACCCGTGGGCGATCCGTGCCCACCGGTCCTGCCTCTGGAGCCGCAGTACCATGCCCTTTTGGCTGACAGCCTGAGAACCTTGGGATACGAAGTCCGTGAGGAGGTACTTCTGTGATCAACGGACATCGAATCTCCGTGTCTCAACTGGAACAACGGTGCATCGATATTTTGTCACAAGCCACCGCCGTTGGGATGGTTTCGCCATGGCTGACAACCGCGACCTGATTCGACGTCAGGATGATTGCCTTAGAACCAATTCCGTTGTAGGAGATCGATAAGCCCATGAAATGCATTCGTTACCGAGATTCCGCTGGTAAGATCCAGTTCGGCCAACAACATGATGATCAGCGGGTTACCCGGATCGACGGCGAAATTACTGCCTCATTTACCGACACTGGCGAACCGGCCGATGTCACCAAGATCCTTGCCCCCATTCAGCCCAGCAACATCATTTGTATCGGACTGAACTATCGAAAGCATGCCCACGAGGGCAATCAGCCAATCCCGGAATTTCCGGTCGTGTTCATGAAAAACACCGGCACCGTGCAGGACCCGGATGGACCGATCGTGCTTCCCCGGCAATTGCGCAGCGAGGAAGTCGATTACGAATGCGAGCTGGCGGTGGTGATCGGTCGCAGTTGCCATAATGTCTCCCAAGCCGATGCCCTGGACTACGTACTTGGCTACACCTGTGCCAACGACGTCAGTGCCCGCGATTGGCAGATCCAGTGGGGCGGTGGACAGTGGTGTCGGGGAAAATCATTCGCGACGTTCTGCCCCCTTGGTCCGTGTTTGGTAACGAGCGACGAAATACCCAACCCGAACAAACTCGGCATCAAGACAATTCTCAACGGCAACGTGATGCAGGATTGGAATACCGACGATATGATTTTCGATGTCCCCGCGCTCATCGAATTTCTTAGTGCAAGTTCCGTCCTGCCGCCGAATACGGTGATCTTGACCGGTACGCCTCATGGAGTGGGGGCCGCCCGAAAACCGCCTGTCTTCCTTCAACCGGGAGACCGGGTGGCGGTAGAGATTGAAGGCATCGGCTCGCTGACCAATCCGGTCATCGCGGAGGGTGAAGTCAGCCAGGATCGAGAATGAACTTATCCAATGTTCCCTTGTACGGGCGATTAAAGCCGCGGGAATTCAACGAACCGCGGATTGCCACGCGCGGGATGCGTCCAACTAAAGTGGAAAGAGTAGCCTGATGGGAAGTAAACATCGTTGTCTGTCCACGAATTGGGTGGCACTTTCCGCTCTGCTTTGCTGCACTGCCAGCGCGGAAGTCGTAACGGCCCAGTCAGTCGAGTCGCCCAGCAGCGAGTCACGGTTTGTCGATCTCTCGCTCCCAATCGCTCCTGAATATCCTTGTACCTGGCCGACGGAGCCGTTCCCCCGGTTTCAGATTTCCCGTCAGCGGGTCATCGGACCTGACTCGGCCTACAATGTCGACGTGCTGTTGATCGATGGCAATACCGGGACACAACTCGATGTTCCACCCCACTCGGTGGCTCGGCCTGAATTGAATCGGGAAAAGTCAGGTCCTCTGGGTTTGGCCTATACCGACAAGATCGAACCATGGCAGTTTGGGGGCGAAGCCTGTGTGGTGGATATTCGAGAACTGCTCGACCAAGCCCCCAAAGGTGTCAGCCCGTTGGTAACAGACCAACATGTTAGAAAATTTGAGGAACAGCATCGTCCGTTGCGGTTTGGCGATGTCGTATTGTTCCGCAGCGGCTACTCCGACAAATACTACCGTCCCTTTCCCGAGGGCAATCGGTTTATCGCAAATGTGCTCGATCGCAAGGCCCCGGGATATCCCGATCCCGACCCAGCCTGTATGAAATTCCTGGCTAGTCGGGGGGTGATGACGCTCGGAACGGATAGCGCTAGCATGGGTCCCCTGCCTGATCTCGCCGAGCCGACTCACTATGCTGGCTTGAAGCATGGCATGATCTGGACCGAGGGGGCGACAAACCTGGGCGAACTGCCCTCCACTGGAGCTTTTTATTGCATGATGGGGCCAAAACATGAAGGTGGCCCCTACAGTGAAGGGCGGGCCTTTGCCATCGTCGGGGGTGACCTGCCGCCGAAGTTGATTGAGTCCGTCAAAAACAAACGCGCGATCGATCTATCGCCTACCTTAGCCCCCAACCTGCCGGTGACATCGCCGGGAGTTGGCACCGGACAGCATCGACAGGCATACCTTAAAGTTGACTTTCTCTATTCGGATTATCTGGATATGTGGCACCATGCGCATCTGATGGACGCCATGGCTGGAACGAATCTCGTGCCCCCGGCGTATGCGTTGCCGCCCGACAGCAAGCCGGTAGCCTACGCACCCGAAGTCCGGGGTTGGCTAGAGCAGTACCAGCAGCAGTATGGTCCACGCGGGCACAGCACGATGACAACCGAGAAGGTGCCGCTGGACTGGATGTGCGGAGCGAGTCGAGTAATCGATGTCCGGTCCCTCGTGGGCAGCAGCGATCCGAGAAACCGGCCCTTTTCACCAGAGATCACCCCCCGTCATATTCAAGAGTTCGAGAAACTAAAGGGGGAGTTAAAGCCGGGTGAGGTGGTTATTTTCCATACGGGCCATCTCGACAAGCACTTCAAACCGCAGCCGCACCATGGTGGTACTTGGGCTGATCCCCTCTCAGGCAAGAGCGAAGGCTGGCCAGCCCCTGGCCCCGACACGATTGTGTACCTAAAGAGCAAAGGAATTCGTTGCCTCGCAACCGACGCGCCCGATCTCGGGGGCGTAGAGCCGCGCCGCGCACTCATGACCTATTGGGCTCTCGGCGATCGCGAAATGATCGGTGTCGAGTTCCTGCATAATGTAGGGAAAGTACCGCAGGACGCGTACTTCCTTTTTTCGCCTGTCAAGGTCCGCGACTGCCACGGCGGACCGGGACGCGCGATTGTGCTTTACTGAAATTCGAACGCCTCACGAGCGAATGCCGATGACTGATACCATACCTCCCTGGGAAGTCGCCGATCTGCCTGAGCCCAAGCCGCTTGCCTTTCGAAATTGGACAAGCTTTATCGGACCCGGAATCGTGATGATGGGGATCCAGATCGGAGGTGGAGAGTGGTTGTTCGGTCCTGAAATTACTGCCCGGTATGGCGGCGGGCTCATGTGGATCGCAACCATTGCGATCATCGTGCAGGTTTTTTACAACATAGAATGTGGGCGGTATGCGCTCTATTGCGGCGAACCGGTCTTTACCGGGTTCATGCGGATGCGATTTGGTCCTAAGTTTTGGATGGCAGTGATGCTCTTGCTCAACGGGAGCGCCTTGATTCCGGGGCTGTCGACCCATGGAGCGGCCATTATTGCAGCACTCTGGCTCGGCAGACCTCCTTTGGAAGAGGACAAATGGCTGGTGACCGGTCTGGCCTATGCCTGCTTGTTAGGCGTGGCAATCCCGGTATTGGTCGGCGGCAAGGTATATAATACGTTGCAGGCGGTCATGACCTTCAAAGTAATATTTGTACTAGGATTTTGTGTGGTCATTGGTGTCTTCTACGTTTCACCGGCTGATTGGTGGAGCGTCTTTAGTGGCTTTGGGAAATTTGGCAATGTTCCGATATCAGACGGAGCCGGTGGTGAGAAAGTGGTCAATGCGGTTGGCCATTATTACCAATATGGTGAATGGCCGGTGGTCGCGCTCGGAAACATTGCGTTGCTCGGAGCCTTTGCCGGTTATGCCGGAGGTGGCGGGCTGGCGAATTCCACCTATAGCAGCTTTGTCCGCGACAAGGGATGGGGCATGGGTCAAAAGGTGGGAGCGATTGCCAGCGCGATTGGCGGCAAAAAAGTGTCGCTTAGTCACGTCGGAAAAGTGTTCCCGATCACCCCGGAAAATATGCGGCGGTGGCATGGCTGGTGGCGTTACATCCTGACCGATCAGTTGTTGGTTTGGATGCCTGGGTGCTTTATGGGCATGGCTCTACCGGCCCTCCTGTCCATTGGGTTTTCCCAGTATTCTACCCTCCATGATAGCGAGCTTTCCTGGGCCCAAGCCGTGATTACGGCCGATGGATTCCGAAATGCCCCTCCACTCATGCCGGTTTTGCAACAGGTGCTGTGGGTCGTGGCGCTGCTGGCCGGGGTCGCGGTGATGTTACCTAGTCAGATGTCGATTATTGACGACTTCAGTCGGCGTTGGACCGACGGGATTTGGACGGCCAGTCGGCGAGTCCGCAACACATTTCGGCCAAACCAGGTGGAGTGGATCTATTACACCATCTTATTCAGTTATCTGGCATGGTCCCTCGTTTGCGCTTACTTGTTTAGCACGTATGGGACTCCCAAATTAATGACGATTGTCATCGCCAATCTTAATAACGTCGCCCTAGGAGTCACGGCCCTACAATTGCTGTGGATTAATCACAAACTGCTTCCCCCGGAATTGCGTCCGCGATGGTACCATTCGCTGGGAGTCTCTTCGTGCGCGATCTTTTATTTAGGCTTGGCGACGTTAGTATTCATTGAAAATCAGTGGCCAGCCATCAAGGCCTTGTTCATTTAATTCCGTATGAGGTGCGTCGAAAAGTGACACTTTTTTCCCTTACCGGACGGGTTGCCCTGATTTCAGGGGCCGCCAGTGGAATGGGCCGCGCGGCCGCCCTGGCCCTTGCAGAGCATGGGGCTAACCTGATGCTCGCCGACCGGAATGCCTCCGGACTGGACCAAACGGTCGCTGACATTGAGGCCCTGGGGCGGCGGGCCGTGGCGGTGACATGCGATATTTCCGATCCGATCCAGATCGAGGAGATGTTCAGACGACTGGACGTGGAATATGGAAAGATCGATTTTCTGGGCAATATCGCAGGTGAGGGCTTTTTGGCAACACCAGAGGACATTTCCCCTGAACAAGTTCAAGGTGTGTTTCAAAACCTGGTGTTTGGTCGGTTGTGTATGTGTCAGGAAGCGGGAAGGCGGATGTTAGCGGCCGGGAGCGGAAGTATCGTCAATGTTGGCTCCCTGGCGAGCACGACGGCCCTGGGCCGAGGTCATATCGCCTACAGTATGGCGATGGGCGCGGTCGTCCAGATGACTCGTGAACTAAGCACGGAGTGGGCCCGTCGGGGTGTTCGCACCAATGCAATCCTGCCGGCTCAGGTGGTCAATCCCAATCTCAAACAACGTATGGACCTAGATCCTCAGCTAGAACAACAATGGCTTCGCGGGGTGCCTCGGGGGCGATTGGGTCAGCCGAACGACATTGCAGGCTTGATCGTGCTGCTTGCGTCGGATGCCTCGGACTGGATTACTGGTGCGTTGATTCCCATGGACGGAGGAAACCTCGCCATGAATGCTGGTGGAACTATTGGAGTAAATGAATAATAATGCATAAACCGAACGACTTTATTGACACCACAAGTGTTCCGATTTCACCTGTGGTACTGGGAAAGTTACCGTCGCTCTATCGCACCATGCAACTCATCCGATTAACGGAAGAAGAGCTTGCGCGATGCCATCAGCGAGGCCTTATTCCGGGGGCCTGCCATACCTATGTCGGCCAAGAGGCGATCGCCGCAGGAGTTTGTGGAAACCTCACCAAGGATGATGTAGTATTCAGTACGCACCGCGGACATGGGCATGCATTGGCCAAAGGGATGCCAGCCCGCGACCTAATGGCGGAACTATTCGGACGGACCACCGGTTGCTCGCGAGGCCGGGGCGGTTCGATGCATCTGTTCGCTCCCGAGATCGGCATGATGGGGACCAGCGGGATTGTCGGTCCCTGTATCTTGCAGGCCTGCGGCGGAGCCTACAGCTTCAAACTGCGGAAGAGCAGCCATGTTGCTGTCGCTTTCTTTGGTGATGGTGCCGTGAATAATGGTGCCTTCCACGAAGGCCTGAACATGGCCAGCATCTGGAAACTTCCCGTGCTGTTCGTCTGTGAGAACAACGAGTTCGCCACCGAAATTCCATTCTCTTATGCCAGCGGAAACCCCAGCGTCTCGGATCGGGGTCCGGCCTACGGAATGCCGGGAGTGGAGGTCGATGGGAATGACGTCACTGAGGTTTACCGCGTTGCACAAGAGGCCTCTGCCCGGGCTCGCCGGGGAGGGGGACCGACCCTGATCGAATGCAAGACTTACCGCACTCGGGCCCACGCGGAAGGCATGGGTGACTTCGATTACCGTACTCGGGAGGAGGTAGAATCTTGGAAACAACGTTGTCCGATCACCCGCTTGCGGCGGTTGATCGTCGAGAGCGGCGACCTTGCGTTGCTGGAGGAATTGGACGAAATCGACGCGGAAATTCAGGCAGTGGTCCTCGAGTCACGGGAATTCGCGGAAAAAAGTCCGTGGCCTGATCCGCAGTCGGCGGCCGATCATGTCTATGCCGAACCGGTAGCCAGCAACCTTGGGCCGGCCGCGACATCGACGCGTCGGATTTCCTACGCGCAGGCCACGCGAGAATCTCTCACGGAGGCCATGGCAGCCGATCCGCGGATCTTTGTCATGGGCGAGGGGATCGGCGAACGGGGTGGCAACTTCCTGACAACGAAGGGGTTGTTCGATCTCTACGGACCGGAACGCCTGTGCGATACGCCACTTTGCGAAAGGGGTTTCGTCGGATTGGCCTGCGGCGCAGCGATGACGGGCACTAGGCCGGTCATCGATTTCATGTTCGCGGACTTCGTCCTCGACGCCATTGGCGAGATCTTTAACCAGCTCGCCAAGATTCAATATATGTCCAGCGGGCGTCTGAAAATGCCCGTGGTGCTGCGGGGTTGCATCGGAGTCGGGCACTCGGCGGCTACACATCACTCCGGCAGCTACTATGCAATGTTCGGGCAGGTTCCGGGTCTTCGGGTCGTGGTCCCTTCTTCAGCCTACGACGCAAAGGGCCTCCTGAACCGAGCACTTCGCCAAAACGACCCCGTCCTATTCCTTGAGCATCGTGAGCTTCTGCAGACCAAGGACGACGTCCCCGATGGAGATTACGAGATCGAGTTCGGCAAGGCGGCCATCGTGCGAGAGGGAACGGATGTCACCGTTGTCGGGCTTGGTCGGATGGTACATTTGGCGAAGGCCGTAGCGGACCAGTTGGAACAAGAGAGCGTCTCGATTGAGGTGATCGATCCGCGGACGATTTCGCCGCTCGATACCGAGACAATTTTGGCCTCGGTTCACAAGACCGGTCGACTGCTGATCGTGGACGAGTCACCCGCTCAATTTGGTTTTAGCGCGGAAGTTGCGGCCCGGATCGCCGACGAAGGCTTCGATGACTTGGATGCACCGATCCGTCGCTTAACCGGTATCTTTTGCCCCACACCGTATAGCCCGCCGCTGGAGGGTGCCATGATTCCTGGGGCAGAACAAATTGCCGCTTCCATTCGCGAACTGGTCAAGGAATAACGATGGCACATGAGATTCGACTGCCGCGATTGGGATGGTCGATGGAAGAGGGAACCTTCCAAGGCTGGCTAAAGCAAGCGGGAGATACCGTTCAAGTCGGCGATCCCCTCTTTGAATTGGAGGGGGAGAAAGCCCTCCAAGAGATCGAGTCCGTTGACGCGGGAATTCTTTACATCCCGCCCGACGGGCCGCAAACCGGCGATGACTTGGCCGTCGGGACATTGCTCGGATTTTTGTTGGCCGAGGGAGAATCACCACCCGGTGTCCCGTCGACAGACCCTGGTGATTTGGCTTCCTCTGATGATTCGATTCCCGGTGCCGTTGATCCGCGCCCCAGGGAAGACCTCGCCACGGCAAAAGCGGGAACCTCGCCAGTGTTTGGGGAGTCAAACCTTGCCGTCGTGAGCAAAGTGACGAGATCGAGCCCCCGGGCCCGACGTGTGGCCCAAGAGTTAGGGATCGATTGGACGCAGCTCAGCGGAACCGGTGCCGGTGGTCGTATCCGCGAGACAGATGTCCGCGGGGCGGTATCCCCTGCCGGAGGATTTGAATTGAGGCCTACTTCCGAAACCGCGTCAGGAAATGGTTTAGTATCTCAGGCCCATGGGACTGTTTTACCTACTTCCCTTGAAAGGCCCCTTTCGAGCCACAGGAAAGTGATCGCCGATCGTTTGCGGCTCAGCCAAGCAAGGACTATTCCGGTTACTTTGTTTGCGAACGCCGATGCAGGAAATATTGTGGCTTTTCGGAACAATTTCAAGCAGCCATTCGTCACGTCGCCTGTCCCGGCGTACACCGATATCATAACCTGCCTCGTCGCATCGGTTCTCCGGCAGCATCCGGCGCTGGCCGCCCGCTGGAATGAGGACCAGTCGGGTTTGAAATTTCCGGACGGCGATGGTTTACATATCGGGATCGCGGTTGACACGCCGGAGGGCTTGCTCGTGCCAGTGATCCATAATGTGGGAGAATCCTCATTCTCCAATGTGGTCGCTCGTTCTCGCGATTTGGTCCAGCGGGCACGCACGCGGACATTAACCGCCGCCGAGATGCAACAAGGGGTGTTCACCGTTACGAGTCTCGGCGGGTATGGTGTCACAGCTTTCACCCCTGTCATCAATTACCCGGAAATCGCAATCCTTGGCATCGGTGCGATTCGCCGCGAGGCGGTTGTCCTGCAGGACGACACCATCATCCCCGGCGACCGAATTACCTTGAGCCTGACCTTCGACCATGGTGCAATCGATGGTGCTCCGGCGGCCGTATTCTTACAAGAGGTGTGCCGAGCGGTGGAGAACCCGGCACCCCGCATACTAGGAAAATAATAGGCCCATTTGGCCGAGCAGGTCGCACCGTTGGTTGGGCTGAATGGCCTAAAAGTCGATGGGAATCGAATCTGGTTTGAAGAGGTGGACCGCCGCGCGTTTCGCCTGAATAATTCCACCGTCCACCAGCCCTGGGCCGGGGTAGTCATCAGCGGTTGCAAACAGCGATTCAATCGGCAAACCGCCGGAGACCTAGCTCGCGGACCGACCCGCTTGCAGCAGGGTGAGCGGCTCGGAGCGTCCGGAGGCAATCGCGGGCCAGAGCGAGGCCAAGAAACACAGAACAAAGGTGAGGGCGTAACCGAAAATCAACGCGCTCCACGGAAATACCAACGGCGTGTGAACCCCCTCGAACCATTGATTGCTCACATAGCCAACCAATCCGAGACAGGTCCATCCCACCAGGAGGCCAAATAGTAGGCTTAATATGCTCGCCACCAATCCAATCAAAATGGCCTCGGAAATTACCAGGCGAGTGAGTGACCAGCGGCGAAGCCCAACGGCCCGCAGGATGCCAAACTCCCATCGTCTGGCCCGCACCGAAGCGGCGATCGTGTTGACAATTCCAAGTGAAACGACCACGAGCGTTACCAGGGGTAACCAACCCATGGCGGCGATGGCATCACCACCCCGTTGCCGCATTTGACTTCGGACATCCCGCAGCGAAGTCACTTTGACTCCACCTTCCGCGGGGCGGCTAAGGCTGCCGCTACTTCGCGGAAGCGGCGAGTTTTCCGCCGCCGTGCGGATGAGCGACGCAAGACTCGCGTGCAGTGTTTCGGTAGTGGTATCTCCTTCCCTTTCCATCCAAACAAATTCCAGATCCGGTAGATCGAAGTCGGCGCGCACTTGAGCTTCCGGAGCAAACACAATTCCCCCGGTGCGGACGAAGTGGCGCCGAATGCCGGTGGTTTTTGTGATCCAGTTCGAGCCCGGCATCGATACCACTCCCGCAATTGTGTACTCCACGGGGTGATCCGGGTTCTTCGGCGGAATGATGGCGAGCTTGTCCCCCACGCCAAGCCCGGCGATCTCGGTGAAGGATTCCGGAACCAGACAATGGTGCCCTTCACGCAATTTTGCGAGGGCCTCCTCGCGGTTTCCTCGAATAAACCGGAGTTGGAACAACGGTTCGCTCCCCCCAAACGCTGACTCTGGGTGAATTCCAATGAGCGACACATTGTCCTGGCGGACAGCCGTATCACGCTCGTTCACCCCCATGCTTAACGTGGTGAAAATGATGAATGCCGATGCCAAGATGGAAAGCGCGGTCACAAATACGGCCTGTTTGCGAGCTCCTTCGGCCGCAAAACCTCCGGCGATTTTCGCTCGAACATCTTCGGGGCGGAGAAGCCCCGCCCCTTGAGCTGAAAAATCGACTGCCTGTTCCAACTGCTGTATCGTGGCTCCTGTGTGAATTCGAAGCTCAACCAGGTTTATATGAGGTGGTTCCCCCGTCAACTGCGGGACGGTTTTGAGCGGTACATAGATGGGCAACGAGGCTGGCCCTCGGTTCGTTCCGCCTGGCGCTCCCCCCTTGGTACGTGTCATCGCGAATTCGACATCGTCGACCTGCTCTGTAATCCCCACAACGGTCAAGCGGAGCGACTCAGTGCTCGCGGTTTGAAATTCAAACGCGTCCCCCAGACTCAAGCCGAGCCCTTCGCAGATTCCGCGACTGACAACCGCCTCGTCACCCGAATCGGGGCGGAGCCAACGACCTTCTCGTAGTGGGTAGCGAGGCTCGGTCGCCGAAGTTCCAACGACTGTGGGACGCATGCGACCGAAGCCTCGTCTCTTCGCGTCCTCTTGGGCTGAAGACTCTACCACCGGCTGAAACGAGTGGTGGAACTGGGTTACCGGGTTCGCATATTCGATTACCGGGGAGCTGTGGAGTGAGTCGATTAGCTCGCTCGCAAGTGGTTCTTCCGGATTGGCGGGAACGACGAACAGCGAATAGTTGCCGACAAACTCTTCGGTTTGGTCGTCAAACTGGGCGGCAATTGCCTCATAGGCCGATACGACCCACAACACGACTCCGATCGAGGCAATCATCGCCAACGCGGTCAGCATCAGGCGCATCTTTTGCTGTCGCGCGTTTGCGAGGAACAGCTTCCATGTCAGGCTCATCTAGGTCCTTCCGGTTGTGGGAGCGGCAACGATATCCTGATAGCGAGCGGCGAGAGCATGAGCGTCCGGAACCTCATCGGTCGTCCACTCGGAACAGACCCGGCCATCCCTCATCACGATAATCCTGTCGGCCCAGGCCGCCACGGCGGGCTCGTGGGTTACCACGGCGATTGTGCGCCCTTCTCCTTCGTTAAGCTCTTTCAGCAAGGCGCAAATGTTGTTGCCGTTCACTGAGTCGAGGCTGCCTGTCGGCTCATCGGCCAGAATAATGGCCGGATCGGTGACGAGCGCCCTCGCAATGGCGACCCGTTGCTGCTCACCACCGCTCATGGCATCCGGGCGGTGATTCGCCCGCTGCTCCAGGCCCAACGTCTTGAGCAAGGCCATTCCCCGTTCACGCTGCGAGTCCTGCGAACGCCCCCTTCGGCCAGCAGTGGCAGCATGACATTTTCGAGCGCGGTCAACGTGGTGACGAGATTGAATTGCTGGAAAACCAAACCAATCCGGCGTCGGCGGAAGTCGGTTAGCCTTGTGTCCGACATTCCGGAAAGGTGCTCTCCTTCCACGGAAACCGTTCCCTCATCAGGTTGTGTCAATCCCGCCATGACATGCAGTAGCGTGCTCTTGTCGCATCCGCTCGCCCCCATGATGGCGATGAATTGCCCCGAGGCGATTTCCAACGAGACGCCATTGAGCGCGGTGACCGTTTCCGTCCCCTGACGGAACTTTTTGACCAAGTCTTCGGCTGTTAGGAGCGAGGACCCGGTTGGTGTTTGATCCTCTTGTGATGCCGAGGGCCGAGCGAACTTTATTCCATTCGCCATACGTATTGTCCAATTCTGCTGTGGTGGTCCGCTGGAGACGGCGGGTGGGTCAAAAACTCTCATGCGAACTTCCAGGGCGTAAAATCATGCCGTTTCGAAAGGGCCTCGGTTCAAAGTGATCGGGCGGGTAGGGTAGCCGTCGAGAGTTACCGCAGCGCCAAGCCTGCGTTGCCGCCGGCGGTCATCGTGGGGATCGGCTATCCGACCGAGGAACGATTAGATCGGGTCCGGCGAACCTACGACCTGACGACTCCAGCCGATCCGGAAAAGCTGCCACCCACGCGAATTCCCGGCGGCTGGCCCAAGAGCGGCGGAGCGGACGCATTTCTCGAGTTTCTAGTGGAGCAGTTGAGACCACGGATCGAGAAAGAGGTTTCCATCAATCGCCAGCGACAAACTCTCATTGGTCATTCCTTTGGTGGGCTGTTTGTGATGCATACCCTGTTCACGCGGCCGGATGCGTTTCAAAACTACGTCGCGATCAGCCCATCCGGCTGGTGGAACGACTATGCCCTGGGTCCCCAAGAGCAACCGTTTTCGGCGAAGCTCGACCGATTGACGTCCCCGGTCCATCTGACGATCGCTATCGGCGAACTGGAATTGAGTGGTGACGTAGGCCCTGCCGCCGCCTTGAAGCCAACCGAGGCCAGCAAAGCTTTTGGCAGCACACGGGATTTTGCACATCGAATGCAACAACGAGAGTCGGACCAATTCACCTTCACCTATCACCAGTTCGCCGACAAGGACCACGGTTCCGTCGTGCCGATCGGTTTATCAACTACGTTGTCCGAAATCCTGGGTGAGTCGCGAGTCGACTAACAACATAGCCGCGCCAAAAGCTAACGCCGCTCCTCACGTATTATGTATTATGACCCGCAAACCGGGTAAATTTAGATCATCACCTTCGCTGGGCGAGATTGGGCCGCTACACAATCGCGGCGAGAAGCAAAATCGCAGTCTGAGACTGCCGTCACGTTTTGACATTGCTCACGGGGCGGGTTAGGGGCATCTCACTTGGTCACATCGGCGTCAATCTCGACGCCATCGTTTCCGCCGTCAAGTCGGTTGCCGCCTCGCTTCTTTACGCCGGTAATCCAATACTGCTCGCCCGTATCGACGTCAAAATAGTTGGCCTTAAATCCCGATCCCTTGAGACTCCGAAATCGCTTCCCGTGACAGTAAATCGTCTTGCCGGTCTTGCTGAAATAGACCCTGCCGATCCGAGCGGGGCCATTCAGTCCGGTTGATTTATTTTCGACGTACATAATCCGTGACCGCAGTTTGGTGAGGTCACGAGGTAGCGCATCCTGGTCCGGCAAATCGTTTAAGAATTCATGCATGGCTGGCTTCCTTATTCACGCGTGTTGATCGCCAAGTCAACTTGGCTCCACGCCACCTACTTCGGCCCTACTCGTCTCTCAACGAGTTCAGGATCGGCGTTCTCGCGGCTTGGGTGGCCGGTGCCAGGCCTGCGAGGAAGCCGACGATTAGCGAAACGGTTGCTCCGAGGATGGCGAGCCGAAGTGAGGGGCGGAAGGCGATTGTAACTCCCTCCGCACCGATGGCCATGCCTCCCCAGCCGAGTGCCGCGAGGGCCATGGCGGTTCCCAGGACTCCTCCGGCGAAGCAGAGGAGGATGCCTTCCGATACCACCAGGCGGAAGACACGCAAAGGACGAACGCCGAGTGTTTCCAGTACGGCGTACTCCTTGATTCGGTCCTGGACCGACATGATGGTGGTGGTGGCGACCAACGACAGCACCAGACCGACGCAGGCATAGCCCAGCCAGTGGGCGAATTGAATCAAGTCGACCAGATCGGACAGGGTGCTGGTCTGAAAAGCTCCTTTGCGGCGGGTCGTGGTCGCGACCGGGCCTGCCTTCAGTAGCTCATCGATGGCCGAGGCGGTCGCGTCCGGGTCGGCGTCTGTTGTCAGATGGACTTCGTGCTGGGTCACGAGTCCGGCTGAGTCGACCCCTTTGGTGTATTGCAAGAACTCCAGACTGGTATAGATGAGGTTATCCTCCGCGGGAATCGGCGACGTGAAGATGCCCGCCACTTTGACCGAGAGTTCGCCGATCGAAAATTGCTCCCCCGCCTTAAGGCCTCGCCGCTGCGCCACATTGCTGCCGACGATGGCCGCATCGCGCTGTGACTCGAATTCTTCCCAATTGCCGGATACGAGCGTCAGGTCTCGGGCCTCCCGCAACTGCCGGGGAGGAGCCCCGTTAAAGACCACAATATCGAGACTCGCGCGGCAGTTGTTCGTCCAGACTTGGACCGGCATCGCGTCCTTCACCCCGGGAATTTCCCTGATCTTCCGGGAGTAATCTTCCGGCAAGCGACTGCTGGTGGGGCAAAAGCGGTTCTCCTGGAACACAATCAGGGTCCGCTGGGCGTCGTCGTTCGTGGTGAGCCGCTCCAGCCCTTCCTGCACCGAGGACACAATGCAGAATACAAACATGGCCACGGCGGCACCACTGACCGTCAACATGGTCCGGGCACGGTGACGCCACAAGCTTTTCAGGACATAGGGGGCGAATTGAAACATTAGCCGTTCCTCACTTTTTCGATGGTGCCGCCGGTGGTCGCTTCAACGATCTTCCCTTCGTCCAGCAGAAGCTGCCGAGTCGCGATTTGTGCCACTTGGTGATCGTGCGTCACCATCACCAGGGTGATGTCGAGCTGCTTGTTGAGGTCTTGGAGCAATGTTTGAATCTGCTCACTGGTTTTCGTGTCGAGACTCCCGGTCGGTTCGTCGGCAACCACGACCTGCGGATGACCGACAATCGCGCGGGCAATTCCGACACGCTGCTCCTGACCACCGGAGAGTTGTCGCGGATAGTGGTCGGCTCGATCGGTCAGACCAACCACGTCCAATGCCAACTCCACTCGTTTGCGGCGCTCGGCCGAGGTAAGAGGTAGCAACAGCGTTGGCAGCTCGACGTTCTCGTAGGCCGTCAGCACCGGAATGAGATTGTGTGTTTGAAAAATGTAGCCGAGGTTAGCGGCCCGCCAGTCGGCCAGTTTTCCGCGCGAGAGCCCCGTGATGTCCACCTTGTCGACGAGGACCGTGCCGTGGTTGGGGCGATCGATCCCGCTGATCAAGTTCAGCAGCGTGCTTTTGCCGGTCCCACTCGGTCCCATTAACGAGACAAATTCCCCTTGCTCGATGTCGAGGTCAATATCGTCTAAGGGAGTGATCACCTCGTCCCCCTTGCTGAACTGTTTGGTGACGCCTCGCAGCTCGACTAGTGCCATTGATCCGTGTCCTTGAAAAACGAATGGTGAACCCCTTGCCGCCCACTAACCCTATAGCTGTCCCATCATGCCGATGGTTGGGTCCTCTTCGGTAATTACGATTCTCGCTCCGGGGGAAAGATTGCCCCGATCGGATGAGATCACTTTATCGGTCGGGAGCAATCCCTGGACCACCTCGACAAGTTCTTCCGATCCGGCCCTGCCAAGCTGGATGGTCTTCCGCTGGGCGCGGCCATCCGGCGTGGCGACCCAGACGGCGTCCTCTCCCTCAGCCGAGATCACCAGTTGTCGAGGAACGAGCAGCCGATCGTAGTCGCCGGTGTCGGTCGCTTCCTGATCCGGCTGTGGCATGGCCAGGAAAGTAGCGGTCACAAGCATCTCCGGGCGAATGGCCGCCGGTGGATCGATGATCGCCACTTTTACCTCAAGGGTGTTCTTCTGGATGTTGGCCGATGAGGTTGCCAATAGGACGGTCCCGATAATCGGATGCGGGGACGACGCCGTTTCGATCTCGACCGGTTGACCCGGTTGCACAAACGGGACGTCTTCCAGACGAACGTCGGCGCGGACCTGAAGACTTTGCGGATCGTAGCAACGAATCACGATGCTAGAGTTTTGCATCCCGGCATCTTCCAGCCCCATCACACGCGTCCCCGGATGCGCTACCAGTTGCAGGACGCGGCCGGAACGAGGTACACGGACCGTCGTTCGATCAAGCGCCAGTTGAGCGTTCTCGACCGCAATTTGTGCCTCATCCAACATTGCTTCCGCGGCACTCAATTGGGCTTCGGCATCTTCCACACGCCGCGTCTCGTCGATAAGGAGTTCCAACTGTGAGGTCAGCGCGCTGACCCTCGCTTGCAGGGCTTCCACTTCCCGCTCTAGCTGAGGCTGGCGTTGCCGTAGGTCTTCGAGCCGGAACGTGGCGCCCGAGTACTCACTTTCGGCCTTATCCAGCATGATTCGCGCGATCGCCTGCTCCGCTGCGCGTTTGCCTTCGACGCTCGTCTTGGCGTAGCCGTGATCCGCTTCGGCCGTCTTGATGAGAAAGGGCAATTGGGCGAGGGAGGTCTCGGTTTTGGCCAGCATTGACAGGGCTTCCGCTAACTCCGCTTGGAGACGAACCGGATTCTCCTTCGTGCGACGTGCGGCTTTCAATTCGGCCTTGGCGCTTTCTACCTCGGCCTGGCGAAGATTTCGCTGGGCTTGGGTTCGACGGAGTGCGAGACTCGCATCGACGTCAATCAGCCGGGCCACTGGCTGACCCGCCTTCACTTCCTCCCCTTCGACCACCAAAAGTTCTTCGACAACCCCTTCGGTCAACGCGGGCACATTGATCGGAGTGGGACGCGGCTCAACCCAACCGGCCGCTTGAAACAGCGGCGTCCCCTCGCGTTGAACTTCGGCCCGGGTCATGATGACCGGGACGACAGTCACCGGTTGCCTCGCCACCAGATGTTCGAGCGCAGAGAACCCAAGCAGCGCCAGAACACCGGCGATGATCAGACCCGGGACGGCGTAGCGGGTCACCCACGGAATCCGCCGCTTCTTTTGGGCAGCGGGGGGATGGGAACGTTCCAACGCCAGTTCGCTGAGGTCGTGTCGCGCGGCAACCATGTTTCCTACCTCCAGGTGGAGAATTTCTTGTTTGCATTGAGCAACTGGGGCACACGTCGGTGCGCCAGTTGCCGAGGTTTTCAAGGCGCGAACTATGGCTTGACGAAGACTTGGTCCGCCTGAATGGCCAGGTTGCCTTCCGCGTCTCGCTGGGCCTTCCCTTGGACGACCACCATGCTCAACTCTTTGATGTTGAGTAGTTCCCGGGCATCCTGCGTCACCGGTTTTCCTTCGGCATCCACCAGTTTGACTAGGGCGATGTTTTCCTTCACCTCGTTCTGCGAGCAGCAGTAATCCCAGGGTGTGGGGCAACCTTCCTCTTCGGGACAGAAAGCAACCTTGCTATCGACAATCGTGAACGCGCCGACTCCGTCGACAAATGGCTTGGATGAACCGCCGATCCGTCCCACGACGACAATATCCTGTGCGTCTTCCGCCGATTCGCGAGCGCTGCCCACCGGCTGGGCTTCGGCAGGTTCCGAAGTGGCCGTGAAGCGGGAGTCAGGGACGGAAGAGGTCGCGGTCGGGGTCTTATCGCCCGAGCCGCATCCCCAAGCCGTCACCGCAACTGCCAACAATACGCCGAGTGTTCCTAGTGAAGTTTTCATCAGTACAAATCCTTTCGTGAAACGTTGAAACGAAAAAAGTGAATCCAAAGTTACTTAGATGGCTTTCAGGCTTTCCGCGACCGGAAGGCGGAGTGCCTTGATCGCGGGCGGCAGGGCCCCCACAATTCCGAGCAAGAGGCCGACACCACACCCAATCAGCAGAGACATTCCGTCGATCCGAAGAGTAAACGCCCCCATCGTAAAACGCACCGCGATTCCATTGAGAACCAGGAGTGCGACCGTTCCGGCCAAAAGCGAAGCAGCCGCCGACAGAAGCATCCCTTCCTGGAGGATGCTGACGAGGATCGCTCGTCGTCGGTAGCCGATAGCTTGGAGGGTGGCGATTTCGCGAATCCGGCCCGCCACCGAGCCGTACATCATGTTGAGCCCGGCGAAAACGCCCGCTCCGGCAACCAGCAAAACCACCAGCCAGGCCAGCATTCGCACCGGTTTGTAATGCTGCTGTAGCGACTGGTAATAGTCGGTTTCGGCGACAGCCTGAAGCTCCAGGTCGGTTCGCTCTTTACAGAAGATGGTGACATCCGCCGCACTCATTCGGGGCCCCATTAGCATCGCGACCAGGCTGATATCCTGACGCTTAAGGGCCTGCTGGAAGTCGGGCAGGCGGCACCAAATCTCCGATTCGTAGGCCGACCCGCCCGCTTCGAATTGTCCGCTGACTCGCCATGTTTTCTTTTCGATGGTGATCTCTTGTCCGATCTGGACGTCCTGAGGATCGCATCCGAGCTTGGCGGCGACCAACTTTCCGACCATCACTTCGCCTGGACCTGGCCATGTTCCCGCCACCAAACGAACGCTCCGCCGCACCAGCGGTGCGGCTTGTGTGACACCGCGGACCAGACCGAGCCCGGAAGTACCGGAACTCGCCGTCTGAACCCGGGTTCCGAAGTACAATTCCGGTGAAACATGCGGCACGCCAAACCGGTTTTGGATTCCTTCCAAACTCGCGGTCAGCAGCGAAGCCGTCCGGGCCGCCACCGCCGAGTTTTCGATGTTTTCCTCCGCGCCGAGCGAGTAGACCAAGACGACGGATGAATCGCCGCTGACGGCGAGCGATTTTTCCAGCCCCCGGATAAAACCCACGACCACAAAGATCAACAGGATGACGACCGAGAGAGCCGACAACGTCAGCGCGCTCCGGGTCGGCCGCCGCATCAGGTTGCGGACACCATATTCCCAGGGGAGTAATCTTCGGCGCATCATGGACTGGAACCTGTCATCAGCAGCGACGAACAACCCGGACAGCGAATGGCCTTCCCGCGCTAGATACGAAGGGGGCAACGCCGGATCGGGAAATACAGGAATGGGTGGACTACAGGCAAGCGGCGAAATGCAGCGAACCTGCTACCGATATGGCCCTGCGATCGCGAGAGAACTCGCCCAAAGATGGTCGCTTATAGCAGCAGCGACTGCTGAATAATGCAAATCGAACAATGGGGGGCCGGTCTCAATTCCGGAAGCTCAGCCCGGCAAAGTTGAAGCGGAGGATTATCCGCCTCGGCGGCCAGCGAAAAGGTCGGCAGATCGGTCCAGACGTCCAGAACAAGGGAAAAATCGATCGGATCCGCGGCAATCGCCCCGTGGCAGGAACAGTTTCCGCAGACGCCATCCTCTTGAGGAGCTTCCGGGTTATCCGAGGAAGCTTGTCCGGTCGTCGAAAAATGCTCACAACAGGAGCAGCCCCTCTCCATGATTGAGGAACCCTGCTCCGCACCCGTCAAAATCCCCATGCAGTGAAAGGGACAAAGCAGCAGCGAGAGGGTGAGAACGGAAGTGAGCAATGCCTTAGACATACGCCTAATTCTACGACAAGCGTTTCACGCGTCAAGTGAAACTGGGTAACGAGGGTTTGCCCTGGCTTGGGGTATTTACCAGACTTGTTACGGCATGAGCACAGGCAACACCCCAAACGCGAGCAAGAGAATCAAAATCCCAATCCCGATTCAACTTTTCTGTTCTCGGTAAACCGAGGGTCGCCAGCCGAAGCGTCTTTGGAAGGCGTCGGAGAAGGAGAATGGATTGGCGTAGCCCACTTTTCTCGCGACGATTGCGATTTTGTAGTTGGTGGTTCGGAGCAGGGAGGCGGCGCGTTGCATGCGGAGGAAGGTCAGGTGCTCCATTGGGGAGCGACCGAGGGCCGACGTGCAGAGCCGCCGGAGGTGTTCCCGGCTGACGCAGCCAATATCGGCCAAATTCTGAAGGGTCCAGTCCTTGTCCAGGTGGTGCTCCACCTCGGACCAGACCGTCATCAGCCGCTCGTCCATCCCCACCGGATGAGCGAAGGTCAGGACGTATTTGTGGATTAAGTCGATCCAGTTCATCGCCGTGGCGTTGGAATTTACGGAAAGGGTCTCCGCGTGAAGACCCTTGATCGCCAAACGCAACATCGTCGCATCATATTTTCCCAAGGCAGGCGAATGCAGCGAAACGAGCGGTTTGCTGCGGGGAGCCTCCTGATACCGGACCCAGCAAAACTTCCAGCTCGCGTCCTGTGAGGCCTTGAGCGCGTTGGGGATAAATGGTGGCTGAACACACGCCTCACCCGCGCGGACCGTCCGCCACTGACTATCAATCAGAACCTGCCCCTTTCCTTCAAAACAGGCAAAGAAAAAGGTGCCTGAAAGATTGAGTCGGACCACCTCAAACGGCATTTTCGCCCGCATCAGACCGCAGTGGACAATCCGGTACTCATTCAGCTCCGGACAGCGAGGCGCCGCGGCTAGCCACTCACGGCGGTCGGCGTCACTGGCGCGGATCGCCTGAACCTGAGTCTCTTTGCCAAGAATGTGGATTTCGCGCATGCAGTCGTGGATCTGGTTGATGGAAGCTAATCGAACACAAACCTACATTGAGTGGAAGTTAACGAAAGATTCGTTCTTTTTAACTTCCACGCTTTCATCCGGACGGATAGTATCCGTTCCGTTGCGGTCCTCTCAATATCTCGTCGCTTGTGTTCTTTTTCAATCATTGCCTGACCAGATCAGGTTTTTTAATTCTCAATTGGAGTTTTAACATGATCCCTCAACCCGATCGCCGGAATGCCTTTACGCTCGTCGAATTGTTGGTGGTGATCGCCATTATCGGCGTGCTGGTCGCTCTCCTGCTGCCTGCGGTGCAACAGGCCCGAGAAGCCGCGCGGCGGATGACCTGCAACAACCATTTGAAGCAACTCGGCATCGCACTGCACACCTATCACGACACCTACCAACAATTTCCCCCAGGACACATGCTCTCTTCCGATTGCGAGATGCAACACGCTTCGTGGATGTTTGGGCTACTCCCCTACATCGAGCAGGCCCAGCTCGCTGAACTGTACGTCGAATCGGCGAACTGGTGGGGTTCGGAGAATCAACCGGCCCGGGCCATCGAGGTTCAAGTGCTGGTTTGCCCCTCGGACGGGAGCGCGGAGATCTTCAATACCGCGTTCGACTTCGGTTTCCGGGGGACCTATGCGGCGAATATCGGCGTGGGGACCTACTCCCGCACCATGTGCCAATCGAGCGATGCCCAGACCGGCCTGCTCATCAAAGGGCCATTCCTGTTGAACGTGAAGCGGACTTTCAGCGACATTACCGACGGGACCTCCAACACCTTGGCGATCTCTGAGATCCGTCGCGTGAAGGGGAACGATTCTCGCGGGGCGATTTTTGCCGATGCCGGATCAAACCTTTATGCCCACGATTTTCCACCCAACGATCTTTCGGCCGACATCACCGAGCGGTGTGTCAACCAACCAGAAAAGGGCCTCCCCTGTACCAGCAATGGTGACGATGGACCTCATCGTCTGACTGCTCGAAGCAATCATCCCGGCGGCGTGCAGGCGTTGTTGTTCGATGGCAGCGGCCGGTTCGTTGCGGAAACGATCGACATTGTCACGTGGCAAGGACTGGCCTCTCCGGACGGCGGTGAAGTCCTCGGAGAATTCTGAGCGGCGGATCACTTTCAAATCACGATTCACCTTCCACGCTCGCCCAGAGCTTTCGGCGAGTGGTGGGGGATGGCTCCCAGCAGACCCTTAGGACCTTATTCCATGACACGCAAATACTCCGACATCGTCGCTGTCTCCATAGCAATCCTCGGACTGGGGCTCCTCGGGCTGGGGCTCGTCGGCTGTGGCGGCAAGGAGAGTGGTCCGGATCGTCATCCAGTCTCGGGAACCGTCCAACACAACGAAGCCCCGCTGGAGACCGGCACCATTTTCTTCGTTCCTAATCAGGGTGGCGGAGGGGGTAGTAGCTTTCCCATTGAAAACGGGAAGTTTGGATCGACCGAGGAAAATGGCTTGTCTGTGGGAACGTATCGCATCGAGATTACGTCGGCTCAAAAAACCGGTAATTCCATTCCCGGAGCGGGTCCTAATGGTATGGTAGAGGAGGTGATCCAGGTGATTCCCGCGAAGTACAACTCCGCGACCACCTTGGACGCTACGGTCGGCGAAGATGACGCCAACCAATTTGAATTCACACTCACCGGAAAAGCCCGGTAATAGAAAGTAGCGCCGTCGTGCCGAATCCTTGGACTGGAACAGGAAACCCCTATACGCGCACCGAAGTGATCGAGCGTCTCCGTGATACGTTGGCCCAGGGAGAATCTCTTTTGGTCGGAGGCGCTGGAACCGGAATTAGCGCGAAACTCCTGGAACAAGGGGGTGCTGATCTCATCATCATCTATAACTCCGGACGGTTCCGCATGGCGGGTCATGGTTCGACCGCCGGGCTAATGGCCTACAGTGACGCCAACGCGGTCTCGATGGAGATCGGTGAACACGAGGTGTTGCCGGTCGTCAAAGAAGTCCCGGTCATTTGCGGTGTGCATGCGTCCGATCCCCGACGGCGAATGTGGCACTGGTTGCTGCAGGTCAAGGAAATGGGTTTTTCCGGCGTTAACAACTTCCCCACGCACTGCATCGTCGATGGCGAATTTCGCCAAATCCTGGAAGAGACCGGAATGAGTTTCTCGAAGGAGGTGGAGATGGTGGCTTTGGCTCGGAAGATGGACCTGTTCTCTATTACCTATGTCGCCACCCCTGAAGAAGCGAAGGCGATGGTCGAAGCGGGGGCAGACGCGATTGTGGCCCATGTGGGGACCACCATCGGCGGATCGATCGGGGTCGTCAAAGCGGCTTGCACCCTGCAAACCGCGGCCGAGCGGACCCAGGCGATTGTTGCGGCGGCGATGTCGGTCCGCAAGGATGTCATCTGCCTCTCGCACGGCGGGCCGATCTCGACCCCGGAAGACGCCGCCTACATCAACGAGCACACCGACGCGGTCGGGTTCGTCGGGGCCTCCAGTCTAGAGCGGATGGCCTTCGAGAAATCGTTGCCAGCGTTAACTCGGCAGTTCAAGCAAATCCCCGTGAAGCGAAAATAGTAAGAGGTTTGGCGTGGCGGTTATCGCGGTATTGGGAACACTCGACACTAAAGGTGAAGAGCATCGATTCATTGCCGATCGAATTCGAGAGCGGGGACACAGCCCGCTGTTGATCGATGTCGGGACCGGTGCGGCTCCGAAGATCACGCCCGATGTTTCCCGAGAAGAAGTCGCCCAGGCCGCTGGTCTCACCCTGGCGGAGATGATCCAAGGGGACGACCGCGGAGCGGCGGTCGCCGCCATGGCAAAGGCCGCCCCCTTGCTATTGGCCCGCCTGCAACGAGAAGGGCGGATCGAGGGGGTTATTTCCTTGGGCGGTGGAGGAGGCACCGCGATTGCGACCGCTGCCATGCGGGCACTGCCGATCGGTGCGCCCAAGTTGATGGTCTCGACCTTGGCCAGCGGCAATACGGCACCCTATGTCGGCACCAAGGACATCACGATGATGCCCAGCATTGTCGATGTCGCGGGCCTCAACCGTGTCTCTCGCGTCATCTTTAGCCGCGCCGCTGGGGCGATTTGCGGAATGGTCGAGGCCTCCATCACAGCGGAGAACGAGCGGCCACTGATCGTCGCCAGTATGTTCGGCAACACCACGGAGTGCGTAAGTGCCGCGGTACCGATCTTGGAACAAGCGGGCTACGAGGTCGTCGTCTTCCACTCCACAGGTACCGGCGGCCGGGCGATGGAGTCGCTGATCGAAAGCGGGATGGTCGCTGGGGTTCTCGATATCACCACCACCGAATGGGCCGACGAGCTGGTTGGCGGCGTGCTCTCCGCCGGTCCCGAACGACTCAGTTCCGCGGCCAAAGCGGGCGTTCCGGCAATCGTGACGCCTGGCTGTCTCGACATGGTCAACTTCGGCGAACCATCGACAATCCCGGACCAATTCGCCGACCGCAACTTTTACCATCACAACCCCCAGGTCACCTTGATGCGGACCAACGCTCAAGAGTGTCGGCAACTGGGGAGTATTTTGGCCGAGAAGATCAACACCTACACCGCTCCCGTGACGGTCTTGATTCCTCGGGGGGCGATCAGCGTGATCAGCGCCCCCGCGAAACCGTTCTACGACGAGGCGGCCGATACCACCTTGTTCGAGAGTCTCACCGAAAAACTCCGCGCGGACATCCCGGTGAAAAGCCTCGACTGCGAAATCAACGATCCGAGCTTCGCCCAGGCCTGCGCCGAAGCCTTGCTCAAAAACATCGCCGCTCACCGGCAGCGGGGTGTGTCCGCCGCGTCCCCTGGTTGATCGCACGAATTTGTTCCGAGACCAGCAGCGTCACCAACCGCTGGCTCGTGATGCCCTATTTTCCCGAGTTCCGAAGAGGTAAGCACCGTGCCGTCGGTAAAGCATTTTGGCGTCTTTGAATTTAACGCCAACGTCACCCCTGAGCAGATTGACCACTGCTTCGCTGCGATGATGGGAATGGTCGGCGAAATCCCCGGCCTGACCGAGATGATCCATGGCCCTTACGACAGTGCCGAAGGAATGAACGACGGCTTCACCCACGGCTTCATCATGACCTTCGAAAGCCCCGAGGCCCGCGACGCCTACCTACCTCATCCTGTTCATGAACGCGTCAAGGATGTCGTGGTCCCCTGCCTTAAACGGGTTGTGGTATTCGACTTTAATGTCGGCTGACCAGCGGCCTCCGCGATCGTCCTATCTGCTACCCATCACTGCCTTAAGTGCGACCAGACAGCGCAAACAACCCACGGTTGACTATGAACACCCACCGCTTTGAAGCTAGCACGCCCTTTAGGAATTGGCCCGTTGGTTCA